>CAZVBE010000009.1:0-78314 GCA_964625335.1 uncultured Clostridium sp. | reverse complement strand
AGCAGCTGACTTGTAATCAGCAGGTTGCGGGTTCGAGTCCCATCACCAGCTCCATTATGGAGGGATACCCAAGTGGCCAAAGGGGGCAGACTGTAAATCTGTTGTCAGTGACTTCGATGGTTCAAATCCATCTCCCTCCACCAAGAAAAACGGCGTAGCAATTACGCCGTTTTTTGTGTTAAGGTCGGTGGCCGGGCCGTTTCCGCGGGAGTATGCGGCTTTTACATATAGTGATAATTAGTGTATAATTTTTATGTTATTTAAATGCAGGGGGTTGGCGGACTGTGGGAAGTTTTTTCAATTCTATCATTGAATTTATAGGAAATGAATGGTCGGTATTATATGTGTCAATGCTCCCCTATGTTGAGCTAAGGGGAGCAATACCCATGGGATTATCCCTGGGGCTTAATCCTGTTCATACCTATATCCTGGCCCTTATCGGCAGCACTTTGCCGTCACCGGTAATACTCCTGGTGTTCAGGCCCTTTTTTAACTTCGTGAAAAGGACGGGTCTTTTTCGCCACATAACCGAAAGAATTGTTGATAATACTATAAATAAGTCCCATAATATAAAAAAATACTACCGACTGGGGCTTTTTATTTTCGTTGCAATACCTGTGCCCTCCACAGGAGTGTGGAGCGGCAGCCTGGCAGCCGCCCTGCTTAATATAAGGCTTTTGCACGCACTGCCGGTTATATTCTTTGGCAATGCGGTGGCCGGCATTATTATTCTGCTTATAAGCCATAGTATTATAGGAGCAATATAATTGACATATGGGTAATGCTGTGATAGTATTTGTAATTGGAAAATTTAATAGATAACCTTATCAAGAGAGGTGGAGGGACAAGGGCCCTATGAAACCCGGCAACCGGCGTATTTGAGCTATGGTGCCAATTCCCACAGGATTTTATATTCTGTAAGATAAGGTGGTATAATAACCTCCTTATACATAAGGGGGCTTTTTATTTTACAGCACTAAGGAGGGTACAATAATGGCCAGAAAGCTGTTTACTTCGGAATCGGTTACCGAGGGACATCCGGACAAGATATGCGACCAAATATCAGATGCTGTGCTGGATGCAATACTAACCAAGGATCCCTATGCAAGGGTCGCCTGTGAAACCGCGGTGACCACCGGCCTTGTTATGGTTATGGGGGAGATTAGTACCGAGTGTTATGTGGATATACCCAGCATTGTCAGGCAGACCGTTAAAGAGATTGGGTATACAAGGGCCAAGTACGGATTTGACGGTGATACATGCGCAGTGATGACATCAATAGATGAGCAGTCTCCCGATATAGCTTTGGGTGTTGACAAGGCCCTTGAGGCAAAGCAGGGCGATACCGGCAACCATATAGATACAACGGGCGCAGGGGACCAGGGTATGATGTTCGGATTTGCCTGTAACGAAACCGACACATATATGCCGCTTCCCATATATTTGGCCCACGGCTTAACCAGAAGGCTGGCTGAGGTAAGAAAATCCAAGTTACTGCCCTATATCAGGCCGGACGGCAAGTCCCAGGTAACCGTCGAATATGAAGGGGACAAGCCGGTACGGGTTGATACAATAGTTATTTCCACCCAGCATCACCCCAAGGCCGACGGACAGACAATAAGGGATGGTTTGACAGAGCATGTCATAAAAAAGGTTGTTCCGGAGGAATTGCTGGATAAAAACACCAGGTATTATATAAACCCGACGGGCAGGTTTGTGGTAGGAGGTCCCCAGGGGGATTCGGGGTTGACGGGCAGAAAGATAATAGTGGATACCTATGGCGGTTATGCCCGCCATGGCGGCGGGGCCTTTTCGGGTAAGGATCCAACCAAGGTTGACCGTTCCGCTTCCTATGCAGCCAGATACGTGGCCAAAAACATAGTAGCTGCGGGGCTTGCCGAAAAGTGCGAAGTACAGCTGGCCTATGCAATAGGCGTAGCAAAGCCGGTATCCATAATGGCGGACACCTTTGGTACATCCAAGATTGCGGAGGATGACATAATAAAGCTTATCAACGCGAATTTTGACCTGCGTCCGGCAGCGATAATAAGGGACCTTGATTTGAGGAGACCGGTCTACAGACAGGTGGCGGCTTACGGGCATTTTGGCAGGACAGACATAGACCTTTCCTGGGAGCGGCTGGACAAGGTGCAGGCATTAAAAAGCCAGGCTTTACGAATATAATTAAACATAAGGAATAGATTTTTTAACACCGGGTTATTAGCCGTTACGGGCATAATCCGGTGTTATTTTTAGTTATAGGGACTTTGTTGAAAGCCGGTTTCAACCCTAGAGGAACTGAAGGTAGTTTTACCCATATTATGTACACCGGTTAGAATTACATTGAAAGGTGGTGAGAATATGCCATTACAGGTACAGCAGGTGGATTCCAGATTAAGGCTCAGGTTTGAAGTTGGGCAGGACGAACAAGGGAACCCAAGGTATTCCACAAGGACCTATTCGGGGGTTAAGCCCGAAGCCGACGACCAGGATGTCTATGATATTGCGGTGGTACTGTCGGGACTGCAGGACTATTCACTGGTATCCGTCAGCAGGATAAGTGAGGCAGAACTGGTTAACGTCTAGGACATTGTGGAAAGCATCCAGACAACCCGATATTACGGAAGGGAGGTGACGAAATGGCCAGAAGGCTGGAAATGGTATTCTCCAATGCAGCCGGAAGAAGGTCGACTGTTTCGGTGGATAATGTCCGGGAGGACGTTACCCAGCAGGAAGTACAATCTGCCATGAACGCTATACTGGGCCGTGGGATATTTACTACCGGCGGCGGGGATTTGGTTGCAATAACCGGCGCCAGGATTGTGGCGACAGAAATAACTGAAATACCGATAGAAGGATAGGGAAAATGCGGTATAAGAAAGACGTGCCATGTCGCATTATTACCTGTGCAAACCCGCAGACCCATAGAACTGTCAATCGGGGACATACTGCGGTGTGTCCCCGTCCCTTGAAGCCCGGTTATCACCAAACGCCAAAACAGCGCTTATAATGTTTTGACAAAGGATAAAGTCTAACATGCATCGGCGGGGTCCTGCAGGTCATCATACGATGCGTGTAAAGGAGGCTGGTGGATTGGGCAAATTGGACATTCCTGCACAAAAGGCAATGGCTGCCCTTGTTCCCTGTTACCACAGCAGTATGGGTAATGTCACAGAGGTGATATACCTTGACGAAGAACCGGTAGTAATTCCCCGGACAATAAAAACGGTTCTTAAGAATACCGCCAGAGAATATGCTGTCGACCTTGGGGCTTCAAGGAAGAAATATGCTGAAATACTGGGCTGCAGACGGGCTGTTCCCCTGCCTATCAATCCAGATACAATATTGATGCCGTTAAAAATGAGGGAAGTCATTTCAAAGAACGATTCCTGCAGGGGCTATATTAACTATTTGGCTGTCAGGGATGTAACCGAGGCCGGGAGGACGCATTCACTGGTAATACTTAAGGATGGCAGAGCTTTAAAATGTATGCACAGTATCAAAAACGTCAACCAGCATTTAAGGAACTGCCATTTTTTATACCAGAGGATAAACGGGGCTTCAGAGCTAAACACAAACAATGCTGTGGATTACCTGAACTATCCGGCCACCAAGTCGGACATAGCAATGCTGCTTAAGGAAATAAGGGAATTAAGGGAAAAACTGTGATATAATCTTGATGTAGCAAAGCGTCGGGAGGTAAAGTATATGCTTGAGTTGGAGGGCACTGTAGCGGGTATAGTATTCAGAAATGAGGAAAACGGGTATTCCATTATAAGATTTGACTGCGAAGGCGACAGAATAACCCTGGTAGGCTTTCTGCCCCTTGCAAGGGAAGGTGAAAACCTGAAAATAAGAGGGGAATGGATATACCATCCGGTTTACGGGGAACAGGTACAGGTTTCCGATTATTCCAGCATAACCCCGTCAACCCTGGAGGGTATTGAAAAATACCTGGCTTCAGGCCTGATACCCGGTATCGGGCCAAAAACGGCGAAAAAGATAGTGGATGTTCTGGGCAAAGACAGCCTGGATATCATCCAGTATAATCCCGGGCAGCTTACCCGGGTGGAGGGCATAGGGGAGAAAAAGGCGCAGAGAATAGCCGAAGCCTTTGAAGAACAAAGGGGCCTCCGCGAGGTGTTGATGTTCCTGCAGACCTATGATATCAGCACAGCCTTCGCACTGAAAATATATAAAAAATACAGGGAAGAAACAATAAAGCTTATCAGGCAAAATCCGTACAGGCTGGTGGATGACGTAGAGGGAATAGGCTTTAAAAGGGCGGACAGGATTGCAATGAGCATGGGTATGGAGCACAATTCAACCGGAAGGGTTATTGCCGGGACTAAATTTGTGCTTACTGAATTTGCCGGCGCCGGGCATGTATATGCGCCAAAAGCTCTGCTGGCAGGGCGGGCAGCAGAGCTTTTGGGTGTGGAACAGTCGCAGGTGGAGGATGCAATAGCCTCGCTGGCCATTTCAGGACAGGTGAAGCTTGAGCAGGGGGCCGATGACCAGGTTGTATACTATATGCCCTTTTATTATGCCGAGACCTCGGTGGCGGCCAAGCTTGCCGGGCTGTCTTTGATGGACTATGGTACCTTTGAAATGGATTTTGAAGGCGAAATTGCCGGATATGAGACAAAGCATGGAATTGTACTGGATGAGGCCCAGAAGGAAGCGGTGGCCCAGTCTGTAAATAACGGAGTAGTAGTGGTCACCGGGGGGCCGGGTACCGGCAAGACTACAATCATTAAGGCTGTAATTGATTTGTTTGAAGGGAAGGGTCTCAAAATTGCGCTGGCGGCCCCCACCGGCCGGGCGGCAAAACGTATGGCCCAGGCCTGTGGCAGACAAGCGAGTACCATCCACCGGATGCTTGAGTTTTCGTATCAGGAAAACGGACATGGGTCGGGTTTCGGCAGGAATGAGGACAATCCCCTGGACTGTAATCTGCTTATAATAGACGAAGTTTCAATGGTTGACATACTGCTTATGCATAATCTGCTTAAGGCGGTGGAGCCTGGGACCCGGCTGGTCATGGTTGGGGATGTGGACCAGCTCCCGTCGGTGGGACCGGGCAATGTGCTTAAGGATATAATATGCAGCGGTGTAGTAAGGGTGGTAAGGCTTAAGAAAATATTCCGACAGGGGAGCGAAAGCTCCATAGTGGTAAACGCCCACAGGATTAATGAGGGAAAGTATCCGGTTGCCAACTCCAGGGACGGAGACTTCTTTTTCATTGAGACAAGGGACATGCAGCAGGCGGTTGATACCATAATAGATTTGTGTAAAAACCGTTTGCCCCGGTATAACGGGTATAACCCGATGACCGACATTCAGGTCCTTTCCCCGATGAGAAAGGGTGCTATAGGTGTGGACAACCTTAACGTAAGGATAAGGGAGAGCCTCAACCCTCCCGCTCCTGGCAAGGGAGAAAGGGAATCGGGAAATACCCTGCTGCGGGTGGGGGACAGGATTATGCAGGTTAAGAACAATTACACCCTCAAGTGGGAGGCCACCGATGGAACCGCGGCCGAAGGGGAAGGGGTGTTTAACGGTGACCTTGGCATAATTGAGAGCATTGATGAAGAGGAACAGGAACTGGTGGTCGTATTTGACGATGACAGAAGGGTGTGCTACCGGTTCAACCAGCTGGATGAACTGGAACCGGCCTATGCTGTTACCGTTCATAAGAGCCAGGGCAGTGAATTCCCGGTAATGGTGATGCCGGTGTTCTGGGGCCCGCCTATGCTGGTTACCAGGAATTTGCTATACACGGCAGTGAGCAGGGCAAGACAGCTGGTGATACTGGTGGGCGGGGAAAAGTACCTGCGCAGAATGGTGGATAACAATAGGATAACCAAAAGGTATTCGGCCCTTGACAGGAGGATGAGGGAGATACTTTCGGGGCTGTAGGAGGGGGATGGCGGAATGAAGGTTCTGCTGAAGGACATTTGGGAGGGCTTTTTAGACCTCCTTTATCCCGAGGGCATAAACTGCTACCTGTGCGGCGGGAAAATCCGCGGGCAGCACAGGTACGGGGTATGCCAAAGCTGCAGCCAGAGCATTACTTTTATAGGAAGCCGCAGCTGCAAAAACTGCGGCAAGTACCTTGCAGGCGGCGGTCTGTGCAGCGACTGCCGCAGTTTTTCCCATTTTTTTGACAGGGCCTATTCCCTTTGCGTATACGATGACAGGGCAAAGGAAAGCATATATTTTTTCAAATATACCGGAAGGTCCTGCCTTGCCCGCCCCTTCGGAAGGATGATGGCGGACAGGATAAGAGAAATAGGGCTGGACAGGGTCGTTGATATTATAGTACCGGTACCGCTGCACCCGGGGAAGCAAAGGCTCAGAGGATATAACCAGTCCCGTCTGCTGGCCAAAACCATTGCCCGGGAGCTAAAGGGAAAGGCTGTGATGGATATTTTGGTGCGGCAAAAAAACACTCCTCCCCTCAGCGGTTTAACGCGGATTCAAAGGGCCAAGGCCTTGGAGGGCGCCTTTGAACTTAAAAACAAACAGGAATTGGCTCTTAAGAATATCCTTCTGATTGACGATATATATACTACAGGTACGACTGTCAATCAGTGCTCAAAAGCATTAAAGGAAAAAGGGGCAGATAAAGTGTATGTATTTACGCTGTCCTCCGGCAGAGATATATAAAAGAGGAGGAATATGGATGGGAGATTTTCGTAATTGCAAAAGGTGCGGAAAATTATTCGTATACAACGGGGTTTCAATATGCAGTGCCTGTGTCGGGCAGGATGAGGAGACTTACAGGTTGGTGAAGGAATATATTGAAAAGCATCAGAGGTGCAACACCGTTGAAGTATCCGAGGCCCTTGACGTTCCTGTTGAAAAAATACTGCAGTTTCTCCGGGAAGGCAAACTGGAATTAGGCAGTGATAATCCCAATATGGTACTCGGATGCGAAAGGTGTGGAAGGCCCATAACCACCGGCAGGTATTGCAAAGAATGTGCGTATTCCATGGAAAGCCAGTTTAAGAGGGGACTAACGAGACCGGACATACAGAGCAGCCGTGAAAAGAACCAGATGTATACGGCATACAGGAGAAAAAAATATTAATCTATCAGGAAATATTGACGATATATTCTATGAAGTAGTGGAAATGGGGTGATGTGCTATGAAAATTAATGGCGGCGGCCTGGAAAAGATACTCGGGATCTATAAGAAGCAGGGGGCACAGCCTGCCCGGACAGAAAAGACTTCCGTTGTTAAGGGGACATCAGGAGTGGATAAAATTGAGCTGTCCGCAGAGGCCCGGGATTTCCAGGTTGCACTAAGGGCATTAAACGAGACAACCGATGTCAGACAGGACAAGGTAAAGCAGCTTAAAGCAAAGATAACTGCCGGGGAGTACAATGTAAACGCAGAAGAGGTTGCGGAAAGGATAATAGACAGCCTGTTTTTTGACAAAAAGGTTTAAACAATTAAATTCTTTGGGGATGAGGGATATGGAAGCTTTGTGGGAAAAATTGATAGATATTCTTGAGGAGGAAGGCAGGCTCTACAGGGATATCCTGGATCTGTCAAGGCATAAGACGGATACCATTGTGGAAGGAAAGGTTGCGACCCTGGAACAGTTGACCGGGGTTGAACACAAGATGGTGATGAACGCAGGCCGCCTTGAGCAGCAAAGGGAAGAGATTGTGAATGAATTGGCCGGGAACTTGGATATACAACCCGAGCAGCTTAACTTTACGTTGGTTATTGAGAAAACAGGGGAAGAGCTGAGGGACAGATTTACCAATTACAGGGATGAGATAGCTTTAACCCTTAAGGAGCTTAAGGAAGTGAACGACCTCAACAGCCATCTTATAGAGAAGTCTCTGGAATATATAGATTTTTCTATAAACCTTATTTCGGGCACTTCCTCCGAGTTGACTTACAACGATAAAAAGGATAAAAAGGGTAAGGGCGGGGGAGCAAGCTTTTTTGATAAAAAAGTGTAGGCAGGAGTGATTGGCATGAGTTCCTTTACGGGGCTGAACATTGTAATAAAGGGCCTTTATGCGCAGCAGAGAGCACTTGATGTTACCGGGCACAATATCGCCAATGTAAACACCGAAGGCTATTCAAGGCAGAGGGCGGTTCTGGAAACAACAAGGCCTATGGAGGTGCTGGGCGGCAGGGGTATGCTGGGCAGCGGCGTTGAGGTTCAGCAGATTGAACGTTTAAGGAACGGTTTTTTGGATGTGAAGTTCTGGGGCGAGAGCTCGATGCTGGGTGAATGGAGCGCCAAAAGCCAGCTGCTAACAGAGATAGAAATGGTGTTCAACGAACCTTCGGACGCCGGGTTAAACACAGTAATAGACAAGTTATTC
The DNA here is from genome assembly GCA_964625335.1 of uncultured Clostridium sp. Taxonomy (GTDB): domain Bacteria; phylum Bacillota; class Clostridia; order Ch29; family Ch29; genus CAZGUG01. Next base: position 69,959 of record CAZVBE010000009.1, on the reverse strand, counting down.
ACAGCCATGCAGGAGCTTAGCAACGGGGAGAAGGCCGGGGACCTTACGGTAAGAGCCCTGGTGCGTCAGACAGCCATTGCTTTTACAAACAGCCTGAACGACATGGCCACTCAGTTTGAAAAAATACAGACCGATGCGAACTTTGCTGTTGAAACTAAGGTTAAGGAAATAAATTCATATGCACAGCAGATAAGCGAGCTTAACCGTCAGATTATGCGGTATGAGCTTGACGGGTCCAATGCAAACGACCTGAGGGACAGAAGGGAACTATTGGTGGACAGATTGTCCTCAGTGGTTGACGTTAAAACCTTTGAAGATACAAACGGAAACTTCCGTGTAAGCATAGGAGGCAGGCTCCTTGTGAACCATACCAGCTACAACCGGCTGGTGCTGGCGGAAAGGGGAAAGGAATATAACGGGGAGATGATAGACGTTAAAAACCCCGATGTTGATGCCGGCGGGCTTTACGAGATTTTATGGGACGACGGCGGTGACTTTAACCCGAAGGGCGGAGAACTCCGGGGACTTCTCGACATAAGAGACAGCGACGGCTCCCCAGGCACCTATAAGGGCGTACCCTTTTATATGAGAGAGCTTAACAAATTCGCCGGCGAGTTTGCAGCTGCGATTAACGATATACATACGTCTGCCTATGGGTTAAGCGGTGATTATACCCAGCCGGGAGGAGAGCAGATACTGTTCTTTACCAACGATATAACTGCGGATTCATACACCGAGGACGGATCGGGTGTAAGAACGGCTATAGACCCGTTTATAACCGCCAAGAACATAACAATCTCCAAGGAAATATTCAACGACCTTAACTGCATAGCGGTGGCGGCAAGCCATGATACCATACCGGGGGATGCCTCGAAGGGGTTGGAGATGGCGGGGCTGCGGCATCAGAACGTATTTCCGGCCTATGGGACTCCCGAGGATTTTACCAAGTCTTTGATTTCAACGCTGGGGGTGGACGGGCAGGAAGCCATAAGGATGAGGGACAACCAGGAGGTACTGGTAAACCAGACTGAAAGGCTGAGGATGTCCACATCGGGAGTATCGATAGACGAGGAAATGGCGAATATGGTAAAGTTCCAGCACAGCTACAATGCGGCGGCAAGGCTAATAACAGCCATGGACGAGATGATAGAGACACTGGTAAACAGGACCGGCCTTGTAGGCAGATAAGGGAGTGATCCGGAATTATGAGAGTTACCAACAACATGCTTGTAAGCAATATGATGAAAAACCTTAATTCAAACCTGCGGCGTCTGGAAAAGGCAAATGACGAGATGTCGAGCGGCAAAAAATTTCGGATGCCCTCCGACGACCCGGTAGGGGTTGCCCGCAGTCTAAAGCTGAGGGCCGACCTTAATGAGAACCAACAGTTTCGTAAAAACGCCGGCGACGCTTTGTCCTGGCTGGATACCACCGAAACAGCCCTTATGCAGATTAAAGAGGTGCTTCAAAGGGTGAGGGAACTGATGATTCAGGGTGCCAACGGCATATTGAGCGACGAGGACAGCCAGAAGATTGCCGACGAAGCGGCACAGATGAGGGATGAGCTGGTATCCCTTGGCAATAGTACCTATATGGGAAAACATATATTTGCAGGCTATATAACCGACCAGGCTCCCATTGGGCTTGATGCAGGCAACGGTTTAGACTATATGGGAGATGCAGGTCAAATAATGTACCAGGTGGGGGTAAGCGACATTTTACAGGCAAACATAACGGGAACGGATATATTCAGCCCGGGGGGAAAGGATCTTCTGGCGGATATGGAAATCCTTATAGGTTCGCTTAATGCCGGGGATTCCCAAGCAGTCGGCGCATTCCTGGAGGATGTGGATATCCATATTGAGAATATTTTGACAATGATTTCCGAGACCGGCGCAAAGGTCAACAGGGTTGAACTGGTGGTAAACCGGCTGGAGGACGAAAAGTTGAATTTCAACAACCTTTTGTCTAAAACAGAGGACGTGGATATGGCGGAGGTTATCATCCGGCTCAAGAACGAGGAGAATGTGTATATGGCTGCTCTTGCAGGAGGATCCAGGATTATTCAGCCTACTCTTGTGGATTTTTTAAGATAGGTCGGTGACAGAGTATGGGCCTTCAAATAAACCAAAGTTTCGGAAGACTTGGCATCAATACTACTGATGCCATTATTAGTATAAAAAGTCAAAGGGCTGCTGTAAAGACCACAAGCAGGCTGCCGAGGATACAGACAGATATGCGGCCCATGCAGATACACATCGACCAGAAGCAGTGCTTTTGCGAGGTCGGGCTCAAAACGGCGGATGTTTTTACCAAGGCTATGGCGCAAGCGTCAAAACAAAAAGGTCAAAGGGCGACAGCATCCACAGCCCGGAAAGGAGATTTTCTTGCCAGGGTTAATAAAAACCCAAAGGCAATACCTGTACTGGCAAAAAGCGTCATGCAAAAATCAGCTGATTTTACAATCATGGCCATGCCCAAAAGCAGGCCTAAAATAAATTTTTCAGGGGGTATGGATATAAACTGGGATATGGGAGAGGTAGAGCTGGAGACCACTGCAGTAAAACAGGAAATCTACGCCGGCAGGGCCGGCGTAGAAGTATACATGATACAAAGGCCGTATATAGAAATAGAATACAAAGGCAGACTATTAGATACAATCATATAGCCGGGAGGGAAGCATTATGAAAACTGAAACAAGATTTTTCGGGGAACTGGAATACGGTGAGAGTGAAGTATTGTATTTTCCTGCGGGTATTTTTGGTTTTGAGGACTGCAAAAACTTTATCCCGATTGACAACCCCGAAGGGGGAGGAGTGTTTAAATGGCTGCAGTCGGCCGACAGGCCGGAGCTGGCCTTTGTGGTTATGAACCCCTTTTTTGTAATGGCTGATTACGAATTCGACATACCTGAAAGCGTGGTAAAGACGCTGCAGCTTGAAAAGCCGGAGGATGCCCTGGTGCTGGCGGTGGTTAAAATACCCGATAATTTGAACAAGATGACGGTAAACCTGAGGGCGCCGATAGTGATAAATACGACTAACAACAGAGCCATGCAAACGGTGCTGGAGGATGACAGGTACAATCTTAAACATCCGGTGGTAAGCAGCATGCAGGATGCGGGTTAGGGGGCCGGAGCCGTGCTGATACTCACAAGAAAACAGGATGAGAGTATAGTCATAGGAGAAGATATTATAATAAAGGTTGTGGGCGTCGAAGATGGCAGGGTTAAACTTGGAATATCCGCACCCAAAGATGTCAGCATACACAGGCATGAGGTGTACGAGGCTATACAGCAGGAAAACAGAGAAGCTGTCGTAAACAGGGAAATTTCCATAAAGGACCTGGATATTCTTATACAAAACAAAAAAAAGCCGAAGCAGGGCTAAAGTTTAATTAAAGACAGCACGATAATACTATTGAGGAAAGGTTTTGCTATTGTATCGCGGCCGGGTATAGGGCAAAGGCCTTCCGAAAAAAACGGCACGGATGCCGGAAAAAATAAAATTCAGGGAGGAATTATTATGAGAATCAATAACAACATTATGGCGTTGAACACGCACCGCCAGCTAAGCTTTAACCAGACACAGGGTGCAAAGTCGCTGGAGAAACTGTCATCGGGCTACAGGATCAACAGGGCCGGTGATGACGCAGCAGGCCTGGCAATATCCGAAAAAATGAGGAGCCAGATCAGAGGCCTGAGCCAGGCTCAAAGGAATGCGCAAGATGGTATCTCTATGATTCAGACAGCAGAGGGTGCATTAAGCGAAACACATTCAATACTTCAAAGAATGAGAGAATTAGCAGTGCAGTCGGCAACGGATACCAATACTGATGCAGACAGGGAAGAGCTTCAAAAAGAGGTTGATGAATTAAGAACCGAGCTTGACAGAATAGCCAGTGCAACGGAGTTTAACACATCAAAATTGTTAAACGGAGACGGTGCAGTAAAATTAAACAAAGATACTGCAGTATCAGATTTGTTAGCCGATGGAGCCTTTGAAAAAATGTCATTCTCGGGACTGTCGGCCGAGACTTGGACTCTGGCCGCCCAGGCGGACAATTCTTATACTCTGACTGGTGGTACATCCGGTACAGTTCTAATCTCGGGTATTCCTGTAGCAGGTACTGCCGGCGTAATATCGTTCGGTGGCCCGAACGGGGAGTCAGTCAGCATATACGTTAACAATTCAATAGCAGACGATGCATTGGATGGTCTTGAGTTTGAAGTAACCGGAAGCGGAGGCTTTGAAATACATATTGGTGCTAATGCCTCTCAGGCTGTTTCCCTGACAATCGACGACATGAGGATTACAGCTGGCGGAACTGCCGAAATTGCTGCTCTGGCAGGCGTTGATGTTACGGATCAGACAGGAGCAAATGCAGCTATCGGAATAATCGATGATGCAATCGAGACAGTATCTGCAACAAGGTCTACATTAGGTGCATACCAGAACAGATTGGAGCACACCATCAACAACCTCGGAGCATCTGCTGAAAACCTGCAGGCCGCAGAATCCAGGATAAGGGATGTGGATATGGCGGCAGAGATGATGGAGTTTACCAAGAACAACATCCTGCAGCAGGCTGCTACCGCGATGCTTGCCCAGGCGAATATGCTGCCCCAGAGCGTGCTTCAGCTGCTGGGTTAACATCTGAGGATATGCTTAATAAAGCCGGCCGAAGGCCGGCTTTTTCAAACCGTTACTTCAGTAACCGCAGCAGCCGGCTTTAGGGAAGGTTGCTGTGGTTAACCTTAAAATAGATGGTGGACAAGTACGATATGTTATTGAGGGGAGGAATAATTATGAAGATAAATCCGGTTAATCCGATAATAAGAAGTGATACCGGAAAACCATATCCCGGAGAAAAAAACAATGGAGCAAAGAAAGCGGCTGCCGGCGTTAAGGATGCATACATACCTGCCCGGAGACAGGTAAAGAAGGCTGCCTATACAAAGCCTTTACCGGGAGTTGACCCCAAAAAAATAGAGAAACTCAAAGAAGAAAGCCAGAGGGCGTACAGCCATTTAAGGCAGCTTGTGGAGCAGCTGCTTAAGGAACAGGGAACTAAATACAAACGGGCGCTGGGAACCGACGATGCTATGGTACCGGTCACCCGGGAGATGCGCACAGAGGCCCGGGCCCTTATAGCTGAAGGAGGAGAGCTAAGCGCCGAAAAGGTAAGTGACCGTATAGTGGAGTTTGCAAAGGCGCTGTCAGGCGGTGACAAAGGTAAGATGGGCGTTTTGAGGGGTGCCATAGAAAAAGGTTTCAGGGAAGCTGAAAAAATACTGGGCGGGCTGCCAGATGTATCAATGCGGACCTATGACCTGGTCATGCAGAAACTGGATGCCTGGGAGAATGAATGAGACATGGGCAGGGCTGAAGGATGCTAAAGTATGGCTCGCCGTATGACGATATATTATATAAGGTGGTTTGGCAGTATACAGTTGAGGGGGTGTTGTCATGAAAGTAGAAAGTGTAAGCACAGTGCGTCCTGCAACAAGACTTCCGGATGCTGATATAAGAGAGAATAGGAAGCCCAGAGAAATAAAGGACAGCAAAATTGCAGACGAAGGAGCGGACAGGAACTTAAAGCGGGAATTGGCGTCTATCGGCGAGCAGCACCTTATTGAAGCCATAGAACATGCCAATCAAACTTTGAAGGGTGCGGACAAGAGATTTGAATTCTCGATACATGAAGGTACAAAGGAAATAATGGTCAAGGTTATAAACGACGAAACAGAGGAAGTCATCAGGGAAATACCTCCCGAAAAGATACTTGATATGGTGGCAATGATGTGGGAGATGGCAGGACTTTTGGTGGACAGGAAAATTTAATGTCTCCTGTTGATATGCTGTATAGCTGAGGAGGTGAAATTGTATGAGCAATATGATCAGAATAGGCGGACTGGCTTCCGGGATGGATATAGACAAGCTTGTCACCGATTTGATGAGGGCGGAGAGGATGAAAGCCGACAAACTCTACCGGAGCAAGCAGGTGCTGCAGTGGCAGCGGGAAGACTTCAGAAGCATTAATTCCCTGCTGTTAGGCTTCAGAAATACGGTGTTTGATATGAGGCTCCAATCCACCCTCATGAAAAACAGTATTACTGTGAGCGACGGTTCTGCAGTTGATGCAGCCGTTGGAGCAGCGGCCCGGGAAGGCAGCTACACCCTAAGGGTAGAAAACCTGGCAGCACAGGCGTCAACCCAAAGCGGCGGCAGCATTTCAAAGGCTCTGGAGAGCGATTATATAAGCGATACAATATCCGTCGGTGCGGAGAATAATGAGTTCAGGATTAACCTTGACGGGGTGGAAAGGAACATAACGATTGAGGAAGGCGACTATACCGTTGAAGCTTTGGCAGCGGAACTCCAAAGTCAGGCCGATGCTTCGTTTGGACCGGGTCAGATAACCGTCGGAAGTATCACCGATGGTACCGGCATGAACAGGCTAACCTTCCAACCGGCGGGGGAATACAAGCCGCAGATAACATTAAAAAGCGGTGAAAACGACGCCCTCGGGATATTAGGCTTTAATGACGGTGCTTCCTTTAGAGTCAATATTAATGCTTCCGTTAAGGATATGGCGGAAAAGTTTAAATACAGTCCCTTTGACGGAGAAAGCGGGGAAATAGAATTCAGCATAAACGGACAGGTGTTTTATTATGATTTTGACGGCGAAGACTCTGAAAAGACCATGTCCGGTATTATCAGCGATATTAACAAAAATTCCAATGCCGGGGTGCAGGCATACTACGATTCGATAACCGATAAAATCATAATAAAGTCGAAGGATTACGGTGCAGGCGCCAGGGTTTCGATAGAGAATACAAAGGGCAGCCTGTTTGGCTCCGGGGGCGCGCTGCAGATAGAAGAGAATGTAAGCTACGGTGAGAACTCCCAAATTGTATTAAATGATGTAGTTATAACCAAAAGCAGCAACAAGTTTACAATAGACGGTATAAGCTATGACTTGAAGTCGACTACGTCGGATACAATAACGATGAATGTACAAAAAGATACCCAGGGAGCCGTTGATGCCGTAAAAAACTTTGTGGAGGAATACAATAAAATAATAGATGCCATAAACGACAAGCTGTACGAGGAAAGGCTCAGGGATTATGTGCCGCTTACCGACGAGCAAAAGGATGCCATGAGCGACAGGGAAGTGGAGCTGTGGGAAGAAAAAGCCAGGAGCGGCCTTCTAAGGAACGATCCCGTTTTAAATTCTATCGTATCGGGCATGAGAGAGCTTATGTACCAGGATGTAAAGGAAACCGGTTCGGCCTATAACACGCTAAGTGCAATAGGCATAGGTACCAAGAATTATAAGGATATGGGCAGGCTCACCATAGACGAAGGGAAGCTGATTGAAGCCCTTAATAATGACATGGAGGGCGTTATGAGCTTGTTTAACAGCAGCGGTGAGGCGGAAGGTGAAAAGGGGATAGCCGTCAGGCTGTACGATTCAGTGAACAGCAGTATTACGCGGTTATCCGAAAAGGCCGGCAGCGCCGCTAACTTCACAACTTATGACAACAGCTATCTCGGCGAAAGAATAAGGGACATGGACAAGCGTATAGAAAGCATGGAAGCCTATCTCTTAAAGGTTGAGGACAGGCATTGGCGGCAGTTCACTGCAATGGAGAAGGCGTTGGATCAAATGAATACTCAGAGTATGTGGCTGTCACAGCAGCTTGCGTTCTGGGGTAATTGATTGACAGGGGGGGAGCTTTATGGCGATTCCAAATTCGTACATGAGCTATAAGGAAAACTCAATAACCACTGCCGGCCCCGAAGAGCTGGTAGTGCTAATGTATAAGGGCCTGGAAAAATTTATCAAGCAGGGGCTTTTGTATGTTGAGCAAAGGAATTATGAAAGGGCTAACGAAGTATTACTTAAAGCCCAGGATATAGTTAACGAGCTGATGCTTTCATTGGACATGGACATGGACATATCCCATCAGTTGTATATGCTTTATGACTTTGTTCTTGTCAGTATCAGGGAGGGTAATGTTGAAAAGGAGTGTTCAAAGCTCCAGGGAGCCTTAGGTATAGTAAAGGGGCTCAGGGAGGCATGGGAAGGTGCGCTGGTAAGCGTCAGACAGATAAAATACGGGAAATAGGGGGATATAGGGGATGGCCGAGCTTACAAAACTGGTAAGATACAGTGAGGAAAAGCTGGATAAACTAAAACAGATCGAACAGTTTACCAAACGGCAAAAAGCCGCCATTGACAGCCACGACCTTGCGGTGCTTGCTCCCATTGTTGAGGAGAAGCAGAAGGTTATCGACTACATAGACTGGTGTGATGATGCCTTCCAGGATGAGCTGCAAAAACTAAAAGAGCGGTTCGGGGTAAAGACGCTTAAGGATATCGGTGAAATTGACGACGGTAAAGAGGGAAAAACCCTTGTGGGCATTATCGCCAAAATAGTGGAGACAATTGAAAGCATACAGCTTCTGGAAAAGGATAATCACGAAAAACTAGTTATGGCGATGGAACAGGTTAAGGAAAAACTAAAGAGGGTAAGACAGGGACAAAAAAGCGTAGCCCTGTATGATGGCGGCGTCAGTTCTGCATCCGGAAGCTTCATAGACAAAAAGAAATAAACGGTACAAAATGTGGGACAAGGGATTTTTCTTTGTCCCATTTTACATTATGGCGGCGGAATGTGTTCATTGGTACTCGAATATGTTATAATAAAATAAAGTTTATCCGGGTCTGTGGTTGAAAGTCGATGCCAATCGCAGGCGAAGCGACCCACGTAAGCCGGCAAAAATGCCGGTGAGCATGGTGCGGTTTAGGTGTAAGTCCTGCCTGCTTTATTAAACTTCAGCAGAGACGGGGGGTAGTGAAGGTATAAAAACCGGAGCGAGACCTGCAGCAGGCGAGTGTGGGGTCAAAGACCAGGTCAGCCGGATAAACTTTGCTAATATTTTTTAACTCCAGGACAGAGTCTGGAGTATTGTTTTTTTGTAAATTTTTTTATCCGAAAATTCTACATTTAAGTGTTAAAGTAGACATTAAAGTAATGAGAATGGCTATTATTCGACAAAAATATATCCACATTTGCGGCATTAGTTATACACATCATTTAATACAGAACTATGGGTTATTAACAGACTTATCCACTTTATCCACATGTTTTGTTTCCACAGAGGATATTATACCGCTCTCAAAAAACTTCACTTAAAGATAAAAATTCGTGAATTTTATCTTTACATGAAAAATGTTTAGCTTACCATCTGTTGGATATTAATAAAATAATAGATTATAATATATATAATACCGCAGTATAAATAAATAATGACACAATGATCTGACAGGAATCTTCTAAAAAGACATTATAAGAATGGAGAGGAGCTGGATTTTATGCGTATCATTACTAGCGGGAAGAATATGGAAGTAACCGATGCTTTGAGGGACACAATTGAGAGAAAGATAGGCAAACTGAACAAGTATTTTCAGAAAGACACAGAGGCTCAGGTTACGCTGAACGTTGAAAAAAGCCGGCATATAATCGAGGTCACCATTCCCTTTGACGGTGTACTTATCAGGGCCGAGGAGTGCACCGAAGATATGTATACATCCATTGACAAGGCTGTAGATAAGCTGGAACGTCAGATTAACAAACATAAAACCAAACTTGAAAGAAGGTTTAGGGGAAGCAGACTGATTTTTGAGAACATAGAAGCGGATGGAAGGGAAGATGTGGAAAGGCCCAGGGTGGTAAAAACCAAAAGATTTGCAATGAAGCCGATGCCCGTTGAGGAGGCAATACTGCAGATGGAGCTTTTGGGGCACAGTTTCTTTGTTTTTTCAAACGGCGATACCGATGAGGTCAATGTAGTATATAGAAGAAAGGATGGTAATTACGGGTTAATAGAACCAATATTTTAACATAAAGCAACAATACCAACACTAGGAGCAATAGGCTGCAGGTTTGAAACCGGCAGCCTATTATTGTGGTAAAAAAAAGGAATTTCACATTAATAGTAGAAATAATAAGTATCGGTTTTAAAATTGGTGTGTCGGATGACGTACAGCTGCGACGGTAACAGCCCGGCAGCTCTGTTGAAACTGCACGGGGTAAATCTACAAAGAGAGGAAAACAATATGAGCGATAAGCGTGTAGTATCGGAGAATTCGCTACAGAAGCTAATTAACGCTGTGGAGGGGGTTATCTCGTCCAGGGTCAGACTTGATGATAAAGGTAATGTCACAGAAATACATTGTCTTGCCAACAAATTAAAAAACGTCAAACAATTGGCAAGGGATGTACAGTCGGCTGTATCGGCTTCGTTTGCAATGGACATTGACCACAGGGTTATAAGCATTGCCCAGCTGGACAGCGACAAAACAGACAATGAACAATTGCGTTTTAAATATGAAGGGATGGAGGTAGCCCGGAAGGATTTGAATTTTGAAGTTAAAATAACGCTTTCCCACAGGGATGAAGTTTTTGTAGGATACCATAAAGGCGTCAATACCACCAGCAGTATAAACAGGACCATAGCCGAGGCTGCACTGAGGGCTGTATCGGATGCCGTGAACTCGGAGGATATGTTTGTTGTTGAGGATGTGGGAAGCCTTAACATTGCAAATATCAGTGTGATTAATGTTGCAGTTACATATCTGGACAAGTTCGGGGAGCAGCTCCTTATCGGTGCTGCGATAAATACCGGTGACATAAAGGAAGCGGTGGCAAAAGCGACCCTGGATGCGGTGAACAGAAAAATTGTCACTCTGTTTGGCTAATAATTACTCACTCTGTGTCGGTTTTATGAGTATAAATATATAATATTTTCAATAAGGGGTTGTTTAAAGGTGTTGATTGAGGGTCTTATATTATCGCTGATAGTGGGCAAAATACGGGGAGGGAAATTCAGGGGGCTGGGCCTGATATCTATTCGCAATGCATGGTTATTTATACTGGCCTTTGTTCTTGAATTCGGAACTCTGTTTGCAGTGTCTGCCGGCATGGATCTGGTAGCCCAATACAGTATGTATCTTCATATAGTAAGCTATCTTGTGCTTTTTGCAGGGATTATTTCCAACAGGGAGCACCGGGCAATGGGACTTGTTTTTCTCGGTTCATTTTTGAATTTTTTGGTAGTATTCATTAACGGGGGAGCTATGCCGGTATCCATTGACGGTCTGAATAATGCAGGGCTTGGCAGCTACGCCCGGATGATATCCACCGGAAGCTTATTCACACATCAGCCCCTTACTCCCTTAACAAAGCTTTCTTTTCTGGCGGATATAATTGTGCTTCCTGCGACATACCCACTGCCAAAGGTACTAAGCTTAGGGGATACAATAATCTCTCTGGGGATATTCCTGTTCATTCAAAAAGCGATGCTGAAGGAAAAGAATATGAGGCAGAGCCGCATGATCAGGTTCAAGTATAAGAGCAGAATTTAACACCTCCGGCAGGGGGTGTTTTAAATTTCATTGAATTGCGTAATGATTTAATTCATGATAAAATTTAGTTTGAATTAGAGACGAGGTGTAGACGTATGGCTAATTTTTGGTCAAAACTATTCGGCGATGCCAACGAGCGGGAGATAAAGAAGCTGAGCAGAACGATAGAGGCAATAGAGTCGCTGGAAAATGATATGAAAGGGCTGACAGACAGCCAGCTGCAGCAAAAAACCAATGAGTTCAAGGAAAGGCTTGGGCAGGGAGAGACACCCGACGGTCTTTTGGCCGAGGCTTTTGCGGTGGTAAGGGAAGCATCGGCGAGGGTACTAAAAATGAGACATTTCCCGGTACAGCTTATGGGAGGAATTGTACTGCACCAGGGCAGGATATCCGAGATGAAAACCGGTGAAGGGAAAACCCTGGTTGCCACGATGCCTGCCTATTTGAATGCCCTTACCGGAAAGGGCGTGCATATTGTCACCGTGAACGACTATCTTGCCACAAGGGACAGCCAGTGGATGGGAGAGGTGTACAAATTCCTGGGGCTGGAGGTAGGGCTTATAGTACACGGCCTTGATTTCGAACAGCGCAAGAAAGCCTATAACGCGGATATTACCTATGGCACAAATAACGAGTTTGGCTTTGACTATCTGAGGGACAATATGGTTATATACAAGGATCAGATGGTACAAAGGGAATTAAACTATGCAATCATAGACGAGGTTGACAGCATACTGATAGATGAGGCCAGGACGCCTCTGATTATTTCGGGTGCAGGCGAAAAATCCACAAAGCTTTATTCGGTGGTGGACGGTTTTGTCAGGGGTTTAAGGACGGAGGAACATTTTACTGTGGATGAGAAGGCGAGCACCGTCACGCTAACCGAGGACGGCGTCAGAAAAGCCGAGCAGTATTTCAACCTTGAGAACCTGGCCGACCCTGAAAATATGGAAATTTCCCATCATATAAACCAGGCGCTGAAAGCCCACAGGCTTATGAACCGTGATATAGATTATGTGGTAAAGGATAACCAGGTAATAATTGTTGACGAGTTTACCGGAAGGCTTATGCTGGGGCGGCGTTACAGCGACGGACTGCACCAGGCTATAGAAGCCAAGGAAAGGGTTAAGGTGGAAAGAGAATCTAAAACATTGGCCACCATAACCTTTCAGAACTACTTCAGGATGTATAACAAGCTGGCCGGAATGACCGGTACAGCCGCAACCGAAGAGGAAGAATTCAGAGCCATATACGGTATGGATGTTGTGGAAATACCCACCAACATGCCTATGGTAAGGGATGATATGCCGGATGTGGTTTACAGGTCCACCGAGGGCAAGTTCAGGGCAGTGGTGGAGGATATTATACAAAGGCACTCAATGGGACAGCCTATACTTGTGGGTACCATCAGCATCGAAAATTCCGAACTGCTCAGCAAAATGCTTGAAAGAAGGGGAATAACGCATCAGGTACTAAACGCCAAATACCACGAGAAGGAAGCACAGGTTATTGCGCAGGCGGGGCAACGGGGTACCGTGACGATTTCCACCAATATGGCGGGCAGAGGTACCGACATAGTCCTAGGCGAAGGAGTGAAGAAGTTTGGCGGGCTCCACGTAATAGGCACTGAACGTCATGAGAGCAGGAGGATAGACAACCAGCTGAGGGGCCGGTCGGGCAGGCAGGGGGACCAGGGGTCTTCGCAGTTCTATATTTCCATGGAAGATGAACTGATGAGGCTGTTTGGTTCCGAAAAGATAATGGGCATGATAGACAGGCTGGGCTTTGATGATTCGCAGCCCATTGAGCACTCTATCCTTAGTAAATCAATAGAAAATGCCCAGAAAAAGGTTGAAGCCCGTAACTTTGATATAAGGAAGCACGTGCTGCAATACGACGATGTTATGAACAAGCAGAGAGAAGTAATATATGCCCAGAGAAGACAGGTGCTGGAGGGAGAAAGCCTCAGGGGACAGATTTTGGAAATGATAGAAAACACAATAGATACAATGCTGGATATATATACTTCCAACAGCCAGTATCCTGAGGAATGGGATCTGAAGGGCCTGCAGGACAACGCACGGAAGCTTTTCCTGACCGCAGGCGGTTTGAAAACGGACAACCCGGAAGACCTGACCCGGGATGGGTTAAAAGGTATGCTTATGGAAATTGCCCTTAGGGTATATAATGACAAGGAAGAGAAAATAGGCAGCGAGCAGATGAGAGAACTTGAGAGGGTTATACTCCTTAGGGTTGTCGACATGAAGTGGATGGAAAACATAGACAACATGGACCAGTTAAGACAGGGTATAGGTTTAAGGGCCTATGGCCAGGAGGATCCGGTGAGGGCATATCAGAAGGAAGGTTACGATATGTTCCGGGAAATGATAGATTCGATAAAGGAAGATACGGTAAAATACCTGTATCGGGTCCAGGTGGAGCAAGCACCGGTGAGGGAGAGGGTAGCCAGGCCGATGGAGGCCAGCCACGGAGAAAAAGAGAACAAGCCGATCAAAAAAGAGGGAAAAAAGGTGGGGCGAAACGACCCCTGCCCCTGTGGCAGCGGCAAAAAATATAAAAAGTGCTGCGGAAGATAAGGAGTGATACAAAGGTGTTGGAATTGGAACAGTACGGTCAGCAGTTGGATGAGCTAGAGAAGAAAATTGAGGAAATGAGGGTCTCCCTTTGACGTGGATGCCTCTATCCATCGAATGGCCCAACTGGAGGCCGAGATGGCGGAACCCGACTTCTGGAACGATAACCAAAAGACTTCAGCCGTTATTGTACGGTTAAAGTCGTTGAAAGCCAGGATAGATAAATTTAATTCCATATCGGAGGAGTTTAACGATCTTAAGCTGCTGCTTGAGCTTTCGCTGGAGGAGAATGATACTTCGCTGGCAACTGAAATACACGACAACTTCGTCAGGTTTGTTGAGCATCTGGAGCAGCTCAAAATAGAAACTCTTCTGGATGGAAAGTACGACAGCAAAAATGCAATACTGTCCCTGCATTCGGGGGCGGGAGGCCTGGAAGCCCAGGACTGGGCCGAGATGCTGATGCGCATGTATACCCGCTGGGCCGAAAACAAAGGCTACAAGGTTAAGGTACTCGACCTGCTGGCGGACGACGAGGGGGGCATTAAGAGCGCCACATTATTGGTGGAGGGTGAAAATGCTTACGGATACCTGAAGGCGGAGAAGGGCGTTCACCGGCTTGTGAGGATTTCTCCCTTCGATGCTTCAGGCAGAAGGCATACTTCCTTTGCTTCGCTGGATGTAATGCCCGAGCTTGACGACGATGTGGAAGTAAATATAAATCCTGATGACTTAAGGGTTGACACCTACAGATCCAGCGGTGCCGGAGGGCAGCATGTAAACAAGACCGACTCCGCCATAAGGATAACCCATATACCCACCGGAATAGTTGTGCAGTGCCAGAATGAGAGGTCCCAGCACAGCAACCGGGAAACCGCTATGAGGATGCTTAAATCAAAGCTTATAGAACTGAAGGAGCAGGAGCATAAGGAGAAAATTGAGGACCTGCAGGGCGAATACAACCAGATTGCCTGGGGCAGCCAGATAAGGTCCTATGTTTTTCATCCCTACAGTATGGTAAAGGATCACAGAACCAATGCAGAGATGGGAAATGTAAACAGGGTTATGGACGGTGACCTTGACGGGTTTATATTTGCTTATCTAAGGGCTCAAAAAGATACTGTGTAGCATTTCAGATTGCAGACAAGCATTTATTGGCTTCATGTAAATCTACTTATGCGAAAATGCTGCGTATAGTATTTTTTTGAGCTGATATTTTGTGCATAATCAACGAATAAGGAGGCTGTACATGAGCGAAATTGCTGCAAGACTGTGTGAGGAGTTTGGCCTGAAAAGTTTCCAGGTTGAAAATACAATAAATCTGATAGACGAGGGGAATACAATACCGTTTATTGCCCGCTACCGCAAGGAGATGACCGGAGGGCTGGCGGATGACGTACTCAGGGAACTGGCGGACAGGCTGAAATATCTTAAGAGCCTGGAAAACAGGAAAGAAGAGGTTATAAGGCTTGTTAAGGAGCAGGACAAGCTGACAGGAGAGCTTGAGCAAAAGATAAACGCTTCGAAAACCCTGCAGGAAGTGGAGGACATATACAGGCCCTTCCGGCCCAAGAGGAGAACAAGGGCAATGGCAGCCCGGGAGAAGGGGCTTGCACCGCTGGCGGACATATTGCTGTCCCAGCAGCTTATGGAAGGTGAAATGGAGCAGATTGCCGTTGAGTATGCAGACCAAGAAAAGGGTGTTAATACAGCCCGGGAGGCCCTGGAAGGGGCTGTGGATATAATTGCCGAGTCAATTTCGGATAATGCGGAATTAAGGAAAGCCATCAGGAGCCTGACAGCCGGAAAGGGTATTTTGCGGGTTGGCGGGACTACCAAAGAGGTTTCGGATTTCCAGATGTACTATGATTATACCGAGCCGGTCACTTCGATAGTGCCCCATAGGGTTTTGGCGATAAACAGGGGTGAAAACGAGGGAATGCTTTCGGTGAAAATCGAAGCACCGGTGGAAGATATACATAACCTTATTCTGGACAAACTCATATTGAACAGGAAAAGCATTACCGTACCATACCTTATCCATTCGGCGGAGGATGCATATAAAAGGCTGATAGGCCCTTCGATAGAGCGGGAGGTTAGAAATACGCTGACCGAAAAGGCGGAGAACCAGGCAATAAAGGTGTTTGCCGTAAACCTTAAGAATCTGCTTATGCAGGCACCGGTAAAGGGTAAAGTGGTTATGGGTTTTGACCCCGCTTACAGGACCGGGTGCAAAATCGCAGTGGTGGATGCCACAGGAAAGCTATTAGACACCGCCACCGTATATCCCACCCCTCCGCAGCAGGACAAACAAAAAGCAACCGATACGCTTAAGGGACTCATTGAAAAGCACGGGGTGGACCTTATAGCCATAGGCAACGGAACAGCCTCCCGGGAGTCTGAGCTGTTTGTATCCGAACTGATAGGCGGGCTGGAAAGGGACGTTAAGTATGTTATAGTAAATGAAGCCGGTGCTTCGGTATATTCTGCATCCAAGTTGGGCTCCCGGGAGTATCCGGATATCAATGTTTCTATAAGGGGCGCAATATCCATAGGAAGAAGGCTGCAGGACCCGCTGGCAGAGTTGGTTAAAATAGATCCCAAACACGTAGGGGTAGGCCAGTACCAGCATGACGTCAACCAGAAAAGGCTCTCGGATACGCTGGGGGCGGTGGTGGAGGATTGCGTCAACAGCGTTGGGGTAGACCTTAATACGGCATCCTATTCGCTGCTGTTGTATGTTTCGGGTATAAGCCCGGTGGTGGCCGGGAATATCGTATCGGTACGGGATGAACTGGGCGGGTTTACCAACCGGCAGCAACTTTTAGGCGTGAAGAGGCTGGGAGAGCAGACCTTTGTTCAATGCGCCGGCTTTTTAAGGGTGGATAACCCCGATAATATACTGGATTCCACTGCGGTCCACCCGGAATCCTATCCCGCTGCCATAGGGCTTATCAAAGGGCTTGGGTATGATATACAGTCAATGACGGCAGAGGCCGTAAGGGGTATCAGAAAATCGTTGGATAACATTAACGTGACCGAGGTGGCGGAAGAACTGGGTATTGGCGTTCCTACCCTCAGGGATATATTAGGCGAGCTTATAAAACCCGGCAGGGACCCGAGGGAGGATATGCAGGGGCCGGTGTTTTTAAGGGAAGTTATGACTTTGGATGATTTGAGGCCGGGCATGTTATTGACAGGAACGGTGCGCAATGTGATAGATTTTGGGGCTTTTGTAGATATAGGAGTGCATCAGGACGGGCTTGTACATATATCCGAGATCAGCGACAGATATATCAGGAATCCCATGGATGTGGTTTCGGTAGGAGATATTGTGAAGGTAAGAGTGCTGGAGGTCGATGCCGACAGGAACAGAATATCCCTTTCCATGAAGCAGGTTAACCAGACATAAGTGCTGAATATATACAGTGATTTCAAACCGATGGAGGAGGGGAGTCTTTGACAGATAACAGTAATATACAGAAAGGCTACCGGTATAGATGGCTGGTATGGGGAATCATGTGCACTGCCTATGTAATAGTATTTTTCCACAGGATTGCCACCGGAGTGGTGGCGGGCAACCTTATGGCGGAGTTCGGCGTTACAGGAGCCGCCCTTGGCAACCTTGGAGCAGTATATTTTTATGTTTACATGGTTATGCAGATACCTTCGGGAGTCCTTGCGGATACACTGGGGGCGAGGATGACGGTTGCCGCGGGCTCGCTGGTGGCCGGTATAGGCTCCATTGTATTTGGTCTGGCGCCAAACATCAACATGGGATACGCAGGAAGATTCCTGGTAGGCCTTGGGGTATCTGTAATATTTGTGTCGATATTAAAGTTTCAGTCTGAATGGTTCAAAGAAAGCGAATTTGCCACCATATCGGGTCTGACAGCATTCATAGGCAACGGGGGAGCCCTTCTGGCAGGAATACCCCTTGCCCTGGCAGTGGCGTACTTTGACTGGAGAACAGTGTTTATTTGGATAGGTATTATTTCTATCATTATTTCGTTACTAAACTACCTTATTGTAAGAAACAGACCCGCGGATATCGGACTGCCGGATATTTCATCCATCGAGGGTAAAGAGGTTAAAGCTGCTTCTGAAAAGCCCCTAATACTGGAGGGTATCAGGATTGTAGCCGCCAACAGGCACACCTGGCCGGGATTTGTTGCATTTGCAGGATTTGCCGGGGCTATTTTATCCTTTAACGGTATGTGGGGAGTACCCTACATGATGGATGTTTACGGTTTTGACAAGACAACGGCCTCATCATATATTACGGCTGCGATGGCGGGATTAATGATTGGCAGCTTTTTGGCCGGTACGATATCCGACAGGATGGGGAGAAGAAAACGTCCCTTATTAGGGTTTGGCATAGTCAATCTGCTGGTATGGACTTTGTTTATAATGTGGAATAAAGGGAAACCGCCGGTCGAAGCCCTTTACCCTCTGCTCTTTTTACTGGGTCTTTCCGCTGCCGGGTTTGTAATTACATGGGCGGTAGGCAAGGAGGTTAACCCTCCGCAGATTGCCGGGGTAGCTATAGGAACCCTCAATATAGGCGGATTTCTTGGCCCTTCGGTCTTACAGCCCCTTATGGGATATGTGCTTGACCTGAACTGGACCGGGGATATGGCAAACGGAATAAGGGTATATTCCCAGGCGGCTCACAGTAAGTCCCTGTTCCTGTGTGCGGCAGCGGTTCTGATTGCGGTGGCAAGCACATTTTTTATTAAGGAAACCGGCTGCCGGAATATATACAACCGGTTGGAGGAAAATTAACCCTGCAGGTAACAGGGGAGATTGGATTTATTATGCGGAGGTATAAAAAATGATATTAATAAAAAACGGTAAGGTTTATACAATGAACGGGCAAACCCTTGAAAGGGGATATATTCTTATAGAAAACGGCAAGATAAAAGAAGTGGGGCCGGGGGACCCCGGGCTGTGGGAGGGAAAAGCCGGGCAGGTCATTGATGCGGCCGGCATGTATGTAATGCCGGGTTTTGTGGATGCCCACTGTCATATTGGCCTGTTTGAAGACGGTATAGGTTTTGAGGGTGAAGACGGCAATGAAATGACAGACCCCATTACGCCCCATTTAAGGGCTATAGATGCTATAAACCCCATGGACAAATCCTTTGGAGAAGCGGTTGCCGGCGGTGTAACCACCGTGGTTACAGGCCCGGGCAGTGCAAATGTGCTTGGGGGCGAATTTACGGCAATAAAAACCGTAGGCAGTAGGGTGGATGATATGGTTATCAAAAACCCCGTTGCGATAAAATGCGCCTTTGGCGAGAACCCCAAAAGGGTGTATCACGAAAAAAAGGCATCCCCAATGACCCGGATGGCAACGGCAGCCCTTTTGCGGGAAGCCCTTATGAAGGCAAAAAGGTATATGGAGAAGATTGAAAGGGACGGGAAGGGTGACAAAGCTCCCGAGTTGGATGTAAAAATGGAAGCGCTTGTTAAAGTCTTAAAAAAGGAACTGCCTCTAAAGGCTCATGCCCACAGGGCGGACGATATTCTGACAGCCCTTAGGATAGCCCGGGAGTTTGATGTGGATATGACCATAGAGCACTGCACCGAGGGCCACAGGATAACCGAAACCCTTGTACAGGAGGGTAGGGGTGTGGTAGTTGGGCCGGGTCTTACTTCCCGGTCAAAGTACGAACTAAGGGACCTTACCTTTAAAACGCCGGGCATTTTGTCCTCGGCGGGATTGGATATAGCCATAATGACAGACCATCCGGTGGTGCCCATACAGTATCTGCCGGTATGCGCAGCCCTTGCAGTGAAGGAGGGTATGGATGAGTACAAAGCCCTTGAGGCCATCACGATAAATGCGGCGAGAATCGCCGGAGTAGACGACAGGGTAGGAAGCCTCTCAACCGGGAAGGATGCAGATATAGCGGTATTTAACGGGCACCCCTTTGGTTATACTACAAGAACCCGGTATGTATTGGTAAACGGAAAAATAGTTTTCAGGGGTGTGTCTTGAATGAAATATTCTTTTGTCAGTACCTGTCCCCGGGACACTTTGGAGTTTGGAATGCGTCTGGGACAGCTGTTAGAGCCCGGCGATGTGGTATGCCTTGAGGGAGAACTTGGCGCAGGTAAAACGGTATTAACCCAGGGCATTGCCAAAGGCATGGATATCGACTGCTATGTTACCAGCCCTACCTATACGCTTATCAACGAGTATTCCGGGACAATTCCGCTGTACCATTTTGACCTTTACCGTCTGGAGGATGAGGAGGAGCTGTATCATATCGGCGGAGAAGACCTCATATATGGACAGGGGGTATCGGTAATCGAATGGGCATCCCGGGCAAAGAACCTGATGCCCCGGGACTGCATCAGGATAGGGCTGGCGAGGCTGGCAGAATCCGAATCTGCAAGGTTTATAGAACTGACGGCGGGAGAAATATACCGGACGCTTGTGGAAAGGGTGAGAAGAAATGAAAATACTGGCGATTGATACTTCTTCAATGGTGGCTTCCGCTGCCATAATGGATGAGGAAAAGCTGGCGGCCGAGTACATAATTAATCATGAAAAGACCCATTCGGAGCAGCTTATGCCGATTATTGAGGAACTGCTGGAAAGCTGCGGGATAAATATAGAGGAAATTGACGCAATTGCGGTATCCAGCGGACCCGGCTCCTTCACAGGCCTTAGGATAGGCGGCGCCACTGCAAAGGGACTGGCCCATGCCCATAACAAAAAACTGATAGGGGTTCCTACCCTTGACGGTTTGGCTTTCAACCTTCCCTACTGTCAGGGAATAATATGTCCCATAATGGATGCCAGGAGAAACCAGGTATATACGGCTTTATACAAATGGGACCAGGGAAATTTCTATAAATTAAAACCCCACTGCGCTGTGGCCCTGTCCGAGCTGCTGGAAGGACTCAAGGCAAGGGAGGAAATGGTGATATTCTTAGGGGATGGGGTCCCGGTACACCGGGAACTCATTCAAAGCACACTGGGAGTTCGGGCCCGGTTCGCTCCCCGGAACGCCGACAGGCAAAGGGCATCTTCGATAGCGGAGCTGGCGATGGAGGCCTTAAAACGCGGAGAAGGCGGGAGCGGTGACGGGTTTGTGCCCTTCTACCTGAGAAAATCCCAGGCCGAGAGGGAATATGATAAAAAGGTTTGCAGGAGAGATAAGAAATGAAGGAGCTTCGGATAATGCCAATGCTTATCGAAGACCTGGACCAGATACAGGAAATAGAAAGCCTGAGCTTTACAATACCCTGGTCAAGGGAGGCCTTTGTACAGGAGCTGACCGCCAACAGGTTTGCCCATTACATTACTGTCAGGGACAACAGCAGGGTGGCAGCCTATGGGGGGATGTGGCTTATCCTTAATGAGGCTCATATCACAAATCTCGCGGTGCATCCGGAGTACCGGCGCAAAGGAATAGGCAAAATACTCATTAGGGGGATGATTGAATACGGCATTTCCCGTAAAATAGACAGCTTTACCCTTGAGGTAAGGGCAAGCAATCACATTGCCTTAAAGCTGTATGAGGATTTGGGGTTCGTTAAGGCGGGCATTAGAAAGGGGTATTATTCGGATATCAATGAAGACGCTATTATTATGTGGCTTGAGGTCTGATTTACCGTGACATCAGACTGTCTGCCCCTGCGGGTGGCAGCATGTCACTTCCCGTCCGGATCATCCTCACCCTCCGGGAGCGAGGAATTTTTTTCTTTTTCGGGACCTGCCAGACTTTTCAGCTGTTCAAAGTCGGTGTTTTGAGGCATAAGGTTTGTGCCCTGCAGGCTCTCTATTCTGGAAAGAGCCGCATCAGACAGCACATTCGTTCCATAGGCCCTTTCGGTCAGGGTTTTTCTTTGCTTTGCCATATTACTTCCCTCCTTTTGCTGATTTATCAATAGGGACATATCGCTGCGGAAAGTCCCCGGCTGATGAGGTTTGGGGTATATTATATTCCCGGCTACAGAAGCTAATACCAAACGGCTTAAGGAAGGTGGTTGTATGAAACATAAAGATATAGCTTCCAGGTGCCCCGAATACTGCTCTGTTGCCGAAAGCCAGAATTTCGGCATATCCTTATTGAACAATCTTGATACCATTTATTACCCGGACTGCCGGTTTTGT
Organism: uncultured Clostridium sp.; assembly: GCA_964625335.1. Taxonomy (GTDB): domain Bacteria; phylum Bacillota; class Clostridia; order Ch29; family Ch29; genus CAZGUG01. The sequence continues at coordinate 47,798 of CAZVBE010000009.1, read as the reverse complement.
GTAAACTGGAACGACGGAGAGTGCGATATTTTTATCTTTTACCGCCATGGTGTATAATATATATGTGAATTTCTGGAGAAGGAGAAAGCTGATGGGTTATATACAAAGGGCAGCAGAAAAACTTAATAAATTTGATGGCAGGGAAGACACAAAAATCCTGGCAGTAGAGACTTCGTGCGATGAAACTTCCTGTGCGGTAATTTTCAACGGCAGGGAGATGCTGTCAAACGTCATTTCGTCGCAGGTGGATATACATAAAAGGTACGGTGGAGTGGTTCCTGAGATCGCCTCCAGAAAGCATATCGAACTGATTGACTATGTTATAGAGGAGGCACTGCAAATGGCACACACCAGGCTGCAGGATATTGACGCCATAGCAGTAACCCACGGTCCGGGTCTGGTAGGCGCACTGCTGGTGGGGGTTTCGTATGCCAAGGCGATGGCCTTTGCCCTGGATGTACCCCTTACCGGCGTTCATCACATAGAGGGGCATATTTGCGCCAATTATCTTGAACACAGGGCTATGGAGCCGCCCTTTGTATGTCTGGTGGCTTCCGGAGGTCACAGCCATCTGGTGAATGTAAGGGAGTACGGCGAATATCAGATACTGGGCAGAACGAGGGATGATGCGGCAGGCGAAGCCTTTGACAAGGTTGCCCGGGCTTTGGAACTGGGATATCCCGGCGGGCCGCTGGTTGAAAGGCTTGCCGAAAAGGGAGACCCGGAGGCGGTGGATTTTCCCAGGACTTACCTCGAGGCAGGGAGCTTGGATTTTAGTTTCAGCGGTCTTAAGACTGCGGTTCTTAACCACCTCAATATGTGCAGGCAAAGGGACGAGGAAATAAACAGAGCCGATATAGCCGCCAGTTTTCAAAATGCCGTGGTGGAGGTGCTTGCCAACAAGACGCTTATGGCTGCCCAAAAATGCAAAGCCAAGGTTGTGGCCATTGCAGGCGGAGTGGCGTCAAACAGCCGGCTGCGTAAGGAGTTGGACAGCCGGTGTGCCGGACAGGGCATACGGCTTATATATCCTTCAAAGCTGCTTTGCACCGACAATGCTGCCATGATTGGATGTGCCGGTTATTACAGGCTGCGCAGGGGGCTGGTAAGCTCTCTCACGTTAAATGCCATGGCATCAATGGAAATTGATTCTTATTAATTAATCGGTTTATGTTTACCTTTTTGGACGGTTCATGTCAATAAATCATATGTGAAATATGTGGATAATGTGGACATGCCTTCCTGAAAATTTCTAAGACCCCTTGTATTCTTGTGGATAATAATGTGGACATTGTGGATAAGGTGTGGAAACAGTAAAATACTTATCCACAATAGCAGGTGGTTTCATAAAATTTATGCAACTAAAAAAAGGCCCGCGGATTTCATGAGGGCCGTTAACATTAAATATTTTGACGCGGCATGTATAAGAGGTTTTGTCTTATCAGAACTGTCCTTACCGAGCGGGCAACGGTTGCGCCCAGGACTATCTTAATAATGGCCATGCCTATAAAGGGAACTACTCCGGACATAAAAGCGGCCTTAAGGGTTATTCCCGCTACCAGCGAGAGTTGGAGCATGCCGCAGGTATAGATTACAAGCAGGCCGCACAGCATGGCAAGAAAGGTTCTGCGTACCGTGGGAAGGGGCCTTTGCTCCACAATCCTTCCGATGACGAAGGAAGAGAGCAAAAAACCTGTTATATAGCCCCCGGTAGGGCCCATCAACTGGGCAAGACCGGAGGTGCCCCCGGAGAAAACGGGCATTCCGATTATTCCGACTGCTATGTATATTAGCTGAGAGAGTACTGCCAGCCGGCTCCCGAGTATTGCCGCGGCGAGGCATACCGCCAGTTCCTGCATCGTTATAGGTACCGGGCTGAAGGGAAGCGGGATTGTAAACTGTGCGAAAATGGCAGTAAGTGCGGCGAACATAGATACCAGTATCATTTCCCTGGTCTTCATTATATGCATTCCTCCTTAACCGATGTTGGTTGTTTCGACATAATCCTTTGAATTCCGGTGCGGTGGTTGGGCTTACTTTTTAATTATAGGTACAAAACGGGAGATTGTCAACCATAAAAATTATTAAGGTTGACAATCTAGGGAGTTCCATTGACATTATTTTCTATACTGTATACAATAATAATAAAGGAGGTTATCGATGCAGCCATGAAAAAAGAGGTTAGCCGGGGCGGATATTCTCTGCGGGAAAAGATTTTTCATAAGCTTCGTCAGGATATTCTGGATGGCAGGTACAAAGAAGGAGACAGTCTTGTTGAATTGAAACTGGCCGAAGAGATGGGTGTCAGCCGGACGCCTGTGCGGGAAGCTGTAAGGCAGCTGGAGCTGGAGGGCCTTGTATCATGTATTCCCAATAAGGGAGTATTTGTGGAGGGTATTTCCAGACAGGACATTGAGGATATATATGCGATACGGGAGTCCCTGGAAGGCCTGGCAGCCCGTTGGGCAATTGAAAGAATGGACAAAGAAGCCCTGAAGGAACTGGAGGATATATGTGAACTGATGGAGTTCTACACGGGCAAGGGTGACCTTGACCAGGTAGGCCGGTTGAATTCGCAGTTCCATGACATAATATTTAATTCAACCAACAGCAGACCGTTAAAGCAGGTGTTAAGCGATTTCCAGTATTATATTGAGAACATACGCCTTGCTTCGCTGAAAACTCCGGGCAGGGCAAAACAATCGCTCAAGGAACACAAGTCGATAGTTGAGGCCTTTAAGGACAGGGATATCGAAACGGGAGAAAGGGTTATGGTGGAACATATCAGAAATTCGAGGATGAACGTGGAAAAAATGCCCAGGGAATAGAGAAGAATGGGCAGAGCATAACATGGAATTATGAACCCGGCTTCCACCGGGTTGATTTGACGATAAATAATGTCTTAACGGGGGGCGTTTGTTATAAAAAAAATTGCTGTAGTTACCACAGGAGGCACCATTGCCATGAAGGCCAATCATACGGGGCTCGTAAACCCTGTCCTTGACGGCAAAGAACTTATGGCTGCAATACCTTCGCTGAAGGACAGGGCTGCCGTTGAGGTTTTTTCGTTCAGGAATGTTCCCAGTTCATATCTAACCATGGATGACCTTATACAGCTTAATAATTTTATCGGGCAACTGGAAGACAAAGGTTTCTCGGGGGTGGTTATAACCCATGGTACCGATACAATGGAAGAAACGGCATATTTTATAGATATTACCTTCCGTGGGGACATATCTGTGGTTTTAACAGGCGCCCAGAGAAATCCTTCATTGATCAGCCCGGACGGGCCGGTCAATCTGTCGGATGCCATACTCACCGCGGCGGACGACAGAACCCACGGTATGGGGGTCGTCATAGTATTTGCGTCTGAGATTATTGCCGCCAGGGAGGCCACGAAATTCCACAGATCCCGGGTAGATACATTTAAGAGCCTGGAATTCGGGCCGCTTGGCGTTATAAACAATGACAGGGTTATCTGGTACAGAATGCCTGTTATGGCGGCCAAATATGCAGCAGTTGCTGCCGATAAAAGGGTAGACATAATAAACAGCTATATAGGTGCCGATTCAAGTATGATATACAGCAGTATGGAAAAGGGTGCGGCGGGGATTGTAATAGAGGCTCTGGGGGGAGGTCATGTGACTCCCGGGATGCTGGACGGCATAAAAAAAGCCCTGGAAACGGGGCTGCCGGTTGTGCTGACCTCAAGGGTGCCGATGGGCAGGCTTCTGACCGACACCTATGGATACGAGGGGGGAGAAAAGCATCTTAGAAACCTGGGAGTAATACTGGGGGAAGACCTTTCGGCGTGGAAAGCCAGGATAAAGCTGATAGTCCTTTTATCTGCCGGGTTGTCCCCGGATAAAATTAAGCATGAATTCGAAAACCGTTTTTACAGCCGGTAGCAGGCTGTCCATTACATAAACAGGAGCTTTAGTTATGCGGCTGTCTATTCCACAGCTTCTTCCCATCGCTTATAAAGTTCCTCCAATTTTTCCTTAAGTTCCTTCGAAGTGGTGGTAAGTTTTCTTATTTCATCCGGGTCGGAATATACTTCCGGCTGACACATCCGGTGCTCCAGGCGGAGTATTTCTTCTTCATACCGGGTTATTTCCTGTTCCAGTCTTAGTATTTTCCCCTTCTCATGCTTTTTGAGCTCCCTTTCTTCCTTTTCCTTTTTCTTCTGTTGTTTAAGGGCCGTTTTGGTTTGGGTGTTCCTCGGTTTCTGTTTTTCCGCTTCCTCCTGCTGCTGTTTTTTCATTTTGTAGTAGCTGTAGTTGCCATGATAAAGGGTTATACCCTGTGGAGTGAACTGTGCGGTTTTTGTGGTAACCCGGTCAAGAAAATACCTGTCATGGGATATCACCAGCACAGTGCCTGTATAGTCTATAAGGGCATCCTCCAGCACTTCCCTTGATTGTATGTCAAGATGGTTTGTCGGTTCATCCAACAGTAGCAGATTGGAACGGGACAGCATAAGCTTTGCAAGGGCTACCCGGCTTTTTTCACCGCCGCTGAGGCAGTCTATTTTTTTATATACATCATCCCCGCTGAATAAAAAGGCAGCCAGTAGATTCCTGGTTGCGGTATTGCTTAGGTCGGGGTTTTGCTCCCAAACCTCATCCAGCACCGTATTGGCAGGATTTATATTTTCCTGCTGCTGGTGGTAGTATTCAATATTGGTATTATGCCCCCTTATAATTTTGCCGGAGGCAGGCTCCAATTTGCCGGATATAATATTAAACAGCGTGGTTTTTCCAATTCCGTTGGGGCCTATTATGCCTATTATTTCTCCGCGGTAAACCCTAAGGTTTACACCGTCAAATAGATGGTTTTTTGAAAAAGCCATCGAAACATCCTCAAGGGCCAGCACATTTCTGCCGCTTTTTATAAGCGGATCCAGTCTTATATCGACTTTCCCGGTATCCTCCCCGGGTTTGTCCAGGGGCTGGATACGCGAAAGAAGCTTCTCCCGGCTGTTGGCCCTTTTTACCGTTTTCTGCCTGTTATAGGATTTCAGCCTGCGGATGACTTCCTGCTGTCTTTTTATTTCCCTTTGCTGGTCTTTATAGTGTCTGGTTTCCACCTCAAGCATCACCTGTTTTTGATAAACATAATCCGAGTAGTTGCCCCGGAATTCAAACAGGTTGGCGTCGCTAATCTCAAAGGTCCTGGTGCACACCCTGTCCAGAAAGTACCTGTCATGGGATATTATCATAACTGCTCCGTCATATTCGGATAAAAAGCCCTCCAGCCATTCCACGGCTTCTATGTCCAGATAGTTTGTAGGTTCATCCAAAAGCAGAAGGTGGTGTTTTCTAAGCAGCAATTCCGCCAAAGCTACCCTGGTCTGCTGTCCGCCGCTTAAAAGCCCTAAGGGCATCCGGAACTGGCTTTCCTGTATACCCAGGCCCCTGAGGGCTCCCCGAATCAGGCTCTTATATTCATAGCCGCCGCTTTGGGCAAAGGTTTCGGTAATATCTCCATATTCCTTCATAAGCTGTTTCAGTTCCCGGCCGTTTACCTGGGACATAAGGATTTCGAGCTCCCTAATCCGGTTTTCCATTTGGGTAAGATGTGCGAAGTTTTTTACAAGATGCTCCCATACCTTAACGTCGGGTTCAAAGTCGGGGTGCTGCGGGAGAAAACCTACGGTAGCGCCGCCAATCACATTTATGCTGCCGGAATCAGGAGGCTCAATCCCTGCGATTATCCTGAACAGAGTAGACTTGCCCGCTCCGTTGTTTCCAACAACTCCGATCCTGTCGCGGGGATGTATATAAAAATTAATATTATTTAATATTGATTCCACACCATAACTTTTGATAAGATTAGTACATGATAGTACAGGCAGTTTAATCACCCCTTTACAGTGGTTAGTCTGACAAAGGACATGGTGGCGGTGGCGGTGTGTCCCCTGACCCGAAAGCTTATCAATCGGGGACATTCCGTAAAAAGGAATTCTAATGGGGACATTCCTTGGCCATAAAGGAATACCAGCTATGAAGGTGTGTCCCCTGACCTTATATGCAACGGTGTGTCCCTGACCTGCAAGCTTATCAATCGGGGACATTCCGTAGTAAGGAATACCCGTTAGCAACGGTGTGTCCCCTTTCCTTATACTATAACAAAGTGGAGCCCTAAAAGAAACTGAATAAATTGCCAGGCTCATATTGATAATAATTTAACAATTTGATATAATCAATAGCATAATGGAAATAAATAGTTGCAATCGTGGTATAATATCCGGAGAGGAGTGATAGAATGGACAAACAAAAAGTCAACGTATCGATGGCTGTTATTAGGAGGCTTCCTAAATACCATAGATATTTGGGCGAGTTGGTTGAGAAGGGAGTAACCCGGATTTCTTCAAAGGAGTTTGGCAGGGGATTAGGACTTAATGCCTCCCAGGTAAGACAGGATTTAAACTGCTTCGGCGGTTTCGGACAGCAGGGTTATGGCTACAACGTAAAGGAATTAAGGGATGAGATTGCAGATATACTGGGTATTCATAAGGAGAACAATGCAGTAATAATTGGAGCGGGCAATCTAGGCCAGGCAATATCAAATTACAGCGGTTTCAGGGGGTCGGGCTTTGTGCTTAAGGGTTTGTTCGACTTGAATCCGCGGCTGGTCGGTATTAGAATCGGAACGGTGAAAATCATGGACATAGATGAAATGGAAGATTTCATCAAAAGTGAAAACATTAACGTAGGCATTATCTGTACTCCCAGGGAAGCCGCCCAGCAAACCGCCGAAAGGCTGGTTAATTCAGGGATAAAAGCTATCTGGAACTTTGCTCCTACCATATTGAATGTCCCGGAGGACGTTATTGTGGAAAACGTCCATTTGAATGAAAGCTTAAGGGTGCTGGCCTATTTGATAAACCAAAGGGATGAGGAGACATATAATTAGCCCGTATATGGAATTCCGATGGGAGGGGGTTGTCTATGGAAGTCATATCCCTTGTTGGAGCAAGCGGGACAGGAAAAAGTTACAGGGCTTTGATTGTGGCAAAGGCCAATTCCATTGATTATATAATAGATGACGGGCTGCTGATAAAGGGAAACAAAATCATAGCCGGGGCATCTGCCAAAAAGGAGCATACCAAGGTGGCTGCCGTAAGAAGAGCTTTGTTTATGGACCCGCAGCACCGGAAGGAAGTAGTCCAGTCCCTGGAGGCCCACAGCCCTGATAAAATACTGATCCTGGGGACTTCCGACAAAATGGTGGACAAAATATCCAAGACCCTTGAAATAGGTGCCGCGCAAAACAGGATTTATATTAAGGATATCGCTTCTGAAGAGGAAATAGAACTGGCCTGCAGGCAAAGATTTAAAGAGGGTAAGCATGTGATTCCGGTTCCTACGCTTGAGGTAAAGAAGGACTTTTCAGGATACTTTTTGGATACTTTAAAGATACTAACCAAAAAAAGGGACAATTCCGTAACGGTGGACGAAAAAACGGTGGTCCGGCCCACTTACAGCTACATGGGCAAGTATACTATATACGGAAGGGCAATAGTTCAGATAACAAGGGCCGCCGCAGAAAATATAGAGGGACTGCACAAAATATTCAACGTAGATATTGCTGTTTATCCCCACGGAATTGTGGTCAATATCGACGCCTCGCTGGTATACGGATTGGTTATTAGGGACGTGGTGGCGCCGCTTAAGAAAGCTGTTAAATATGAAATAGAATCAATGACCTCTTTGAATGTTCTTGCTATAAACGTTGTTGTTAAAAGCCTGGCAATCGAAGGGAGCTCCTTTTAATATTTTGCATTAATTTTTTAAGGTTTACAATTTTTTTTAATATGTTATAATTCAAGTTAGAGGGGACCGCTTATTTGATAATAGGCAGGTTTTCCTAAGAATACTTGATATTTTTTTGTAATTCCCTAATATGTGTTAATTTAGGGGGAGTGTGTTAAGGTCTAAACAATATATATTAATGAGGAGGTCATATTATTATGGCAGAAAAGACTATGAACCCTTTCGAAATTTCCCAGCAGCAGATTAAAGCGGCATGCGACAAGCTGGGGACAGAACCGGCTGTCTATGAAATTCTCAAACAGCCTATAAGGGTGACGGAAGTGTGCATACCTGTGAGGATGGACAATGGCGAGATAAAAACCTTCATAGGTTACAGGGCACAGCACAACGATGCGATTGGCCCGGCAAAGGGCGGCGTGAGATTCCACCAGGATGTTACAATGGATGAGGTAAAGGCTTTGTCAATGTGGATGACTTTCAAATGCGGCGTTATAGGTCTTCCCTACGGCGGCGGCAAGGGCGGAGTTATAGTGGATCCTACCCAGCTGTCCCAGGGCGAGATTGAAAGGCTGTCCAGAGGCTATATAAGGGCGATATCTAACCTTGTTGGCGATAATAAAGACATACCCGCTCCCGACGTGAACACCAACGGCCAGATTATGTCCTGGATGGTGGACGAGTTAAGCAAGGTAAGGGGTTACACCGAGATGGGCGCTATTACCGGAAAGCCTGTTGAATTTGGTGGCTCTCTGGCAAGAACCGAAGCAACGGGTTATGGCGTTGCGCTGATGGCTAAAACGGCTGCAGCCCAAATAGGATTGGAATATGAAGGTGCAAAAATAGCGGTACAGGGCTTTGGCAACGTTGGAAGCTTTACCTGCAGATACCTGAATGAGTTTGGCGGCAAGGTTGTTGCCATTTCCGACGTTTCCTGCACACTTTACAATGAAAACGGGCTTGATGTTCCCGCCCTTGTTAAATATGTGAAGGGTAACAAAAACCTGATAAAGGGCTTCCCCGGGGCTGCCAAAGAACTACCCAGGGAAGATGTGCTGGGTATGGACGTAGATATTCTGTGCCCCTGCGCCATGGAAAACCAGATAACCTCCGAAACAGCAGGCAAAATTAAAGCCAAGCTGGTGGTTGAGGGCGCAAACGGACCTACTACCCCAGAAGGGGATAAAATCCTGCAGGAAAGAGGTATACCGCTGATTCCGGATATACTGGCAAATTCGGGTGGAGTTACCGTATCCTACTTCGAGTGGGTACAGAACCTGCAAAATTATTACTGGACCTTTGAAGAGGTACAGGAAAAAGAAACGGTATTGATGAAGAAGGCCTTTGAAGAAATATGGGCACTTAAGAACGAGAAAAACGTTGACATGAGAACCGCTGCCTATATGATTGCAATCAAGAGAGTTGCTACTGCAATGAAACTCAGGGGCTGGTATTAATAAAAAACGTTGCCTGATACATAAGCAACGGACTTTGAATATTGAAAACAGGGTAGGCCAAAGGGCCTACCCTGTTTCTTATACCTTCACATCAAAGCTTTTACCGTCAATCCTCATCTGTTTATTTAACAACGTATTATTAGCATATTCATACTCATACAGGCAGAAAAAATGCCGTTTTGTCCGTAAGAGGCATAAAAAATTTACGTTAGTGTAAAATTACTTTGGGGAAAAATTAGAAAACAAAAAAATAAGAGTATCTCCCCTGTGATATCATGAAGTTGAACAGACCCACAAAATCACTCAAAAGGAGACACTCTTATGGAACTAATTATACAGGAAATGATACAAAAAATCAGTGATAGCTTTGAAGAAGAGCTAAAAAGTCTTATAGAAGAAGGAAAAGACATCTCTGAATTCATCCTTGCCACAAAGAAAACGTTAGACGAGGTTGGGGTAACAATAGTGGCTGAAGCCTTGGAAACACTGGATGCAGCGTATAAAAACAGTAAGGCCAGGAAACGGAGCTGGACAGTAAAAGAAAAAGCAGCCAAAAAGACCCTTACGACAATATTTGGAGAAGTCAGATATGAGAGAACATATTACGAAAATAATAAGACCGGTGAATACAGCTATCTATCAGATGAAGCTGTGGGCATAAAAGCCCATGATAAGCTTGATGCTTCACTAAAGGCAAAACTGATAGAAGAAGCAGTATTTATGCCCTACAGCAGAAGCGCAGAAAAAGCTTCTGAAGCAGTAACTCTTACATCACAGACAGTAATGAACAGTATACGTGAGCTTGGCAGTGTAGATAATGATGAAGTAGAGATTAAGCAAGATAAAAGATCCGTAAAGATACTCTACATAGAAGCTGACGAAGATCATGTGGCACTTCAGGATGGAGGGTCAATAGAACCAAAGCTTGTATATGTGCATGAGGGCAGGAAGAAAGTAGGTGAAAACCGCTGGAAGCTATCGAATGCAAGGTATTTCAGTGGTGTTTATGCAAACAGTGACAAGCTATGGGTGGAAGTTTTGGACTACATAGATAAGGCTTATGATATGGATTGTATTGAAAAGATATACCTATCAGGTGATGGTGCGCCCTGGATAAAGAATGGACTAGGCTGGATAAAGGAAAGCATCTACGTACTGGACCGTTATCACTTATCAAAGTATGTAACGCAAGCTACAGCGCATATGGGCTACACCACACCAATTATGTGGGATTATATAAATGCCGGTGACAAGAATAGTGTAAAAGAGCTCTTTAATACAATCATAAGTACAACTGAGCCAGTTACAAAGAAGAGAGCTGTGCAGGAAGCAAGAGGGTACATACTAAGCAACTGGGAAGGCATAAGAAGGCAGTATGAGTTAGATTACACCGGCTGTAGTGCTGAAGGTCATGTTAGCCATATCCTGTCTTCCAGATTAAGCTCAAGGCCCCTGGGCTGGTGCAGAAAAGGAGTGGACCAGATGTCCAGATTAAGAGTTTTTGTAGCAAATGGTGGGGGAATTTATGATTTATTTATGAAAAGGAAGAAAGCAACTGTAAATGAAGCAAGGGCAATAAAAGTGGACCGGGAGATTATAGGGAAACGTAAGCTGGCTACAACACATGAAACCATCGGTAACGTAACTATTTTAAATATCGGCAAAAGGACTTGGGCTTCACAGTTTCTAAAGTCAGTAAGGGATGCTTAAACTGGAAGAGATACAGGGGATTAGTTTATTTTTTAAAAACCCATAGTAACTTGACGCGATCAAAATTTACCTGTTTCTTGACAATTGGCATGAAGGCGGGTATTATATATGTGTCAATACAGGTGTATATACACATAAATTTCATTGCCTGTGGATTAATAAAAATAAGATGGGGAGAGGTTTTGAATGGAAGAGAAGGCCGGGTTTTTAAAGAGAAAAAATATAGAGATTTCACTGCACAGATATGGGGTACAAGCTTTGGGCGCCATGGCCCAGGGATTGTTTGCCTCCCTTATCATCGGACTTATACTTAAGGTAATAGGAGAAAATTTTAAAATACCCTTTCTATATGAGACCGTTTACCCAATAGCACAGCAGATGACAGGCCCGGCCATAGCGGTGGCGGTAGCCTATGGACTGCAGGCTCCGCCCCTGGTTATGTTTGCATCAACCATAACCGGGATGGTGGGCAACCAGCTTGGCGGTCCTGTGGGCGCTTTCGTGGCGGCGGTTATCGGGGCGGAGTTTGGCAAAATGGTATCCAGGGAAACCAAGGTGGACATACTGGTAACACCGGCTGTCACCATAATAACGGGCGTGCTGGCCGGCATGCTTGTGGGGCCGGGTATTTCTTCGGTGATGACCGGCCTGGGTAAATGGATAATGTGGGCTACGGAGCTTCATCCTATCCCGATGGGCATACTGGTTTCGGTGATTATGGGTATGGTTCTTACACTGCCCATAAGCAGCGCAGCCCTTGCAATTATGCTGCAGCTGGGGGGGCTTGCCGCCGGAGCCGCTACGGTGGGCTGCAGTGCCCAGATGATAGGCTTTGCCGTGGCCAGCTACAGGGAGAACGGCTGGGGCGGTCTTTTTTCCCAGGGCTTGGGTACATCCATGCTTCAGGTGCCGAATATTGTGAGAAACCCTCTTATATGGGTTCCGCCTACTCTGGCCTCTGCAGTTATCGGTCCCTTTGCCACCACAATGTTTAGAATGGAAAACATTCCGCTGGGAGCGGGAATGGGTACCAGCGGACTTGTGGGACAATTCGGTACGGTGGCGGCGATGGGCTCGGAGCCGGCGGTTTTTGCCAAAATGCTGATTTTGCATATTGCGGCCCCCGCCATTATTACTTTTGTATTTTCGCAATACATGAGAAAGAGAGGCTGGATTAAGGCGGGTGATATGAAACTGCCCGATTGACAAGACATAGGGGACTTCGCGTGTTCCCACGGGGTTTCATGGATACGTGCGGAAGGGGACCGTTCCGCCCGGCCGCAAAAGCTTAGGCCGGAAGACTTGATACCTGCCCCCCGGTTATCTGCAATATGGTACCGGTAACCTGCGATTTCAAAGGGAGGCTATTTCGTGCACTATATCAAGACGGACAACGGAATACTGTTAAAGGATGCGAAGGATTTTCAGCCCGCACATATCTTCGAGTGCGGTCAGTGCTTTCGCTGGAATGCAATGCCTGACGGCAGCTACAGGGGTGTTGCCGGGGGAAAAACCCTCAGAGTGTTCAAAAAAGGCTGCGATGTGCTCTTTGACGGCACCGATGAGCGTGAGTTCAACGGGTACTGGGCCAGCTATTTCGACCTTGAAAGGGATTATGGCATAATAAAGGAGAAACTCTCCGGGGATCCGGTGCTGGCCAGGGCCATAGAATTCGGATACGGCATACGCATTCTTAAACAGGAAACCTGGGAGACCCTGGTTTCCTTTATAATATCAGCTAACAACAGGATACCCAGAATTAAGTCTACCATAGAAAGGCTGTGCCGCCTTTACGGTGAAAAGCATAAACTTGGAGGGGAAACCTATTTCGATTTTCCTGCCCCCCGGCGTTTAGCGCAGCTTGGCGAAGAGGATATACTAGCCTGCGGCTGCGGCTTCAGGGCCAAATATGTGCTCAAGGCTGCACGGATTATGGCTGAAGGGGAGATGGATCTGGAGCGGCTGGCAGGCATGGGCACCGCCGATGCAAGGAACGGCCTTATGTGCTTTGCCGGCGTAGGGCCTAAGGTGGCCGATTGTATTATGCTGTTCTCAATGGCAAAATTCGACGCATTTCCGGTGGACGTTTGGGTGAAGAGGGTAATGGAGCATTACTACCTGAAAAAGGATACGCCCCTGGCGGAAATACGACGGTACGCCAACCGCAAATTCGGTCCCATTGCCGGGGTGGCGCAGCAGTATTTGTTCTATTATGCAAGGGGCACCATGGGAAAAGCTGCCGGAAAAAGATGAAATTACTGAAACTGGGTATAAATAATGGATATACGGAGAAAAAGCGATACATTTAAGCGTAGTCAAAAAAAATGACCGATTATGTACGATTTCCGGCCGGTATTGGGTTTGATTACTCAACCGGCTTTTAATATTATAGTAACTGTAATTAGCACTCGACAGCAGTGAGTGCTAACAACACAGAAGGAAAACTATACATATAGGTGAGGAGGGTAAAATATGAACATCAAACCATTAGGAGACAGGATTGTTGTAAAGGTTCTGGAAAAACAGGAAACTACCAAGAGCGGTATTGTACTGCCGGAAACCGCAAAGGAAAAGCCCCAGGAGGGTGAAGTCCTGGCGATAGGAAGCGGAGAATTGGTGGATGGCAAGAGGGTTCCCCTTGAAGTAAAGGCAGGAGACCGTGTTATTTATTCCAAGTATGCGGGCACTGAAATCAAGATGGATGAGCAGGAATATCTCATTCTCAGGCAGAGCGATATACTTGCAGTAATAGAGTAAGCAATACAATAAAAAGGAGTGAATGAATATGGCTAAACAGATAAAATTCGGCGAAGATGCCAGAAGGTCACTGGAAAAGGGCATAAACCAGCTCGCAGATACCGTTAAAATCACCCTTGGACCAAAGGGCAGGAATGTAGTGCTTGATAAAAAATTCGGAACGCCGCTGATAACCAATGACGGTGTAACTATAGCCAGGGAAATAGAAGTTGAAGACCCCTTCGAAAATATGGGAGCGCAGCTGGTAAAAGAGGTTGCCACTAAGACCAATGACGTGGCCGGTGACGGTACCACAACGGCTACCCTTCTTGCCCAGGCGATGGTCAGGGAAGGTTTAAAGAACGTTGCTGCAGGGGCCAATCCGATGGTACTTAAAAAGGGTATCCAGAAGGCTGTGGAGAAGGCTGTGGAAGCCCTTAAGGAGCAGAGCAAGAGCATAGACAAAAAGGAATCCATAGCCCAGGTTGCTGCAAATTCAGCTTCGGACGAAGAAATCGGAAGTCTGATTGCAGATGCAATGGAGAAGGTTGGCAAGGACGGTGTAATAACCGTAGAGGAGTCCAAAACAATGGGCACAACCCTTGAGGTTGTTGAAGGCATGCAGTTTGACAGGGGATACTTATCCGCCTATATGGTAACCGATACAGACAAAATGGAAGCCGTTCTGGACGATGCTTATATACTTATAACCGATAAAAAGATAACCAACATTCAGGACCTGTTGCCCGTGCTTGAGCAGGTTGTACAGCAGGGCAAGAAACTTATTATAATTGCCGAGGACATTGAGGGAGAAGCCCTTGCAACGCTGGTAGTCAATAAACTGAGGGGGACCTTCACCTGTGTTGCCGTAAAAGCTCCGGGCTTTGGCGACAGGAGAAAGGCAATGCTTCAGGATATTGCAATCCTTACCGGCGGAGAGGTTATATCCGAGGAACTTGGTCTTGAACTTAAGAATGCTACCATAAGTCAGATGGGTAATGCAAGGCAGGTAAAGGTAACAAAAGAGAACACAATTATTGTTGATGGTGCAGGGAACGACAAGGAAATCAAGGACAGGATAAAGCAGATAAAGGTGCAGATAGATGATACTACCTCCGAGTTCGATAAGGAAAAACTGCAGGAAAGGCTCGCAAAACTGGCGGGCGGCGTAGCCGTTATCCAGGTGGGCGCAGCTTCCGAGACCGAGCTCAAGGAGAAAAAGCACAGGATTGAGGATGCACTTTCCGCAACAAGGGCAGCGGTTGAAGAGGGAATTGTGGCAGGCGGTGGAACAGCCCTGTTAAGAACTCTGGCTGCTGTGGACAAAATGATTGGCAACGTCCAGGGGGATGAAAAGACCGGCGCCAAGATAGTAAAGAGAGCCCTTGAAGAGCCGATAAGGCAAATAGCCGATAACGCAGGCATGGAAGGCTCTGTGGTAGTCGAAAAGGTCATGAACCTTAAGGACGCAATGGGTTATGATGCCTACAAGGACGAGTATGTAGACATGATAGAAGCGGGAATACTAGACCCCACAAAGGTTACAAGGTCGGCACTGCAGAATGCCGCTTCGGTAGCAGCTATGGTACTTACTACCGAGAGCCTTGTATCGGATATTCCCGAGAAGAAAAACGACATGCCACCCGGAATGGGCGGAATGGGCGGAATGGGCGGAATGGACATGATGTAATAAAAAAGAAGCCGTTTTCAAGCGGCTTCTTTTTTAGTTAAGCTGCTTATACTTATGTTTTATCATTTCAATATCCCTGCTGGCGGCATACTTGCTTCTGTACCAGCCCCGTTTTATCATGGCGGACGATATATCCCAATGCATTTTATGGGTTTCATTCAGGATATTTTCAAGTATATCGCCGAGGATCTTGCTTGTGCTTTCATTGACGCAGGTATTATATGAACCGGACAAATGTTTTTCGGATACCAGCAAATCCTTCAGGATTTCCTTATCCCCAAAGTATTCAACGCCGCTCATTTGGAAACCTCCTTATCCGCTGCTTATGTGGGAAACCACATAGTTAAGCAGGGTGTTGTAATTATTCTTGTGTTTTTCCGCCAGTTGACTGCAGAGGTTTTTTAGCTCGGAATCCTGACACTGCTTTGAATACTGCTTCAGCTTAAGTATTATCAGGGTTTCCTGGGACAGTTGTTCCTCAAGAATTGTCAGATTTTTGGACGACAACGGCTCAATAGCCTCTGAGGGACTGAAATCCTCCATTTGATGACCTCCTTATAGTAAACTTCTTTTGTATATTATTGTCCTCTAATACGTTTTTATTTGGGTAAATTGTTACCCTTAGAGAAATAATACCCCTGTATTGGAAATTAACCATAAAAACTAATAAGGGTTTTACAGTATATTTTTGGTATAATAATAATTGAAAGTATGCGGAATATGGCCGAAAAATACGAAACCATGGAATAAATCACGAGAGTGGGATATAGTATTTGACAAGGGCGTTTTATTTGACTATAATACTCAAAAATACCTAATTCATGGAATGGATTCTTGGTATACTAGAAGAAAAGGGGATGCTTAAATATGTATGAAGAAAAGGTTTTAAAAAAGGGACTGACCTTTGATGACGTATTGCTTATACCTGCACAGTCCAAGGTGCTTCCAAGGGAAGTGGAGCTCAATACAAGCCTGACAAAGAGTATTAAGCTAAATATCCCTATAGTAAGCGCAGGCATGGATACTGTGACCGAAGCCCGTATGGCCATTGCCGTAGCCAGGGAAGGTGGTATTGGAATAATTCATAAGAACATGTCTATAGAGGAACAGGCTTCGGAGGTGGACAAGGTGAAGAGATCCGAGCACGGTGTCATAATTGACCCCTTTCATCTTGGCCCTGACCACCCTATTTCGGATGCCCTGGGACTGATGGAGAGGTACCATATTTCGGGAGTGCCCATAACCGTTAGGGGTAAACTGGTGGGTATAATCACCAACAGGGATTTGAGATTCGAAACCGATATGACAAAAAAGATTTCAGATGTTATGACTAGCGAAAATCTCGTCACGGCGGCGGAGGGGACAAACCTCACCCAGGCCCAGGAAATACTCAAGAAATACAAAATTGAGAAGCTCCCCATTGTAGATAATAAAGGCAATCTGAAGGGCCTTATAACCATAAAGGATATAGAGAAAGCCATCAAGTATCCAAATTCCGCCAAGGATACAGGGGGCAGACTGTTGGCCGGAGCGGCGATAGGTGTGACCCCCGATATAATGGAGAGAATAAAAGAACTGGGAAACGCCCAGGTGGACGTGGTGGTTCTCGATACCGCCCATGGGCACTCCCAGGGTGTAATTGACGCTTTGTACAAGATCAAGTCGGCTTTCCCGGAGCTTCAGCTGGTGGCCGGGAATGTTGCCACCTATGAGGGCACCGAAGCGCTGATAAAGGCGGGAGCGGATGCTGTAAAGGTGGGTATCGGACCGGGCTCTATATGTACCACCCGGGTGGTGACCGGTATAGGGGTCCCGCAGATAACTGCAATAATGGACAGCGCAGAGGCAGCAGCCAAATACGGAGTGCCGATAATCGCCGACGGAGGCATCAAATATTCGGGGGATATTCCAAAGGCAATAGCCGCCGGGGCAGATACCGTTATGATTGGCTCACTCTTTGCGGGCACAGAGGAGAGCCCCGGAGATATTGAAATATACCAGGGCAGAAGCTTTAAGGTATACCGGGGCATGGGCTCGATAGCCGCAATGTCGTCCGGCAGCAGGGACAGGTATTTCCAGGAGGACAGCAAAAAGCTGGTACCCGAAGGAGTAGAGGGCAGAGTAGCCTACAAGGGAGTTTTAGCGGATACGGTTTATCAGCTTGTGGGGGGCCTGCGGGCCGGAATGGGATATTGCGGGACCAAGACCATAGCCGAGCTTAAGGCGAACACCAGGTTTTTGACCATAACCGCTGCAGGTCTTAGGGAAAACCATCCCCATGATGTTCATATAACAAAAGAAGCGCCTAACTACAGCATAGGTTAAGAGAGGGGTAGAATAATGACACAGCCAACCGACAGAATTTTAGTACTGGATTTTGGAGGTCAGTATAACCAGTTAATAGCCAGAAGGATAAGGGATTTGCATGTTTACAGCGAAGTACTGCCCTACGACACTTCCCCCGACGAGATAAGGGCAAAAAACCCAAAGGGGATAATCTTAACAGGGGGGCCAAGCAGCGTATTTGAAGAGGGCGCCCCCGTGTGCCATAAAGATGTACTTGAAATGGGCATACCCATTCTGGGGATTTGCTACGGAGCACAGCTTATTGCCCATGTTTTTGGCGGCAGCGTTAAAAAGGCTCCGTCCAGGGAATACGGAAAGACGGATTTATATATAAAGGAACAGCAGCATATTTTTAAGAATATTGAAGGCCAAACCGTATGCTGGATGAGTCATACCTGTTATATCGACAGGCCTCCCGAGGGTTTTGAAATAACCGCCGTCACAGAAGGCTGTCCGGTAGCCGCCATGGCGGATGTCGAGAGAAAGCTTTATGCGGTCCAGTTTCATCCGGAGGTAGAGCACACGCCAATAGGCCCGGAGCTTTTGTCCAATTTCATATTTGATATATGCGACTGCAAGCCCGACTGGGACATGAGCGGTTTTATCGAGGACCAGGTAAAAAGCATCCGGGAAACGGTGGGCGGCAAAAAAGTCGTGTGCGCCCTAAGCGGCGGTGTGGATTCCTCTGTGGCTGCGGTTTTGGTGCACAGAGCGGTAGGAGACCGGCTTACCTGCATATTTGTAAACCACGGTCTTTTGCGCAAGGACGAGGAGATACAGGTGGAAAGGGTATTCAGGGACCTGTTTAACATAAACCTTATTACGGTGGACGCCAGAGACAGATTTTTAAGCCGGCTGGAAGGCATAACCGACCCCGAAGCAAAAAGGAAGATAATTGGCGGGGAATTCATAAGGGTGTTCGAGGAAGAGGCGGGTAAGCTCGGAAAGGTGGATTTTCTCGTACAGGGAACAATCTATCCCGATGTGATAGAGAGCGGAAGCAAGGTGGCCTCGGTAATAAAGAGCCATCACAATGTCGGCGGACTGCCTGAGGATATGACCCTTTCCCTTATTGAACCCTTGAGGTCACTTTTCAAGGATGAGGTAAGGAAGGTGGGAACCGACCTCGGGATTCCGGCACAGCAGGTATGGCGGCAGCCATTTCCGGGGCCCGGTCTTGCCATACGGGTAATAGGCAATATAACAGGGGACAAACTTAAAATATTGAAGGAAGCCGATGCAATAGTAAGACAAGAGATAGCAAACGCCGGCCTGGAAAGGGAAATATGGCAGTATTTTGCCGTGCTGCCGGACGTCAAATCGGTTGGCGTTATGGGGGATGAAAGGACCTACGACCATGTGGTGGCTGTAAGGGCTGTAACCAGCTCGGACGGTATGA
Source organism: uncultured Clostridium sp. (assembly GCA_964625335.1). Taxonomy (GTDB): domain Bacteria; phylum Bacillota; class Clostridia; order Ch29; family Ch29; genus CAZGUG01. Next base: position 28,685 of record CAZVBE010000009.1, on the reverse strand, counting down.
CGGCAGACTGGGCCAAAATACCCTATCGTGTGCTGGAGACCATATCATCAAGAATTGTAAACAATGTAAAGGGTATTAACCGGGTGGTTTACGATATCACCACAAAACCGCCGGGTACCATAGAGTGGGAATAAGAAAGCAAGGGGACGGTTCTCTCGAAAGCAAGGGGACGGTTCTCTGCAAGGGAAAGCAAGGGGACGGTTCTCTTGCTTCCAGGTGGAAAGGGTATTCAGGGACCTGTTTAACATAAACCTTATTACGGTGGACGCCAGAGACAGATTTTTAAGCCGGCTGGAAGGCATAACCGACCCCGAAGCAAAAAGGAAGATAATTGGCGGGGAATTCATAAGGGTGTTCGAGGAAGAGGCGGGTAAGCTCGGAAAGGTGGATTTTCTCGTACAGGGAACAATCTATCCCGATGTGATAGAGAGCGGAAGCAAGGTGGCCTCGGTAATAAAGAGCCATCACAATGTCGGCGGACTGCCTGAGGATATGACCCTTTCCCTTATTGAACCCTTGAGGTCACTTTTCAAGGATGAGGTAAGGAAGGTGGGAACCGACCTCGGGATTCCGGCACAGCAGGTATGGCGGCAGCCATTTCCGGGGCCCGGTCTTGCCATACGGGTAATAGGCAATATAACAGGGGACAAACTTAAAATATTGAAGGAAGCCGATGCAATAGTAAGACAAGAGATAGCAAACGCCGGCCTGGAAAGGGAAATATGGCAGTATTTTGCCGTGCTGCCGGACGTCAAATCGGTTGGCGTTATGGGGGATGAAAGGACCTACGACCATGTGGTGGCTGTAAGGGCTGTAACCAGCTCGGACGGTATGACGGCAGACTGGGCCAAAATACCCTATCGTGTGCTGGAGACCATATCATCAAGAATTGTAAACAATGTAAAGGGTATTAACCGGGTGGTTTACGATATCACCACAAAACCGCCGGGTACCATAGAGTGGGAATAACAGGAAAGCAAGGGGGAGAAAAAGCAAGGGGACGGTTCTCTTGCTTCGCAAAGCCCCCGGAAACATAAGTAGGGGCAAGGGTTATCCCTAATAGGGTAATCAGTATGCGGGGGACCGGTCCGCGGTTCACCGCCGGTCCCCCTTGATTTGCGCGCTGATCCCCGACTCGTTCCATGTCTTTACCAGTGAATCGATTCGTAAACTGTTTTTTTCAACCGCAACCGGAAAATTTATTTTTTTATTACTTCAGCAGCGGGCATTTGCAGCGGAAGCAGTAATCGTCGTTTATATCATTTAAGCTCGCACAGGCGTTGCAGGGTATGAATTTATCGCCTGTTTTATCGAATTTCTCGTAGGAGTTTAAGCCTGCATGATGCCGCACCCGGTCACCGATGCGATAATAGTTATAAAGCGTGGTGTCGTCTCTTGCCTTTAATACATGTTTTTTTCCGGTATCGCTGCGGATTATGACCGAGTATTCAAGATAATCCTCATACCGGACATCACCATCCCCGTAGGTATGTTTCTCGGTTTTCTTTTTAACCTTTTTATCCTCCACCGTACCATCCCAGGTTGAACTGCGCTTTCTGCCTAAAATCTGAAACAACGCAATGACAACAAACATACCGCCAACGCCAAGGCCGATAAAAAGCGACTGCGGGTTATCCATACCCTCTGCGCCCTTCTCGCCGGCGATATAAAAACCGATAACTGCGACGATGGCCACAATGATGGAGAATATGGCCGACCAGCGGTTGGTGTTTTTGATATATTTAGCAAAGGCCGGGTCGCTTATCCTGGGCGAAAATCCGTGCATAAAACCTCACCTTCCCTTTATTAATCTGTTATTACAGGCACAATGCCGGTTTCATCCCGGAACTGCTTTACAATGTTTTCTAGTTCCTCGCTGCTTGTCACAGTACGCAGAAACCGTATGTTCTGTACCCTTTTATCTGTACCATAAGAGAGGGAGATAAAATCCCGCCCGATTTCTACGGCTTTCAAAAAGATTTTGTCCTGATTAAATCTGATTATTTTTGTGTCAAGTAGGATACCAAAGTAGGATATAAATACCTCGGTATTCTCAACATTTTCCGGTTTTGCAGTATCGCCGTCCCCTTCGCCGGCGGAGGCGGTGCAGATGTGCAGAATCCGGTTTTCAACTATCAGCTGAGCCGTTTGCAGTTTCCTGTATTCCTGTATCCAATAGACAGCCAGCCATGCGCTTGACGGGATGCTGACAGCGAGTAAAAGCCGTGTGGGGATTTCCGGTATACGTATGCCGCATATAATAATCAAAACGCTGATAGTAACACCGAGTGCGGTAAAAACTGCAAAGGCATTCCTTCTTCGAATAATCGCCTTCAAACAAACTCCTCCTTTTACCGTCAAGCATTTTTTCCGTCTATAACAGAATAACAGTCTATGTACAGAAAAAAGTACCCGGCCCGGGCAGTCTGCGAAAAAAGGCCCCCGCCTTTTTCGGGAAGGGGCTTTTCGCAAGCACATTTCGCACGGGACATATAGGGTTTAAAAAAATTGTATACTATTCCCGCCACTCGTAATAATATTTAAAGCCGTACCAGTTCAGATGAAAAATGACAGCCATCTTGTCGCCGGCTTTACCCGTCTTTGCTTTTTGCATCTGCATGGTTCCCTTGTAGGCCTGTACGTGCGTTTGCCCGTCAGGCGATGCAAAGTTGATTTTGCCCATTGTTGCGCCCCCGGGGTTAATATCGTGCATATCAAAGGAAATAGAGAAGGCGTTGATCCCCCATGTGGAATCCACTGTCCGATTAACGGTAATGGTAGGCCGGTCGTTTGCGCCGAAATATTCAGGCGGGTCTGTCCATGTGGTGGTTACATGGCCGGAAGCAGCAACAGTACCGTTTGATAATTTCCGTGCCGTAACTATTGTGAAATCGTTCTTCTCGCCCTTGCCTTCCAGGTAATCGGTATATGTGTCCCCGTTTGCGAATTTTCCTACCTTTCCCCCCGTATCAGTCGTATCACCGGGGCTTTTTATATATTCCCAATTGGTGAAATACCAGCCCGGTCCGCCGCCGGCGGTCGGGGGTGCCGCTTTTGTTGCAGAGCTGGTGATGAGCACTGTATTGGTACCGCCGTCCCAGTCGATTCCAAGCCCCAACAGATAGCCCATGGCCCGCACCGGCAGGTATGTGGTGCCGTTATAGGATATGGGCAGCACCGGCGTGCCGTCGTCCCCAACCGGTACAGCGGCCTTGCCGTCCAGTTTGAACTTCAGGTCATCGTTTAGTACCGCCCCGGAAATGGGTATCAGTTTGTTGGTTTTGGCAGCTGCAGTGGCTTTGGGTGCCGCTTTTGTTGCAGAGCTGGTGATGAGTACTGTATTGGTATCGCCGTCCCAGTCTATTCCAAGCCCTAGCAGATAGCCTATGGCCCGCACCGGCAGGTATGTGGTGCCGTTATAGGATATGGGCAGCACCGGCGTGCCGTCGTCCCCTACCGGTACAGCGGCCTTGCCGCCAATTTTGAAGCTTAGCTGATCATTGAGCACCGTGCCGGATATGGGAGTTAAGGCGGCTGCCGCGGGAAGCGCTGTCATAACTGAAAATAGCATGACCAGCACCAGAATGATGACTAGCTTTTTCATCAAAGAGAACACTCCCTTTCGTATTATAATTGGATTGGCAAAATCTGTTGCCAATTGTATACTAGCATGATAAACGAAACTTGAACCCACCCGAATCGGGTAGTTTATGCAAATAAAGCCCCTACCTTTTTCGGGTAGGGGCTTTATTTGCATATGATTATTGAATGTGCTATCCGGACCGGGCAGTACTCTCCTTATTAAGTACGATGTCAATTAATTCCGCACGGCTTTGTATATTGAATTTGGAATAGATGTTTTTTATGTAATACTTCACCGTGTTTTCGCTGATAAAAAGTTCACCGGCAATCGTCCGATAGGTTTTACCCTGAAGCAGCAAAGATGCGACCTGGCTTTCCCGTTTCGAAAGGCCTCCGGACATTAGGGTGCGATCGACCTGACTGGTTTTTTCCAGCACAGGTATTTCGAAAAATGCCGTAAGATAGGCATGGTCTTTGAGCAGGAAGGATAAACGCTTATGCAAAGGCGGCAGCAGGGTAAGTGTAACGCAAACCACGGTAAGTGCCAGCAGCGTGGGATGCAGGCTGTACCCACCGCCGGATACGGCGGAGTTGCCGATCATCCCGCCCATAAGCACACCCAGCACATTTGCGGAAAGGCCGATGCCTAGGATTTTTGCCGGGTTGTTATGAAAGTCGAGCATCTCACCGAGGATGCTCCACCAGAACAGATCGTATACACCGCAGGCCCCCATCATCAGCGTGTTGACCACGAGATAGCCGGCTACCGTGCGGTCAAGGGTCATGAAACCGATAAACGAAAGTCCGATCATAGCGATGGCTACATAGAGTATGTAAGCCCTGTTTGTTTTCCGGGGCAAGTTTCTCATGATAAAAAGGGCACCTATATAAGGAATGGCCCAATACCAGCCTGTCAGCCATTCCAGATGCGCAAAGGCAGGATTAATCACCTGGTACATCAGCCCTGAGTTGATGGTGATGATCACAATAAAGAGGCATAGAAAAGCCAGCAGCCCCGTGATGCTTATTGCGTTATTTTTCTGCCGGGAAGAAGCGTGGGAACCGTCGTCATGACCTGCAGGAAGCCGCAGCGCAAATAAAAAGGCACCCAAAAGCAGGAGCATGGAGGAGGCCAGCCCAACGCGGGGTGACAGGTGAATGGCTGTCGTGTTGAGCAAAATCATAAGGATGTTGGAAAAGATAAGCATATCGGCGGCCGTCTTGATACGCTCGTTTTTCGGTGTGCTGCTTTTTAAGTAAAAACCCCAGGCCGCTACACAGCCTCCGGCCAGAAAAGAGCCGGCAATCATTCCAAGAGTCCAAAATATAGACGGCGGGAAGAAAAAGATAACCGAGACGACAGCGAAAAAAGGATAGGAGCATAAGAATAAGTGCCGCGCCACCTTCTTTGTTTTGATAAGAAACCCGCATAGCAGCAGCCCGGTGAAAATAGCTGCAATTCCACAGAAGACCATGACGGCAGGGTTTAGGTCAAAGGAGCCGGCGAGGGAATAGAGTATTTGCCCCTCAAAGAGGAAGGCCAGCATCCAGGAGGAAAACAGGGAATGAACGATGACAGACAGCTTCCGTTCGTCCAGGTTTATATGTATAGCACCACGTTTAACGCCGGTATCTGCCATTCCCTTGCCTCCTTATTTACAAATGCAGGTAGTTATTATGACATAACATTTTTTGGGCATGCCGCCGGTAGGTTTGGAAACATTTTTTGGCGCAATTTAATTGTACTTCCTAATAAGCGAAGTTTCAAGGCAAAGAAATCTATTGCAGCTATTACCACAAACCCAAATATACGAATCTCAATGGAACAGGCCGCTTTTATGGCAGCGTGATGGCATTTACGCATTGGCAAATATAGTGTATTATATTCTTGGAGACAATCAAGCTTTGCGGTTATCCTTGGTTTTATCCACATCAAAGATTCTCCATCAGGCTGAGAACACCTTTTTGTTATTGATATTATTGGCATTTCAGCCCCACTTTTTCGGAAGGAACTAAAGAAATATCACAAGCTATACTGCCTAGACAAAGTTGTTTGGAAAAGGGTTCAAGAGAGCGATCAAGGATAAAAATCAGGAGCAGTGGGTAAGATTATTAAAACAGGAGGATTAGAATATGGACACTGATAACATTCTGGAAGGCCTTATCAAGGAGAACAATTCCAAGATGGTGATGGTGGTAATGGACGGGCTTGGGGATATCCGCAGTCCCGGGTTTGATAATAAGACGCCCCTGGAGTACGCAAACACGCCCAATATTGATGCTCTTACAAGGGAATCGGTATGCGGCAGACACATTCCGGTTTTGCCGGGCATAACCCCCGGCAGCGGTCCAGGGCATCTGGGGATTTTCGGGTATGACCCGCTGGAAGTGGTAATAGGCAGAGGAGTGCTGGAGGCCGTCGGGCTGGGCGTGGCATTGAAACATAACGATGTTGCAGCCAGGGCAAACTTTGCCACCCTTGACAGCGATGGACTGATAGCAGACAGAAGGGCGGGGAGAATACCCACCGAAAAAACAACCCAGCTGTGCGGTATATTGAGTCAAATAAAGGAAATAGACGGTGTTGAGATAATAATTGAACCGGGCAAGGGGCACAGGTTTGTGGTTATACTGAGGGGTGACAATTTAAACCCTGCGATATATGATACCGACCCACAGAACGAAGGCCTTGCACCCCTTAAGGCCAGGGAACAGAAAGAGGAGGCGGCGTATACGGCAGGTATTATTAACAAATTTTTGGATAAAGCCAGAAACCTTATTAAGGATCAGCATCCGGCCAACGGGATTCTTTTAAGGGGTATATCGGCAAGGCCTAAGATTCCGGGTTTTAAGGAGAAATACAAACTGGAGGCCGCAGCCATAGCCTCCTATCCCATGTACAGGGGAATAGCCGACCTGTTGGGAATGACCCTTTTGACCGCTCCGGATTCCATTGAAGGTCTGTTTAAAACATATATAGAATTTCATAATAAGTACGACTTTTTCTTTATTCACGTAAAGGGAACCGACCAGGCCGGTGAGGACGGAGAGTTCCTTACCAAGGTAAGCGTGATTGAGAAAGTGGACAAAGCGCTGCCGATACTTTTAGACAAGAGGCCAAGCGTACTGGCCATTACCGGCGACCATTCATCGCCGTGCCCCATGCGCTCCCACAGCTGGCATCCGGTGCCGGTTCTTGTGAATTCCCGGTTTAGTGGGGCCGACGATGCGGTGCGCTTTACCGAAAACCAGTGCAATATAGGCGGCCTCGGATTCTTCGAAAGCAAGCACCTGATGCCTCTTCTGCTGTCAAACGCCCTGCGTCTTGACAAATACGGCGCATAAAAACACGGGGAAGACACCGTCTGCAAAACCTAAACCTTATATTACCTTTCCAGGGCGAAAAAGGGACAGAATGCGACAAAACCAAAACCGTTCCTTGTTGCATTACCCTGGGCAGGAAATATGTCCGCAGATGTTTATATGGGATATTACGAATATTGTTAGTTATAATACTAACTAATGTTCGGTTTATACTATACAAAACCATGATTTTTACATAATTTATTCGTTATTTTTATTGACACCGATAGGGCGGTTTGTTAAGATAAAAGTGAAATGACAAGCTAATAATTTGTTTCACTCATATAATGGCGGGGATTGGCCCGCAAGTCTCTACCAGGCGACCGTAAATTGCCTGACTATGGGTGAAAGCGGATTTGTATTTTGGCAAATCTGCGTACGAATTTCGTACCCCCCGTAAACAAAACCCTGCGGAGGTTTCACCTGTATACTCCGGCAGGGTTATCTATTTATCAGGAGAGGGGTTTATGCTATGCCAAAGGTTGCAGTTGTAATGGGAAGCGATTCAGACCTTCCGGTTGTGGAAAAAGCCATTACGATACTTGACCGCTTCGGTATTGAAAGGGAGGTCAGGGTGATTTCGGCCCACAGGACTCCTGATATGGCGGTGGAATTCGCCAGGGAGACCGGGCAGACGGGAGTGGAGGTTATTATTGCGGCCGCCGGAAAAGCCGCCCATCTTCCCGGGGTGCTTGCGGCGCTTACATCGGTTCCGGTTATAGGAATACCGGTAAAGTCGTCTACCATGGACGGACTGGATTCCCTTCTGTCGATAGTACAGATGCCCGCCGGTATACCGGTGGCCACCGTGGCTATAAACGGAAGCGAAAACGCAGCTTTGCTTGCGGTACAGATGCTTGCGCTGAAATACCCGGAACTGGCACCCGGACTGAAAGCTTACAGGGAAGAAATGGCCGAAAAAGTTAAGGAAAAGGATGCCAAGGTGCGGGGGGAGGCGAAGAAATGGAAAGATTAGAAAAACTCTATGAAGGTAAAGCAAAAAAAGTATACAGGACATCCGAAAGCGGCAAATATATAATCGAATACAAGGACGATGCCACAGCCTTTAACGGGCTTAAAAAGGGTACTATAGTGGACAAGGGTGTTGTTAACAATACCATGTCCGCCTATTTGTTTGAGGTCATTGAGGCCCGGGGGATTCCCACCCACTTCATCAGTAAAATGGACGATCGGAACATGCTGGTAAAAAGCGTGGAAATTGTACCCATCGAGGTGCTTGTAAGAAGCACTGCAGCCGGGTCGCTGTCCAAAAGGCTTGGGATAGAGGAGGGAACCGCGCTTCCGGTAACCGTGCTGGAGTTTTGCTACAAGAATGATGAACTGGGCGACCCTATGATTAATGAATACCATATCGAGGCAATGGGGCTGGCCACTCCCGGGGAGGTTGACAAAATAAAGGAAATGGCTTTAAGAATAAACGACATCCTGAAGGAAAGGTTTAAAAAGGCCGGCATTAAACTGGTGGACTTCAAACTGGAATTTGGCAGGCATAACGGCGAACTGATACTGGCGGATGAAATATCTCCCGACACCTGCAGGCTCTGGGATACTCACACTGATGAAAAGCTGGATAAGGACAGGTTCAGACGGGACTTAGGAAGGGTGGAGGAAAGTTACCATCAAGTATTGGAAAGACTTTTGGGAGGGAAATAATATGTTTTATGCAAAGGTTTTTGTCACATTAAAGAAAAGTATAGCCGATCCCCAGGGAAACGCCGTAAGGGAAGCTCTGCTGTCTATGAAATACAACGGCGTTAAGGATGTCCGGATGGGCAAGCTTATAGAGCTTAAACTGGAAGAAAAAGACCGGGCCAAGGCCGAGAAAAAGGTTAGGGATATGTGTGAAACACTGCTGGCAAACACGGTAATTGAGGATTACTCTTACGATATACTGGAGGTATAGCCATGAAGTTTGGAGTAGTAATTTTCCCGGGTTCAAACTGTGTTACAGACTGCTATTATGCCCTGAGGGATGTTTTGGGACAGGATACCGAATATATCTGGCACGGTACAAAGGATTTGAATTATTTTGACTGCATAGTGCTGCCGGGAGGGTTTTCGTACGGCGATTACCTCCGGTGCGGCGCTATTGCGCGTTTTTCTCCTGTTATGGACAGCGTTTTGGAGTTTGCTCACAGCGGGAAACCGGTGATTGGTATCTGTAACGGGTTTCAGGTTCTTACAGAGGCGGGTCTCCTGCCGGGAGCACTGCTTCGTAACAAAAACATGAAGTTTATATGCGATAACGTGTTTTTGAAGACTGAAAACACCAATACTCCCTTTACAAACCTCTGCAGCGGGGAGCAGGTGCTCAAAATTCCGGTAGCCCACGGGGACGGCAACTATTATGTAGACGATGAGACCTTAAAAAGCATGAAAGAAAACAATCAAATTGTATTCAGGTACTGTGATGCGCAGGGGCATGTCACAGATAAGGCAAACCCCAACGGGTCTCTCGGAAATATAGCGGGTGTATGCAACCGGGAGGGTAATGTCCTTGGGATGATGCCGCACCCCGAAAGATGTATGGAGAAGATACTGGGCAATGAAGATGGAATCGTTATTTTGAAATCTATGGTAAACTACCTGAAGGGGGGCGTTATCAATGGATAAGAAGGCCTACGAAAAAGTAGGACTTACCTCCGGGGAATACGGCAGGATCGTGGACATCCTCGGCAGACAGCCCAATAACCTGGAATTAAACCTGTACGGCGTCATGTGGTCGGAGCACTGCAGCTATAAAAACTCCAAGCCGGTGTTGAGGATGTTTCCTACTTCCGGTCAAAGGGTGCTGCAGGGCCCGGGGGAAAACGCCGGTATAGTGGATATAGGTGACGGCCTCGCGGTGGTAATGAAAATAGAAAGCCACAACCACCCGTCGGCGGTGGAACCCTACCAGGGAGCGGCCACCGGCGCAGGAGGAATTATAAGGGATATCTTTACAATGGGCGCAAGGCCTGTGGCGCTGCTTAATTCGCTGCGGTTTGGAGAACTCGATAACGACAGGACAAAATACCTGTTCGAAAATGTCGTGGCGGGTATTGGCGGGTACGGAAACTGTATAGGTATACCCACCGTGGGCGGAGAAGTGTATTTCAATGATTGTTATAAGGGAAACCCCTTGGTTAACGCCATGTGTGTGGGCATTATAAGGCATAAGGATATTAAGAAGGGCACCGCCTCAGGGGCGGGGAATGCCGTGATGATTGTGGGCGCGCCGACCGGCAGGGATGGTATGGGCGGCGCCAGCTTTGCATCCACGGAACTGAACCAGGAATCCCAGGAAAACCGTTCGGCGGTACAGGTTGGAGACCCCTTTATGGAAAAGCTGCTATTGGAGGCTTGTCTTGAGCTGTTTGATACCGGCTGCGTGATAGGCGTGCAGGACCTGGGAGCGGCGGGGCTCACATCAGCCTCCAGCGAAACTGCCAGCAGAGGCGGCAGCGGCATGGACATTGACGTGGACCTGGTGCCCCGAAGGGAAACGGGTATGATACCGGTGGAGGTTATGATTTCCGAGTCCCAGGAACGGATGCTTGTGATAGTGGAGAAAGGCAGGGAAGAGGAGGTAACCGGAGTATTTGAGAAATGGGGCCTCCATTCCTCGGTAATAGGACGGGTAACGGACGACGGAATTCTTACGGTACGGGATAAGGGGCAGGTGGTAGGACGACTCCCCGCAAAGTCCCTGGCCGATGAAGCCCCTGTTTATCACAGGGAATACAAAGAGCCTTCCTATCTGGAGCAGATTAGGGTTTTGGACGCGGACAGGCTGGAAATTCCCGCCGATTTAAACGGGGTGTTGATGAAGCTGCTGGCAAGCCCCAGCATCGCCAGCAAGGAATGGGTGTACAGGCAGTACGACCATATGGTGATGACAAATACTGCGGTGGCCCCGGGCTCGGATGCGGCGGTTATAAGAATCAGGGGCACAAACAAGGCTATAGCCCTGACCACCGACTGCAACAGCAGGTACTGCTACCTTAACCCGGGTGTGGGCGGCGCTATTGCGATTGCCGAGGCTGCCCGGAACCTTGTATGCAGCGGTGCTAGACCGCTGGCGGTAACCGATGGTCTCAATTTCGGCAACCCGGAAAAACCCGGTGTATTCTGGCAGTTCCGCCAGGCGGTATCGGGGATGAGCGAGGCATGTCGGGTGCTGGATACGCCGGTAATAAGCGGAAATGTAAGCTTTTATAACGAGACTGATACCCATGCCGTATTCCCCACTCCTGTGGTGGGTATGGTGGGACTTGTTGAAAACACGGCCAATATAACAACCCAGGCCTTTAAGGACGAAGGGGATATTATAGTGCTGCTGGGTAAAAACGGTGAAGAAGCCGGGGGCAGCGAATACCTGAAGGTTGTTCATGGTTTGGAAAAGGGAAGTGTCCCTAATCTTAACCTTGATGAGGAAAAAAGGCTACAGGACTGCTGCCTTGAACTGATAGACAGCGGTATGGTGAAATCAGCCCATGACTGCAGCGAAGGCGGTATGGCGGTAGCCCTTGCAGAGAGCTGTATATCGGGAGGGCTCGGAGCCGAGGTGGAGTTTGAAACCTGCGGCCGCAAGGATTTCCTGCTGTTTGGCGAAACCCAATCCAGAATACTGGTTACGGTTGAAAAGGGAAAGCTGGAACAGCTGAAAAATATCGTAGGCCGGTTTGACGTGCCTGTCTTGGAACTTGGCCGGGTAAAGGGTGAAAAACTCGAAATTACAGTTGCCGGGCAAAAAGAAATCGGGCTGGATGTGAGGGATATTGAAACCAATTGGCGGGGGGCTATAAAATGCATAATGGAATAAATATTGAAAGCGATAAACTGCGGGAAGAATGCGGCGTTTTCGGTATATATGGTAAGGAAGGCGGGAGTCTGGCCAGGACTACCTATTACGGTATGTATGCGCTCCAGCACAGAGGCCAGGAAAGCGCCGGTATAGCCGTAGCCAGGGAAGGCAGAATAAAACACTACAAGCAGATGGGCCTTGTGTCAGAGGTGTTTGATGATGCGATACTGGATGAATTAGAGGGCAGTATTGCCTGCGGCCATGTGAGGTATTCCACTATGGGAGACAGCCATGTAATAAATGCACAGCCTTTGGTGGTGAAATATAAAAACGGGAGCATCGCCCTTGCCCACAACGGTAATCTGGTTAATGCCGATAAGCTGCGCGGGCAATTGGAGCAAGAGGGAGTAATATTCCAGACCTCGGTGGACAGCGAGGTAATAGCAAACCTGGTGGCGCGCAAGGACAGGGGAAATATACTTGAAGCCGTTAAGGAAACAATGAACTGCATAAAGGGGGCCTATGCCCTGATAATAATGACCGGTGACCGCCTGATAGGGGTAAGGGATCCCAACGGAATACGTCCATTAAGCATAGGGCTGAAGGATGGCTGTTATATGCTGTCCTCCGAAAGCTGTGCCTTTGATACGGTGGGGGCAAAGCTGGTAAGGGATGTGGCTCCGGGCGAAGTGGTGGTTATTGATAAAGAGGGCATGCACAGCTTTAATGTACAGACAAACGGAGTAAACAGTCTGTGCGTGTTTGAATTCATATATTTTGGCAGGCCGGACAGCGTAATGGGAGGCAAAAACATATATATGACCCGCAGGAGAGCCGGTGCAAAGCTTTACAGGGAGCATCCGGCGGATGCCGATATAGTTATATCGGTGCCGGATTCGGGCACAGCAGCCGCCATAGGCTATTCGGAAGCCTCGGGCATTCCCTTTGTGGAAGGCCTGGTGAAAAACCGGTATGTGGGCAGAACCTTTATACAGCCTAAACAGAAAATGCGTGAAATAAGTGTTGCCCTTAAACTGAATGTCCTTGATGACATGGTAAAGGGCAAGAGAGTGGTAATGGTGGATGATTCGATAGTAAGGGGTACAACCAGCCGTAATCTGGTTAGTATGCTCAAAAACGCCGGGGCCCTGGAGGTGCATTTCAGGGTAAGCTCTCCGCCGGTGCAGCATCCCTGCTATTTCGGTATAGATACTCCCTCCAGGGACAGCCTGGTGGGCGCTAACTTCAGCGTGGAAGAGATAAGGAATAAAATTGAAGCCGACAGCCTGGGATTTTTGAGCCTTGAGGGTCTTGTGGAGGCAGTCGGAAACAGTGCAGGGTACTGTCATGCATGCTTCAGCGGGAGATACCCGATTTAAAGGTGGGAGGGTTATTATGGATACAATATCCTACAGGGATTCAGGGGTGGATATAGACGCCGGTGCCCGGGCGGTGGAACTGATAAAACAGCATATTTCCAAAACCCATATACCGGGGGTTATGGGCAGCATCGGAGGGTTCGGAGGCGCCTTCCAGCCAGACCTTACCGGTTATAAAAGCCCGGTGCTGGTTTCGGGTGCCGACGGTGTGGGTACCAAGCTCAAGATTGCCTTTATGATGGACAAACACGATACGGTTGGAATAGACTGCGTTGCAATGTGCGTTAATGACATTGCATGTATGGGAGCAAAACCTTTGTTTTTCCTGGACTATATAGCAACGGGAAAGCTGGAGCCCGGGAAGATTTCGGATATAGTAAAGGGTATTGCCGAGGGCTGTTGCCAGGCAGGATGTGCCCTTATTGGCGGTGAAACTGCAGAAATGCCCGGCTTTTACAGCCCGGGCGAGTATGATCTGGCAGGCTTTGTGGTGGGTATGGCGGACAGGGACAGTATTATAGACGGCAGCAGGACAGAGGAAGGGGACCTGCTGGTGGGGTTGCCTTCTTCCGGACTGCACAGCAACGGGTACTCGCTGGTGCGAAAAGTCCTGTTTGAGAATGGAGGGATGACGGCAGGAACCTTTGTGGATGACCTTGGCTCTACCCTGGGAGAGGAACTTATAAAACCCACCAGAATTTATGTAAAACAGGTGGAAAGCGCCCTTAAAACAGCGGATGTGAAGGGCATAGTGCATATCACAGGGGGCGGATTTACAGAGAACATACCGAGGGTTATTCCGGCAGGGCTAAGGGCTGACATATACCTGGACGGTTGGGACGTTCCGGCTATCTTCAGGTATATTCAAACCCTGGGCAATATCCGGGGGGAAGAAATGTACAAAACCTTCAATATGGGAATAGGACTTGTTATGGCCGTGGCCCGGGAGCATACCGACAGGCTTCTGGAAGAACTCAAGGGCGACGGGGCCAAGGTGATAGGCAGGATATCCAACGGAACCGGAGGAGTTAAACTATGGCCCAAACTAAAATAGCGGTGCTGGCATCCGGCAGGGGTACAAACCTGCAGTCTTTAATTGACGGTGTGAAAAACGGACAAATAAACAATGCAGACCTGCAGCTTGTGGTTTCGGACAAAGAAAAGGCCTATGCGCTGGAGCGGGCAACAAATAACGGCATAGAGGCTTTATGGATCAACCCCCGCGCATTTGCAGACTATGAAGAATACAATAATGCGATACTTCTGGAGCTTAAAAAAAGGCAAACAGACCTTGTGGTACTGGCAGGGTATATGAAAATATTGTCTGCATCCTTTGTGAGAACATACAAAGACGCCATTATAAACATTCATCCTTCGCTGATACCCGCGTTTTGCGGCAGGGGATATTACGGGGAGAGGGTGCACAGGGAAGTCCTCGAATACGGCGTAAAGGTCTCGGGAGCCACTGCGCATTTTGTGGATGAGGGGACGGATACCGGACCAATAATACTGCAGCAGGCGGTGGAGGTGCATCAGGACGATACGGCCCAAAGCCTGGCCCAAAGGGTGCTTCAGGTTGAGCACGCTCTTTTGCCCCGGGCGGTTGACCTGTACTGCCGGGGCTGCCTTCGGATAGAAGGAAGAAGGGTAATGGTGACAGAAAAATGAAAGGCGGCATGGCGTTTGGCCGCAAAATAACCGTATGCGGAAAAATACATGGAGGTGCATTATGCAAAAAAGAGCATTAATCAGCGTTTCGGACAAAGAAGGCATAGTGGAATTTGCAAAGGGGCTTGAAGCATTAGGCTTCGAGATTGTTTCAACCGGCGGCACCGCCAGGGCACTGCAGCAGGCAGGTGTATCGGTTACAGGCATTACCGAGGTTACCGGTTTCCCCGAATGCCTGGACGGCAGGGTTAAGACGCTGCATCCCAATATACATGCAGGGCTGCTTGCCGTAAGAGGTAATAAAGAGCATATGAAACAGCTTGAGGGGTTGAAGGTGAAACCCATTGATCTGGTGGTGATAAATCTGTATCCCTTTAAGGAAACCATACAAAGGCCGGGGGTCAGCCTGGAGGAAGCTATTGAAAATATAGACATTGGCGGACCTACCATGTTAAGGGCAGCGGCCAAGAACTATCAGGATGTGGCGGTTGTTGTGGACCCGGCGGATTATGGGATGGTTTTGGGCCAGCTTGAAGAAAACGGCGAGGTATCCCCGGAAACCAAATTCGAGCTTTGTGCAAAGGTATTTATGCATACCGCCCATTATGATGCGCTTATTACCGATTACTTTGGCCGCATAAGGGGCGTCGGGTTCCCACAGTATCTGACCTTAACCTATGAAAAGGTACAAGACCTTCGTTATGGCGAAAACCCGCACCAGAGGGCTGCCTTTTACAGGGAGTCGGGCAAAAGGGAAGGAACCCTTGTGGAGGCGAAGCAGTTGCACGGCAAGGAGCTGTCCTTCAACAATATAAATGATACCAACGGCGCTCTGGAGCTATTAAAGGAATTTGATGTGTCAAAACCCGTGGTTATAGGGTTAAAGCATACAAACCCCTGCGGTGTGGGAATGGGAGACACGGTATTTGCGGCGTGGCAAAAAGCCTTTAACGCCGACCCGGTATCCATATTCGGAGGAATAGTGGCCGCCAACTGCGAAGTTGATGCGGATACCGCAAAGGGTATAAACGAAATATTTATAGAAATAGTTGTAGCACCGGCATACACAGCCGAGGCCCTGGAAATTCTTAAAGGCAAGAAAAACATAAGAATCCTTGAACTTAAAAATATTACAAACACTAATACCGGTTCGGCAATGGATCTCAAAAGAGTAAACGGAGGCGTACTTATACAGGATTCCAACCTTCTGCTATTGCAGGACGACCTGAAGGTTGTCACCTGGGAGAAACCTGAGGGCAGTATAATGGAAGACCTGCTGTTTGCGTGGAGGGTGGCAAAGCACATTAAATCCAATGGGATAGTACTGGCGAAAGACGGCCAGACCCTTGGGATAGGCCCGGGACAGGTGAACAGGATTTGGGCGGTGGAGAACGCCATTAAGCAGTCGATATCAGACCCTAAGGGCGCAGTTATGGCATCGGATGCCTTCTTCCCATTCCCCGATTGTGTTGAGGCGGCGGCAAAGGCCGGCGTCAAGGCGATAATACAGCCGGGAGGGTCGCTGAAGGATAAGGAATCCATAGATGCTGCCAACAGGCTGGGTATATCCATGGTGTTTACCGGTATGAGGCACTTCAAACACTAGCGGAAAGGAGTGTAAATATGAAGATTCTTGTAGTGGGAAGCGGAGGACGGGAGCATACCCTTGTATGGAAGATCAGTCAAAGTCCCCTGGCAGAAAAAATATACGCCGCTCCCGGCAACGGTGGCATGGCGGGAATAGCGGAGTGCGTTGACATAAAGGATACCGATATAGCAGCCCTTGTAAGATTTGCGTTGGATAAGGGCATTGACCTGACGGTAGTCGGACCCGAAGCACCCCTTGTGGCAGGAATTGTCGATGAGTTTAAAAAACACGGTCTGAGGGTGTTTGGGCCCGATGGCAGGGCAGCGCTGCTGGAAGGGAGTAAGGTATTCTCCAAGGAATTTATGAAAAAACACAGCATCCCCACCGGCAATTTCAAAGTGTTTACGGATTATGACAAGGCGGTGGAGCAGGTTGGGATTTACGGTTTTCCCGTTGTAATAAAAGCGGACGGTCTGGCTGCCGGCAAAGGTGTTATTATTGCCGGGGACAGGCAGGAAGCTGAGGCGGGCCTCAGGGAAATCATGATAGAGCGGAAATTCGGCAGGTCCGGAGACAGGGTACTGGTAGAGGAGTTTCTTGAGGGCATAGAAATGACCATGCTGTGTTTTGTCGACGGTAAAACCATTATACCAATGGAGAGTGCAAGGGATTACAAGAGGATTTTTGACGACGACAAAGGCCCGAATACCGGGGGTATGGGAACCATTTCCCCGAATGACGTTTATACTCCAAAAATAGAACAGGAATTCCGCAGTAACATTATGCTCCCGGTTATGGAGGCTCTGAAGAAAGAGAATATTGAGTACAGGGGCGTTTTATACTTCGGGCTGATGGTTACGCCGGAAGAGATAAAAATATTGGAATTTAACTGCCGTTTCGGTGACCCCGAGACCCAGGTAATTTTGCCGCGGCTGGAAAGCGATCTTGTGGATGTTATGAATTCGGTTGTGGACGGAAAGCTTTCGGAGCAGGATATTCGCTGGTCGGACAAATCCTGCGTATGTGTGGTGCTGGCGTCCGGGGGATATCCCGGCAGCTACAGCACGGGAATCCTGATTGAGGGGCTTGAGGAAACAGATAAGGATGATGCTTATGTGTTCCACGCGGGCAGCAAACTGGAAGAGGGAAAATATTATACAAGCGGAGGACGGGTAATGGGTATTGCTGCCCTGGGCGCCGACAGGGAAGAGGCCAGGGAAAAAGCATACCGCGCAGCTGCAAAGGTGCGTTTTGAAGGGGTTCAGTACAGAAGCGATATAGCTAAATAATGGTGAAAATAGGGGAATCGGGTTATGAACCCGATTCCTTATTACTTTCATCCACGTTTTGCCTGCCAAAGAGATAGTATGCGTTATAGGCGAGTACCACCAGGCCGACAATAGAATTAAAATATGTCCTGCTTGTTACATCCATTATGTTCCAATAATTCACCACTGCGAGGACAGCGCCAACTACAACGTGAATCAGGTGAAAGGTAGTCAATATTTCACCTCCCTTTGGAGCATTTTTTCCATTCTAAAATATAATGCCAATAATTCGGAAAATTATTCCCCATATACAGATTTTAGCTTTCGAAATCGTCGGGGGCGGAAAGTTCTTCTCCGATTAGCACCTCTTCGTCGTCGATAAGCTTTAGCGGAAATACCAATGCGTTGGTTGTCCTGTAGATTGACGGATACTTTTTGGAATTATGGCTTTCGAAAACGTTATCGGGAAGACGGCCGTATTCACCATATTCTTTGTATTTGTCCTTTTCTTTGTCTGCCATTTTGCTCTTCCTTTCGTACAATAATAATTATTTTTTACCGAAAAGCCGCAGGTATTCCCGCATCGATGCAGAAAAAAATAGAAAATGCAGCTATTTTACAGATAAAAGTGTTAAAGTATTAAACAATATGGGTTATAATTAGGATAACAATAATGATGGGGAGAGATAGAATATGGCTGTTAATCCAAAACTGAAGGACGAAGAAGCTGACCACCTTTTCAGAGGCATACTGCAATTGCGAAATATCGATGAGTGTTATATGTTTTTTGAGGATGTCTGCACAATAACAGAAATTAAAGCCATTGCCCAGAGGTTTACCGTTGCCCGCATGCTTAAAAAGGGCAAGACTTACAGCGAGATTGTGGAGGCAACCGGCGCCAGTTCGGCCACCATAAGCAGGGTAAACCACTTTATAAAATACGGGGCCGACGGATATAATATCGTGCTGGACCGGCTGGAAGATTTACCCGGAGGCGACAGGGAGTACAAGCCTGAGTAAAGGTAAGGATTTAAACTTATGTTTACTGCAGTACACAAGCGTGTATATATAGAGCAGAACACTTACAAAAATTCTTGGGAGGTAAATCTATGGTAAAGGTTATCTGTACTTATACCCTTAAGGAAGAATTGCTGGACAGGATTAACCAAAAATTTGGGGATAAGGTGGAGGTCGTAAAGGTTAAGGATTTTGATAAGGCGGACCAGGAACTATTGTCGCAGGCCCGGGTGCTTTTGACAAACCAGCTGGAGATTGACCAAAAAAACCTTGAAAAAATGAAAAATCTCAAATGGATACAGTGCGTTTTCTCGGGCATCAACCATTTTCCCCTCGATTATTTAAAGAACCAAGGAATAATACTTACCAATGCCAAGGGAGTGCACAGGATTCAAATGTCCGAATTCATAGTCAGCCTTTTGCTTTCCATAGTGAGAAAGTCCTATCATTATACAAAGGCACACCTTAACAGGAAATGGGACCCTTTGCAAATAGACGAGCTTTATGGAAAGACAATCGGGTTTATTGGCGTTGGAGCTATAGCCCGGGAGACCGCGCGGAAACTGAAGGCCTTTGATGTGAGGATAATCGGGGTAAAGAACAGGGTGGAGGATGTCCAATACTTTGATGAAATATACGGCAGTGACCAGTTGAACACGCTGCTTGAAGAGAGCGATTTTGTCGTAACCCTTGTACCCCTTACCGAACAGACCAAAAAAATGATCGGCGAGGAACAGTTTAGAAAGATGAAGAAGACAGCCTGGTTTATAAACGTAGCCAGGGGACCTGTTGTGGATGAGCAAGCCCTCATAAAAGCCCTGGGGGAAGGATGGATAGCGGGAGCGGGACTGGATGTATTCGAAAAGGAACCCCTTCCGGAGGACAGTCCGATATGGGATATGGACAATGTGTTGCTTACCCCCCATACAGCGGGGCCCACACCGTATTATATGGATAGGCTAATGGATGTATTCATAGAAAACCTGGAGGCCTATGTTTCGGACAGCAAAGAGCGAATGGTCAATGTAATTGATTATGATAAACAGTACTAATGCCCCCGGTTGATAAGCTTAATAATATAAGATTGCACTAATACCAGCCGTTATTGCAGCACGGCTGGTTTTTTAGTGGTGAGCCTTCAGGAGGATTATGCATTCTGCGGTAAATGTCGGACTTTACCCCTACATAATAAATCTGATTACCACAATAAAATACTAAATAATGGGAAAATTTTTCTTTATTTTTCCTGATTTTAGGACTAATATATAGAGTAGTACAAATATAAAATGGGGGTGGTGTTGGCAAAACATGGCTGAAATGAGTTCGTAGTCTAATAAATAAGGAGGGTCTTAAAGTGAAAAAGAGAGTTGTATTCTTGTTTGTCTGTGTAATATTAACTCTGGGCCTGACTTTGGCCGGATGTACTCCTGCGCCCACCGACACAGCGGCTGATACAGAGCCGGAAGTGGTCAAAGTTGGCTGGATTGGTTCACTGACCGGAGACCAGGCAGTGTGGGGGACCTGTGAACTCAATACCGTGAAAATGTTGTTTGATGACATAAATGCCGATGGCGGACTGCTGGGAAAACAGATTGAGGTTATAGGTTATGATACCCGCGGTGATGCAACCGAGGCTGTAAACGCAGTAAGAAGGCTCACATCCCAGGATAAGGCTGTAGCAGTGATTGGCCCAAATGCCAGTGGCCAGGCAATCTCCATTTCTTCGGTGCTCGAAGAGATGCAGGTGCCGGACATTGCTACCGTTGCTACAAATCCAAAGGTGACGATAGGTGAAGACGGCAGCATTAAACCTTTTAACTTCAGGGTCTGCTTTATTGACCCCTATCAGGGGGCAGTGGCGGCAGGATATGCCTATGATATTCTGGGCTTTAGGAAAGCCGCCGTACTCTATGACGTGGCAGACGATTATTCTCAGGGGCTGACCGAGTTCTTTGAAAAGTATTTTATTGAAAAGGGCGGACAAATAGTAGCCAAGGAAGCCTTTAAATTCGGAGACGTGGATTTCAGGCCGCAGCTGAGCAAGATTAAGGATGCGGGCCCTGAAGTAATATTTATGCCCTATTTCTTCAAAGAGGTTGCCCTCAGTTCGGAGCAGGCAAGGCAGCTTGGAATAGACGCTGTACTTATGGGCGGAGACGGATGGCCATCCGAGGTGCTGCTGGAGATGGCAAAGGATTATGTAGAGGGAAGCTATTTTGTTAACCATCTGGATTTTGACGATCCGGACGTGCAGGATTTCAAAGCCGCCTATACCGCAAAGTATAATCTGCCGGTGGAGCTTAACGGTTATCTGGCCTATGACGCAGTACAGCTTCTGGTACATGCAATTGAAAAAGCAAACAGCTTTGACCCGGTTGAAATCAAGGATGCTCTCGAAACGGCACAGGTCAAAGGAATTACCGGCCAGATCAATATCAGCAGGGAAACCCACAATCCGGAAGGTAAAGACGCGGCTATCATAAAGATAGTTGACGGCGGGTATGTATTCCAGCAGAAATATTCTGCTCAATAGGTTTAGAGAGGGGAAACCCTCTCTTCTCTTTAATCCGGTGTCTGTATGGGGCTGCGCAGAGGAGGTAAAACATGTCCGGTTTTTTTCAACAGTTAATCAACGGGCTGTCAATAGGTAGCGTTTACGCATTGATGGCGGTTGGTTACTCCCTTGTTTACAGCATAATGAACTTCAGCAATTTTGCCCATGGGGGCGTAATTATGATCGGGGCCTATATCGGCTTCTTTGCGATGACCGCCTTTGAGATGCCCTTTGCTGTCGCCTTTTGCCTTGCAGCCTTTGGAACGGGACTGCTGGCAGTAGTTATTGAAAGGGTAGCTTACAGCCCCTTGAGGAAAAGGAACGCACCTTTCCTGTATTTCATAATATCGGCTATGGGCGTTTCGATTTTTTTGGAAAACATAATCATCGCCTCACCTATAGGACCTACCTTCAGGACCTATCCGAGGGTGTTTGGGACAACTCCCTTTATTGTTGCAGGGGTGAACATAGGGCGGCTTGACGTTATGATGTTTGTTATATCGGCGGTAAGCCTGGCGCTGCTTATCTTTATAATAGAAAAGACAAGGACGGGTATGGGCATAAGGGCCAGTGCATACAATCTTAGGGCCAGCGCCCTTATGGGCGTGAATACCGACAGGATAATTCTTATAGTCTTCGGGCTGGGCGGACTTTTGGCAGGTATTGCCGGCATACTGTTCGGAATGAAATACACCGTCTATCCGCAGATAGGGAATATAACGCTAAAATCCTTTATAGCAGCTGTTTTCGGAGGCCTCGGAAGCCTTCCCGGTGCGGTTATAGGCTCGATACTGCTGGGTATTATTGAAACCTTTACTTCGGGGTATCTTTCCTCGCAGTTTCGGGACTTAATTGCCTTTGTTCTTTTAATATTCATACTTGTGATACGCCCAAGGGGCCTTATGGGCAAAACCACAGAGGATAAGGCTTAAAGGGGGGCATATGATGGACTGGTTTTATATAAAGGGAATTTTGATACTGTCGGGGATTAACCTTATGGCGGTATTGGGGCTGTCGCTTTTAACCGGTTTTACCGGGCTGTTTTCCTTCGGCCATGCCGGCTTTATGGCCATAGGGGCCTATGTTACCGCTATGGGTACAATCAAACTGGGCCTGCCCTTTGTCCCGGCCCTTCTATTGGGGGCAACGGGGGCCGCCATGGCAAGCTTTTTCATTGGCAGGCTCACGCTCAACCTGAAGGGGGACTATTTTTGTATCGCCACCTTGGGTTTCGGAGAAGCCATAAGACTTATCCTGGACAATGTTCAGTATTTCGGAGGGGCAAGGGGCTGGCCCGGCATACCGGTGAGCACAAACTTAACCACCGTTGTTATTCTGGACATCATTGGGATAGCGGTCCTTGCCAATCTTATACGCTCAAGGCACGGGAGGAATTTCAAGGCTATCCGGGAGGAGGAGATGGCATCCCAGACCATCGGCATAAACGTGTTCCGGTACAAAATGACTGCATTAATGATAAGCGCAGCCTATGCAGGAATCGCCGGGGGGCTTTTGGGCCATTATCTGGGTTTTTTGCAGCCTAAAATGTTTCAGTTTGTTAAATCCACCGAGCTTACAATAACGGTCATTTTCGGAGGACTGGGCAGTATATCCGGCAGCGTGATAGGCGCTCTGGTTCTCACTTCGCTGCCCGAGCTGCTGCGGACCTTTGCGATATGGAGACTGGTTGTGTACGGTGCTGCGGTGGTATTCATAATGATAACAAGACCACAGGGTCTGATGGGGGGATATGAAATTACCCCCACAAACATTAAAAAGCTTTTCTCCCGTTTACCAGGGTCTGTGGGGAAAAAGCAGGCGGTGGGGGGAGATAAAAAATGAAGGTGCTGGAGCTCAAGAATGTAACCAAACAGTTTGGCGGGTTGACGGCGGTGGGAAATGTAAGCTTTGAGGTGGAAAAGGACAGCATTTTCGGCCTTATAGGTCCCAACGGGGCCGGCAAGACCACCATATTCAATTTAATTACCGGTATCTACAAGGTAACCGAAGGAGAAATACTATTTGAAGGCCGGGGCACCAATTCGCTGGAACCGTACAGGGTGGCGGAGATGGGTATAACCAGGACCTTTCAGAATATCAGGCTGTTCAAAAAGCTGACCACCTATGACAATATACTGACGGCGTGCCACCACAATGCAAGATACAGTCTGCTTGATGCAGTAATAAGGAACAGGAAATTCAAGGCGGAGGAAAAGGGCCTGTTTGAACAGGCACAAGAGCTCATGAGCATAATGGGTCTTGAGGACAGGAAGGACGTCGTGGCCGGGAACCTTCCCTATGGACTGCAGAGAAGACTGGAAATTGCAAGGGCTCTGGCGTCAAGGCCCAAGCTGCTTATGCTGGATGAGCCGGCGGCGGGCATGAATCCGGACGAGACAGCGAGACTTATGGAGCTTATCAAGGAAATAAGGGACAGATTTAACCTGACGGTTGTTGTAATTGAACACCATATGGATCTGATAATGGGTGTCTGCGAAAGGATTGTTGTGCTGAATTTCGGAAAGAAGCTGGCCGAAGGGACGGCGCAGCAGGTTCAGGCCAATCCGAAGGTTATTGAAGCGTATCTCGGGGAGAAGGAGGTAGTAGTTTGCTAAAAGTAGAGAACCTAAGCGTTTTTTATGGAGGCATACACGCCCTTAAGGGTATAAGCATAGATGTACAGGAAGGGCAGATAGTATCCATAATAGGCTCCAACGGAGCCGGGAAGTCAACCCTCCTTAATACCATATCCGGGATAGTAAAGCCTAAGGAAGGACGCATTAAGTACAAGGGCAGGGACCTGCCAAGGTTACCCCACAGGATAGTGAAGGAGGGGATATCCCAGGTGCCCGAGGGAAGGTTGGTTTTTGCCAACCTGACCGTCCGGGAAAACCTTATGATGGGCGCGTACCTGAGAAGGGATGCTAAAGGCATAGAGAATGACCTGAGGACAGTTTTTAAGCTTTTTCCAAGGCTTGAGGAAAGGATTAACCAGGTGGCGGGAACCCTTTCGGGCGGAGAGCAGCAGATGCTGGCCATGGGCAGAGGGCTTATGAGCAGCCCCGAGCTTGTGCTGCTTGACGAGCCTTCACTGGGCCTTGCGCCGCTGCTTGTAAAGACAATATTCGAAATAATAGAGGACATAAAGAGCATGAACAAGACCATACTGCTGGTCGAGCAGAACGCATACAAGGCCCTGTCGGTGGCCGATAAGGCCTACGTTCTTGAACAGGGCAGAATTACCATGGAGGGCAGCGCCCGGGAGCTTTTGAGGGACAAATCGATCCAGGAGGCATACCTTGGCAGAAAACAATAGAATGACTGCCCGCCTTTGATACGAAGCCCGTTCCTTGAAACCGCTCTCCGGTGACAGGATACCCATTTGACGGTAATGACCATGGGAAGGGTGGACAAAAGAAGGGCAGCCTCATAAGCGGAGGCTGCCCTTAACCTTACTTATCTTGGCCTAAACCCAGAAATGCAAAATAGAGGCCTTTTTTGCATTATTTGCAGAAAAAACAAACAATCCCTCAAGTTATTACAGATAATCATTGCAATTTATAGATGAAATAGAAGGAAATGTATATTTTGTGTAGAATTATTAGAATGATTAGGGGTTTCTCATACTTATTCGGCAGGTCTTCGGGTTGGCGAAGTTGTGAGATTGAAGATAGATGATATCGATAGCGATAGAATGTTAATGCATATACGCCAAGGAAAAGGTAAAAAAGACAGAAATACAATTCTTTCAGAAACCGCATTAGATGCATAAAAGAATATGTACATATAACGAAACCTACAAAATATATACCCATATAACCCAAGCAAACCTTGGTAGAATAAAAAGCCCGTTGGACAGGCTACTAAAATAGAATTACAACCATAAGCAGATATTCGCGAACTAAGGTTCGCAAATCCACCTTTGGAGGACTAGAAAACGAACCTATATTCGCGAATGCAATAGATAGGCAGACATTGCTCGCTGCGCTCACTTGGTCTGCCTATCGTGGCGCGGGTTACACCCGCTGATAGGCTAGCTCGCGCAAAGCGCTCGCATCATCGCCTATCAGCAGGTTTGCTAAATCCTTTCGCCAAGTGCAAGCACTAAGGCTCAAGGACTTCGCAAACCCGCGCCACGTTATGCAACATCGCTATGCATGATTCGCTAGAGAACAAATATTTAAAAAAAGGAGTGGAGAACATGAAGATTCGGGGAGATTTTGTGACTAATAGCAGTTCAGTAAGCTACATCTTAACAATGAAAAAAGAGATGGGAGATCTTTGGGCAGAGCATTTAACTAAAGCTGGGTACGGACAGTTAATTAGGTTTTTAAGAAAAGAGATGCTGGAGAAAGGTAAAATCGTAAATGTTAACGGGGAAGAACTATATTCAATGAGTGTTAGATTCAGGTCAGATGGAGATGGGATTGATTACAAGGATTACTCAAAGAAAGGCACATTATTTGATGCTGATTTCAGTAAGTGCTCTGATGAAGAAATGTGGGGTATTATTTACGGAATTCTGATTGATGGCGAAATACAACAACTATACTGTTTTGGAGCCACAATGGTGGATACATTCTGATGAAAACCGACTTAATAAGAAGACATAGTGAAGGCTATAATTTTATTGGGAATCAGTCAACTGGCCAAACTTTTAGATGGGGTAGTGTTTTTAGTGACAACCCGACCATTGCTCCGTGGCCTGAATTAGCGGATATCTCAATATCAAACTATTGCACCCAAAATTGTGTATACTGCTATCGTGATAGTACTGTACATGGAAAAGCTATTTCTTTAAATGACTATATTTATGTTTTAGAAGCATTAACTAATAAGCAATATGGTTCCGTATTCCAAATTGCACTTGGTGGGGGAGAACCTTTACTTCACCCTGACATTATTGACATATTAAAAACGACTAAAGAGCACGGCGTTATACCAAACTATACAACAAATGGTACTCATTTTACAAAAGAGATACTAAAAGCTTCAAAAAAATATTGTGGAGCTATAGCAATTTCTTACGATCCTTATAGAGAAGATTTAAGTATGTATTCGCTAATGAATATTGGATTGGAGCTAAAAAGATTAGGTATAAAGACCAATATCCATTATGTACTCTCTGAAAGAACATTAAAGGATGCTATCAAGATTCTTCAAGGAAAATATGATGAGTTCCTATACTGTTTTAACGCAATAATATTTCTAACTTTTAAACCATCAGGGAGAGCAAAGAAAGAAGATTGTATAAGATCATACAATTTATTAAAAGAGTTTACTGCATTAATTACACAGCCTACTTCAGTTATAAAAGTTGGTTTCGATGCCTGTTTTGTACCTTTACTTATAAGAAATACCTCCATTGATAGGGATTATTTAGACAGTTGTGAATGTGGTTTTTTCTCAGTTTATATTGATGAAGAATTAAATGTTTCTCCATGTTCTTTCAATAATCAAAAGAACTATATGTTTAATTTGAAAGAACATGAATTTGAGACTATTTGGACAAATAAGCTTAATGATTACCGTAATGCGGTTAAAAACAATTGCATTACGGAATGCGATTTTAAACCTGATTGTAGGGGAAGGTGTATTTTTTATAAAGAACTATACTTATGTGAAAAAGTCTAACTAATTACTACAGCGACGTCGCATAACCATGGCTTCCCATTCGGCGCGAAAAGCAGGGGCAACGAAGTAAGGGTCGAGGGTAAGGCTGAAGCAGGCGCGCCACACCCCTTCGCCGGGTGACAAGCACCGCCAGGAAGAAGGGCTTTGTAAGTCCGGCTCAGGGGCGTCGGGAAGCCGGAACGTTATCGGAAAGATGAGGCAATGGTCCCCACCTCGTGTGGCCAATTTGTCCGGTTAAACGTTTAAGCTGTGTATATTTTACTTTCTCTTATAAGGTAACCAGTATTTTTAAGTAATTTCTGGAGAAGGAGAATGATATTGTATGTTATATGTACTTGAACATGGTAAGAAACTCTCGCCGGTTAGTTACTTAAGTCTTGTTGACTTAAAGAAACTTGAGAAAGATCTAGAAAATTTACTTGCTAACAACCTTTTTGATGTGCTTTTTGAAGATTCTCCACTTATGCCAATTTTTCAAGAAAGACAGATGCAAGCAGAGGCAGATATTTACGCGTTAGATGAAAAAGGTAACCTTATAATATTTGAATTAAAAAGAGATATAGCTTGTGGGGAAGCTGCATTGCAGGTACTACGCTACGCTCAAGATGCAGGTCTTTGGACATATGGCCAACTAAACGATAGGTTTAATAAATACATCGCTTCAAAGGGTGAGTCTGCAAAGGATCTGTCGCTATCACATAGTGAGGCGTTTGGTCTTGATGAACAAATAAAACCCTCTCAATTTAATCGTAATCAAAAGTTATATGTAGTTGGTAATGCAGCAAACATTTCGCTAATACAGGGTGTGGATTATTGGAAGTCTAAAGGTATTGATATAGACTTTATCCCATATAGACTTTATAAAATTGAAAATAAAACATATTTTGAATTCTTTTCAAAACCTTATGACATACATGAAAATGAGTTAGTGACAAAGGCTGTATTATTTGATACGAATAGAAGCTATGACGAAAATTCAATTTGGGAAATGTTCGACAAGAAGAGAGTGTCCGCTTATGGTAATGTAGCTTATTGTGCGGACTATTTGCATAAAGGTGATATGGTTTTTTATTCACACAAAGGCTATGGCATAGTTGCTGTAGCTATTGTAAAGGGAAAAACAAAAACAACTTCTAATAATGGTGAGCAAGAGAAATATCACGATGTTGATTTTTTAACGCCTGTGCCCGAAAGTTATGATGACTTAAAATACATCCCATTTAGCAAAGTTAGTGAGTTGACAGGCAAATCTTTTTATTGGGCAAGAACAATAAAAGTACCTTATCTTACTATTGATGAAGGTAAGTTATTAATAGAAGTACTTAATAAAGTTTATTCCGTATAAAGTTTTAAAGGGTACGACGTCCTGTCGCACTCTGGCTTCGGGGGTCTCATCCATCCGATAACACGGTATTACCGTAACTTAGCAAATAT
Source organism: uncultured Clostridium sp. (assembly GCA_964625335.1). GTDB lineage: Bacteria > Bacillota > Clostridia > Ch29 > Ch29 > CAZGUG01. Next base: position 391 of record CAZVBE010000009.1, on the reverse strand, counting down.
GAATGTGGTTGGGACGCTACGGTAATACCGGGAACGTTAACCTAAATTTTCCACCCAAGTATTCCCCTCAGTTTCATTGAAAGGAGGTGGGGAAGTATGATGATTAAAATAAAATGTATGTGTGGCGAATCTTTTCGTATATCAGAAACTAATATTTACAATAAAGAATCTATTATTTGCCAAAATTGCGAACAAGAGATGCCTCAAGACATTTTAGAATTAATCAAACAATACATAGATTATACAACTAAAGCAAAAGATTGTTTAAGACAAATATCAGACAAAACTATCGTTGATAAAAACAATTTAATTAATGCTAAATTTACTTGGTCCGTATTTGCATATTCCGGCGTATCCGGACGGCTAAACCGGAATTATCCGGACACTAAAC
>CAZVBE010000008.1:41257-84891 GCA_964625335.1 uncultured Clostridium sp. | reverse complement strand
ACAGCATTATTAAGTCAATAAATATCAATATGAGCAACCTCCGAACTGGAAATTTAGGTCCAAATCGGTTGCTGCTCATAGTATACAAGGGAGGAGTAAAAATGAAAAAGGCATTAAAGCTGATAGGCCTGTTTATTGTAATCATGGCTTTAACGGTATCGTTGATGGGATGCAGCCAGGATACTCCGGAAGAAGCACAGGATACTGGAGAACAAGGTACTGAAGTACAGGATTTTGAAGAACACGATATTATTATAGCTACGGGAGGCACAAGTGGCGCATGGTATCCTATAGGAGTAGGTATTGCCGAGGTACTTACAGGTGTTGATAACGGGATTAGTGCTACAGGAGAAGTAACAAACGGCGGAATTGAAAATGGGCGAAGAATCGCCAAGAATGAAATAGCGTTCGCATTCGTGAACAATGATGCTGGATACTTTGCCCTAAACGGCGAAGGTCCATATGAAGAGGCTTATGATGTGGCCGCTGTAGCTTCGCTTTATCCAAGCACTATGCAGATAGCGGTATTTGCGGATTCTGATATACATAAAATAGAAGACCTTAAAGGCAAGAAAGTAGTTGTAGGTCCTCCGGCATCGTCATCTGCAATAATGTCCTGGAATGTTCTGGCTGAATATGGAATTACTGAAAACGACATTGAGGGGCTTACCCTTAGCTTTGCCGAGGGAGCACAGGCTATGAAAGACGGACATGCAGATTCTCTTATAGTGGTCAGCGCTCATCCCAATAGCGCTCTTACTGAACTTGCCCTTACAAATGATATCAGGCTTCTCCAGGTTGAGGGACAATCGAGGGACAGTGTATTAAGTAAGCACGGTTATTATGATAAATTCGTAATACCCGGTGGCACGTATTCTACCATAAGTGAAGATATCAACACATTATCCCTCGGAACAATGCTCATAGCCAACAAAAGCGTTTCGGAGGAACTGGTGTACCAGTTTGTAAAGGGGCTGTATGAAAACCTGGATCAACTTGAGGGAGTACATGCAATGGCAAAAAACATCAAGCTGGATCACGCTGCCACCGTACCGATACCCCTACATCCGGGTGCAGAGAGGTATTATAAGGAAGCAGGCCTTATAGATTAAGCAATTGATATGCAGGGAGGCGTCCCCTAAATGGGGCGCTCTCTGCAAGCAAATATACCTTTAGTCAATGGGGGTTTGATACTGTGGAGGCAGCAAGAGAAACGGAACAAAAAAATATACTATATAAACTGGCATTTATCATAGCAATAGCCCTAGGATTATTTCAGGTTGGCACCGCTTACTTTGGAGTACTGCCGGCTGTATACCAGCGAGCAGTTCACTGGGGACTTATAGGTAATTTTATTTTTATATTAGGTTTGGCCGATGTTAATAAAAGGAAACCATGGAACATTGTTTTGAACGTTTTAGGAATAGCAGCTACTACGGCTACTTCCGTATACATGTATCTAAACTATGATGCGATAATGGCAAGGATGGGTGCGCCTACTTTTTTTGATATATATTTCGGAGCGTTAATTACCATTTTTATTATAGTTGCCGGTTACCAGACACTTGGCTGGCCACTGCCTACCCTGGCTACATTATTTATTCTGTATGCTTTCCTGGGTCCATACATGCCCGGGATGCTTAGACATCAGGGTTATTCATTTACCAGGCTGTCTACTTTTATGTACCTTGGAACCGAGGGGATATATGGTCCTGCCATGAATGTTGCGGCAACATATATATTCCTGTTTATTCTGATAGGAGTATTTCTTGAGAATACAGGCGCAGGCAAGTTCTTTGTGGATCTGGCATTTTCAATTAGCGGCAGGATTTCAGGCGGTCCCGCACAGGCTGCGGTTGTTTCAAGCGCTATGATGGGTACCATTTCGGGAAGTGGTGTTGCAAATGTTGTCACAACGGGTACGTTTACAATACCGTTGATGAAGAAAACCGGTTATAAGCCTGCCTTTGCCGCTGCGGTAGAAGCCGTTGCATCCAACGGAGGTCAGATATTGCCTCCGGTGATGGGTGCCGTAGCATTTCTAATGGCTGAAATCATTGGAATTTCCTATATTGCTGTTGCAAAAGCAGCTTTAATACCTGCAATACTCTATTTCTTTGCTGTCATGGCAGCTGTATATTTGGAAGCCAAGAAGCTGGGTTTAAAAGGAATGAAGAAAGAAGAACTTCCAAAAACAAGAGAGGTCCTCAAAAACGGATTTTATTATATGATACCGTTAATAGTGCTTATTGTCATGCTCTTTAGAGGGTTTAGCCCATTAAAAGCCGGCATTATGGCATACTTCATTACTATTGTATTGAGTTATGTAAAAAAAGAAACAAGACTGGGGTTTAAAGATTTCGGTAAAGGTTTCTGGACTGCGGCCATAACAGCAAGATCTATCTCTGCGGCATGTGCATGTGCAGGGATTATTATAGGAATTGTAACTCTTACTTCTCTGGGAGTGAAAATGTCAAGAATGATAGTAGGTCTTTCAGGGGGGCATCTATTATTGGCACTGCCCCTTACAATGATTGTTTCGCTTGTAATGGGCATGGGACTGCCTACAACAGCTGCCTATCTCGTTTTAGCAGTTCTGGGCGCTCCTGCACTGGTAAACATGGGCGTTGGCATACTTCCGGCCCATCTGTTTATATTGTATTTTGGTGCTTTATCAACAATAACACCTCCGGTTGCCCTTTCGACGTATGCGGCGGCAGGCATAGCAGATGCGGATCCGATCAAAACAGGCATCCAGGCTGTGAAACTTGCAGCGGTTTCATTTATAGTGCCGTATATGTTTGTATATTCCCCGGAGCTTTTGCTTGACGGTTCTGCCGGTCAGATTATATGGGCAATTATTACATCACTAATAGGCTGCATAGCTCTGGCGGCTTCATTGATCGGTTGGCTCAAAGTGAAACTTCATCTCCTGTCAAGAATACTGTTTTTTGCAGCAGCAATTTCGCTGATGCAAGTAGGTATATACAGCGACGTAATGGGATTTAGCCTAATAATAATTCCTGTAGCAATAAATAAATGGTTATCTGGTCTTACTATCAAGAAAACAAAAAGCGCTTGAATTTGAGCTGTGTAGGGGTGGCGACAGAATGGCAGATAGGTTGGCTGAACAGGGCGTAGTTGTTGGTAACAGAGCTTTAGTTGAGAATTATGTTTATTTGAATATAAAAGGACCGCAGATCGCAGCTGCTGTGCAGCCGGGACAATATGCATTTATAAGGTGTACCGGCAGTACGGATCCTTTTCTCAGAAGACCTATTAGTATATGTCATGTTAACAGGGAAGAGGGAACCATTGGTCTTTTAGTCAAAGTAGTGGGAAAGGGTACCGGGATAATAAGCAGATACAGGGCTGGGGACAGTGTTGACATGATGGGGCCTATAGGCACCCCGTTTCCCTTATTGGAGGGGTCGAGGCCGCTGCTGGTGGCAGGCGGGATAGGCATTGCACCGCTTATGCTGTTGGCGGAAGAACTGGCCGCAAATGGTATTAAAGCGGTAACCCTGTATTCCGCTGCTTCTGAAAAATCACTTTTTTTCCGTCAACGGCTCAGGCGGGTTTCCGAGCTGAAGGTGGCTACGGAGGATGGGAGTATCGGCATCAAAGGAACTGCCATTGATTTGCTGGAAGAAGAGATAGCTGCAAAGCGGTATTCCCATATTTATACATGCGGCCCAAAGGCAATGATGGCAAAGGTCCAGAAAATTGCGATAAAAAATGGGATTGACGGTTTCGTTTCACTGGAGGAAAGACTGGCCTGTGGAATAGGCGCCTGCTCGGGGTGCGCATTTCCCATAAGGACGGGGGAGAATGGAAAACAGGAATATAAAAAGGTTTGCGTAGACGGTCCCGTGTTCGCGTTGGAAGAGGTGGTCTTTGATGGACAGGATTAATTTAGAAATAAGTATTGGCAGCATTAAATTCAAGAATCCTATTTTCACGGCTGCCGGTCCCGTTGGCTTCGGATCCTCCTTTGCGGATTTTTTTCCTTTGGATATATTGGGGGGACTTGTTAGCAGGTCTTTGACATATGAAGCGCGGTTGGGGAACAAGCCTCCCAGGCTGTGGGAGACGCCGTCGGGTATGATGAACAATATAGGTTTTCAGAATCCGGGATTGGAAGCATTTACAAGAAATTTCTATCCCAGCCTAAAAGAGCTGGATACAAATCTGATTATAAGCATATATGGGAACCAAATCGAAGAATATAAAATGGCAGCATCAGGAATAAGCTCCCTTCCAAAGGTTAACGCACTGGAAGTAAATACGTATTTGGATTATGAGCAGTACAGGAAGCTAAAACCTTCCGGATATCTGCGAAGGGTTGGACAAATAACCAGGGCTGTAAAACAAACAACTCATCTGCCTGTATGGATAAAGCTTATGCCGGATACAGGCAATTTGGAAGAGGCCGCAGGGCTGGCTGAGAGTGAAGGGGCCGATGCGGTCGTTGTGGCAAATACCTTTAGGGGGATGGCACTTGATACAGAAACCGGCAATTCGCGCCTTGGCTCGGGTACCGGGGGGTTATCCGGCGCAGCCATTAAGCCCCTGGCACTGCTTCGTGTATGGGAAGTAAGCAGAGCTGTCAGCATTCCGGTTATAGGGGCGGGAGGAATAGTTACGCCAAGTGATGCGGTAGAGTTTATGCTTGCGGGTGCAAGGGCTGTGGAGATAGGGTCGGGTAACTTTGTTGACCCGTGTACTATCCCGAATATAATAGACGGAATAAAGGAATATCTGTCAGCCCATGGTATTATGGATATTAAGGATTTGACAGGTACTGCAAAGGTATCGGCAAAGAGGCACAAATAAACAATCAGTCAGGAGTGTTTTGGATGAAACTGACAGTTGGTATTACCGGGGCAACCGGAGCCATATACGGCATACGTTTATTGGAAGCGCTTAAGAAATATAATGTTACCACCTATGTTATTATATCAAAGTGGGCAAAGGAAACCATAACACTGGAGACCGATTATGAAATTGACTATGTCTGTTCCCTTGCCGACAGGGTATTTAGCAACGATGACCTTGCGGCAGCGCTGTCCAGCGGATCATTTCATACAGACGGGATGGTAATAGCCCCATGCAGTATGAAGACAATAGCAGGGATTGCCAGCGGCTATACCGACAATCTGATTATCAGAGCAGCGGATGTAACTTTGAAGGAATGCAGAAAACTTGTGCTGGTGGCAAGGGAGACACCCCTTAATGTTATACACCTTGAGAACATGTGCAGACTGGCAAAGGCGGGAGCTGTCATTATGCCTCCTGTACCGTCCTTTTATTCAAAACCTGAAACCATAGACGATATTGTCAATCACACTGTAGGAAGGCTGCTGGATTTATTTGGCATATATGATAATAATCTTGCCGGAAGATGGCAGGACGAAAGCGGAGATAAACAATGAAGTATACAGAGAAGGTATTATCAAAAAATGGATTGGAAATAAAATATGCCTTTGGCATCACGGGCAAAGATATTGTGATGACGATAGGTGGAGGGCAGGAACATATTGGCACTGTTGTGCTCGCAATTCCCCGGCCAAGTCTTGACGGTTCCGGTAAAGTAAGCTCAACTGTTTCGGTTATGAACGTTATCGGACACAAAGACGAGGATGTTGCCCGTCCCCTTGCCGAGGCCCTGTGCAAAGCCGCACAGAGACCTGCTGTGGTAATAGCGGGGATCCATTACGACGATATTGGTGAAGCAGGGATAGAAACAGTGAAAAAAATAAATGATACAGCTGTTAGCTGTGTGGAGGAATGGCTGAAGGAACTTGAAAGAAAGGGAGAGGATTAAGCTGAGACGCAAATGGATTGAAGCGGACAAGAACAAGTGCACGGGTTGCAGAATGTGTGAAGTATACTGCTCCCTTAAACATAACAAGCAAATAGCCAATCCGTATGAATCGCGCATAAGGATAAAAAAGAACGAGATAACGGGGCAGGATGTACCCAATATATGCCGCCAGTGCAAAGGAGCACCCTGTGCAAAGGCCTGCCCGGTTGATGCAATTTTATTTAACGATATAACGGGCGCATGGGTAGTTAATTATGAGGAATGCACAGGATGCGGTCTATGTGTCAAGGCCTGTCCTTTCGGTTCCATATATTTGGACGTTTCGGGAAAAGTGGCGTTAAAGTGTGACCTGTGCGGCGGGGAAATCCCTGCCTGTGTTGATATATGCCCGGTGGATGCTTTGCGCCTGGCAGGAAAGGGGGATACGGAATAATGGGTTTTGGCTGGACAGGCAGATGTTTGAACATAGACCTTGATAAGAAGAAAATATACGTACAAGAGCAGGAACAGGAAATCCTGAACCGCTTTCTGGGCGGCAGAGGGCTAAACGTATATACGCTTATGAAAAGACAGGCTCCGGGATTGGAATACCATGACCCAGGTAACAACCTTTGTTTTGGTACAGGCCCTCTAACCGGGACCAGCGTACCGGCCAACGGCAGGCATAACGTATCTTCAAAATCCCCGTTGACAGGTCTGCTGGGAGATTCAAACAGCGGCGGTTTTTTTGCTGTGGAACTCAAGTATGCGGGGTATGACCAGCTGATTATTTCGGGAAGAAGTGAACACCCTGTATATATAACCATAAATAACGAACAGGTTGCAATAGCTGATGCCAGACACCTGTGGGGGAAGAATGTATGGGAAACAGAGGAAATAATCAGGCAGGAATTAAAGGACGACGATATACAGATAGCTAGTATTGGGCAGGCCGGTGAAAACAGGGTTAGGTTTGCTGCGGTTATGAATAATATGGCCCGGGCTGCGGGCAGAACGGGAATGGGAGCCGTTATGGGATCCAAAAACCTGAAGGCGGTTGTTGTCCGCGGTACAAAGGGCGTAAAGATAGCTCATCCAGACAGGCTGGCGCAGCTAAACAAACAGCTTCTTGAGGCCATTTACAACGCACCGTCATACGGAGTACGCTCGACATACGGCACAAGCATGCTGGTGGATATTTACAATACCATAGGCGTATTGCCCACGAGAAACGCGCTGGATTCGGTATTTGAAGATGCCAATAGTATTAACGGGCAAACCTTTTTGGATAAATACAAGGTAAAATCAAAGGCATGTTTTGCGTGTCCGGTGCACTGCGGACATTTCTACAGCATTAAGGACGGAGCCTACTCGGGAACCATGGGGGAAGGGGTAGAATTCGAAACAATGTGTTCGCTGGGTTCCAAGCTGGGGAACAGGGATCTGGCAGCAATCCTTAAAGCCAATAATTTATGCAACCAGTACGGTATAGATACCATCTCAACGGGAGGCGTCATAGCATTTATTGCGGAATGTTATGAAAACGGGCTTTTGTCAGGCAAAGAATTGGACGGTTTGGACCTTGAATGGGGTAACGCAGATGCCATATTGAAAATAATCGAAAAGATCGCATTAAGAGAAGGTGTGGGAGATTTACTGGCAGAAGGCGTCGAAAGGATATCCAAGAGCATACCCGGCTCTGAAGGTTTTGTGCAAACAATTAAAGGGATGGAAGTACCTACACAGGATGTACGAGGGTTAAAGGCCTGGGCCTTGGGCTGGGCGGTATCAAGCAGGGGAGCCGACCACTGCAGGGCATTTCCGCTGGCAGAAACCACATGGCTGCCGGAGGAGGCGGAGAAGATATTTGGAAGCAAAGAGGCGGCTGACAGGCTAAGCAGCACAGGTAAGGCAGCAATGGTAAAATGGTATGAAGAAATGAACGCCGTAGGGGATTCCCTTGAATTATGCCGTATAGCACAGCTAGGCTGTAACATGCCGTTTGGCTTGATAAGTGAAATCCTGCAGGCGGTTACGGGTGTAGATTTTGATGAAAAAGAGCTTTTTACCATTGGAGAGCGGATTATAAACCTTGAACGCATTTTCAACTTAAGAGAAGGCCTTAAACCCTCCGACGACAGGCTGCCGGGACGTTTCACAAAAGAGCCGGTAAAAAAGGGCAGTTCTGCCGGACAGGTGGTTAACCTTGAACCGATGCTCACAGAATACTATAAGCTGCGGCAGTGGGACAGAGAAACGGGATGGCCCGATAGCTCGCTAATCGGGGATCTTGGACTGCAAAGCTGTGAATAGAAATATTTTCAATGCTTGCTTAACCTCCAAATCTACATTTCGGAGGTTATTTTTTTGTTGAATTTTATATAAATTTGAAGGAATTAAAAGATTTTTGTAGAAAGTATTTCCAACAGGGCAAACCCGTTTAAAGGCGGGGACGCAAAGCTACGGGCCTAAGGCAGTAAAGCTGCTATGGTAGCCGGGTTGCTGAAATGGTTATTGGCATTATACCTGCCTTTCAGTTACCCGGGATGGCAGGTTTTATTATTTTGATGACATTTTGATAAAGAATTGGAGGAACACTGAAATGAACAAAAGCTTAAGAATGAGGATTATGATTCCGGTACTGCTTCTATCAATTATTGGGTTTGCGGTCATTGGTGCGGGAACATATACAATGTCAAGGTCCATAATACTTGAATACATTGAAGGGACTGCCTATGACAAGGCGGGAAAACTGGCGGCAGTTACGGACGAAAAGCTGATGAAATGGAAACAGGAGATAGAAATCATGGCATCCACCGATGAAATTTCTACTATGGACCATGATATATTTCTCGAATATGTGTTAAAGAGAATAGACCTGCTTGATCACTATGAGATGCTCTTTGTTTCAGACCTGGAAGGCAACTATTTTGACAGTCTGAGGTTAAACGGAGATATTTCTGACAGGGATTATTTTTTCAGGGTACTGAATGAAGGAAAGACGGTTATATCCGATCCTGTTAGTTCCAAAAGTACCGGCGAAGTAGTTATTATAACAGCTGCGCCTATCAGGGATGCTGACGGAGACATTGCAGGGGTTTTTGGCGGCTCTATGCAGATAGGCAGCGTTGTTGACCAGATAAATTCAGAAGAGTTCGGCGATACCGGCTATGCATTCATGCTGAACAAGGATGGTGTATTGGTCGCACATCCCAACAAAAGCCTGATACTCAAATCAAATTTCCTGACGGACGAAAGCGAATCGCTGTCGGAAGCAGCAGCCAGAATGGTGAAGCAGGAGGCCGGGACGGATTTTTATGAGAGTGAAGGGATAGAAAAAATTATTTCATATGAGCCTATAAAAACAACCGGATGGTCTATAGCTGTTACCGCAGAAAAGGATGAGCTTCTTAATACTGTAAATGGTCTTCGTATAATGTCTTTATGTGTAGGGCTTGTATTGGCAGCTGTGATATCCATAATTACAGGTCTATTGATTTCCAAGTCTGTAAGGCCGCTGGGCAATATGGCCGATGTTACCAATTATGTTGCTTCCGGCAATCTGCAGGTGCGCGCATCGGTAAAGACAAAGGATGAAATAGGAATACTGGGACAGAACTTTAACAACATGATTGAAAAGATGAAAGGATTGCTTGTTGAAACAAGAGATCTGGGGATTAACATTGCTTCATCTACACAGCAAATATCTTCTACTTCAGAGGAAGCAAGCAGGGCCGCCGAACAGATAGCCACTACCGTTTCCGAACTGGCACAGGGCGCCGGCGAGCAGTCGATGTCTGCTCAAAAGGGCAGGGACATGGTTATGGAAGCGATATCCGAAATGAATAAGATAAATGAAGCGATATCAAACTCTGCACAACTAACGGATAAATCCAAAGAAGCTGTGGAAAGCGGTGTGGAATTAGCGGAATACCAGAAAGAGAAGATGGCGGAGAATAAAAATGCAACCGACAGTATGGGCAGCCGCATATCGGTTTTATCAGAAAAATCATCCCAGATAGACCAGATCGTAGATGTCATAAGCAATATTGCCGAGCAGACAAACCTATTGGCACTAAACGCAGCGATTGAGGCGGCAAGGGCCGGTGAACAGGGAAGGGGCTTTGCCGTTGTTGCGGAAGAAGTAAGGAAACTTGCTGAGGAATCCCAAACGGCGACAGGGAGAATAGCTGAACTGATAATCCAGATACAGGGAGAGATCAAGGAGACTGTACATGAAACAAAAGCAGTGGAAACCATTGTGTATGAGCAGGAAAAAGCTGTTGTACAGACTACCGGCGCATTTCAGAACATACAAAACTGTATTGCAGATTTGGAACAAAATATTCAACAGGTATCCAATGCTGTAAGGATGCTTAGTAGCAATACCGACAGCATAGGAAAAGCAATGGATGATATAACGCGCGTGGCGGAAGACAGCGCGGCAGGAACCCAGCAGGTGTCTGCTGCGGCAGAAGAGCAGGCTGCTGCCGTAGAACAGATAGCATCCTCGGCAGAACAGCTTGCAGGCATTGCCGAAAAGCTCCAGTACTCGATTTCAAGGTTTAAACTGTAGAATGTGAACAAAACAACAGCAAAGGTCAGGCCCGGTTGTAATACAACCGGGCCTGACCTTTGCTGTTGACAAGAAAGTATAAAACATATATAGTTTTATTAAAAGAACATGGAATTAAATTCTACAATACGGAATTAGTTAATTTCATGTCCGGCCTCACAAGCAAGTTATTTGATATAATCTATGGTTTGTAGCAATAGTTTCAAGCCAATATTATCCGGGCAAAGCGGGGTGATAGGAGAGAATTCAGATTATAAAGCAGGGCATTACAGCAAGAAATAAATATCTAAGGAGGTAAAAGAATGTTTAAGAGTAAAAAGTTGGCTATGGTAATTATAGGATTAATGGTATTTGTTTTTGTTTTATCCGGCTGCAGCAGTAATGAAACGCCTGAACCCGGCGCTGACAATAATTCTTCCGGGAATAGGGGAGCCATGTTCACTGTTGTTGGCACCAGTTCTGTCGGAGGAAGCTATTATCTTTATGGCGGAGGCTTATCTGCATACATGAGGGAAGTAGATTCCCCCGTCCAGGTTACTGCTCAAACTACCAAGGGTTCTTATGAGAATGCCAGAATTCTTGGTGACCGAATCGATATTGCCCTATCGGGTAGTTCGGCTATGTATGAACGTACACACGGGTTAGGACAATTCGAAGCCGACGGTCCCGCCGACAATATACGCGGGATCATGACCGTTGATACAGCTCCGTATCACTGGATTACTCTTGAAGGTACAGGAATTGAATCAATTCAAGATTTGGTCGGAAAGAAAGTATCTATCGGTGAGCCTGGAAGCGGTGCCGAGGGCGCAGCCTTAGCGCTTTTGGACGCCTACGGTATTACGGACCAAGTTCAGATTCAGAACCTGGGCTATGGCGCTGCTGCTACTGCTTTGCGTGACGGTCAAATTAGTGCCTTTGTTGGTGGATCAGCAATTCCAATGCCAGCCATTGTTGACCTTGCAGCAACAAGAGATGTCGCTTTAATCCCTGTCGATGCTGATATCATTGAAGAATTTGTTGCCGATAATCCTTCATATATGGCTTTCACTATTCCTGCCGGCAGTTATAGCGGCGTGGATGAGGATGTTTTGGTTACAGCCGTTGGTTCCCTTTTGGTTGCCGATAAAGATACCCCTGAAGATACAATATATGAAATAACCAAAACCATGATGACCGACGGAGCCAAGGAATATATGAAAAATGTATACTTTGCCTGGGGTCCTGATGCTTCTGTCGAATACTACGAAGCAATGGGCATAGAAATGCATCCCGGAGCTCTTAAATATTATAAAGAAGCCGGTATTGTCGAATAAGGTTTGTTACAGGCTTAGTTTTGCTGTCTTACGGCTTTTGGCTGTGAAGGCAGCAAAACTAAGCTGCTTCATTTGTTTTTGACTAGGAAGGAGGTACACTTTGCATGAAACAGGAATCGCTTTTTGGCAGGATTAAGAATATTAACCGCACACAGGTTTTTGCTTTCACAGCTATTCTTTTTACGTTGGTATATATGTATCAAGGTTGGTTTGGCGTGACATCTCCCTCTTTTAACCGCAGCGTGTATATCTTTTTCGCTATCTTGCTTGTAATAATTAATAAGCCCTTAAAGGGTCACTGGGCTATTTTGGACTATATTGCAGTCTTGGCTGTAATTGTCTGCACGGTTTATTTCAACACCAATTATGACCGCTTTATGCGTTCCTTTGGGATGAGACTGGAGACCGTGGATATAATTATAGGTACTATTATGATTATTCTTGTTATCGAAGCTGTCCGCAGACAGCTTGGGTGGTTGCTAGCCGGCTTGACTATGATCTCTCTGGTATATTTGGTCTATGGAAGGTATTTTCCAAGCGGTGTAGCTCATGCTGGTTTTAGTTGGGATATTGTGATCAGCGACTTATTTGCAAGTACTCATGGTATATATGGAGAAATCACTTATGTATTAGCGAACTATATGCTTTTATTTTTGGTTTTCGGATCTTTCCTTAGTTTATCTGGTGCAGGGGATTTTTATCTGGAACTGGCCAAAAGCATATTGGGACGGAAGCCTGGCGGTGGAGCCAAGGCCGGAGTTTTATCAAGCTTTATTGTCGGTTCGGTAACCGGGTCTGCTGCGGGTAATGTGGCGATTACGGGAGCGATTACCATTCCTTTAATGAAAAAAACCAAATACGAATCCTATGTTGCAGGTGCGACAGAGGCAGTGGCGTCTACCGGCGGTACAATTCTTCCTCCGGTTATGGGTGCGGCCGCCTTCATTATGTCGGCAATAACCGGCAGGTCATATCTGGACATTATTAAAATAGCAGCTATCCCCGGGATTCTTTATTTCTGCAGCGTTTTTATGCATACCCATTTTTATGCTCTAAAACGGGGCTTGAGCGGTTTACCAAAGGAGGATATGCCAAATATTTGGAAGACTATTAAAGGCGGTATTCAATTTATCCTTCCGTTGATTGTTTTGATAGGTTCTTTAATTTATGGCTTATCCCTGAATAAAGTTGCCATGAATGCAATTCTCGCAGCTCTTATTACTTCATATATTCGCAAAGAAACCAGGATGTCAATTAAGGATATTCTGGCTGCTTTAAGTCAAACAGGTAAGACAGCCCTGCCTATTCTTGCGGTAGCGGGCCCTGTCAGTATCATTAGTGCTGCACTAACTCTCCCCGGGACGGCGGTTCGTTTATCCGGATCCCTGGTTTCGTTGACAGACGGCAATTTGTTATTCCTTGTTTTTGGTATTGCCTTAATAGGTTACATTCTTGGTATGGGTTTGGACGCCACTGCTGCTTATATGGTTATGGCTACCTTTGCCCCCGCTGCGATGGCAAATCTGGGTGTCCCTGTTTTGAGTGCGCATCTATTGGCGCTGTGGTACGGACAGCTTTCTAATATAACTCCTCCCGTAGCTATGGCTTCCTATGTCGCAGCAACAATAGCAGATGCAAATATCTGGAAGGTAGGCATGAAGGCTGTTACAATGGGTTTAGCCCTGATTTATTTGCCGGCCGTCTGGATTTTCCGTCCGGAATTAGTTTTGACCGGCAGTCCTTTGGCGATTATAACGACGGTAACTTTTACTCTTTTCGGTATCATGCTATTGGTATCCGGTATTGAAGGATACCTGTTTTACAAAACTCCATATTGGCTGAGAACGATTAGTGTTTTGGCTGCGGCTATGATCTTAATTCCTGTTACCATTTTCGACTTTGTCGGCCTTGGCATTGGTGCTGCTGCTGTTGTTTATATGTTGCTTATTCGTATACAAAGAAAAAATCAGGAAGTTTCAGCATAATCTGTTCTAAACAAAGTCGGAGGTGATGTTCAATTGATATCAGATAGTAAACTTATGTATATACCAGATTCCTGGGTTAAAGAGAATATTAATATTAAAGAATCTGTCGTTACCGTTGAAAATACATTGAGGGACTGCGGAAATGGGAAGATTCTGTTATCCCGGCCATCTTCCATGTCTTTGGAAACACCGCTTGAGGATGCAGCAACCTTCAAGGTTAAAGGTGCGGTTTTACTCAACCGGGGGGTTGCCGGTTTCCGCCTTATAGGCAAGGAGGCTTCGGTTGAAGGGAAACGTCAAAAACTTAGCACCTATTGCTATTTAACTGATATGACGAGCGGTATTCCCTTTGCGGTGATTGATGAGGATACCCAGTATGTCACAAGAGCCGGTGCGATGACGGCGGTGGGACTAAAGCTTTTGGCCAATTTGTCCGATAAGAAGAAACTGGTTATTGTAGGCACCGGGAGTATTGCCTACGCTGCCGCGCAGGCTTGCATTGCCTGCCTTGACTTGCGTGAGTTGGTCATTGTTGCAAGAAGAGCCGTTTCCGGGGAAGCCTTTATCAAAAAAATCAGGCCGTATACAGCAAATAATGATATAGCTGTTTCTCTTTCATACAATATACAGGAATCGATTAGCGATGCGGATATGGTAATTACTGCGACAAGTGCCAATACTTCATTATTGTATCCAAAATGGCTTCCGGAAGGGGTTACCATATGTGTAGTAGGTGGCACTCAAGAGCTTGCTCCCGATTTTCTTTTGCAGGGCGGCAAAATAATTGTGGATGATTTTGACTGGTGCAAGCACGCCGGCAGTATCGGCGCGTGGATTGACCAAGGGATATACACTGAAACGACGATACAGGATAAAATTTATGGGTCCGTCGGTGATGTAGCCTCGGGCAAACTGCCTGGAAGAGAAAAGGTCTCCGAAAGGGTAACAATTATTATGCAGGGAATGGCAAGCCTTGATATTGCTATGGGTTTGATGTTGTTTGAAAAGGCGAAGCAAAGCGATGATCCGCGGCTTCAGAATATAAAGTTATTTTAACTATGTAAAGATGAAATGGAGGACACCAACATGACATGTAACAATACAGCGGTAACAGAAAAAGATTTACAGGAAACCATTGAATTGACGAAAAGTTTAGTTGCTATTCAGACTGAATCTCCCGAGGGTATATATTATGCCCAATTTGTCGATTATTTGGAAAGCTTTATTAACCGTGAGCTTCCTGGTGTAGATACTGAAAGAGTGGTTGTAAAGGCAGAGGATTACAAAGCCACAAGTAATACCGAGGATGAAATTGTCGGTGATAGGATATCGCTCATTCTAAGAGCACCCGCACCTAATATGCCGAAGGTTCATATTAGCGACCATTACGATGTAGTACATGCAGGGGATTTATCAAAATGGACAATTACTTCCCCCTATGAAGCTGTTGTTCATGATGGGCGTCTTTATGGGCGTGGTTCCGCCGATCCCAAGGGTAGTATCGCCAGTCTTATACAGGCGTTAAAGGTGATTTACCGGGAGGGCAGGGCTCTTAAATATGATTTGGTAATCAGTTTTACACCGGATGGGGAATTGAGCAACCATACCGGATTAGACCACTTAATTGATTTGACGCAGGAAGGCAGAGATTACTTTGAAGTGGATTTCTTCCTTTCCATCGATGGTGCGCAGAATTATATCAGCACCGGGAAAACCGGATTAATTCAATTCTTTATTACCATAAACGGACAGGCTTCGCATATCGCCCGGGCTTTTATGGGCGTTAATGCAATACATCTGGCTTCTCCTGTTCTGGTTGAATTGACTAAACTATCGGAGGAAATCTGTCAGCGCACGTCAAGTATCAGGGTTAACCCAGAACTTCCTTATAATCGCGTGCGGCCCGATTTGGCAGTAACTACTATCAATGGCGGTTCATCCTTTGAGAGTGTTCCTGATAAATGCACCATTCAAGGGCATCGTTTGGTTGTTGCCGATGAAAGCGATAACGCGATGGAAGATGCGATGGATGAAATTGTTTCCACGATCATGAGGGTAAAACAGAAATATCAGATTCCAATGAAATTTAAGGTTGAGCCTGCCATTCCTCCCTTTGCTACAGATGCAAATCACCCCGCCCTGCGCGAGTTGGCGGAAATTGCTGCGGCAGGTGCCGGGATGAAAGAATACCCCACAGCATGCTCAGAAGGATATAATGATATTTCCGCTGTGAATTATCGCCTTGGCGTGCCGATGTTTGCCCGGGGGGTTCAATGGGCGGATTCCAATGCTCATTCCTATAATGAGAATATAAGGCTTGATGCTTTGAAAACAGGTATTCGCGATTTGGTTGCTTTTTTGAGCGAATAAGTCTAAACTATAATAATCGAAAGGGAGTAGTATGAATGCATAGTTGGGATAAATTTATTCCAGAAAATGATATTAAAATCCATGAATTATCCGGACACGGTAAACAGCAGGGATTCGGCAAAAGGCCGGTTGTTCTGGTGATTGATGTAACCTATGATTTTATCGGAGATGAGCCTAAAGCAACATCAGAATCCATCGAAAAATTTCCCAATAGCTGCGGTCAAGCTGGTTGGAAGGCTGTAGGCGAAATCAAAAAGCTTCTGTCCGCCGCGCGAAGTCATAAAATTCCGGTTATGTATACAAAGGGGGAGTCCCGTCAGGATGGTTTTGATTTGGGAGGCTGGAGAAATAAACTAAACCGTGCACAGGAAGCCACGAGCATTGAGGGAGATTTCGGCTGCCAGGTAGCGGAGCCTATACGTCCGCATGAAAAGGATCTGATTCTGAGCAAGAAGAAACCAAGTGCCTTTTTTGGTACACCGCTTGCTTCCTATTTGATAGATCTGAAGGTTGATACGGTAATAGTTGTTGGTTGCACCACCAGCGGATGCGTAAGAGCTACGGTGGTAGACGGTTTTTCCTATGGATTCAGAATGGTTGTCCCGGAGCAAGGTGTATTTGATCGCTTTGAAATATCCCATGCGGTAAATCTCTTTGATATGAACGCCAAGTATGCAGATGTAGTTTCCGTGAATGACGCTGTCCAATATCTCAATAGCTGCACTGATGATATTTTTAATGACAGCGGTCTTGAATTTTAAACCATTTTGTAATGTACCTGGGGAAAAATCGATGCGAGGTGATTAACTATGAATGAATTAAATTTGGTATTGGCGTGTGGAGATTATGACCGCACTTATCCGCTGCAAACGGGTCAGGTAAAGCCGGAGGGCATCCGTCTCAATTATTTGGCCCTGGAACCGGAAGAACTATTCTGGCGGATGCTCCAAAATGAGGAATTCGATGCCAGCGAGTGTTCACTTGGTGCATATCTTATTATGTGTGGCAGAAACGAGGACCGTTTCATAGCGATTCCGGTTTTTCCTTCACGGATGTTTCGCCATTCATGTATCTTTATTAACACTAAAAGCGGGATTGGAAAACCTGAAGACCTGGCAGGTAAGCGTATTGGCGTTCCAGATTATACGATGACTTCCCCTGTTTGGCTGCGCGGTATCCTATCGGATTATTACGGTGTCAAGCCAACAGATATTCATTGGCACATTGGCGGGATGAACCAGCCGGGCAGGGCACAACGTATTTCTGTTAAGTTGACCAAAAATATCAGAATAGAAAAAATCGGGGATGAATGTACCCTGAGCCAGATGCTTTCCGAAGGACAAATCGATGCTATTATTACCTCGCGGGCTCCGACCTGTTTTGCTAAGGGTGAGCCCCATATCCGCAGGTTATGGGAAGATTTCCGTGCCGTAGAACGCGATTATTATAAGCAAACCGCTATTTTTCCTATCATGCATACCGTGGTGATTCGCCGCGATATTTATAAGGAAAACCCGTGGGTGGCTTTAAGTCTGTATAAAGCCTTTGAGGAATCCAAAAGAATATGTATTGAAAAAATGATGAATACATCGTTTTTGCGCTATACAATTCCGTGGTACTACCCGGAGGTTGAGAACACTATAAGACTTATGGGTGAGGACTTCTGGCCTTACGGAGTTGAAAGTAACCGTCACGTACTGGAAACGCTTTCCCGTTATGCTTTTGAGCAGGGATTGACGAATAAACCGGTCAGAGTCGATGATATGTTTGCCCCAAATACACTGAAACTGGCT
Source organism: uncultured Clostridium sp. (assembly GCA_964625335.1). Lineage (GTDB taxonomy): Bacteria > Bacillota > Clostridia > Ch29 > Ch29 > CAZGUG01. The sequence continues at coordinate 67,045 of CAZVBE010000008.1, read as the reverse complement.
AAAATATAAAGCTCTGTTAGCTTTAGGCCTAATACATTTAGTGATATAATAAATATGGAGTTATGCTGCCAAATTTGTTGTATCACTAAATTTTATAATGGCAGATTACGGTGCAAGGAGGAGTAACATGAGTTCATTGGATAAAGCATTAAACATACTGAAAGTTCTTTCGGGTAAAAACGGTGGGGCAGGCGTATTGCAGCTAAGCGAGGAAGTTGACTTACCGCCCTCCACTGTGCATCGTTTGCTGAGTGAATTAATTCAATACAACCTGATAGTCAAGGATGAAGCAAGCCGCCAATATATGTGCGGTCCGGGTTTGCTGGCGATGGGGTTTTCATATTTGCGCAAAAACGGTATTAATGTAATTGCCCAGCCATATCTGAATGAATGCAGTGAAGTGTTGAATGAAACCGGCTGTATTGCCATTTTGGCCAATAATCAGGTTATCTGTGCCGCAACGGCTATGGTTGATGACCAGGAAAGGCCCCTTCAGTTATTCATGGGCATAGGTAAACAGCTGCCCCTGCATGCTTCGGCGGCGGCATGGTCAATTATAGCTTTTCTGGACGAGAAGCGAATAAAGGACATACTAAAAGAAAATTCGTATACTGTCTTTAACGAAAATACACCCAGGAATTTCGAAAAAGTAAAATATCATTTATTAAAAACCCGTGAAAACGGTTATGCCGTATGTGATGGGGAAATGGATGTGGGGGTTACGGTATTTTCTTTCCCTATATATGATAAGAGAGGCCAGTCGGCTGCCAGTATAAGCATTGTCGGACCGCAATATCGTATGATGTCGGATAATTCAAAGAAGAAAATCATTTTAACTTTGGGAGAATATGCGAATAAGATTTCACTGGCCCTTGGCTGTCCGGAAGAGATTCTTAAAACAGAATTTGAAGTTTCTTAAACTTATTATATAATTACAAATGCAAATTAGAAATTCCAATTAATATTACCTTGTGTCACAAGACATGATTTTGTGATGTAAGGTAATATTTTATTTAATAATAGAACTGGCTATTTGGGTTATTTTTTGTGCAGGGCTAATTAATGGCGGTGATTTTTATCCATTTAATTCTTTAGGAGAGTAAAAGGTGGGTATGATAAAATAATATACGAGTCGGATAGAACAGAGCAGGTATCTTTTACACAGTTTGAATCTAGTTTTATCTTTATATATGAGTTAATATTTTATATAGGAAGGAGAAAACCATATGGATTTGACAGTGAGAGAGGTTATGAAGATTGATGTTTTCTCCAATGCAAAACTTGTAGCGGGAGCTCAAGGCTTGGATAGAGTGGTTCGCATTGCTAACATTGCAGAAACACCGGAAGTTGCCAGTTGGATGAAGGGTGGGGAGTTGCTAATTACAGGCGGATATTTTTTCAAAGATTCGCCGGAACTGCGCAAACAGATTATATATGAATTGGCAGCGAAAGGTGTAGCGGCGCTGGCATTACGTTCAGGCAAATATTTCGAACAGGCGCCAGCGGATATGATAATCTACGCCAACGAAGTCGGCTTGCCATTAATGGAATTGCCTGCCGATGTTCCTTACATGGACCTGATGTTACCGATATTTGAAACGGTAATAAATAATCAGTATCATTTATTGAAAAAGTCCGAGGACATTCATCATGCTCTTTTAAATGTTGTTTTAGCCGGTAAGGGAATAGACAGTATCTGCGTTGCATTAGGCGAGCTGATTAATCATCCTGTTATATTAGTTAATGCAGAAGGGAATTTGCTGACAGACAGTAGTTTGGTGTGTAGCAAAGAGGATGTCATCAATGAACACAGTCGTAAATTGATTAAAATTTTCCGGGAAAATCGAAAGCAATTGGCAGGGCTGCAACCCCATATCGTACATCACATTACGAAAAACGCCATACCAATGCCTTGGCGACTTGTTGTGGTACCGGTTGAGGCTGCAGGCATTATAAACGGTTATCTGATAATAGAAGAAACTGAAGGTCTCTTAGACCAGCAGGAGATTATTGCAGTGGAACGCGCCTCTACCATCTTTGCTTTAGAGTTGTTAAAAAGTCGTGCCAGTATTGAAACGGAAAAACAAATCCGCGGTGAATTATTGGACTATCTTATTCATGGCAATATTAGCAATACTGAAGCAGTAATGCGATGGGCCAGCAATCTGGATTTCGATTTATTGTCTGAAGGAGTTGTTTTCTATGTGGCAATAGATTCCTTTGAGGAATATCTGCTTCAAGATGATGTTCAGGATGATGATAATAAAGTTAGTGACTTTAAAAGCAAAGTTTACAAAGTAGTAAATGATTATTTTTTTGATTATCCCAGTGGTATTTTAACCATGGTGAAAAGTAATTGCTTGATTGGATTAATCAATGTGGATTCTCAGGATAAGGACGCATGGAAACTTTTGCAGCAGAGGCTTTCCCGCCTGCTTTCCGAAATAAACAGTCAGATGGAAAAGCGGATAACCGTTTCAATTGGAGTAGGCAACGCTTTTATAGGAGTCCGTAATGTCCGTTCTTCTTTTAACGATGCCCGAAGTGCTTTCAAAATTGGCCATTTTTTATATGGCGGAGGTAACCTTACTTTCTTTAATGAATTAGGTTCCTATGTAGTATTATACGAATTAAAGGATTCTGCGGTAATGGCACCTTTTGTGAAAGAAATATTAGGTAATGTTATGTCGCATGATGAGAAAAAACAAAGCGAATTATTTCGCACGCTTCAAGAATACTTTAGATTGAACTGTAATATTAAACAAACGGCCGACAGTCTTTTCATTCATAAAAATTCTGTTATTTACAGACTTAAACAAATAGAATCGCTAACCGGCCGTGACTTGAGCAAAGGCTCAGATTGTTTTGATTTACAGCTAGGCGTAAAACTTATGCAAGTTTTACGTAGCTATGAGTATCCTGCAATCAGATAGACTGTTAAATTGTTATATTTGCACAATAATAACCGACAAATACTGTACACAAGCCCAAAGGTTTGGCCGTTTTTAACAAGAATATATAACTACCACCAAAAATCATGTAATTAAAGCTTAACGGAATAAAGGTAAGCTAAAAGGGGGTTTTTATATGTTGTTGATTAAAAATGGTTTTATTATTTGCGCTTCAAATAGGATTTTGGAAAAAGCAGATGTAGTTGTAGATGATAAAGGAAAAATTGCGGAAATTACTAATCAAAACCACATTGATGAAAACTTTTTTACGCATGTTTTAGATGCCGGCGGCAAGGTAGTAATGCCCGGTTTAATCAATGCGCATACCCACTCCTATGCAAATTTCGTGAAAGCTCTGGCCGAAAATTTACCCCTCGAAGAAATGATGTTTCATATAATGATTCAAGGAGTCTATCAAAAACCGGAGGACGTATATAATAATACGCTATTAGGAGCAGTGGAAATGCTAAAGGGTGGTATAACATGCTGTCTTGATCAATTGGCACAGAATCAAGAGGGCTTAAATGCAGCTATGGAAGCCTATAAAGATATAGGTATGAGGGCCACAATGGCTCCAATGATAACAGATAAAAAATATTACGATACTTTACCCATAGCTCCGGATTTGGCACCTAAGTGGGCTCAAAACAGCAGAACGGTTTCGACCAAAGAATTAATTGATATGAGTACAGAGTTTTTGAAGGAATGGAACGGTGTGGAGGATCGCTTATTTGTTGGGTTTGGTCCTTCCGGACCACAACGTTGTAGCGATGACTTACTTAAGGGTTGTATGAAAGAAACCATAGAATACGATACAATTTTCCATACCCACGTTTTGGAAACGCAAACACAGCGTAATACAGCGCATTATTTATATGGCAAGCCTATGATGAAGCATTTAGATGAGATAGGCTGCTTGAATGAGCATACAAGCATGGCCCATACAGTATGGACGACAAAAGAGGAAGCCTCATTGGCAAATGAGAGAGGAGCAAAAGCAGTTCATTGTCCTGCATGCAATTTGTTCCTGGGAAGCGGAATTGCCCCTCTTAACGTTTTTAGGGAAGTAGGATGGACTGTTGGACTGGGAACAGATGGAGCCAATGGCGGAGGCAATCAGAATCTGTTGGAAACCATGAAAATTGCTGCTTTACTTCATAAAGTATCTTTAACAGACCACCATGGTTGGGTTTCGGCAGCTGAAGTCTTTGATATGGCGACAAAGAATAATGCTGCTATTCTGAGACAGGAAAACCAAATTGGCACACTCGCAAAGGGCAAAGATGCGGACATTGTAATTTTAGACCCCTCCAGATCCTGTAGTATGCAGCCTATTCAGGATATAATAGCGCAGATTGTTTATGGAGAGGGGGGAGCTGCAGTAGACATTGTTATGGTAAAAGGACAGATTGTGGTAGAAGATGGAAAATGTAAACTGGTGGACGAAAAACAAGTTTTTGAAAAAGCAGCTATTTTATCCAAAACGTTAGTGGAAAAAATTAATAAACATATGCCGGAGACCAATGAAAAGATTCGATATCTAGAACAGGTGCTCCCCAGATTAGGTTAACAGACTAGAATACAAGGAGGTTTCTATGAAGGTTTCATACGGAACAAGAGGAATTATTGGCGTTATCAACATATCTTCTACTGTCAATTTGGAACCAGAGTTTACAGCAATGGCCCCTGAAGGTGTTGCAGTTTTGACGGCACGGGTTCCGTTGCCCCGAACAACCCCTGAGGAGTTAATGAAGTTAAGTATTAATGCCAAAGACGCAGCCAAACAACTAGCTTCTGCCAAGCCGGATATTATTGTATTTGCCTGTACCAGCGGAAGCTTTATAAACGGCGCAGGCTATGATAAAGAGGTTACTTCATTATTGGAGGAGGTATCCGGTGGTATTCCGGTTATTACAACCTCAACGGCGTTGCTTGCAGCGCTGGGCACTTTAAATATTAAACGATTTTCTTTGGCAACACCATATATTGAGGCTGTAAATGTACCGGCAAAAAGATATTTTGAAGATAATGGATTTGCTGTTGTCAAACAATATGGGTTAGGATTAGATACGGATTACGCTATAGGCATGCAAAATGAGGAGCAGGTAGCAAAATTAGCTCATTTCGTTGATTGCCCGGAAGCACAGGGAGTAGTATTAAGCTGTACAAATCTAAAGAGCATCTCAATCCTCGAAAGGCTGGAGAAAGAATTGAAAAAGAGCGTGATATCTGCCAATCAAGCAACTATGTGGTACGCTTTAAGAAAAATTGGTATTGATGATGAGATAAAAAATGCAGGACAACTGATGTTGCTTCCTTGCAGACTGTAAAAACGGATAAGGGGTGAAAAGGCATGGCTGTAACTATTTCTTTAGCGGGCAAAAATGCTATTATTACCGGTGCTGGTAAAGGGATTGGCGCTGCTATTGCAAAAAGGCTGGCACAAGCAGATGCAAATTTAGTATTAATTAGTCGTACTTTGGCTGATTTGGAGCTGGTAGCGACCGAAATTCGTTCTGATACCAGTGTGAAGGTTTTACCTGTTGTTTGTGACGTATCAAAACCGGAAGAAATTAATCGGGCAGTTTCTGAAGCAGAGCAAATATTTGGGAATATAGATATTCTGGTTAATAATGCAGGCGTTAATTACCGCGAAACTGCTTTTAATGTTGATGTAGACCACTGGGATACTGTTATGAATACTAATCTAAAGGGTTATTTTCTCATGTCGAAGGCAGTAGCTAAGGGCATGGTTAAAAGAAAATCTGGCGTTATTGTAAACATCGGCTCTGAGTTAAGCTTTGTGGGAGTTGCTGAGGGGCAGGTTGCTTATTCCACCAGTAAAGCTGCTGTTAATCAATTAGGTCGGGTACTGGCAGCAGAGTGGGCTTCTTATAAAATTAGAGTAAACACAGTGGTTCCGGGGTTTACCGAAACAGAGCTTGTAACTGAACTTCTCAATAAGCCGGGTTATAAGAAAAAATTCGAACAGGAAATACCGCTTAATCGTTTGGCCACTCCTGGTAATGTAGCTGACGCTGTACTATTTATGGCAAGTGATGCATCTGCATTTACAACAGGGACAACCCTTTTGGTGGATGGCGGTTATACAAACATACGATAAAACTGGCTTTTTCTTCAAATCTGGGGGGTTAAAATATGGACAGGTTGTTAAAGATCAATAAAATAATCGGTAAAGTTGAATATAACCTGCTTGCATATGCGGTACTTTTTATGGCATCTCTATTGATTATTAATTCCGTAGGCAGAACTGTATTCAATTATAGCGTGCAGGCGGTTGATGAACTATGTCAAATTTCGGTTTTGATTATAACTTTTATTGGATTGAGTAATGCGGCTAGGCACGGTAAACATGTGGTTATGACAGCAATCTATGACAGCCTTCCGCAGGACAAGAAGCGTCTCATGAATATTATTACTTCAGGTTTAACTTCTTTATTTCTGTTCTTCCTAACTTATTTATGCGTCTTTTATGCCATGAAAGTGTTTGCCTATGGACGTATTACGACGGTATTAAGAATTCCCATGTATCTTGTAGTTGGGATAATGCCTTTAGGCAGTTTACTTGCGGCATTACAGTATACATTAATGACTTTTCTAAACATATCAAATAAAGATATTAATTATACAGGGTCAGAAAAGATAGAAGTTGAAGATGTTTTACAGCAACAAAACCTATAGACTAGGAAGGAGGTATGCTTATGCTGATATTTATTTTACTATTTTTACTGTTTCTATTTTTGTTAATGGGATTTCCGCTATTCGTTGGATTGATTATGGCGCCCCTTACGGTTGCAAATGTTTACTTTCCTAATTTAAGTTTGGATTTGATTACCCAGCAACTGGTAGCTGGAATATCTTCTTCCGGTCTGCTTGCAATTCCTATGTTTGTATTATCCGCAGAGATTATGTGCAGCGGTCAGACAGCAAAACGATTATTGGATTTTATTGACAGCTTTATGGGGCATATTCATGGTGGATTGGCTATTACGGCAGAAGCAACTTGTACCATGTTCGGAGCAATTTCCGGTTCTGCTATGGCAACCATGGTAGCTATAGGTAAAACTATGCGCCCCGGCCTTCTTAATAGCGGCTATAAGGATTCACATATTATTGCTATGCTAATGACCGCCTCCAATGTGGCGCTGCTTATTCCCCCCAGCGTTGTAATGATTATGTATTGTGTAGTCACCGGAACGTCGGTTTCGGATATGTTCCTGGCGGGTCTTGTTCCAGGGGTCCTGCTATTTATTTTGTTTGCAGTTTATGATTACTTTTATGCACGTTTCAATCATATAAAAACACGTGAGCGCAAATCGTGGGGTGAAAGGCTGATTTCGCTGAAAAGGGCTCTTTTAACATTAGGTTTACCGGTAATTATTCTCGGCGGTATTTATTCCGGTTTTGCAAGTCCAACCGAAGCGGCAGCTATTTCTGTATTATACGCTTTGCTGCTGGAGGTAGTGGTATACCGTTCAATTACCTTGCGTGAAATACCAAAAATCGCATATTCAACCTCTATCGTAACTGCCGCTGTTTTTGTTTTGATTGCCGCGGGACAGGTTTTCTCGTGGGTAATAACCTATGTAAACATACCCAATATGCTTGCAAATGCAGTTTTGAGTTTAAATCCTTCAGCAAATCTTATTCTTTTAATCACCAGCTTTATATTCTTCATAGCTTGTATGTTTGTAGACTGTATGCCGGTGATTTTAATACTAATTCCGATCATTTTCCCTATCGCAGTTGGAGCCGGTATAGATCCAATACATTTGGGAGTTCTGGTAGTAGCTCAATCGGCAATAGGGTCTATAACGCCGCCCTTTGGAGCTAATATTTTTACGGCCTGCGTAATTTTTGAAAAGAAATTCGTAGAGGTAATGAGCGGTGTCTATCCTTATTTGATTATTTTTATACTGTATTCTATTGTTCTTATATTTGTTCCACAAATAAGTCTATTATTGATTAAGTAATGCCTGAGTTTAGTGCATGTATCCGTATTTCAGTTGCAAGTTATGTTCACGTCTAATAGTTTAATAAACTAGGTTTAGTGTTAATTTCTACAAGTGGTTTTTGAGAATGTAATATTATTCTCATGTTGTATAGAACAAAATTTGAAAATGAAAGGGGTAAAAAAATGAAAAAATTGTTGTGTCTATTGTGTGCTGTTTTATTAATGCTATCTGTTACTGCTTGTACTGGTAATAACGAGGATTCCGATGAGGATGCTACTGTATCCTATGATTGGAAATTCGCATTAGACGAAGCACAGGGCAGCAATCAAGATGTATATGCACAAATTTTCAAAGAACTGGTTGAAGAGAAATCAGATGGGAGAATAAAACTAGACATTTATTTTTTAGGTCAATTAGGTGATGGCTCTAATCAAGGGGAGTTGATACAAAACGGTGCCATTGATTTAGGTTTCATGGCAGCAGGAGCTGCCGGCAGCATGGTACCCGAAAGCAATATCTTTAGCATGCATTATATTTTCCCCAGCGATTTACAAAAAGCAAAGCAATTCTTGATAGAAAGCAAAACAATAAATGAAACTATTTCGGCGGCATATGAAAGCAAGAATATGCATGTAATTGATTGGATGGATGAAGGCTTCATGCAATGGACAACTTCCACAAATCCTATTACAGCTTCAGATGGCTTTAAAGGAGTAAAAATGCGTGTAATGTCTGCTCCTATTATTACTGCTACCTACAAGGCCTATGGAGCTAATCCTGTTGCAATACCGTTTTCCGAATTATATAGTGCTCTCTCTTTAAATATGGCGGACGGTCAAACTAACCCTGTGGAAATCATTGAGCAAATGAAATTCTATGAGGTGCAAAATTATCTGACAATTTCTAATTCAGATTTGTATGTAGCTTCTCTTATCTTTAATAAGGATCTATGGGATTCTTTGCCTGAGGATATTAAAGGTATTTTATTAGAGGCAGTTGAGGAGACACGCCCGTTATATGCCATAGAGCAGGAGAAAATGAGTGATTCTGCTATAGATATACTTAAAGAAAATGGAATGGAAGTTAATGAGTTGTCAAAGGAAGTTACTGATGAGTTCCGGGAATTGGCTAAAAAAGCAGTTGATGAGTTTTATAAAGTTGGTGGAGATAACGCTGAACAGGTTTATGAGAGCTTTATTGAAGAAGTGAAAAATTACTATTAATCTCTAACCGTATCGTAATGTTCATATAAAAAATACAAAGGGACAAACAGCCAGATTGTTAAGTGCTGTTTGTCTCTTTGTATAATGTTCTTTATAAACAACACGATTTAGAATACCTCACAGTTTACACAGCATGCTTATTATTCTATAATATGAGTATAATATCAATAACTGACAAACTTACAGAAACGGAGGCATTAATAATGAAGTGGGACCACGTTATAAAAAATGGTACTCTTGTAGACGCAGGAAGGACGTATAGGGCCAATATTTATGTTAAAGATGAAAAAATATTCGCTATTACAGAGAGTGAGCTGGACGGCGAAGCCGCCGAGGTAACAGATGCTATGGGCAAGTATGTACTCCCCGGCCTTATAGACGTTCATGTACACTCGAGGGATGGAGAGAACGGAGCAACCCACAAGGAGGATTTTTATCATTCTACAATGTCTGCAGCAATAGGCGGGCTGACAACAATATTTGAAATGCCCAACTCAAATCCCGCAGTACATAATGTGGAGAATTTACATAAACAGGTTAAACACCTAACTCCAAAGGCGTATACTGACTTTGCCATTTGGGGACTGTGTCTGGGGAATTTGAATATGGATCAGCTAATACCCTTAAACGACGCGGGGGTTATAGGGTTTAAGTTTTTCTGGGGTTATGCTATTGACAGCAAAACCTATCAACTGATCTATAACTATAGTCCGGATATGGAAGACGTTATTCCGCCGCTTAGGGACGGGGAAATATATAAGATGTTTCAGGAAATTGCCAGGACAGGGAAGCTGGTCGGCATACATGCAGAAAATTTCGATATAATCCAGACATTGACCGAAGAAGTGGAGAAAACAGGAGACAAAAGCTATGAAGCAATGCTGAGGGCCAGGCCTAATGTCTCTGAGGAGACAATTATAAAGACTGCTATTTCATTTTCCAAATGGACGGAAGCAAGGCTTCACATCCTTCATATGGCCGCAAAAGAAGGAGTGGATTTGATTAAACAGGCACAAAGTGAGGGCTATCCGGTCACCGGAGAAACATGTCCCCATTATCTGGTGCTATGCAACGAGGATTATGACAGGGTTGGACCAATGATGAAGGGCTATCCTCCAATAAGGTACAGGGAAGACCAGGAAAAACTTTGGCAGGGAATTAAAGACGGCATAATTTCCCTTGTGTGCTCGGACCATGCCCCGCATACAGAAGAGGAAAAGCAGGGCGATTTGTGGTCAATTCCTGCGGGAATGGCGAGCATCGAGACCCTTGCCCCATTAATGATAAACGAAGTGAGTACCGGGCGGATTACCATAAATGAGCTGGCGTCAATACTTTCGGAAAATCCGGCAAAGCTGTTCGGGATATACCCGGAAAAGGGTTCTTTAAGAGTGGGTACGGATGCGGATATAACAATAGTGGACCTTGATATGAAACACACCATTAAAAGGGAAAAGCTGCACAGTAAAAGCAAGGTGAATGCATTTGACGGCTTTGAATTAAAAGGTGCACCGGTTGCTACTATTGTACGCGGCAGAACGGTAGCAAAGGAAGGCGAAATTGTAGGCAAACCATCCGGCAGGTTTATAAGGCCGCAGTAAATATATATTGATGTCAAACCAAGCTCCTTCCCGGCAAGGACTGACGATTGGGCCGGGAAGGAGGTTCCATCATAGGATTGGATTACCGGAGCCCGAAATGTATATAGACAGGTAAACATGATAGTGATATAATGTATTAAAGCAAACGTATGCTTTTCTTTAAGCGGTACAGAGAGACCGGCAAGGAAGTATATTACTGTTGTATTGAGTGAAATGACAGACTTCCTGCCGTGTACAGGGAGTTTTTTATGTTGAAAGCAGGTGATATCCATTAAGGTAAAGACTAGGATAATGGATGAAAGGGCAATAAACAGGGCGGTTACCCGCGTAGCCCACGAAATACTGGAAAGGAACAAGGGTGTACAGGATCTTGTGCTGGTGGGAATAAAGACGAGGGGTGTGCCCCTTGCGCAAAAAATTGCCGGCAAGATAGAAGAAATTGAAGGTGTGAGTCTTCCACTGGGAGAGTTGGATATAACACTGCACAGAGATGACCTCAATACCGCATCGAAGGTTCCGGGCGCAGGCCAGACAAAAATCGGGTTCGATATCAGCGACAAAAGAGTTATACTGGTAGACGATGTTATTTACACCGGGAGGACAATAAGGGCGGCCCTGGATGCCCTTATTGAACTGGGAAGGCCATCCGCCATACAATTGATGGTTCTGGTTGACCGTGGTCACAGAGAGCTTCCCATAAGACCTGATTATGTAGGCAAGAATGTGCCTACTTCCACAAAGGAGACAATCAAGGTTAATCTGGAGGAAGTGGATGGAGAAAATTCTGCGCTGATAGTTGAGAATTAGCCGGGAAGTACCTTTAATATAGTCCTGTGAGGCTAAAAAGGAGGCTTTAAAATGAAATTTTTTTATGGCTACGGGTAAAAGGGCAAATACATGGTATTAATTACCCATGTATATTGCTCTTTTTTTGTATCATTCAAAGCACCTGCTGTCTTTGCATAAAATAACAAGCGTTAAGGCATTGTTTAATGTTGAAGGGTCATACTTTGCAAATATTGATAATACAGGTGGTGGTTTATTGTGTTTTCCGACAGATTGATAGAAAAGATAATAGAAAAAAGCAACCCGTCGGTACTGGGACTTGACCCCAGGTTGGAACTGATACCAGGCTGTATTAGGGCTGGCCTGGGAGATACAACCCAGGATGTCGGTGCAGCAGTTTTCAGGTTCAACAGGGCGCTTATTGATGCAGTTGCGGAAATTATGCCCGCCGTTAAGCTTCAAATAGCATTTTATGAGGCTTTGGGTATAGACGGATTGAAGGCATACCAGAACACCCTGGAATATGCATGCAGCAAGGGCCTCATTGTAATAGGAGATATAAAAAGAGGGGATATATCTTCAACAGCCGCTGCATACAAGTATGCCCACTTTGACGGGCCCTTTGCGTGTGATGCCGTAACGCTAAATCCGTTTCTTGGGTATGATGCTGTTTTGCCTTTTATCAGGGCATGTGAAGAACAGGACAAGGGTGTGTTTATTCTTGTCAAAACGTCCAACCCTTCGTCGGGGGACCTGCAAAACATGATGGTTGATGGTGATTACCTGTACAAGCACCTTGGCAGAATGGTGGCAGCATGGGGGAAAAGCGCTGTGGGCACGCATGGATATAGTTCGGTAGGCGCGGTGGTAGGCGCTACTTATCCGAAGGAAATGGCTGTTCTCAGGAAAGAAATGCCGGGCGCGTTGTTTCTGGTTCCGGGATATGGCGCGCAGGGTGGCAGCGGCAGAGAAGTGGCGAATGCCTTTAACAAGGATGGTCTTGGCGCCATAATAAATTCTTCGCGGGCAATAATGGGTGCATACATGAAAACCGAAAAAGGACCGGAAGTAACCCTGGAAGAATTCAGGCAGGCCGCACACAACGAAGCAGTTAGGATGAAGAAAGACATAACAGCCGCTTTACGGCAGTTTCTGTAAAATATCCGGCGATGAAAATTTAAACATAATATAACAATAGGATTGGAGGAATAAGTATGTATCAAAATGAATTAATGGATATATTTGAAAAGACAGGCGCTATTATGAGGGGACATTTTAAGTTTACATCGGGGCTGCACAGCGATATCTATATACAGTGTGCGAAGGTGCTTCAGCACCCCAAACCCACTGAAAAACTGGTTGAGGACATTGTTTCCGCATTCAAGGATGACGAAATAGATCTTGTTATAGGACCTGCGATAGGCGGCATTATCGTCGCATATGAAACGGGCAGGCAACTTGGGATACCGGCCCTGTTCACAGAGAGGGAGGAGAACAGGATGATGCCCAGAAGGGGCTTTAGGATACCTGAAGGGGCACGGCTGCTGGTGGTGGAAGATGTTGTTACAACAGGCGGTTCGGTGAGAGAAGTAATAGACGTAGTGGTAAATAACGGAGGTATAGTTGCAGGGGTAGGCACCCTGGTGGACAGGAGCGGAGGTAAGGTGGATTTTGGAGTAAAGCAAAAAGCAGTTATAACGCTTGACAGCCTCAAGACCTTTGATCCGAAAGACTGCCCGTTGTGCAAAGAAGGTATACCCCTGGTTAAACCAGGCAGCAGAGGCTTACAGGTATAAATACGTCAATAAAAGCAAAACCTCTGAATAATTCAGGGGTTTTTGCTTTTGCAACCGGTTTATGCCGGACAAAAAACCAAAAAAATTTATTGATTTAAGAAGGAATCTAACAGTGCTTGTCGAAAACATAAAGTGTCACGTTATGAAAGCTCATTCCACGATGTGGATTATTGTGCGAAGAGGGGTTATCATTTTGAAAGTGATAAATAAAATTGTTGCGATATTAGAGACTTTGGGGCATAATGAGAGTCTTGGAACAGCAGAATTGTCCAAAATCCTTGGAATGCCGGCAGCTACAGTGCACAGGATATTGTCCGAGCTTAATAAGCACGGACTGATTGAGAAAGATGAGAACAGCAAGAAGTACAGATTGGGATGGAAAATTATGAATCTCAGTTACAAGGCATTAAAATGTGAACAACAGCAGTTTCATGTGCAGCTTATTCTGCCTTATCTCAAAATGCTGTCGCAGGAAACCAAGGAAACGGTTTTCCTGGCTGTAACTATGCAAAACAAGGTCGTATGTATAGAAAAGGTGGATGGCCAAAGAAACCTGAGGTTTTATGTTGAGATAGGCAGGGAAATGCCATTAAACTGTTCTGCCGCAGCAAAAGCGATATTGGCATACAAATCAAACGCTTTCCGGGAGGAAGTTATCGGAAGCAATGGATTTATACTCTATACTCAGCACAGTATAGATAATATGCAGGAATACGAGGCACAGCTTAATGAAGTGAGAAATAACGGGTATGCTATATGTGATAATGAGATTGAGATAGGAAGCAAGGCGGTTGCTGTACCGATATTTGACAGCGAGGGACAGGTTCTTTCAAGCATATCCCTCATTGGCCCCAATCAGAGGGTTTCGGAGCAGTTTGCAAACATTCTGGCATTGATGAAAGGAGCGGCGGAGGATATCACCATGAAGTTAAAGCACGGGCAGATAGTATAGAAGACTATAGGATTATAAAATAAGTAAATTTTATAATATACAATAAACTAACAACATAAAGGGGATGAGTTAAATGGAAAGATTGGTAATAGCACTGGGAGGAAATGCACTGCAGGAAGCAGGAGCACCCGCAACGGCAGAAGCACAGTTAAAGGTGGTGGAAAAGACATCGGGTTATATAGCAGACATTATTGAAAAGGGTTATGAAGTAGTTATAGCACATGGCAACGGACCACAGGTTGGACGAATAGTTCTGCAAAATGAAAGTTCAGCGAATATTACACCCGCCATGCCCTTTGATGTATGTGGTGCAATGAGTCAGGGCATGATAGGTTATCACATACAGCAGGCCATGGGCAAAGTGCTTAAGGAAAAAGGCAGCAAAAAACCGGTTGCTACGGTAGTAACGCAGGTGGTGGTTGACAAAGACGATCCCGCATTCAAGAATCCGAGCAAGCCGATAGGACCCTTTTATTCAAAGGAAGAAGCATTAAAGCTCAAAGAGGAAAAGGGATATGACGTTAAGGAGGATGCAGGAAGAGGCTGGAGACGTGTGGTTGCATCGCCTGTGCCGATAGAAATAGTGGAGCTTGATGCTGTTAAAAGCCTTGTGGCAAACGGGTTTTTAGTTGTGACAGTCGGTGGCGGAGGTATACCAGTTATTAAAAATGCCCAAGGCAATTTGGAAGGTACTGCCGCTGTAATAGACAAGGATTTGGCATCCGAAAGGCTTGCAGAGGATATTGATGCGGATGCGCTTGTTATACTGACAGCGGTTGAAAAGGTATATATAAACTTTGGGAAAGCTGACCAGAAAGCGTTGGATACTATTACAACAGCAGAAGCGGAAAAATATATGGAGGAAGGGCATTTTGCACCCGGCTCCATGCTGCCGAAGATTAAAGCGGCCATACAGTTTGCAAAGTCCAAACCGGGAAGAAAAGCAGTGATATCATCCCTGGAAAAGGCAATGGATGCCCTGCAAGGCAAGACCGGAACAACCATAGCAGACTAATATTTAGTATAAATAAAACCAAAAATATATGGAGGTGCTGATAGTGTTAAAAGGCAAGGACATACTGAATGCATATCAATTTAGTGCGGAAGAGTTAAATCTTATTATGAACACAGCGGCGCAGTTTGAAAAAAGGGTTAAAGAAGGCGAAGCAATAAAAAACATGGAAGGAATGGTAGTAGCAAGTCTGTTCTTCGAGCCCAGCACACGTACCCGTCTTTCGTTTGAAACTGCAATAAACAGAGTGGGAGCTAAGGTAATATCCATGGCAAGTGCTTCAAGTTCATCCACTGCAAAGGGAGAATCCCTTGCTGATACAATTAGGACTATAGATGGATATGTTGATGCTATTGCAATGCGTCATCCCATGAAAGGTTCTGCACAAATAGCAGCCGACGTGGCGGTACATCCGATAATAAATGGGGGAGATGGTGCAGGCCAGCATCCTACACAGGCTCTTTTGGATATATACACAATAAGGAAGGAAAAAGGGTATCTTGGCGGACATACCGTTACATTCCTGGGCGATCTGAAATATGGCCGGACAGTACACTCGCTGGGATATTTCATGCAGCTTTATGGCAATAATATGATATTCGCATCACCCGAATCCCTTAAGATGCCGGAAGAGATTACACAGGACCTGAGAAAACGCGGTGCACAGATAGAGGAAACGGGAGATGTGGAAGCAGCCCTTGCCAAAAGTGATATTGTTTATGTGACAAGGGTTCAGGGAGAAAGGTTTGATGACCCTGCCGAGTATGAAAAAGTTAAAGGTTCTTATATTGTAGATATGGATCTTATTAGTAAAGCCAAACCTGGCATTACAATACTGCATCCACTGCCAAGGGTGGATGAAATTGCTGCCGAGGTGGATGATTATGCAGGGGCTGCATACTTCAGGCAGGCCCATAACGGTCTTTATATAAGGATGGCTCTGCTCGCTCTTGTAACCGGAAGGGTGTAGGCCGTTTATGGTACTTGTATGTAAAAGATAATTCGGCAAAATCCTATATATACTCAAACGGGGCTGAAAAGCCCCGGTTTTTTTAGTCTGAACAGGAAGGCAGGACGATATATAAAAGCGGGATTTATGTACACGTAGTACATATGAAAGAAAGAAGGAAGAACCCCTACATAAGGGGTTTTTCTTTTGTTTTTCATAATTTTTATATTAAAGGTGTGGGTTCGTGTTACAAACCCATATGTACTCAAGATATAAATTAAATGTATAATTTTGTACTACAGGTACAATGCATTAATACTATATCTGCCTTATACTGAAGGAAAACACAAGTCCATTTATTAATCACATCAAGGAACAGTTTCTAAATATGCTAAGGGATAATTCACTGAACAATATATCCGTTTCCGGCTAAAGGACACAATACTGGGAGGTAGGAAAAGCATGATACTAATCAAAAACGGCTATGTAATTACCATGGACCCCCAGCGTAATGTTTTCACCAAGGGGGCAGTGGCAGTTGAAGGTACCGAGATTGTAGAGACCGGTATCAGCGAAGACCTTGAAAAGAAGTACGGTGATGCTGAAATACTGGACGCCGGGGGTAAAGCTGTATTACCCGGGTTGATAGATGCCCACACCCATCTATACCAGATATTATTTCGCGGATTGGGAGACGACCTGTCCCTGTCCGAATGGTTGAAGGAATGCATCTGGCCGCTTTCTTACAATCTTACAAGGGACGACAGTTATGCCGCCGCACTCCTGGCATCCCTAGAGATGATTAAGACCGGCACCACAACCTTTGCAGACAGCCATTATATTAACAGGGATAAAAATTGCCATGACGGGATTGCCCAGGCAGTATCCGAGACCGGTATCCGGGGCGTCCTTGGCAGGGCAACGGTAGATGCGTTCCCTACCCCCGAAGCATTCAGGGAGACCGTTGGTGAGGCGGAAAGGGAAGCAGCCAGAGTAATAGAGAAATACAACAATACTGCAGACGGCAGGATAACCGTAAGGGTAGAACCATTAAATGAAACCCTTGCCTCTGACGAAATGATAAAAGCTATGCGAGGAATTTCCAGGCAGTATGGTGTTGGTATGAATATGCACCTGGCAGAAACAATCCAGAGGGTTCAGAGTGCCAGGGACAATTACGGTATGTCATCTGTTGAATATCTCAACGATATTGGGATTCTGGGGCCAGATCTTCTGCTGGCACACTGCTGCTGGATAAGCAATAAGGAAATACAACTGCTTAAGAACACCCGAACCAAGGTAGTGCATAACTCTGTAAGCAATCAGTATCTGGCTGACGGTGTAGCGCCCGTACCTGCAATGCTTAAAAACGGGGTAGTAGTCACCATCGGCGCAGACGGTGCAGCCAGCAACAACAACCAGGATATGTTCGGGGTTATGAAAGCGGCAGCCCTTTTGCACAAGCTCAACGAATATGATCCGCAGGCATTAACGGCCAATAAAGTACTGGAAATGGCAACAATTGATGCCGCATTGGCCCTTGGCATGGAAACTTCGATAGGTTCACTGGAGAAAGGCAAAAAAGCAGACATAATCCTATTGGACATTAACAGGCCTGAGATGACACCGTCACTGTCGGTTGTTTCAAACCTGGTTTATTCCACTACAGGGGATGCAGTTGATACTGTGATGATAGACGGCAGGATAGTAATGGAAAAACGTGAGCTTGTCACTGCCAATGAGCAGCAGATTATAACAAAGGCAAATTCGGTTGTGAGGGATCTGGTGGAAAGAAGTGACTGCTGGAACCTGGTAAACAGGGACAGTTGGAACTATATATAGAGGTTTTAAGAGATATAAAAATCAGCGTCTGAATTGGTTTTGAGGGGGGATTGTATGGACAAAGAATGCAAGTGACAACCGGGAGGTGTTTACCTGTATTTGAATTATTTGCATTTGCGTAGGTGTGTGGTCTGATGTAATATACTGTGGCAAACAAAGAAATTCAAAAACGTTGGGAGGAAATAAATAATGAAAACCATGAAATCACGATTTATTCTGGCTGTTGTAATGGTGTTTGCTCTTGCGAGTATTCTGGCAGGATGCAGCAGCAGCAATTCAGGCGGAAGTACCGGCGGGGGAAATGATGAGCAGACATATACAATTAAATATGCCCACAATCAGCTTGAGGGTACTCCTCAGGACCAGGGTACGGTTTTGTTTAAGGAAAAGGTTGAAGAGCTCTCTGAAGGAAGGATTAAGGTAGAGATATATCCTAACAACCAACTTGGAAGCCTGCGGGAGGTAACTGAATCCGTACAGGGCGGGCAGATAGAGCTTGGACAGCAGCCTCTCGGAATGATAAGCAACTTTGCACCTAAGCTGACCATTAACGACCTTCCATATCTTTATACCAATGAGGAGGTTATGTGGCAGGTGCTGGACGGCGCTCCGGGACAGAGTCTTAACGAGGAAATGGAAAGAGCAGGATTTATAAATCTTGGATACATGAGCGGCGGACCAAAGCAGTTTTCCGCCAACAAACCGCTTAGAACAGTGGAAGATTTCAAAGGTGTAAGGATAAGGGCTATGCCCGCTCCAATAGTTATCTCCACATTTGAAGCTTTGGGAGCAAACCCCATACCCATTGAATTCAGTGAACTGTATAATTCCCTGCAGCAGGGAGTGGTAGAGGGCCAGGAAAACCCGAATCAGACAGTTGACATGTTGAATCTATACGAAGTACAGGATTACCAAACTCTTACCAACCATTCATGGATGGTGTATGCGAACATTATGAATAAGGCATATTGGGAGTCCCTTCCGAAAGATATACAGGATACAATCCTGGAAGCAATGGAATATGCTTCTAAGGAACAAAGGGTCATAATGCAAAACGCCGAGTCTGAATATATAGAAAGTATCGAGGCAAACGGCTGTGAAGTAGTGGAGCTCACCGATGAAGAAATCGCAGGGTTAAGAGAAGCTACACTTAAAGTGTATGATGAGTTCATGGATGAGATTGGTGCAGACCTTATAGAAGAGTTTAAGGCGGAAGTTGAAAGACTGAGCAAATAGCATAATTGAGAAGCACAAGTGCCAAATGAAAAGCCGGCACTTGTGCCCCTCTTATTTGTATTGACAGATGAAAGGGGTGTGTCGGATGTCTAGGATAAGTCACTATTTGGACATTTTTGAAGATAATATAATTGCCATATGCCTGCTTTTGGCAACGGGTATGGTTACGCTTAATGTGATACTTCGTTTCTTTTTTGGTGCAGGCATTAGCTGGTCAGATGAACTGGTAAGGTATTCTATGATTCTGATAACATTTGTAGGTGCCAGTGTTTGTGTCAGGAAGGGTTCGCATATAGCTGTAGATTTTATTCAAATATATATGAACAAAAAACAGATTAGAATACTTGAAATATTCATCAATACTGTAGGCGTAATATTTTCCGTGATGTTAACGGTGTTTTCCATTGCAATCATTAAAAGGAATATAGAGTTCCCACAGCTGTCACCGGCGCTCCAGATACCAATGTATATACCATACCTTACCATTCCGCTGGGTTTTGGTCTGTGTGCCATACGCTACACTCAACGGATAATTTCGGACATTAGCCGAAAGGAGGCTAAACAGTCATGACAGTTTTCCTGGTAATAGTATTATTTGCATGTTTGCTTCTGGCGGTTCCGATTTTTATGAGCCTGTCTCTTTCGAGTATTCTGGCCCTAATGACCTTTACTAATATCGCACCCGAAGTTATGGCACAGCGGTATTTTGGGGGATTGGACAAGTTTGGGCTCATGGCCATGCCTTTGTTTATTTTCGGAGCTCAAATCATGCTGGAGGGAGGAATAGCAAGGAAATTGCTTTCATGGGCGAAAACACTTGTTTCCTGGCTTCCAGGCGGCACCGCCTTTACAGCACATTTTTCCTGCATGTTCTTTGGTGCGCTGTGCGGGTCGAGTCCGGCTACAGTTGCAGCTATAGGCGGTGTAATGTACCCGGAGTTAATCAAGGAAAAGTACGATAAAGGCTTTGCAGTAGGTTTGATTTCATCCAGCGCATCGGTGGCAATTCTTATACCGCCTAGTGTAACCATGATTTTGTATGGAGTAGCTACCGGTGTATCCATAGGCTCGCTGTTCATAGCCGGTATTGGAGCAGGTATAATCTATACACTGGTTATGGCGATTTATGTATACTGGTGGGTAATAAAGCAGGGCATGACAAGAAGTGAAAACTTCAGCATAATGAAGTTCTTTCGCGCTACGTTTGATGCGATTTGGGCCCTTGGTGTACCTATAATAATCATGGGCGGTATTTATACAGGAGTATTTACACCCACTGAGGCAGCAGGAGTATCAACGGTTTATGCAATACTTGTATCCTTGTTTGTCACCAGAGAAATGGATTTTAAAAAGTTGTACCAGGTAGCCAAGAGTTCTGCTGCACTTTGTGCACAGGTCCTTATTCTTACATCCGCTGCCGCTACGTTCGGATGGCTGCTGACTGTGGCAAGGGTACCGCAAAATGCTGCAAACTTTGTTCTTGACAGCGGGGCGTCACAGCTTGTATTCTTGATTTTTGTTAACGTGATATTCCTGATTGCAGGTATGTTTATGGATGGATCGGGCGCCGTAACAATACTTGCACCTATAATTCACCCCCTTGGAGTAGCCTTAGGGGTAAATCCCGTGCAGCTGGGCGTAATAATTGTGGCAAATCTGGCCATAGGTATGATTACTCCGCCACTGGGACTGAATTTGTTTGTAGCCAACGGCATAACCGGCGTTTCACTGACAAGGATGATACCATCAGTGGTACCGTTTTTCCTGGTAAGCCTAATTGCGCTGCTGATTATAACATATGTCCCCAGTATAACCCTGTTTTTGCCAAAACTAGTGTTCCCCGGAAGTTTCTAATGACTGCGTTGGGAGGTACAGAAAAAAATGCTGCTAATTAAGGATTGCGAAATACTGAATTGTAACGATAATAATTCATGGACAACCGTAAAAGGTGATATTGTAGTAGAAAACGGACAAATACTTCATGTTGGGGATGTACCGGGAAATCCGACCGCACAAAAGATAATAGACGGACGGGGTAAAGTAGCAATGCCCGGGCTTATAAACGCACACACCCATTCGTATGCAAATATCCTGAGGGCAAAGGGTGAGAATTATCCCCTTGAGATGTGGATGTATTATGCGTTTCTGGCCGGTCTTCTTGACGAGGAAGATGTTTATATAAGCGCTATGCTGGGCAATATTGAAATGATAAGGAGCGGTGTTACATCATGCATTGATCACCTGTCCTGCGACAGAGACGGGCTGGAGGCAGCCTTAAAGGCCTACGTAAATTCGGGGATGAGGGTGACAATGTCACCAATGGTTAGTGACAAGGTATACCATGAAACAATACCCGTCGATGACGGGGATATTCCCGAAGAGATAGTAAGGGAAATGATAAGGAAAGAGCCAAAAACAGCGGATTATCTTATGGATCTTTGTATTGAATTGATAGAGAAATGGCATAACAGCAATAATGGACGGATAAGTATTTTCC
Organism: uncultured Clostridium sp.; assembly: GCA_964625335.1. Taxonomy (GTDB): domain Bacteria; phylum Bacillota; class Clostridia; order Ch29; family Ch29; genus CAZGUG01. Next base: position 45,224 of record CAZVBE010000008.1, on the reverse strand, counting down.
CCGGCCCCTCGGGTCCGCAAAGATGTTCAGAGAAGCTGCTGGTGGGGCTTGCGGGTATTGCCGGCAAGTATGACCTTGGTATACACACTCACCTGGTAGAGACAAAGGTACAGGCCATTACTGCCCACCGCTTTTATGGATGCACCATGGCAGAGTATCTGGATAACCTGGGGATACTCAATAACAGGTGGTCCATGGCTCATTCGGTATGGGTGAGCGACAGCGATATAGAGCTGCTTGCGGACAGAGGAGTTAAGGTTTCACACAACCCTGCAAGCAACCTGACCATAGGAAGCGGGATCAGTCCTGTCAACAAGTTTGTGGATGCCGGTGTCAAAGTTGCACTGGGTACAGACGGAAGCAATTGTTCAGGCAGCCAGAATATGTTCAGGATAATGTCCCTTGCGGCAATGCTTACAAAGATAACAACGCCGGATTTTGAAGATTGGAGAAAAGCGGGAGAAATACTCGCAATGGCTACAAAGGGAGGCGCCCAGGCCTTACTAATGGAAGCAGAGTTGGGTGCTCTTGAGCCGGGCAGGAAGGCAGACATAGTGCTGTTGGATTCAGACAGTCCCAGTCTTGCTCCGCGTATCGATCTTATTTATCAGCTTGTATATGCTGAAACGGGCAGCGCAGTGGACACTGTAATAATAGACGGCGATGTGGTTATGGAGGGCAGGCAGATAAAAACCTTCAATGAAGAGGAAATACTAAAGGAAGCCCACGAAAGGTTTTCCAGGTTTGAAGAAAAAATGCTTCCGGCCGTATCAGAATTTCAAAGATATATGCCCTATATCGAAAGGATTTACAGGCGTGAAATTGGCAGCTCTGTGGGATTTCACAGAACAGGCGCCTGGGAATAAAGAGAATATAAAAATGCCGGGGCTATCCGCATCCAAAACGGGAAACCCCGGTATTATTGTTCTGTGGATACTGTCATTCATTTAGAAGCAGTAATTTCAGTGCAATTGATACGCCTGTTTTGTGCTCACCGTCATGCAGGTCAATTCCCATTATTTCACCAATTTTATTAAAGCGGTATTTGACTGTATTATAGTGGAGATAAAGCTCACCGGCGGTTTCTTTCAAATTCCAGTCATTTTTTACTATGTGTTTGAGAGTGGACAAAAGAGCGCTGTTATTTCTTTTATCATATTCCAAAAGGTCAGCCAGATAATAATTGTACAGTTCCTTGGATTCTCCCGTTTCTGAAATGGGTGCAAGCAGTTTGTAAATGCCCAATTGGTCATAGTGCACTATGCTGTTGCTTCCATAAACCTGTTTGCCTATTTCAAGCGCCCTTTTTGCTTTATCATAGCTTAAATGAACATCAATTATTGAAGGGGTGTATGCGCCTATACCAACTGTAATGGTGAATTTAAAGTTTTGATGAATATAATTTTTAAGCTCGTTTAACGCTTTGTCCAGCCTCTTCCTTGAACTAATATTATCGTCCGACAATGGTTCTATCAGGAATACGATGGTCTCGCTGAAATTAGTGTGCAGTGAATTTGTGAAATATTTACGCAGTATTTTTTTTGAGGCACTGTATATATCATGGCGCATGTTCTCGAGGGCCATTTTGGCACTATTGCTTCTGCTACTGAGATATTCCTGTTTATAGTTATCTATCTCAATGGCAAGTGCGGTCAACCCGCTGCTGAACTTCCATCCGTAAAGGCTTCCCTTTGCCGTTGCTTCCTCCGTCGATTTAATGTTATTCATTATCAGGTCCTGTATAAATTCATCCCTGTATTTGCTCTCGATTTGATGGTTAGAAATTTTCTTTTGCGTATCCAGTATAAGAACCGTGCTTGCATGTTCTACCGCAATGGATTCGTAATCTCTGGAACCCTTAACAGAGTCCCTGTCAATCAATAGGATGTAGCCATAATTCCTGTTGTTCAGCCTGATAGGGTGGTTCTTATATTTTGACAGCATTTGCTGAAGATAAGGTTTGGTAAACTGTTCGGGACAGACGGATGATCGTGAGTTTACATATACACTGTTGAAATATGTGTCAAAGAACATCACATCTTTTTTTATAATACTGCTTAGGGTATCTATTATTTCCTGGGTGTTTCCTCCCTTTAAAACAAGCTTCGTGAAAGATCTGTGTATTTTCTCTGAAAACATGAGCTTGCCTGATTGTTCGTTAATAATGTCTGTGAGTATTGGGTTTAGTATCTCTATATAGGCAAAATTAATGGGCAGCGAAATGATTGGGAACTGCAGCTTATCGGCGGTTTCTATTACCTCATCGGGCAATACATCGATAAACCGTTTAAGTTTGATTCCCATAGCGGAAGCCCCTGCCTTTTCTATGCTTATTATGAAGTCTTTAAGCTGCGACGGATCGTCTTTCATTATATATCCATTGGTGAGCAGAAACTCTCCTCCCTTAACCCAGTCCCGCATATCGGGGGCATCTATAATCCCAACCGAGCTGACTTGCCTGTTTTTCCCCTTTTCTCCTGCGATTATTTTCATATCTTTAAATATAGGCATTTTGATTATTTCGGCTACGGTTTTTGCTACAGTTTCCATTTAGAGGCACCTCCCTGCTTTTAAGGATTATTATACTACATGTGATTGGAGGAGTAATAATGGTAATATTGGCGGTATTACCAGCAGTATGCAAATATCAGACAAATAATAGGATACCAAAACCGGGCAAGTCCGGTTTTGGTATCCGTTGCTGGAGGGTGGTTGTTTAGTAGTACTGTCGCTTGAACTATAATTTTTTATTTGAGCGTCCCGACAAACTCTCCTATCCTTTTGAGGCCATTCACGATGTTTTCCATTGAAGTTGCATAAGACACCCTTACGTAATCGTCCGCACCAAATGCGATGCCGGGGATTGCAGCGACCCTTGCTTTATCAAGCAGCGCTTCACAGAAGGTCAGCGAGCCGTCTATGGCTTTACCTTCAGCTGCTTTCCCTTTTACTTTGCTAATATTGATCATTACGTAAAACGCACCCTGGGGTTTTTTACATGAAATCATCGGTATTGAATTTATTGTATCAACCATATAGTTCCGTCTTTTTTCGAACTCTTTTCTCATTTCCTCAACCGGAGCCTGGTCTTCGGTTAGCGCATCCACACTTGCATACTGGGCTATCGTATTTGGGTTGGAGGTTGCATGGCTTTGAATGTTTGACATGACCTTGGTTATTTCATGGCCTGCAGCGGTATATCCTATCCGCCATCCGGTCATAGCATAGGCCTTTGACATACCGTTAATCAAAACGGTTCTTTGTTTTATATCCTCACCAAAAGAAGCAATACTCATATGCTCTTTACCGTCGTATACAAGCTTTTCATATATTTCATCGGATATAATCACTATGTCGTTTTCAACTGCTATTTGGGCAATCATCCTAAGGTCTTCTTCAGGATAGATCGCACCGGTGGGGTTGTTTGGGCTGTTGAGTATAATGGCCTTGGTCCTGCCGCTTACTGCCTTTAACAGCATATCTCTGTCGATCCTGAAGCCGTTTTCCTCCTTTGTTTCTACGAATACCGGAATGCCGTCCGCCAACTTCACATGCTCCTCATAACTAACCCAGTATGGAACAGGGATAATGACTTCATCTCCGGGATTGCAAAGCGCCTGAAACGTGTTAAACAGTGAATGTTTTGCACCGTTTGACACTACTATCTGGGAAGGCTGGTATTCAAGGCCGTTTTCCTTTTTTAATTTTTCGCTTATGCAGGTCTTCAGTTCGAGTATACCCGAGGCCGGGGTGTATCGTGTGAGGCCTTTTTTGATAGCATTGACAGCGCTGTTCTGAATATGAACAGGCGTATCGAAGTCAGGTTCCCCGGCGCCAAAGCTGATGACATCAATTCCTTCCTTTCTCATCTGGCCTGCCTTTGCTGTAATGGCCAGTGTCATTGAACCGGATATGTTCATACCTTTTTTTGAGAGATTCATATATATCCTCCTTTTAAATATTTTTT
>CAZVBE010000008.1:0-41157 GCA_964625335.1 uncultured Clostridium sp. | reverse complement strand
ATGTTCATACCTTTTTTTGAGAGATTCATATATATCCTCCTTTTAAATATTTTTTTTTAGGTATGGAATATTTAAAAATTTATCACAACAACTGTCTTTTAAGATATGTTTACTGCTTTACGGGTATATTATACACCTAATTAAAACAAAGCTGAACAGCGTTCCAACGAGCGGAAATAAACATAAAACAGTAATATTAAGCACATATTTACTTCTCCATATACTGCAATTATCCTTCTGATTTTTAATAAATTATACAATTTTCATAACTAATACAGCATGTTGGGAGAATTGTATCAACTAATTCCGTTGGGTGGAATTATACCGGTAGATTTTTATAAAATGAAATTTTTTTTACGGTCACTGCAGGAATTTTGATTTTTTTATAGAATTACGTATGGGCATTTTAAAAAAATGGTGTTTATAGTTCAGAAACATGCAAAAAAGTTATATATTGTAATTAGTTATAAGTCATTACAGAGGGTTATTGGAGAAATAACAGCGAATTTTAATAATAATTCGCATCAGCGGAACAATATTCCGCTGACTGGAAATTAGTTTGTATTTATCATAAAATAATGATATAAATATATTAAGTTTACCAATAAGACATAACAGTGCATCTACACCTATATCCAATCAATGACTGCACAAAGCTATCCATCTTTTTGAAATTGGATATATAAGGGGGTGAAAAGGGGTAAATATTTGATTTTCTATGAGTTAAGGAGAGTAATGCCGAAACTAGTTTTTAGTATTTAGCAAGAAAAAAGGAGGATGTGTGGATATGTTAAAGCGTTCGTTTGCATTGGCAGTTGTATTGGTTATGATAGTGTCGCTTTTTGCAGGATGCTCACAAAAACCAGCAGAGGGAACAGCAGAACCAATTAAGATAGGTACAGTAGGGCCATTGTCCGGTGGAGCAGCAATGGTTGGAGATACACAGGTTAAAGGTATCCAGTTGGCTATTGACCAGTTTAATGAGGCGGGGGGCATACACGGCAGAGAGCTGGTGCTGATACAGGAAGATGACGAGCAGAACCCTGCCAAATCCGTTTCAGCCATGAACAAACTTGTTCACAATGATAACGTTATCGCAGTAATTGGTACCGTTAACAGTTCAGCAACCCTTGCGAATATGGAAGTAACAAAAGAAGCGGAAGTGCCGCAAATTACGGCTATTTCCTCCAACCCCAAGATTACTCTTGCGGGCAACCCATGGATATTCAGACTGCAGGCATCCGACACACACCAGTGCGAGGCTATAGTAAATTATGCCCTTGACGAATTGGGTTTAGAAAGAATAGCGATTATGTACCAGTCTGATGATTACGGTACAGGCGGAAAAGACGTTGCGGTTGAACTGCTGCAGGCAAGGGGTATAGAGCCGGTTGCAGTTGAGGCTTATGACCCGAATGCAAAGGATATGACTGCACAGTTGCTTAAAGTTAAAGAGGGGAATCCCCAGGCGCTTATAATGTGGACAATGTATCAGCAGGGTGCCCTTATTGCAAGGCAGGCCAGGCAGATGGGTCTGAGCGATGTAGTATTAATGGGAGGCGGCGGACTAACAAACGCCAAACTCTATGAATTAGCCGGAGACGCGGTTGTTGGTCTTCTTAATTCACAGACATTCTTCCCCGACAAGGAAAATGCATCGCCGGTAGCAAAAGAATTTATTGAAGCCTATGAAGAAAAATTCGGAATGCTGCCTGACTCTAATGCGGCAATGAGCTATGACTCGATGCTGATACTTGGAGAAGCAATGAAAGCGGCAGGACCGGATCTTGACAATGTAGCAATCAGGGATGCTATAGCAGCAACTACTAATTTCCCGGGAGCAACAGGAGTTATTAATATAGACGAGAACGGTGACGCTAACAGGGATATGCTCATCATTGGAGTTACAGGAGATGGTGGATACGAAGTAGTATGGCAGCCTGAATAATTCATAATAACCCGGACCGGAGGGGTACAGGCGTTACCCCTCCAGTCTTTTTAGAAGGAGGGAGGGAGCGTATGTTTCAACAGCAATTAATACAGGGTTTAGCCATAGGAAGCGTTTATGGTCTTATTGGAATCGGTTATGTGCTTATCTGGAACGCATGGGGCGTTTTAAACTTTGCACAGGGCGAGATTGCTATGATAGGCGCTTTTTCTGTTTTGATGATACATGTATGGCTAGGGATTCCTATCCTGCTGGCTTTCCCGCTTGCTATACTTCTAAGCATGGCAATAGGATATTTTATTGAAATCACGTCTTTCAGGCCTCTTGTAAAGGCGGATAACACGAGAAAACTTATAGCTACAATAGGTATAGGTATATTTTTGAGGAATTTGTACAGAGTTATATTCGGGGCTGATCCTTACCCTTTTCCTACAATTTTCGGAGACACCCCCTTTCAAGTCGGCAAATTGTTAATAATACCCCAAAACATCTGGTCCCTGGCAATCGGATTTGGACTGGTGGTTCTTCTTGGTTTATTTCTGAAAGGTACCACCATGGGCAAGTCTATGAGAGCAACAGCCCAGGACAGAGAAGCAGCATTGCTTATGGGTATAAACGTAAAGGGTTCTCTTTCAATGACATTTATATTGGCATCCGGACTTGGTGCCATTGCAGGGATGCTTATGGCGCCCATGTACTTTGTTATGGCTGATATGGGAGTAATGATGGGTCCCAAAGGTTTTGCCGTTGCTGTGCTTGGTGGTTTGGAATCGATGACAGGAGCAATGATTGGCGGTATAGTTCTCGGAATCCTGGAAAGTCTGGGGGCAGCATATATATCATCCGCGTACCAATCCGCAATCGCATTTTTCGTATTGTTCATTGTACTCGTCTTTAAACCTTCAGGTATTATGGGCAGCAAAATGTAGGAAAGGAGGAGAGAAATGAGACATTTATATAAAAAATACAAAGTAATCCTGATTCTAATAGCAGCTTTGCTGTTGCCTGTATTTGTTGATAACCCGTATGCCCTTCACGTGGCGAATCTTGCAGGTATATTCGCTATACTGACGCTCAGCCTTAACCTTCTTACAGGCTGTACCGGACTGTTTTCGGTCGGACATGCGGCATTTTACGGTATAGGCGCATATACCAGCGCTATTTTGACTGTCAAACTGGGTCTGCCTATATGGGCGGGTTTCATAGCGGCAGGGGTTGTGGCAGCCCTGTTCGGGCTTGCGCTTGGGCTTCCTACCCTAAGATTGAGGGGCTTATATCTGGCTGTTGCTACTCTTGCATTTGGCGAGATAATGTACCAGGTGTTTGTTAACTGGGAAGCTGTTACAAACGGTACAAAAGGAATTACCGGGGTTCCCGCCCCGCAAATAGGACCATTCCTTCTGAACAGCTATAGGAGTTATTACTATCTCATTCTTGTAGTTTTGGTTGTGGTGGTAGTTCTCTCACAGAACCTGATAAAATCGAGGGTGGGAAGAGCTTTACTTGCAATAAGGGAAGACCAAATGGCAGCAGAAGCGATGGGGGTAAATTCAACCAAATTTAAGGTTATTGCGTTTATGAGTTCTGCTTTCTTTGCAGGAATTGCGGGCAGTCTGTATGTTCACGAGGTAAGATTTCTCTCTCCCGAAACCTTTATAAGCGCGGAGTCGGCTGCAATACTTGCAATGATGGTTGTTGGAGGCATAGGGCACATACCCGGTTCAATTCTGGGTGGGATTGCTCTAACTGTTATTCCGGAGTATCTGAGGTCCTTTGGAGACCTGAGGCTGGTTCTTTACGGTGCTTCTATAGTAATCATAGTCATATTTGTACCCAGGGGTATAGGCGGCGCAATTGATTTTGTTGATGAGTTAATAAGTGGTACCAGGTCGCTGAAAAAGACCAAGCAGCGTTCCCGTGTTAAGGAGGTGTAGAGGTTGGCTATTCTGGAGACAAAAAATATAGGTATTACTTTCGGAGGATTGAAAGCGGTGTACAATGTCGATTTTACCGCACACAAAGGAGACATTACCGCTATAATAGGGCCTAACGGTGCCGGTAAGACAACACTTTTCAACCTGATTTCCGGATATTATACTCCTACTGCCGGACAGGTATTTTTGAAGGGAGAAGATATAACCGGGCTAAAGTCCTACCAGAGGACCGCAAAGAGGATAGCGAGAACCTTTCAGAATATAAACCTGTTCCGGGACCTTTCGGCAATCGATAATGCCCTTGTTGGCATGCACTGCAGGACGAGTACCGGGTTACTTGATGCCATGTTAAATACACCAAAGAAAAGGAAGGAAGAAAAAGAGAGCAGGGAAAAGGTTATGGAAATCCTTGAGTTTCTTGGCCTTGAGGATATTGCAAACGAAAAGGCAAAAAACTTATCCTACGGCATGCAAAAAAACCTGGAGATTGCCAGGGCTCTTGCCACAGATCCGGAAATAGTACTTCTGGATGAACCTGCTTCGGGACTTAATACCCAGGACCTTGAGGAGCTGTCACGGCGCATTGTGGATATAAGGGACAAAGGTATTACGGTTGTCCTTATAGAGCATAAAATGGACGTTGTTATGTCAATTTCGGATAAAATAATGGTGCTTAACTTCGGCCAGAAGATTTCAGAGGGGACTCCCGATGAGGTAAGAAGAGATCCCAAGGTTATCGAAGCATATCTCGGGAAGGAGGGATAATAATGCTGGAGCTTAAGAATGTATTTGTCTCATATGCCAATATTGAGGTGCTTCATGGAATATCCATCAATGTTGAAGAGGGCGAAATTGTAACAATAATTGGTGCAAACGGGGCAGGCAAGACAACCACACTAAAGGCGATTACAGGAATACTGAACAAGAAGAAAGACAGTGAGATTATTTTTGAAGGCAGCAGGATAGACGGATTGGCTGCCCAGGATATCGTTAAGCTGGGCATTTCCCTTGTTCCCGAGGGAAGACGGATATTTCCGAAACTTACAGTTATGGAAAACCTTGAAATGGGTGCCTTTCTGCGGTCAAAGGATAAGGCGGGAATACAAAAGGACCTTAAGAAGGTTTTCGGTATTTTCCCCAGGCTGGAGGAAAGGCAAAAACAGCTTGGCAGGACCCTTTCGGGTGGGGAACAGCAGATGCTGGCAATTGCCAGGGCTTTGATGGCACGGCCCAAACTGTTAATGCTGGATGAACCGTCAACCGGCCTTGCTCCTCTAATAGTCAAGGATATATTCGATATAATAAAAAGTGTCAATAAGGAAGAAGGCACTACGGTGCTTCTGGTTGAACAAAATGCAAAGATGGCCCTTAGTGCCGCTGACAGGGGATATGTACTCAAAAACGGTGATATTACCATGGCCGATACAGGTAAGAACCTGCTGGCGAATGAGGATGTAAGGAAGGCATATCTTGGGGAGAAAGTTTACGTTAAATAGAGTATGGATAGCGGGTCCTGAATAAGGTCCCGCACACATATTCTATTGGCTTCAAGTGGTAGGACATAGGTTGCGCAATGCATGTAAAGCAGAGGCAGCAATTAAAGGATGGGTCTGGAGTGAAAAGGATGAAGAAAGTTGGCCTCATAACAATAGGACAGAGCCCCAGGGACGATATAGTATACAATATACGTCATGTTTTGGGTGAGAATATTGATATTATAGAGACAGGGGCTCTTGACAGGATAGAATATCCCCTTAACAGCGAATATGCATATAAAGGCGGACCGCACAAAGGAGAAATATTTGTCAGCAGGCTTAAAGACGGGTCGGAAATAAAGATGGACGAAGAAAGGATTTTACCATTAATCGAAGGCTGTATAAGCGAACTGAAAGAAAAAAACGTGGATGCAATGGCGTTAATGTGCACCGGTGAATACAAATCATTGGAAAGCTGCAGAGAATTAGTCAGGCCTTATATAATACTACATTCGTTTATAGATACAATATTTTCTGTGGGGAAAATAGGCATAATTGTTCCCACAGAGCACCAGGTAAGTCTGAAACATAAGGAATGGAATAAAACAGGCAGGGAAGTATTAGTTGTGTCAGCATCTCCGTATGGAAAAACCAAAGAAGTAATTCAGGCTGCGCGTGAACTGGCCGATAAGGGTGCTCAGTGTATTGTGCTTGACTGTCTTGGATTTAGCATAGATATAAAGAGAGTAATCAAGCAGAATATAGATATCCCGGTAATTCTCCCAGGTTCGTTACTTGCCTGGGTTTTGCGGGAATTGATTTAAGTAAGGGGATGCGTATATGCAGCAGGTAAAGAGAATTGTAACGATTCTTGAAGTGCTGGCAGACAAAGGTAATGGGATAACACTGTCGGATATAAGCGAAAGGGTAGAACTTGCCAAGTCTACAACCCATAGAATTCTGCAGGCACTTAAAAAATTGAATATGGTTGTTCAAAACCCGGAAACGAAAAAATACAGTATCGGCCCCGGGATACTAAGTCTCAGTCGTAAAGCCTATGGCAGCATGGAGATTATCGAAATGGCACGTCCTTTCCTCAGAAAACTCAGGGATGAAACCGGGGAAACCGCATATCTGTCGGTATTAAAAAATGACAAGGTAGTTTGCGTTGATAAGATTGAGACAGAGAGCAATTTAAGATATTACGTCGAGATGGGCAGTTCAATGCCGTTGCATTGTACGGCTGCCGGAAAGGCTATTATAGCTTATCAGGATGAGGAACTTATAAAGCATATTATATCGATACAGAAAATGTCCAAATTTACCAATTTTACAATAACCGATCCCAATGAATTGTTTATTGAATATAAAAGGGTTAGAATCAGAGGGTATGCTATATGTAACAACGAAATGGAAGATATGATTACCGCGATTGCAGTTCCCTTGTTTACTTCGGATGGGAAGGTGAGCTCGAGTATTACAGTAATAGGATTAACCTCCAATCTTACGGATAAGGGATTTGACAATATAGTTAAAAAATTAAAAGAAGCGTCGATAAGTATAAGCAGTTCCTACGTGGAAGGGATAACATTCGATATCAATCGTATGTCCTAAGGGAGGGGAGAGCCATATATGTATACTAAATGTACTGTAAAAGAGAATAAACTGTTTTCCAACGGGTTCGGAAGAATAATGTTTGATGCCGGTGAAATAGCAAAAGCTTCGACACCTGGCCAATTTGTAATGGTTAAGTGCTGGCAGGGCAATGTTCCTTTTTTACCAAGACCCTTCAGTATAAACAATGCAGACAGACAGAATGGTTCGCTGGAAATTTTATATAAAATTGTAGGAAAGGGCTCAAAGCTGCTTTCGGAGCTTAGTACCGGAGACAGCGCTATGATTCACGGCCCCCTGGGAAACGGATTTGTGATTCCGGAAGACGCCGGGCGAATCGCTGTTGTAGGCAGAGGCGTCGGGGCAGCGCCCATGCTATACCTTGCCGCCGAAGCAATCAGGAAGTCTGTGGAGGTTTATGCGTTTCTGTCGGCAAGCAGGGAAGATCTCATTTTTGACAAGGATAAATATACCAAGCTTGGTGCAAAGGTATTTTCCACATGTGATAACAATGTATTGGTGACAGACTATTTGGTGGAACAATTGCAGGACAAGAAATTTGATGCAGTGTATACATGTGGTTCAAAACGGCTGATGAGAGAAATCAAAAGGCTTAAGGACATCCACGGATTCGATGCATATGTGTCTTTGGAGGAGCATATGGCGTGTGGTATAGGCGCATGCAAGGGATGCATATGTACCACGTATAAGGATGACGGTTCGACACAGTATGAGAGGGTATGTAAAGAAGGGCCCGTATTTCCCGTTGAAAGGCTGGTGAAATAGATGTATAAGACGGATATTCATGTCAATATAGGAAGCCTTACACTCAAGAACCCTGTAATGCCTGCATCGGGGGCGTATGGATACTATGAGGATAATGCAAATGTATTCACTATGGATAAGCTTGGAGCGATTGTTGTAAAGTCGGTCCACAGAGAAAAAAGAGAAGGCAATCCGGGGCCAAGGATTGTTGAAGTGGAAGCCGGAATGATTAATTCTGTCGGTATCCCCTCCGGAGGGATAGAAAAATTTATCGACAGTGAGCTTGATGCGCTTGCAAAACTTAATACTCCCGTAATTATAAGTATTTCAGGCGGATGCCCGGAAGATTTTATAGAGTCTGCAAAAATGCTGGATGGCATAGACAAGGTAGGCGCGATAGAAATTAATCTTTCGTGTCCCAATGTGGGAAGCGGTCTGCAATTTGCTTCGGATGAGGTTTTGCTGGGCAGGGTAGTCCAGGGGGTCAGGTCGGTAACAAAACACCCGATTATATCAAAACTGTCTCCAAACGTGACAGACATACGGAAAACTGCATCCATTTCCGAAGATTGCGGTGCCGATGCAGTAACAATTGCAAACACATTCATAAGCATGAAGATAGATATAGACAAACAAAAACCCGTTTTGGGCAATATAATGGGAGGCCTGTCGGGGCCGGCGATTAAACCGATAAATATGAGAATGGTATACCAGGTATGGGAGGCTGTAAAGATACCCATAATAGCCTGCGGAGGTATAACATGCTGGCAGGATGCCATCGAATACATTCTGGCGGGTGCGTCTGCAGTGCAGGTGGGGTGTGCGAATTTTGTAAATCCCCTTACAATGGTTGAAGTTGTAGAAGGTATAGACAATTATCTGCATGAAAAAGGCTGTAGATCGATTGACGAAATTCGCGGAGCTGCTCACCTTTAGTGTATAAACAGGATTACAAACAACTTTTATTTGGTTAAATACATTTATTATAAAATAAGGAGGCATAAAATTGGCCAAGGTTATGATTACTGAAACTGCTTTCAGGGATGCACATCAGTCGCTTATTGCCACAAGGATGAGTACTGATGAAATGCTTCCCATTGCAGAAAAGATTGACAAGGTAGGTTACCACTCGATAGAGATGTGGGGAGGAGCAACATTTGATTCATGTCTGAGGTTTTTGAACGAGGACCCCTGGGAAAGGCTGAGGAAAATTAAATCCAAGATGAAAAATACCAAGCTCCAGATGCTTTTGAGGGGACAAAACATACTGGGCTATAAGCACTATGCTGACGATGTAGTCGAGGAATTTGTAAAGAGGGCTGTCTATAACGGTATAGACATTGTAAGAATATTTGACGCCCTTAATGATGTGAGAAACATTGAGAAGGCAATGGAGGCTACCATAAAGGAAGGCGCCCATGCACAGGGAGCCATATGCTATACCATAAGCCCTGTACACACTGTGGAGACGTTTGCCAAGCTTGCTAAGAAAATGGAGGATATGGGTGCCAATTCAATATGTATAAAGGATATGTCGGGTCTCCTGACACCCTATTACACATATGAACTGGTAAAGGCCCTTAAAGAAACTGTAAAGGTTCCTATTCAGCTGCACTCCCATTGTACCAGCGGTCTGGCACCAATGGCTTATCTTAAAGGGATAGAAGCGGGAGTAGATGTGGTGGACACCTCCATTTCTCCATTCGGTTCGGGAACTGCTCAGCCTCCTACAGAACCGCTTGTGGCTACGCTGGAAGGCACTGAGCATGATACGGGGCTGGACATTAGGCTTCTTAATGAAATAGCCGAGTACTTCAAGCCTATAAGGGATAAGTATATGAAAGAAGGCATCTTAAACCCCAAGGTGCTTGCAGTTGATATCAATACGCTAATCTACCAGGTGCCGGGAGGTATGCTTTCGAATCTGGTTTCACAGCTGGAGCTGCAGAATTCTCTTGACAAATATGACGAAGTGCTCAAGGAAATACCAAACGTGAGAAAAGACCTGGGGTATCCGCCGCTTGTAACTCCTACCAGCCAGATAGTAGGAACGCAGGCCGTAATGAATGTTTTGGCAGGCGAGAAATACAAGATGATACCCAATGAGGTTAAAAACTATGTTAAGGGTCTCTATGGCAGACCGACCGTACCGATATCCGACGAAATTACAAAACTGATAGTTGGGGACGAGCCGGTTATAACCCATAGACCTGCCGATGACATACCTCCGCAGCTTGAGAGCCTTAGAAACGAGATAAAGGAGTATATAGAACAGGAAGAGGACGTGCTGTCATATGCTCTGTTCCCGCCGGTTGCCATAAAGTATTTCGAGTACAGGCGGGCGCAAAAATATAAAATAGATACAGAAATGGTCAACCTTGATGATATGACCCATCCTGTATAAAAGAAAAAAAACTCCTCTCTGGCTAGGATTAAATACCTGGCCGGGGAGGAGTTTTTAAATATATTTATCAGTGACCACTATCGTCCTGCCCTTTTTTGTAACGCCGGCAATTTCCCTGACTTTAAATTTGCCCTTGCCCCCCGCCGAGACTATATCGCCTTCCTGAAGCGCAGTATCAGTTCGGGTACAGACTTCCCAGTTTACCTTAACCTTTCCCGCTGCAATAAGTTTAGCGGATTTTGCCCGGCTAAGCCCAAACACCGGTCCAATCACTCCGTCCAGTCTGGGGGAAGTGACGGTAATCCGCATTTCCCTGAATTCAGGTTTGAGTTCCAGGGCATTAGCATCTACCTTTTCTACAGTAACACTGTTTCTTCCGGCTCTTTCCATGTTGGTTTCAACAAACCCGGCAATATCCCTGTGTATGGCAGCAAGGCAGAAACCTTCCCCGACAACAAGGTCCCCAATCTTTTCCCTCTTTATACCAATACCTAATAGTGCCCCCAGGTAATCCCTGTGGCTTAGTGCCCCGCCCCAGCCCTTATCGGTCATTTTAAGCATTTCTATCGGGTACTCTTTAGGTTCAATACTGTCCCATTCAGGCAGGATTACCGCCATCCGGCGCTCGGCCTCTTCAAACCCGCCATACAAGCCCATGCTAATGCCGTCACAGGTTTTTGATATTTCCCAGGCTATTTTTACCTTGATAGGGTCGAGGAAATCGGTGAAAATTCGCTGCTGTGTCCTTTCGCACCTCTTTGAATACTCTATCATCCTGCTTACAAAGTATCTATTCTCATCACCGGAGTATTTTCTAGTGAGATAGTCCTTCACGCTCAGTTTTGCCCCCTCCTCCCAGTCAAGTTATTCTTTTGTGTACAAACCATACATACATGTTAAGCCAGGAGAGAATCCATGTCAAGCGAACCAGAGGGACGGTTCTTCCGGTTCATCCCGGGGCGAACCAGGGCGAACCAGAGGGACGGTTCTTCCGGTTCATTCCGATTTTGTATTAATGGGAACTATTATATATTATTAGCGTCAAAAGAATAGCACTGATTATTCATTATTGCCGCAGGGATAATTGCAGCAGCGACAGTTGTTATACGAGGACAATGCAGCCGTCCATTGGCGGAGAATAGCAGACAGTCAAAGAAAGGTTGGTAACGATTATGATGATTAATAAAAGGTCAAAAACCTCTGTACTAATGCTGATAATAGTTCTAATCTCAGTTGTAGGCGGTGCAGTATTTCTTGCCGCATGTGACCATAGGGATCGGCAAAATGAGATAGATGAGGGACAACCGGAGAATATCGATGACGGACAGGCAAATGGTGAAGGAAACAGTGCGGAGGATATCGGTACTATCGAAAATGGGGTATTTATAAAACTCGAAAGCAAGGATGGTTTCCCAAAGCAGTACAAAGAGCAGTTCTCCAATCATATAGCGGAGCTGTTTACCGAAAAATACAGCCCCTATTACCAGGTGTTGGGGTTCGAGTTCACAAACGTGGAGCATGTACTTACCGATATCGACATTGAGGTTACATTTTTCCTTAAAATGATAAATCAAAACTATTACAAGAATCCGGATACGGTTGAATATATAAAAGAGGCAAAAGAGAGCGGTTCAAAGCATTACCAGCAGCTTTACGACGAGTACAATCAGCCAAAGGAATCAAACTATGATATGAAATTCACTGCAAAACTTAACGATGGCGATATTGAAGCAGGAAGTATTCAGCTTTTCACCAATGTGCATCCCAAAGGAGTGGAATATGTGCCGATAGATAAAGGCTTTTTCCCCGGAGATTGATGATATTTGGCGGCGCCGACGGGCCGACGACCGTTTATATTAACGGGCAAACGCCTCCATACCTGATTACCGCAATATTTGCATTGCTTACTATTGGGGGCATTGCGTATCGCAGCTTTATATTAAAGGGTGCGAAAATACTATAGCATTACCAAAACCGGCCGCAGGCATTTGAACGACAAAAAAAGGAATGGAAGGCGTATATAAATGCTGTGAACGATGTTTTGAAGGGTGTAAGCTTTGTGGCAGTCTGATAAAACATCCGGTTATTTGGCGATACAAAAAAATATCGTGGTATGCATACCCGGCAATAGCAATATCCCTGATGATAGCGGCGATTAACCGATTTGCAGTTTAAACGGACTGCGGTATGGGGAGAATGGCCCTGCCGCATCAGAATTAATTAATCCTGCAAATCTGTGCACCAAATGTCGGGCTACTACATATACTTTCTGCTATTCTATTGATGCAGGGAGGTCATATAAATGGATTTGCTTAAAAGCATGAATGAGGCATTAAACTATATTGAAGAAAACCTAACCGGTGATATTGACTACAGGGAAGTGGCAAGGCTGGCCCGCTGCTCGGAATATCATTTTAAGAGGATGTTTTCCTTCCTTGCGGGCGTTACGCTGTCCGAGTACATCCGCCGCAGGCGGCTTACCCGTGCAGCCTTTGAGCTTAACGACAGTGACGCAAGGGTAATTGATGTTGCCGTAAAATACGGATACGGCTCGCCGGATTCATTCACCCGGGCATTCCACAGCCTGCACGGCTTAACACCATCCGAAGCAAGGAATAATGGTAAGCCGCTGAAAGCCTATCCCAAAATGGCCTTCCAGCTATCAGTCAAAGGGGGAAGTGAAATGAATTATCGTATTATTGAAAAGGAATCCTTTCGCATAGTGGGCATTATGAAAAGAGTGCCTATAATTTTTAAGGGGGCCAATCCAGAGATTGATGCCATGTGGCAGCAGCTTAACGAAGAGATGATATACAAGCTCGAGAGTCTCTCGAATACCGAGCCACCGGGGATAATCCAGGCATCAACTAACTTCTCGGAAGGCCGTATGGAGGAAAAAGGGGAACTTGACCATTATATTGGCGTGGCAACAACCGGAGAATGTCCGGATGATTTGGCACAGCTTGAAGTCCGGGCAACAACCTGGGCGGTGTTTCAGTCGGTGGGACCTTTTCCCGATACGTTGCAAGAGGTCTGGGGACGCATCTACTCCGAATGGTTTCCATCCTCGAATTTTGAAATCACAGAGGGACCGGAAATACTGTGGTGCGAACATAAAGATGTAACCTCGCCAACCTTTAAAAGCGAAATATGGATACCAATAACGAAAAGGGAATAATCACAACAAAAAAAGCAGCGGGTTTTTCCAGAACGAATCCGCTGCTTTGACCTTCATTTCAAAAGGCTGGTGGCGTGTCCCATGGGGCATACCTGGCACCAGCTTCTGGGCTTGAAAACAACTCCCATAATAACTCCTATTGACAGCGAAGACATCATCATCCTGAATACGGTAAAGGCCATCCTTTCCAAATTTAAACCCGCACGGGCGAGGGATATCGTAAACATAACAATCATAAAACCCAACAGAAGATTTTTTACATTTTTTCTTTTAACCTGAGACGGAAGGTTGTTTCCCAAAGAGATGTGCCCGAGAAAATTTCCCAATAGAGAGCCCCTTGGACAGTAATGGGAACAGTGAATTTTTCCCCTGCCGCGCAGAGCATGATATACTGGCACAGTCATGCAAATTAGGCCAAGCAGGCCAAACCGTATATCAAGTATGGAAAGCATAATAAATGCAATCATAAAAACCCAGGACCATTTTAAGTACGATTTTTTCTTCATGGTATTACCCCCAACATATATTGTACACAAACAAACCATACTGGGGTATAGTATATATATTCTGTTTCGACAAGTCAATGGTAAAAAGCAGAAGGTTTCAATATGACGGGTATTAACCAGTCGCATAAAGTCGGTTGAAAATATATAGACGTTTGATATAATTGACACCGTATTTGCTTAAACCGGCTGCATGGGAGAAAACTTATCAGCAGTGAATTGCTGCCAAATATTAAGGGGGATGATCATGAAAAAAACATATTGGATATTAATAGGGTTGCATCTATTTGTAGGAATAGGGGCTTTGGCCGGGGGATTTGCTGCTATTACAGATCCTTTCCAACCCCTTGGTGTGCCGGCGGAATACTTGAAAAACTCACCCTTTGACAATTTCCTGATACCCGGCATTATACTGTTTACAGTTATCGGGTTGGGGAATATCTTCAGCGCTTTAATGTTCCGCTTCAGGCTGCGATACCAGGGTTATATAAGCAGCGTATTTAGTTGGGCCCTGGTAATTTGGATTATTGTGCAGTGCATAATGCTTGGTTCTGTCACCTTACTCCATGTATTATATTTTGCAATCGGATCGGTACAGGCTGCCTTATCTATGGGTATACTGTTTGAGCATCGTCTGTTCCCGGCAAATGTTATTCTAAATCTATATAAAGGAACAGGGAAGAAAAAATAGATATAATAAAGAGGCATTATGGGCGTTAGTTATTCCCATAAGACCATATCTGACACTTCACCAGAAACCTTGAAAAATGCGTTCAAAATAACTGAAGAAGGGTAGGAGACCTTCCAAAGGAAGGTACCGGTATAGGTTTTCCGGCAGTTAGTCCTATTATTCACCGAAAGACTGTAGAAAGGGCTCACAAGTAAATGATTTACACTGACATAATAACTGGTAGAATAAAACCAGGGAGGTTGATAATATGAATAACGATGAAACGTATTTTGCCCAAGGCAGAATCGAAATAATAAAAGGAGATATTACAAAGCTGGAAGTGGATGCTATAGTAAATGCCGCAAACAACAGCCTGCTTGGAGGCGGCGGTGTTGACGGAGCCATACATAGAGCGGCAGGGAAAGAATTGCTTGCGGAGTGCAAAACCCTGAGAGGCTGCAGGACCGGGGAGGCTAAGATTACCAAAGGATACATGCTGCCGGCAAAGTACGTTATCCATACCGTCGGCCCAGTATGGCGGGGAGGAGACCATGGGGAAGCCAAACTGCTTGAAGCATGCTATGTTAATTCCATAGAACTTGCCGTACAAAATGGAGTCAAAACCATAGCATTTCCTTCCATTAGTACAGGTGTCTATGGTTATCCGGTGGAGCGGGCTTCCCGCATTGCCTACAGGACAGTCAAAGGTAAACTTGAGGTATATCCGTGCGACGTTTTGGAAAAGGTATGTTTTGTATGCTTTGACGGCAAGACCTTTAAGTGTTATACGGAATTGAAACGGGAAGGGCAAGCCAAGGTCTGATAACGGTAGTCTATCAGGCAATCATCTCAATACAGTAATAAAAATGCGGCAGGGAGAACCGTCCCCTGCCGCATTTTTATTGGAGCCAACGATGGGACTTGAACCCACGACCTACGCATTACGAGTGCGTCGCTCTACCGCTGAGCTACGTTGGCATGAAAAACCTCCGCCTTTCATTATAATTCTGCCCAATCAATTATGCAAGTATAGTTTAAAAATAGCAGTGGCAACAAAATCTTACTGAAAACCAATATATTTTTTACTTACAGTCTGCTGGCTGCTGTGTTATACTATATGTATGTTTTTTGAAAACGCACGAAAATTATTTAGATCAAGGAGAACAAAATGGATGTAAACGTAGTGGGCCATTCATATCTAACCTACGGAGCAAGATGGCTGATGGGGCTTACAAGCACTCTTCAGCCGGCCAGGGCTCATATTAATTACTGTCATCAGTTTTTCAACAGCCAGGCAATAGAGATACTCAGGAACGACGGTTACGAAAATTACGCAAACATTATTGAATATTACACCAGAGAGCTTAATAAAGGCGTGAACTGGGCGGATATAGGGTGGAAGAATATAACCCATTATTTTGACCCCGACACCGGAAAGGGCAAGCTCAAATTTGCAAACGCCATTGACGAGACCATTTGGTATTCCGACAGGGCAGCAAGAAGCTGGAGAGAAGGAAAACACAACAAAGCAATGTTTTACCTGGGAGCTGCAGTTCATATAGTGCAGGATTTGTGCGTACCGCAGCATGCTGCCAATTCCATCTCGCCGGGCCACAGGAGATACGAACAATGGGCGAAGAAAAGGTTTACCGATTATTTGGTATCCAGCGGCGGCAATTATGGAAGGCATGAAAGCCCAGCGCAGTTTGTTTGGGAAAATGCCAGGATATCCTCACAATACCGGGATACGGTGAAATTAAGTAAAAGTGAGAAATCCTTTCAGAAAGCAACCGGAGTGGTGCTTCCATTGGCACAGCTCAGTACGGCTGAATTCTTCCATTTCTTTTTACAATACGTTGAAATTTAGATGCAGGGACTAATCTTGCTCCTGCATCGTTTTTCTTTTTTCGAAACCGTGGGCCAGCTTGGAGCATGCGGCCGCAGCTATAGCCGCAACCAGGTCGTCCAAAAATGTGTTGCACTGTACATTGGTGGGCCGGTTTAGCTTTGCCAAAACGCCCATTTTCAGCCTGTCTATATAGCCAAAGTTTGTAAATGCGATGGACCCGTATATATTTGTGATGCTTAAGGCCAATATTTCATCCACGCCGTAGAGGGGTTCATCCGCCAGCAGTATCGAAATAAGCGGCTCTTCAACCTGCCCTTTTTCGGCTGCAATGTCCAATGATATACCGGTAAGCACAGCGTTTTGCACCTCGCGTTTTTCCAGAACGCTTTTTACCACATCAAGGCACATGTCCAGGGAAATGGGAAGGTAATTCTTTTGCAGCTCAAAAACTATCTCGGCTATTTCCTCCATCTTAACGCCCCGTTTTTCTATCATGCTTATTACCAGTTCTTGCAAGTCAAAGACCTCCCTTTGAAGAATAGTATACCCATTTTAATACATTTTTAGGTTAGTTACAAATGTGGCTGGAGGATTCCGGGAAAAAAAGTTGTATATACTATAGAGTAAAGGAGGGATTTAAGCTTGCGAACGGTTATCTGGGAACATGACCAAGTTAAGATAATTGACCAGAGGAAGCTGCCGCAAACCCTTGAATACAAGAGGTGCGACGATTACCGGGAAGTAGCCACTGCAATAAAGGATATGCTGGTAAGGGGCGCGCCGGCCATAGGGGCCACCGCTGCCTATGGCATGGCGTTAGCGGCAGGTAAGTTTTGCTGCCTTGGGAGGCCCGAATTCCTTTTAAGGATAGAGGAGGCTTCAAAGGAGCTTGCTGCCACCCGGCCAACGGCGGTTAATCTATTCTGGGCTCTCAGGGAAATAGAACAGGTCATCAGCCAAAACAGGGACAAAGAGCCCCGGCAAATTTTCGAAGGGATACTCAAAGCGGCGGAGAAAATTGCGGGGGACGACATAAACACAAACCGCCAAATAGGGGAGTACGGCAGCGAGTTGGTACCCCAGGTGGCAGACATATTAACCCACTGCAATACCGGCAGCCTTGCTACTGTGGAATTCGGGACCGCCCTGGGGGTGATAAGGGCCGCCCACAGGAAGGGCAAAAAGGTCCACGTTTTTGTTGACGAGACAAGGCCAAGGCTGCAGGGCGCACGCCTCACCGCCTGGGAGCTTTTGCAGGATAAAATACCTGCCACGCTGATACCCGATAATGCGTCCGGAATCCTTATGAAGGATGGCAGGATAGACCTTGTGCTGGTGGGGGCAGACCGTATTGCCCTTAACGGTGATACGGCAAACAAGATTGGCACTTACAACGTGGCGGTAATTGCCCATGAGAACAATGTACCCTTTTATGTGGTGGCACCCACCACCACCATCGATTTTGATATTAAAACCGGTGAAGATATCGTGATAGAGGAAAGGGACAGTAAGGAAGTAACGTATATAGACAACATGAAGATAGCGCCGGATGGCATAGCAGTGTATAACCCCGCCTTTGATGTGACACCCAGCAGGTACATTACCGCAATTATAACCGAGAGTGGGGTTATCAAAGGCCCCTTCGGGGACAAACTCAGCCGTTTGCGAACCTGAAGCGGGTGTCTTACCGGCGTTTGCACTGCGAGATGATAGGGAGGGAAAACCATGAGGATACTTATTAAAAACTGCAGCATACTCACCATGATAAAACCGGATGATATATACAGGGTGGGACAAATAGAAATCCAGGACGACAAAATATTATATGCGGGTACGGTAAGGGAGACGGCCGGCAGGTTTGACAGGACAATAGACGGAAGCGGTATGACCGCTCTGCCCGGGTTGATAAACAGTCATACCCATTCGGCGATGTCGCTGATGAGGGGCTATGGCGACGACGTTGCGCTTATGAAATGGCTAAGCGAGAGGATATGGCCGGTAGAGGAGGGCCTGACCGGTGAGGACGTGTACTGGGGCGCGCTCCTCAGTATTGCGGAAATGCTAAAGAGCGGTACCACTGCCTTTGCGGATATGTACTTTTTCATGGATCAGGTGGCGGAGGCGGTAAGCGAGGCCGGTATAAGGGCGGATCTATCCTTCGGCATGGTAAGCTCAAATGATGATTGGCTAGAAAGGATGGAAAACTGCAGAAGGTTTTACCGGCAGTGGAACGGCGAAGCTAATGGAAGAATAAACGTTTCCCTTGGCCCCCATGCACCCTATACCTGCGTCCCGGAATTTTTGACCATGGTAGGAGACCTGGCCCAGGAGCTGGGGTCCAAGATACATATACACCTGGCCGAGACGTTGGACGAAATCAGTCAGATGAAGGAAAGGTACGGAAAAACGCCGCTGGAATACGCAAAGGAAGCAGGGCTTTTAAAGCACAAAGTCATAGGCGCCCACTGCGTGTATTTGTCGGATAGTGATATGGGGATAATTAAGGAAAGCGGCGTAAACGCTGTTCACAACCCTCAGAGCAATATGAAACTGGCCAGTGGAATTGCTCCGGTGCAAAAAATGTCAGACATGGGAATTAACGTAGCCCTTGGAACAGACAGCTCGTGCAGCAACAACAACCTGGATATGATAAGCGAGATGAGAAGTGCCGCCCTGCTGCAGAAGGTGGGCTGTATGGATGCCGAGGCCCTGACTGCAGTAAGAGCTGTTGAGATGGCAACAATAAACGGTGCCAGGGCCCTTGGCATTGACGATAAAGCGGGTATGCTTAAGGAAGGCATGAAGGCGGACTTAATACTGGTTGATATGAATAAGCCCCATCTTTATCCGCAGCATGACCTTATTTCAAATCTGGTATACGCCGCCAACGGCGGGGATGTTGCCTACACGATGGTGGACGGAAAAACACTTGTGGAAAAGGGCAGGCTTACCGGTATTGACGAAGAAAGGATATTTTACGAGGTGGACAACAGCCTTAAACGGCTGTTTAACAGATAGGGAGGTAAAGCTGTTGGTACAAAAAGCCATAATAGGAGGCACAGGGGTTTACCAGCTTGGCGGCAAAGGTTGCCGGCAGGATATAAAAACGCCCTACGGTACAGTCAGGCTGTACATACAAAGGGCGGACGGCGGGGACATCGCCTTTCTGCCAAGGCACGGAGAGGGGCACTCGCTGCCTCCTCACAGGATAAATTACAGGGCCAATATTAAGGCGCTCAAGCAGCTGGGTGTGAAAAGGGTGCTGGCCACCGCTGCGGTGGGGTCGCTTAACCCGTCTTTCCCTCCCGGCAGCCTTGTGGTTCTGGACCAGTTTATTGATTTTACCAAAACAAGGGCGGTTACCTTTTATGACGGTGAGGAAGGGGTTATACACGCCGACATGGCGGATCCCTACTGCCCTGAGCTTATAAGCGCATTGGAGAAAAAAGGCAAACATACCGGCGCAGGTATAGAAGGCAGGGGCACTTACATCTGTGTGGAAGGCCCCAGGTTTGAAACAAAGGCTGAGATAAAATATTTCAGACTGATAGGCGGCGATATGGTGGGAATGACGAATGTCCCTGAAGTGGTGCTGGCAAGGGAGTTAGGTCTGTGCTACAGCGCTGTGGGAATAGTTACCAACTGGTGCAACGGTATGGTGGAGAAGCCAATTTCTCACCATGAGATATTTGAAATTATGAAAAGGGGAAGGGACAAATTAACAGGACTTTTTACAGACGTATTTGCCTCTGAACAATACGGGAATAAATGCAGCTGCAGCAAGGGAATAATAAGGCTTTAGAAAAAGGAGGATGGAGCATTGGACAGCATCGAAAAGGCAAGGGCAGAGGTGTTGGAAGCAGGGCGGGGAATGCTGGAAAAAGGCCTTGTGACTGCAACCTGGGGGAATATAAGTTGCAGGGTTGAGGGGGAAGAGAAAATTGCGATAACGCCCAGCGGTATGGAATATGACAAGCTTACGGAGGACGACATAGTAGTTTTGGATATGCAGGGTGATGTCATACTCGGGGACAGAAGGCCCTCCATAGAGCTGCCGTTTCACCTTCACCTGTATAAAAACCGGGAGGATATATCGGCCATAGTACACACTCACAGCGTATATGCCACATCCATTGCCTGTGCCCATAAACATATATCTCCTATAGTGGAGGAACTGGTACAAATGGTGGGAGGGGATGTAAGGGTTGCCAAGTATGCGCTGCCCGGAAGCCAGCAGCTGGCTGAAAACGTGCTTGCTGCTCTTCGGGACAGATATGCGGTCCTCCTTGCCAATCACGGGATGGTGGGGACAGCCGACAACCTCAGGGAAGCCCTTAAGATATGTGAAATAGTGGAAAAGGCGGCCAAGATAACGGTTTTATGCAGTATGGTTGGACAGCCGGTTCCCATTTCCTTCGAGAATGTGCAGATAATGCGGGAGAGCTATACAAACGATTATGGACAAAAATAGGTTGACGTTACAGGCGCTTATATCTAGTATAAGGTGATGTAAGAATATTATCCCTCCGTAAAACCATACTATAAACAGCATGGTTTTACGGAGGGATTTATATGGGGAACGACAGGTACAATGCCGTTGTAGTGGGAGCGGGACCGGCGGGGGCTACCGCTGCGCTGTTAATGGCAAGAAACAACCTTTCTGTGGCCCTGCTTGAAAGGGGAAAATACCCTGGGTGTAAAAATATGACCGGCGGAGCTATTGCCAGTATGCCCTTTCAGCAGATACTGCCCGAATACTGGAACCTTGAAGATATACCGCTGGAGCGCAGGGTAGTATCCGACGAACTGTGGCTGCTTAACAACGATTCGGCTGTGCGCATGGGCTTTACCGGTAAGACGTTCGGCAAGATACCCTATAACAAGCACACCATACTGAGGCACAGGTTTGATAATTGGTACGCAAGGCAGGCGGTGAAAGCAGGAGCCAAGCTGTTTAACAACTGCCTTGCCGTTGACCTTGTCTACCATAAAACCGGACTCCTGTCAAAGAAGGTGGACGGAGTAATGCTGGAGGGAGGAGATGTAATACATGCCGATGTGGTAATACTGGCCGAAGGTGCCCAGGGATCTCTTACCCAGAAGGCGGGGCTTCGTAAAAGGTTAAAGCCAAACGAAATGACCCTGTATGTCAAGGAGGTTTTAGAGCTTCCCGCAGGCAAAATAGAGGACAGGTTTAACCTGGAAAGGGGAGAAGGTGCTTCTATAGGTATGATTGGGTATCCTACATCGCCGGCTATTGGAAAGGGTGGAATATGGACAAATAAGGAATCCTTATCAATAATAGTGGGCGGGTATCTCAACCAGATCAGCGGCAAGGGTCTAAACCCGCTGCAGCTCCTGGAAAGGTATAAGCGGCACCCGCTGGTTAAAAGGCTTATAGAAGGAGCCAGGCCGGCCAAATACCTTGGACATATCATACCCAAGGGAGGGTTTAATAAAATACCTACCCTGGTGGACGACGGTTTAATAGTGGCGGGGGATGCGGCGGAGATGATAAGCGGCCGACGGGGCATGGACCTGGCCATGATGACAGGTAAGTTTGCGGCTGAGGCTGCGGCGCAGGCCTGCGCACTGGACCGGTACAGCCGGGATATCCTTGCCTCCTATGAAGGAAGGGTTAAGAGCTCATTTTTCTATCAGAACATGAAAAGCCATAAAGACGCAGAGGCATATTTTAACAAGTACCAGGACTCCGATTTTTTAATAGCAAAGGCTGTAAACGACCTGGCGTATAAATTTTTCGAACAGAACCTGGAGAGCGACAAAAACAATATAGTAAAAATGGCTGAGGAGTTAATAGACATGCAGCCCCTTGGCAAATCTGCCAAGGATATCCTTTTCGGCCTCCAGAACTGGGGGGTGTTGTAATTGAGCAGCTTCAACAAGGCCCAAAGGGATCCGCTTGATTTGGTGACAATAATACCCGATGAAAAACCCCATATATTTATTAAAGACGATAAGATATGTATAACCCAGTGCGAGAATAAACCCTGTACATACTACTGTCCGTCAAGGGTGTATTACTGGGAGGATGATAGTATCAAGGTATTGTATAAGCGGTGTATAGAGTGCGGAGCCTGTCCCTATGGATGCCCCTATGACAATATTGCATGGCAGTTTCCCGGCGGAGGCTATGGAGTGGTGTATTAAAAACCAGACGTAACAAGGTTAAGCGGGTTTATAAAAGGGGACACGCCTTCTTTGAAGGAATGTCCCCTTTGGACTATCTGTTATGCCAAAACTTCTTAGTAACGTTTCTTAAGAATGGTATTACATAATGGTCAAGGCCGAAGGCTCTTCCTGCGCCCCCCAGGCATGCAACCGAAGCTGCAAGGAACCAGTAATCATTAAGCCCGGTGCTGAGGATGAAGTTTATATTCATTGCGACCGCTACCGCAGCGGCAATAAGAGTAAACAGGCCTGCTATAAGCGCAATACCTATTCCTACCTCGGTGAATACGATAAGCTTCTGGAACAGCATTGCATTGGGAACAAGTATGGCATCCACAATCCACGCATACCAGCCCGGCGTGTGTTCGCCAATAAGCTGCATCATGGAAGCGCCGCTGGCGGCGTCTGCGGTACCGGCGAGCATCTGGTAATCAAACCACCCGCTGTGATACTTTTCGAGGCCCGACATAACCCACATGTATCCCAGGTACATCCGAAGCGGCACCAGCCAGAAGTTGGCAGACTTAGCCGTAAAGTGCGGGCCAAGGAATGTCGATTCCCTGGTGTTATGAAGAAGCTGATGGTTTATATATTCGGCCAGTATGGTGAAACCGCCGATCCCGAACAGGTAGTGCATGTTGACTATATGTTTTAACGCCGTTGCCAGGTACCCTGAAAGCTGTGGAAGACCGCTCACTTTGGCTACTGCGTACCTGCTGCCTATGGACACCATTACACCGTGGAGGTTCAGTTTCATAGGCTTTTTATTTTTACCGTCTATGTCAGCCAATACATTATGGGCGGCACATTGGCCTGACTGCAGTGCGGATTCTACCAGAGCCGGCATCGGGCCTTTGTTTTCCTCAGGTTCAAAGTAACAGTTGTCACCTACGGCATATACGTTGGGATGTCCGGCAGTTTGCATGTATTCGTTTACTTCAACTCTGCCCCTTCGGTTTGTCTTAAGCCCGAGGTTGGCTGCGAAGGAGTTGCACTGTACACCGCCGTTCCATATTAGAGTTTGGGTTTTTATCTCCTCACCAGATTTCAGTGTGAGGCCGTCTTTTGTGACTTCGGTTATAGGAGAATTGGTGAGAACCCCCACTCCTTTTTTCTCAAGGAATGCTGTTGCCTTTTTTATAAGTGGATCCGGCAGGTTGGGCAGTATCTTATCCATGGCCTCAACCACATATAACTTTACCTCATTCCGGTTAATACCGTACTTGCGGCAGAGTTCATCAGACCACTGGACCAATTCTCCCACCGTTTCGATTCCGGTAAAACCTCCGCCTCCGACAACTATTGTCAGAAGCTTTGCCCTCTCATTCGGATCGTTCTCCTGGCTTGCCCTTTTAAATACTGATTTGATATGGCTGTTAATCCTGAGCGCATCCTCCATCGACCACAGTGTGAAAGAATGCTCCTTCATTCCCGGTATACCGAAGTAGGTGGGCTCGCTGCCGGTGCCAAGTACCAAATAATCATATTGATACGAAGCGTCATCCGACCGCAGTATTTGCCCATCCAGGTCGATATCCGCAATCCTGTCTTTTATTACCTTCACATCGGTGTGCTCAAAGATTTTTTCAAGATTAATCATGAGTCCGTCGGCTGTAACCCTGTTACCGGCGACTTCGTGAAGCTCTGTCAGCAGGGTATGGTATTCATTTTTATCAATAATTGTGATTTCTATATCCTTTCTCTTTTTGCTGTGACGGTATATATCAAGGGCTGCTTCAATACCGCCATACCCCGCGCCAAGGACTACTATTCTTTTAGTATGGCTCATTGTATTACCTCCTAATTAATATTATGATTAATAAAAAATGATTATTAATAAAGAAGCATAATTATTATAACATATTTTTCACAAGGATTGTCAAATAAATTTATCAAATTATTACTATGTATTAATAAAAAAATTATACAGTGCTTTTGAGTGTGCCTATTTCATAACAGGTATATTATACAGTTAATGAAATATATGGGATATAGGATGTGGCAGATGTTGCGGCAGGCTTGAAAATGCGAAAAACAACGCGATTTTGATAATATTTTTGCAAACCTATGAAAATTAATAGATAAACTTTCTGAATAACGAATAATTCTTATTGAAAAAACAATGTTAAAATGGTATCATTAAAAAAATGCAATTCAGAAGCCTTTTACTATTACATTTCAACAAGAAAATGGAGGGAAAAACATGAAAAAAGCAATTTCATTATTACTTGTACTTATTTTGACAATAGCTGTGCTGGCCGGTTGTTCTTCACCAAAGCCGCCTGCCGGCGATCCGCCCGCAAATGATCCGCCTGCGTCAGACATACCCTTAGACGGTGACGGTATTGTGAAAATTGGTGTTGGGCATATTACTTCTATTGCCAAATCCAAGGACCTTGATGCTGCCAACGACGTTTTGCCGGTGGGTCAGGTTGATACCATAATCGCGGCCGTGGGTTTTGACAAGGACGGCAAAGTTGTCAGTGTGACTGTAGATACAGCCCAGACAAATGTTGGTTTCGACAAGGAACTTCAGGTTACTTCGGATCCGAATGACGAGTTCAAAACCAAGGTGGAGCTTGGGGACGAATACGGAATGATAAACGCATCCTCAATTAAGAAGAACTGGTACCAGCAAATAGCAGAGCTGGAAAAGTGGATGATTGGCAAGACGGTTGACGAGATAAAGGCCATGAAGGTTAAGCAGCGCGACGCAGCCCACCCGGCGGTGCCGGATGTGCCCGAGCTTACATCCCTTGTTACCGTGACGGTGCATGAATATATAGAGGCTGTTGCGGAGGCTTACGATAATGCTGTTAATGTCAGCGGCAATGCTGTCAGGTTAGGCCTGGGACACAAAATTTCCATCGGCAAGTCAGCGGGTTACAGCCTTACCGACGGCAACGAGACTCTGCCGGCGGCACAGGTTGATACGGTAATGGCAGCTGCTGCCTTTGATGAGGATGGCAAGGTTGCCGGCGTTATAATCGACACGGCACAAACCAAAGTTGCGTTCAGCAAAGAAGGCAAGGTAACCACCGACAAAAACGCCGAGTTCAAAACCAAGGTTGAGCTTGGCGACGAATACGGGATGATTAACGCATCCTCAATAAAGAAGAACTGGTACCAGCAGATAGCAGAGCTGGAAAAGTGGATGATTGGCAAGACGGTTGACGAGATAAAGGCCATGAAGGTTAAGCAAAGTGACGCAGCCCACCCGGCGGTGCCGGATGTGCCCGAGCTTACATCCCTTGTTACTGTGACGGTACATGAATATATAGAGGCTGTTGCGGAGGCCTACGATAACGCAAAATAGCGGAATGCTTCCGATTGGTAAGCCTTTGGGCCGTGGGACACACCGCTGCAATTAATGTCGGGGAGACACCTCTCTTGTGAAGCCTTAATTTGAGGTGGGAGGGGTGTCCCTTTCATTATTCCCCTTGTTAAGAAGGGCGTCTTCCATTATTATTAATAAGGGTGATAGATATGAGGAAATTATCCGCAAATGTAATAATAATAATTGTACTGGCACTTATTCTAGCCGGATGCCAAAGGGAGCGGAACAACGGTTGCGAAAAATTCGGCGATAGTTTTTTCGGTACCTTTGACACAATGGTAAACGTTACAGTATACGCTCAAAGCGAGCAGGAGTTCGATTTTTATTATGACAGGATAAAAACCCGTTTTGAGGAGCTGCACAGGCTGTTTGATATTTATAACGATTATGAGGGTATAAACAATATTAAGACCATAAATGATAATGCCGGGATAAAACCGGTAGAGGTTGACAGTCAGATAATTGACTTAATTCTTTTTGCCCGGGAGTGGCATGATCGCACAGGCGGGAAGGCAAATATCGCTATGGGTGCGGTGCTTAAGATATGGCATGATTACCGTGAACAGGGACTGTATGACCCGTTAAAGGCCAAGCTGCCGCCAATGGAAAAGCTGCTGGAAGCTGACAAACATACCGATATCAATAATGTAATAGTGGACAAAGAAAAGGGCACGGTGTACCTTCCGGATGAAATCATGAGCCTTGATGTGGGCGCGGCGGCAAAGGGTTTTGCAACGGAAATTGTGGCGCAGGAGGTCATGGCGGAGGGGCTCATGTCGGGTATAATAAACGCCGGCGGCAATATTCGGGTTATAGGTAAGCCCCTTGACGGTATTCGCGGACGCTGGGGTATAGGCATACAAAATCCTGAGAAATTCATTGTTTCGGAGAATGGTGACAATCTGTTGGATACCCTTTTTGTTAGTAACGCTTCTGTGGTGAGCAGCGGTGATTATCAGAGATACTACATTGTGGAGGATGAGCTTATTCACCACCTTATAGACCCTGATACGCTTATGCCGGGCGGGCATAACAAAGCGGTTACGGTAGTAACGGAGGATTCGGGGCTTGCAGATATATTATCCACCGCGGTTTTCCTGATGCCCTATGATAAGGGATTTGCCTTTGTCGAAAGCCTTGACGGAGTGGAAGCGGTGTGGGTCATGCCGGACGGAAGGGTAGAGGCAACCGATGGCATGGAAAAAATGCTGGGAAGTTATGGGGCAACGGGGGCCAAGTAAGGGTATTAGTATGCGGTATTGTTTATAATAGATATTAGGATATTACCACTTATAAACGGGAGAAAAGCGATGTGTAAAAAGAGCAGGGTATTTGCGCTGATAATTTGCCTGATTTTAGTCTTGACAACGGGCTGCCGAAAAGATAAAGCCGCTTCCCGGTACCAGAGCGTGGAGAAAACAGAGTTTTTGATGGGTACGGTGGTAACTATAAAATTGTTTGACGAGGATGCCGACAGGGGCGGCAGGGCGGCAGACAGGGCCCTTGAAAGGGTAAGGGAAATTGAAAACCTCATGAGTCTGAATCTCGAGGGAAGTGAAGTCGGCAGAATAAATAAAATGGCCGGCACAGGGCCGGTTAAGGCGGGCGATGATACCCTGGCGGTTGTCCGGAGGGGCATTTACTACGGCGAGTTGTCAGAAGGCCTTTTTGACATTACCGTGGGGCCCTTGGCCGAGCTATGGGGTATTGGGACAGAGCAAGCCAAAATACCGGACAGCGATGAGCTGGAAAGCACCCTCGGCCTTGTAGACTATAAAGATGTCGGGATTAACGAAGATACCAAGGAGATATTTTTGAAAAGATATGGTATGGGCATAGACCTTGGTGGGATAGCGAAGGGTTATGCCGCCGACGAGGCCAAGAAAATACTTGTAGCCGAAGGGATTAAGCATGCAATAATAAACCTTGGCGGAAATGTGCTTGCCCTGGGCGATAGATATGACGGCGGGCCATGGAATATCGGTATCAAGGATCCTTACGCACCCACCGGCAGTTTGCTGGGGGTTGTAAGGGTAGAGGACCAAACGGTTGTTACCTCTGGGGATTATGAACGGTATTTTGAGCAGGACGGCAGACGTTTCCACCATATACTCAATCCCTATACCGGCTTCCCGGGGGAGAACGAAATTAAGGGAGTTACTGTCATTGCTTCTTCTTCCTTTGATGCCGATGCCCTTTCTACCACGGTGTTTTTAATGGGGGCCAAAAGGGGCATAGAACTGGTGGAAAGCCTTGACGGTGTCCAGGCAATCCTGGTCACCGTGGACAGGCAGGTAATGACAACCTCGGGGATGGGAGACAGATTCAGCTTACAGAACAAGAGCTACAGCTTAAGACAGGTGGGGTCGGAATGAAAAGAACTAAAAAACTTGCACTGCTAGCCATGTTTGTTTCTGTGGCGCTGGTGCTCCATGTGGTGGAAAACCTGCTGCCCGTCCCGTATATTGCTCCTGGCGTAAAACTTGGCCTTGCAAACATTATATCGCTGATGGCTATAATTATCTTCGGATTTAAGGAAGCCCTAATCATTGTACTATTACGTACCTTCCTGGGGTCACTCCTCGGAGGAGTGCCGTCCAGCTTCTTTTTCAGTGCCGCCGGGGGTTTTTTGAGTACAATAGTAATGTATATTATGTACAGGTGGGCAGGAACAAAATTCAGCCCGGTAGGAATAAGCGTCGCCGGCGCCGTTGCCCATAATATAGGACAGCTCTTTGTTGCCAGCATTATTGTGGAAAATTTCGGATTATATTTTTATCTTCCGGTACTTATGATATCCGCGATCATTACAGGGACATTTATAGGTTTTACCGTGAATTACCTGAAAGAACTTATAAAAAAGAGCATTGATTATAATTGAAGATGCAGGTGATACTATTGAATTCCTGGGAACAACACCCCAATATATATAAAGGTCTGGACATGGTGGAGACAAAATTGAGGCAGGAAGCCCGCTCCAGAAATTCAACCATCCAATCTATACTGGTTCGCTTGGTGGATGCGGGGGGCAAGAGACTGAGACCCGCTCTGGTTCTTTTGTGCGGCTGTTACGGCAAAGTTCCGGTAAATAAGCTTGTACCGCTGGCTGCCTCTGTAGAGATGATACATATGGCCACCCTTTTGCACGATGATATTATAGATGACGCCGACACAAGAAGAGGCATACAAACCACCCACAGAAAATGGGATACCCATACGGCCATATTCGCCGGCGATTATTTGCTAAGCAAAGCCTTCGGTCTTATAACCGAAAAAGCTGCCTTTGATGAATCTACCATGATGGCAAAGGCCTTTAAACTGATTTGCGAGGGCGAGATTGAGCAGTACTATACCCGGAACCGGATAAGCACAAATATAAAAAAATACCTGACAAGGATTCGCTATAAGACCGCAATGCTTTTTTCAATGAGCTGCTACCTGGGAACCAGCCTGTCCGACCTTCCGATGAGGGATAAGATTAGTCTGAAAAACTATGGTATGCAGCTTGGCATGGTCTTTCAGATCGAAGACGACCTGCTGGATTTTTTAGCGTGCGGCAAGCAATTGGGAAAACCGGTAATAAACGATGTGCAGCAGGGCATATACACTCTCCCTGTAATATATACCCTAAGCAGTAAAAAATACGGAAAGGATATGAAAAAGCTGCTGGAAAGTCGGGATGAATTGGAAGAAAGGCTGGAGGATATAGTCATGATGGTAAGTGACAGCGGAGCGGTTGAAAGATCAAGGGCCCTGCAGCAAAAATATATTTGCAAAGCAAAGAGCATAATACGGGGGCTTACGCCGGATATTTATTCAAAGGCTTTGGAAGAGCTGCTTTTATTCACAGCCGACAGGGAAAAATAGGGGTTGTCATATGGAAATCCGTATTATATAATAAGCAAAGGGAATCGGGAGCCGTAGAGGCTCTTTGTTCATTTTTGTATAAATATAACTAAATTTGAGGCTATATCAAAAAATTTTAATACATTGTTCTGTGAAGTTTTTTAAAATTAGTTGGGGGGATGCTATTCATGACAAATGAAAAGGAATTCCTGGAACTCTACAAAACCATGAAAAGAAACGAGATAAAAAGGCTGGTGGGTATCACCAGAAAACTGCAGCAAAAATACGGGCCTCAGGTAGCAGACGAAATTGCAGAGGTTCTTACCGAAACAGCCCATGAGAAATGGAACAGTATGGATAAGGGAGACGCGGGTTTGGCAGAGCTGTATAAACTGATGTGGGAGAAACGGGACGGTGTTATAGAGAGAGAAGTCCAGGTTAAGGAGGACAGCGAACTGCGGCTTAAGGTCAGGGACTGTTTCTTTGCCAGGGAGTACAAGAAGCTTAACGCCCAGGACCTTGGGTACAGATACTGTTGTATGTGCGAATATCCCGCGGTTGATGTGTTTAATCCCCGGATAAGATTTAGAAGGCATAATACACTGATGCAAAGCTCGGATTGCTGTGACCACTGCTATAAGATCATAGAAGGGTAAAGCGAAAGAGGAGACGGTTGGGATTAATCAACCGTCTCCTGCTTGATTTTACAGGGTTTTGTTTAACTTAAGTATAGTTTCATGAAGCATATCCAGCGCCAATTGCGCTTTGTGTGCACTGTCAAAGCCTCCCTGAACCACGCGGCTGCTGCCGCCGCCCCTGCCGCCCAGCTGTGACATGGCGGCATCAAAGGGCTTTCTCATGTCGATATCTATATTCTCCGACCTGCCTGCTAGTACCCGGTTCTTTTGCCCAACGGTGCAAAGGAGTGCAATGCAGTTATTTTCCGAAATAATAGCCGAAGCAAGCGAGCGTATCTCCTCAAAGGGCCGGTTATCGAACAGATGCTTTATCACTCTGATGCCATCGGCTGTCGGTGTTTTTTGGACCAGATCCTGCGCTTCGTATTTGCACAGGCCTTCCTTTAATTCGCCTATGGTTTTTAAAAGGCTCTTATTGTCGGACAGTATTTTTTCCACCATATCCGCCGCTTCGAAGTCCCTCACCGAAAGCAGTGACGAAATACTGTTGATGGAGGCGTTTTTCAGGCTGTAATCCCTTAGGGCCCGTCCACCGCATACAAATTCTATGCGGGTATTATCCCCGCTTTTTTCCCACCGTCTGATCTTGATAAGCCCTATGCCTCCGGTATACGACGGATGCGTTCCCCCGCAGGGAGAATAATCAAAACCATCAATTTCCACTATTCTTATGTTTTTGTCTACGGTTGGTACTTTGCGAAGGGGCAGTCCCGCCAGCTCTTCCGGCTCCACGATATAGGTCTTTATGGCAAGGTTATTGAAAACTATTTTGTTGGCCAGTTCCTCCGCTTGGGCCATATGGTCAGAAGTTAGATCCTGCCTGTTTAAATCTATAGATACATACTGGCTGCCCAGGTGAAACCCAACAGTATCTGCCCCGGCTATCCTTTCAAAGCAGGAGGACAATATATGCTGTCCGGCATGCTGCTGCATGTGGTCAAAACGCCGTTTCCAGTCAATCTTGCCTGTAACGGTGTGGGATTCCAGTTGACCTTGGAGTATATGTACAATTGTACCACCGGTTTCCATCACATCGGTTACCGGTATACCGTTAAGCCATCCTGTATCAAAGGGCTGGCCCCCGCCGGCAGGATAAAAGGCGGTGCGGTCAAGCACTATTTCAAAGCCTTCTTCGCTTTTTGTCTGATTTTCAACCCTTGCACCAAAATCGGTGGTATAGGCGTTTTCCCTATACAGTTTTACTGTGTCCATAATAAACTCCTCCCGGGTATTTGAGCTCTGTTTATTTATATTAGTGTATCAGTTTTTGAGGTTATATTACAAGGGCAAAGGCTTTACCCAATGGCAATAAACGAATGGGTAACATATTATATAGTGGAGGTGATGGGATGAAAATTTGTATCGATCCGGGGCACGGAGGAGACGACCCGGGTTTGCAGGCCTTTGGAATAATGGAGAAAAACATTAGCCTTGATATAGCGGTAAAACTTAACCAGCTTTTGGAGCATGAGGGTATTGAAGTTATTCTTACCAGAGACAGGGATGAGACTCTGGAAGGCGCAGAAAGAGTAAAGAGAATAAACCAATCCGAGGCAGATTATGCAATATCCATACACTGCAGTGGAGGGCCGGTATCGGCCAAGGGAGTAGAAACGGTATACGGGTATAGTTCCCTGGCGGGGAAAGAAATGGCGGAAAGCCTGTTAAAGGAAATTTCCAATTTGGGTGTTGTAAGGAGAAGGGCATACAGTAAGCTGAATGCAAGAAGGGAAGACTATCATTTTTTTATAAGGGAAACCGAAGTAACCACCGTTTTGGTAAAAACAGCGTTTATCACAAACCCGTCGGACAATCACCTGCTTTCGCAAAACCCCTTCAGGAAAAAGATTGCCAACGCCATTGCTACAGGCATTTTTAATACAATAGAAATAAGCCGACAGGAGGGAAGTCATTGGGCTGCGCCGTTCTTTGAAGGGATAAAGGAGGAAGGACTTGTACAGGACGAGTATCCACTGGATAAGGTCGTCAGTTGGGGCGAATTGTCCATGGTACTGTCCCGTCTCATTGAGAAACTAAAAAGGAAAGAGTAGGCAAAATAATTCCTGCGTATTCAAAAATTTAACGGTGCATGGTATAATCTAGTTGATATGATTATACCCAAGGGGGAATATCTGATGAACAAAACCCAAAAAATGATTACCGCAGCGCTGCTCACAGCATTGGTGGCACTGGCAACCATGGCTTTTCAGGTACCTGTGCCGGCCACAAAGGGTTATATAAACTTAGGCGATACGGTAATTTTCATTGCTGCTTTGCTGCTGGGACCTAAGTATGGAGCAGTTGCGGGAGGGATTGGGTCGGCCCTGGCCGATTTACTGTCCCCCTATGCGGTGTGGGCTCCCTTTACCCTTGTTATAAAAGGATTAGAAGGATTTATCGTAGGATATATATTCTATAAGCTCTTTTCTGCAAGAAGCAGTATAAAAACGAAGACTGTTGCAATGATTGCAGGCGGACTGTGGATGGCGGCAGGCTATTTTGGCGCCGGGGCAATAATGTACGGTATGCCGGCAGCACTGGTGGAATTCCCGGGTAATATATTCCAGGCTGTGGGCAGCGCTGCCCTTGCACTGCCTGTAGTTGAAGTTTTGTCAAAAGTAATTGCTGCAAGGAATACTCAATAGAATAATAAAAAGAGGTAAACCGGAAGCGGTATGAAACGGAAGCTTGCCTTTGCCTTATTTTGTTATATGGCTGGAGGCGGTCTATACCTGCTTTGGGGAATAAAACTCCGGGCTCTTGTTCTTCAGGCGGTTATAGCCCTGGTTTTCCTTTTCGTTTTTTTGCCCCACGGAAGGACATACTATATAACGGCAATGGTATTTTTCTGTTTTGGAATAACGGCTTTTGTCCTTTACGCTGCGGGGGCGGAGGCGGTACAAAGATGCGAAGACAGGTGGGTGTATGTCGAGGGAAGGGTGGAGCCGGCCATAGGGGAGGAATATTTTTTGCTGGATGTGGACAGCCTCCTGCTGGACGATATCAATACGGGGTACAGGGGTAAGCTTATGGTATACCCCGGGGGGAATATCGGCGGTATAACGGTTGGCTGCGGGGTCGTGGCGGAGGGGCAGATAAAACTGCCGGCCGACGATGGGTACAGGAATTACTGCAGGGGATTGGGGGCTGAAGCGCTGCTTT
Source organism: uncultured Clostridium sp. (assembly GCA_964625335.1). Lineage (GTDB taxonomy): Bacteria > Bacillota > Clostridia > Ch29 > Ch29 > CAZGUG01. The sequence continues at coordinate 7,582 of CAZVBE010000008.1, read as the reverse complement.
ATTCAACCCCTTACCATATTAGATTTACCGGTGTAAAACCTTATTCAATAAAGCGTTACAGCTGGCGGGCCGCCCTGTGGGTTAAACGGCAGCTGGATTCGGGTGTCATACCGCAGAGGCACAGTGAAATAATGAAGGGCCTGCTGCTGGGAGGCAGGGAAGTAAGCATTGATACAAGGGAAAGGTTCTCGGCAGTGGGTATATCACATCTTTTAGCAGTGTCCGGGCTGCATGTGGGCATTATATCAGCAGTCCTGGTATGGGCTTTGAAAAGACTCGGACTGCCAGGCAGAGAGAGGTTTTTGACTGTCTGCGGGCTCTTAACTTTTTTTTCATTTATGGTGGGCCTCACCCCTTCGGTGGTCAGGGCTGCCATAATGATGGGTGTGGTGATGCTGGCGGCCGCCGTGGACCGCAAAACCGATATGCTAACCTCCCTATTATTTACGGCATTTTTATTGATAGCCTTTCAGCCGCATATAATATACAGCATTTCATTTCAGCTGTCCTTTATGGCATGTCTTGGGATTGTTTTGTTTTATCCGGTATTCAGAAGGGGCTTTGGTTTTGCGGGCAGGCATATATCGGGAGCGGTCTCTGTCACCCTTTCATCCCAGGTACTGATACTGCCGCTTCTTATCCATTATTTCGGCAGTTTCGCCCCCGTAGCGGTACTGGCCAATATACTGGCCGTGCCCCTGGCGGGTGTGGTACTGTGGCTTACTGTGGTTTTTCTGGTTTTGTACCCGCTGCACATACCCCTTTACTACACCATAGTGTGGGTAAATGGTATAATAATTGAAATAATAAATTATATTATTGATAGAGCAGGAGCAATACCCTTCGGCAGTATTCAGGTGGAAAATGCAGGCAGAGGGTTTTATTTTGCATATTATATAGTGGCAGTATCTGTTTTATTATTGCTGTATTACAATAATTATGAAAGGGGAGCGGCAATTTGAAAAAATTAGGAGTAGGCCTTATTCTGGCCGGAATGATTGTAGTTTTTCTCTATGTAGCCTATACTATAATTACATTGCCGGAAATGCACCTAATGCTGAGGGTAGGATTCATCGGGCTTCTGACCGGATTTTTTATACTCATTTTAGGTCTTGTGATTGAAAGGAAAAAAGACAGGGAGGTGGATGATGATGATACTGGTAAATACTAACGATGTACCGGATAAAACCATTACTAAGGTTTACGGGCTGGTCAAAGGGAATACCATACATTCGAAGCATCTCGGCAAGGATATAATGGCCGGCTTCAGGACACTGGTAGGCGGAGAGATTAAGGAATATACACAAATGATGTCTGAGGCAAGAAAGGCCGCTTTGAAGAGAATGGTAGAAGATGCGGAAGCGATGGGTGCCAATGCCGTCGTCAATGTAAGGTTTACGACATCATCGGTAATGCAGGGGGCTGCTGAACTGTTGGCATACGGGACGGCGGTTAGGGTGGAATAATGGATTTGCTTGAGTTTTTTAAGAAACTGAAGAACGGAGAAACCGGAAAACTATATCTGTTTTACGGCCCTGAGGAGCTGCTTAAGAGGGAAGCGGTGGGCAGAATCAAGAATATTCTGGTTCCCGCTTCCCTGGAAGAACTCAACCTTACCGTGATTGACGGAGGCTCGGCCTCGGCGGACACGATAGTTAATGCAGTTGAAACACTGCCCTTTATGAACCCGAGGAGGCTTGTAATAGTTAAGGACGCAGCCTTCGGGCCTGTGGGGAAGAGGGCCTTAAGCCGGAAGGATATGGATATCCTGGAAAAATATATTTGCAGGATACCCGAATATTCCTGCCTTATAATACAGGCAAAAGGCAGGCCGGATATGAGGACAAGGTTTATTAAGACCCTGAAGGCCCAGGGTGAGATTGTTGAGTTTGGCAGGCTTAAGCCGCAGCTGCTTGAAAGCTGGATAAAAAAACAGTTTGAGAGCAGCGGAAAAACTCTGCCCCCGGTGGCATTAAAAAGGTTTATAGGGCTTACGGGATATCTCGAAAGGGATTCTGAAAAGACGCTGGACCATATAGCCAATGAAATCGAAAAGACGGTTAAGTACTGCGAAGGCAAAGAGTTAATTTCAGAAGCCGATATAGAAACACTGATTTCCAGGAGCCCGGCAAGGAATATTTTCAATCTGGTGGATGCTGTGGGCCGCAGGGACATTGGAATGGCCATAGGTCTTTTGGAGGACATGAAGCAGGGCGGAGAGCCGCCCCTTAGGGTATTATTCATGGTGGCAAGGCAGTTCAGGCTGTTGCTTCAGGCTTCGGCTTTGAAAGAAGCAGGGTATTCAAACAAAGCCATTGCATCAAGGCTGGGTCTGCCACCCTTTATAGCCGGCTCTTTGTTAAAACAGACGGATAATTTTGCTGGGGAAGATTTAAAAAAAGCATTACAGAGCTGCGCAGAGATGGATGTCCGGATAAAAAGCGGCAGAATAGAACCTTGGCTGTCCCTGGAATTGCTTATAGCCGGTTTATAGTAATCAGGAAATCAAAAAAAGCGTACTATAACAGGTACGCTTGTTTTTTTCTGTGATGTTATATAGCTTTGTTAAGCTTTTTTGCAAGCTTGGATTTTTTTCTTGATGCTGTGTTCTTATGAATAATGCCCTTGGAAGCCGCTTTGTCCAGCTGTTTTTCTGCCCTGACAAAGGCAGCCTTAGCCTGTTCCATGTCGCCTGTGTTTATTGCCAGGTCGAATTTTTTGGTGGCAGATTTAATTGTGGACTTATAGGACTTGTTTCTTGCGGTCCTTATTTTAGCGGTTCTTGCTCTTTTTTCTGCGGATTTAATATTCGCCATTTCCTTCACCCCCCTTTTGCGGGATTAACAAGTGATATTTTACCATGACTGATTTTAAAAAGCAAGACATGTTGCATAAAAACAATGACCTTTGCCAAACCTATACTCAGTATTAATATTTGATTATACTGATATTTTATTCTATCTCATTTGTATAGGCAATACTATGGGGAGGTGTGGTATGTTTAATAAAAGGACAGATCTTGCTGTGGAAGCAAGGGAGATGTACAGGGAAGAAAAAAAGCAGGAAATCCCCGGTGTAAAGGTGGACGTTTCAGAGGATAACGGTATAAAGGTTACCCGGGTGGGTATCCAGGAGGAAGTGGGAGTCCGTATTATGAATAAGCCTATAGGTAATTATATTACCATAGAGGCAGAGGGCATAAAGAGAAGGGACAGGGACATATACGAAGAGGTAAGCAGAACGCTGGGAGAAGAGCTGAGACGGATAGCTGCAGTGGACAAGGGAAGCACGACCCTAGTGGTGGGCCTGGGCAACTGGAATGTAACCCCCGATTCCCTTGGCCCCAAAGTAATATCACACCTTATGGTAACAAGGCATGTCTTTGAATACCTTCCCGACCAGGTGGACCAGGGCGTTTCGCCGGTGTGTGCAATATCACCTGGGGTATTGGGAATTACAGGAATTGAGACGGGAGAGATAATAGAGGGGATTGTTTCCAGGATAAAACCTGACAGGGTAATTGCGATTGATGCCCTGGCGTCCCGGAGAATGGACAGGATAAATTCTACTATACAAATAGCAGATACCGGGATAAGCCCCGGTTCCGGCGTAGGCAACAAGAGAAAGGAATTAAACCGTGAAACCCTGGGAGTGCCTGTTATTGCAATAGGAGTGCCTACGGTGGTGGATGCGGCAACCATGGCCAGCGATACCATAGATATGGTGGTGGATGCGATGATTCAACAGGCGGATAAGGGGAAGGAGTTTTATCAGGTGCTTAAAAACATGCAGGGAGAAGATAAGTATAACCTGATCCGCGAGGCTATTAGCCCCGATATAGGAAGCCTTGTTGTTACCCCGAAGGAAATCGACGATATGGTCAGGGATATGTCAAAAGTGCTTGCTAACGGGCTTAATATTTTCCTCCATCCCTCAATTGGCCCGGAGGATGTTGACAGGTATATAAACTGAAGTAAAGGCGCCGGTTAATGAAACCGGGGCTCTTTTTTTTATGGCGTGCTTTAATAAACATATTAGAATATCAAGAAGAATATATTTTTATAGTTGAACAAAAGCCGGCTAAAGAAGAGAGGTGGAAGACATTGATAAGAATAAAGGTGGTGAAACCGGGGAAATGGAGCGGTATTGCCGCAGTTGTGATAGGGCTTTTGGCTATGATAATGGGAATAAGGAGTATTGTTATGTCATACTCTGCGGTGGAGGTGTTCTCCCCGGCAGAAACTCAAACACAGGCCGGCAGCGGGCAGCTTGTAAGCAGCCTTTTGCGGACAGTTCTGGATAAGGCATTCCCTGCCATAGAGGCGGGGGCAACCGGGCAAGACGAAGAAACAGTATTTGAGAAAATCGTCAGGAGAGTTACCCTTTTAAACTACAAGGACCCAAAGAGTTTTATCGTTGCAGAGCTTCCCATAATGGGAAGCTACGATCTGTTAATATCAAACCGCGGCAGTGCCGGTACAATTAACCGTGGAAATCCTTATGACCCGGAGGAGGATTTGAACGAAATATTACGGCAGTATAATCCCGGTGAAGTTGAAATAAACAGTCTCACAGACCGGGAAGCCTCGGTACAAAACAGGGAGTTCCAATTACCGGCTAAAACTTCACTGGACAAGGATAACCCTATTGTGCTGATATACCATACCCATACCTCGGAAGCCTATAGGCCCTCCAAGGCATACAACTATACTCCAACCGATGTGGACAGAACCATAGACCCAAGGTATTCGGTGGTAAGGGTGGGCAAGGAACTCCAGGAAACACTCCAATCCCAGTATGGTATAAAATCGGTACACATAACCACCTTCCATGATTATCCTGAGTATACTCCGTCCTATACAAGGTCTCTTAATTCCATCCGGAATATACTGGCAAGATACCCTTCCATAAGGATCATCCTTGACATACACAGGGATGCCTTTCCTGTGAGAAACCGGGCGGAGGAACAAAACGCAAGGGCGCTGTCCGCAATGAGACTGGGCGGGGAAGAAACCGCCAGGCTGATGCTGGTCTGGGGACCCGACACCCCTAACAGCAGCGAGACCAGGAAATTTGCAGAGCTCTTGAAAAACAAGATCAATGAGCAGAGCCCGGGGCTGTGCCGAAAAGTTTTGGAAAAGGGAACAGGCAAATACAACCAGCAGCTTTCGAATTACTCGGCTCTGATTGAAGTGGGCAGCAATGCCAATACCATGGAAGAAGCGCTAAATTCCATCCCATACCTGGCAAGGGCGATATCCGATACAATTAAGGAAATTGAGGAATAAAAACTATGGGTTTGGGGACACTTATTATTCAGGGAGTATTAGACTTCTGAAAGGGGAGCCCTATGAGCAGGCTGGAAAAAAGGCGGCAGGAAAAGAGGCTGAGATTGAAAGCTTTTATAGGAGTTATACTTTGTTTTGTGCTGTTTTGCTGCGGCCTGTCCATTGTGGATGCAAGCTCAAGGGATATGCTGGGCAGAAGCAGCGACAGGCCTATATTTGGGATATATGGTCTGAATGATGAAGTAATAAGACTGGAGTTTGCAGGAAGGGAGATTTTAGTGGACAAAAGCGGTTGGGAAAGGGTTTATCAGGCTGCCAGGGCCAAAATGGACCAGCTTATAAAGTGAATGAAGACGAAGTTCTGCCCGCAGGGGCAGTTTTTTTATTTATATATTAAACAAGCGAGGCTTTAGCTTGATTTTGTGATGGGCACTGATATTATGTATATAACAGGCATTGTGGATTTGAGCGCCCAAAATGGAACTATTTTCTATGCGGATATGTCTAAAAGACAAAGGGGTGGTTTTATGAAAAGGCTTATGACAGGGATTGTGTTTACCGTTGCTGTGTTTTTTTTGTCTGCAGTGGTTTTTGCCAATTCCGGGCCGGTATTTTGGCAAGGATACCCGTCTTCAGATATAATGTCAGTTGATAGAGATTCTCCTATTAAGGTGGAAAAAGAAAACCTTGTTTTTGATTTTTCCGATTCTGATTATTCTGCCTATACCGTAAGCGGCAGGGTTACCGCAACCTATCAAATGGTTAACCCCACAAATGAGCCGCAATCGGTACAAATGGCATTCCCCTTTGCAGGAGCCATAGACAGATTTACGTCCGGCGACATTGTCATAACTGCCGGTGATAGTGTGCTTCCCTTTTATTTATATGCCGGGGATGTGGTGGACAGCTACCTTAACCCCCGGCAGGAAGATAAAAAAGTTAGCTATGATTTTGCCGGCATTGTAAACACCATAACAGACCAACCCTATAAGGCCGATAATTTTAAAGAAAATGAAAAAGGCAGGCTGTATATTATTAAAGTAAAACCAACCACTGACCAAAGGATAAACTTTGCGGTTGATTTTACTTTTGACCATGAAAAAACCAAGGTGCTTACAAAAGGGTTTAACAGGTATGAACGGGAGGAACAAAAAGTTAGAATCGCCGCATGGTGCTACAAACCCCAGGTTTTAGAAATTTTAGTACTGGGCCAGGACATTGACTTGGAGCTAAACGCCTATACCGATGGGGAACTCAGCCAAAAAACCTTATTTTTTACCCATCAAATCACTGCGCAGGAAGTGGAGCTTAAGCCATATCTGATGGAGTCTATGAAGAAAAACACGAATGCGCAAAATAATAATATGATTTCAGATATTCAGTTATACAATCTGTATGCAGCTTCCCTCGATAAATGCTTTACACAGAATATGGGTTTTGGCTCAGAATATGACCTTACAGCGCAGGAGAATTACCAGCGGATCTTAACTCTTGTTTACACTGTGGAGTTTCCTCCAAACAGTCCAAAAGAGGTAAGCGTTAGTTATAAAACATCCGGAACAATGGATAAAACCAAAACCACAAAACCCCTGTACACATTTGATTATATTTTGAATGCTGCTCAAAACTGGAGCGGTTTTAAAAATTTGAACATTGAGATTATTCCGCCGCAGGAGGCTCCGTATATAACAGAAAGCAGTATTGAGCTCACAAAGGGAGAAAATGGGGTTTACACGGCAGCCCTGGCAGATTTACCCGGGGAGGACCTATCCTTTACTCTTTATGCAAATGAGAAAATCACACTACTGGATAAAGTGGGGGGGAGTCTCCAAGGCAGTTTTGGATACTTTACTCCAATTGTGATAGGTGCAGCATTGCTCCTTATTATAGGAGTAACCATCATGGCGGCCATCTGCAGAAGAAAAAGGGGATTGTAGATGCGGTCTGCAATTGATTGCATATTGCGAATATTTCAGATAGCGGAAGGATGCTATGGGGGATATAACAAAAAGAACCGTCCCTAATGTTTGCGTGCATTGTATAAGTATTTTCCTGTATGCTATAATAATGTGACAGGTTACACAACAACGGAAGGAAGATACAATCTATGGATGATTTGAAAAACATACGGAATTTCTGCATTATTGCCCATATAGACCACGGCAAATCCACTCTGGCCGACAGACTTATGGAGAATACCGGGACTATCAACAAAAGGGAGATGCGGGAACAGCTTTTGGACAGCATGGACCTCGAAAGGGAGAGGGGCATAACCATTAAGCTTAAGGCGGTAA
>CAZVBE010000007.1:0-89778 GCA_964625335.1 uncultured Clostridium sp. | reverse complement strand
TGACATAGAACTCGCTTATTGACTTAATTATAAGGAACTTTCTGAAATTTAAAGCCATTTAGCCTGCCATACGGCTATCTCAATGTGTAGCCCGGCTTCCGCAGCATAAACGTTTACTGATTGTGCTGTTGTGAAAGTGGGCAGCCTTAGGCTACAAACTTACAGAGTGTTATCGAGGTAATTTACACATAAATATGGGCATGGCTTCAATCTTATATACTAAATATCTAATAGGAATTACTGCACAAAGAGCAGATAGTCGGATTTGGTATTTCCACAAAACCTATATCTGCTTTTGGTTGCTTTTTAATTATGTATCTAAATCGTTTAACTGTTCCTGTTAAATCTGCACTTGTCTCAATACTTGTTATATATCCTGTACAGGAATACAGCCGCTTCCGCCCTTGTGGTATTGCCCAGGGGATTGACATTATCACCGCCGCCTACAATCAATCCTTCCTTAACAAGTGCTGCAATGCTGTCTACTGCGTAGGTTGCCACAAGGGATTTGTCAGCAAACTTGTCAAGGTCTGAAGCAGATACCTGTGCTTTTAGCCTGCTTAGCATTCTTAAGGTCCTCTCGGTCAGCACCATCATGTCCTGTCTGGTGATGCTGGCATCAGGACTGAATCTGTTGTTACCTGTGCCGCTGGTGATACCGAGCCTTTTGGCTATGGCTATCTCCTTGTAGTAATATGAATCACTGTTTATATCGTCGAAGTTCCCGTTAACCTTTGCATCAACGCCCAAGGTTCTTACCAGGAAGCAGAGGAAGTCCGCCCTTGTGATGTTTGCCTGAGGCGCATATTCTTTTTCTGACATACCTCTTACAATTCCCTTGGACGCAAGTACTTCAATCTGCTCTTTTGCCCAGCCCACATTTCCCAAGTCTTCAAAGGTTATTGTCACATAGACCACCGCGAAATTACTGAAGTGTGTGGTGCTGAAGGTCACCATGCCCGTTGCCGGATCATAGCGCCCATTGGGTACCGATACCGCCTTGCCGCTGCCGTCAATGTACCATACCGTAATATGTTCAGGGTTGGCAAGTTCTTCTGCTGTTGGTATATAGGGAATGGATACTGTAACCGGTGCATCGGGATTGTTCCACTCAATTGTCTTACCTCCCGATGTAAGCTTCAATTCAACTACCGGGTTTTCGCCAATACTATCTTGTACATCCTGCGGAAGCCTAGAGATGTCCGTTTTGCCGATGCTGATACCCACATCTCCGTTGTTTTCAAGCCCCATGCCTTCCAGCATATTGCCGGGCAAGGTTATTGTCCCTGTTTCACTTGCCATTTCTATTTTTTTGTCCTGCTTCTCTAACGCAAGGGCTGTTGCAGGCAATTGCAATACATAGGTGTCCACTCCCTGCACTTCCGGCATCTCAGCTTTCGCGGTCTTTACTCCATCACTGCCTGGTTTGGCTTTATCAAAGGCTTTATTCAATATATCTTCACTCAGACTTGCCGTAATACTGTTTTTTTCCTTATTTATATTGACAGGTAAGTTTACCTTATATGTGCCCGCCGTAAATGCTGCATTTACAGTTGGTGATGGCGTGTTTCTTTTACGCGAAATGGTATGGTTGCTTGGCATACCGCCCAGATTGAGACCTTCCGGTACATCGAATTGACCCTGTTTGTTAGCCCCCCAGGCTATCACGGTGCCATCCGACTTCAAGGCCAGGGAGTTGTTAGTTCCAGCTGACACTGCCATCACACCTGATAGGCCGGAGGGCACATCGCACTGTCCTGCGCCATCTCCACCCCAGGCTATTACTGCTCTATTTGACTTTAATGCTAAAGAGTGATTCCATCCTGCAGCCACTTTTGTATTCGCTCTAATTTTCCCAGACTGCCGTAAATAAACCCTTCAGCAATATCAATGCCATTGAGTAGGATTGGATTTCCTGAGGCTTCTGCTTCCACCCGGAGTTTATCCATTATATCAAAGGCCTCATTTGGTCTGCCGTTCAGGATTGCCAGACGTGCAAGGCAAAGATTTCCGCAGATAACAAGGCTCAACTGATTTTTGGTTTTTGCTTTATAGACAGCCTTGTAGGCAAAAAGTTCTGCTTCGGTTAAACTGCCTGTTTCAAGGCAGTATTCCGCCCTTGCGATATGTTCAAAGCCTGCTCCGCAGCCGTTAGATACATGGGTATGAAACCAATTGTTCTTTTCAATGAACTCTACAAGCGAAAGCAGAGTCTTATCCTTCTTGTGATAGAGATAGAGAGTATGGGGTGAACCACAGGTGAATATTGAATTGGCGTTTATAATTCGGGAGCTTGTGCCGCCAAAGAGGGTGAAAGCTTTTTTGTGATACTCGCTCATAGCAGTTACATCATTGAATTCCTGAATGCTTTCGATGAGGATGATTTCACCTAGAATTTGTTCTTTATGCAAAAGGTTGTCGTCCGCCTCATAGATTGTTTTTGCCTCATAAAGCAGACTTGCGCCCTCCATTGTATCTATTGCCAGCATATAGGAATATATATATGTGATGTAGGCCAGAGGGCGTGAGATCTTCAAGCTTTTATCCATGTCGTTAAAAGCACTGACAATGATGTGGGGTGCCCTGTTTATAAGCTCTGCTGAGCCCATCAGCTCAAATATATCAAGAATTTTCTCGCAACATCCTGCCCGGCGATAAAAATCCACTGCCTCAATCCGCCGGTCATACCTCATGCACCAATCGCCGCACCGGGAAAACAGGGCGGCTTTATCGATATCTGCAACATTAAGGAGTTCCAGCAGCATAGCTTTTAATATGGCGTGAATTGAGTAGGTCCCGTTTTTGTTGTCGTATCGTATAAAGCAATTGTTTGCTGCAATTTTGCTTATCAGCTTACCTGCTTTTTTGTTTTGGGTAACAAATACGGCTCCATCGAGGCTGAAGCCGTCAAGAAGGGAAAGCTTTAACAGGATTTGCTGTGTTTCTCTGTCAAATCTATCATATACTGCCGTTTTAATCAGCCGCGTGATGTCCCGTATGTCTTCGACAGTTTTGTTCTCAGCATATTTAAGCAGGGCCAGATATATGGCTGCTATCCAACCGTCTGTATTTTTTACCAGTAATGTCTGTTCCTCCGGTGAAAGCAAAAACCCGTTTCTCTCGAACAGTTCAACTGTTTCCTCCCTATTAAATTCAAAACTGTGCTGGGAAAGTTCCATACACAGACCCTTTAAGGCAAGCTCTTCGATTGGGATCTCCGGAATACTGCGGCTGATTATGACTATATGTAGCTTGGGAACCGCAGACCTTGCAAAGGCCGTAAGCAAAAGGTTCATATGCTCACCTTTGTTTTCATGATAATCATCTATGACAATAACTGTGTGTTCTCTGACAGTTTTTCTTATGATATTGAGGATACGCTCCCTATCTACTGAGGTTTGGGGAAGACCGTATCGGGTAAATTGTTTGGAAAGCTCAGGGCTTATTTCTGTAAGGCTGTGGCAGAATTTTTGCCACATCCACAGTTCATCGCTTTCTCCGGTGTTTAATGAAAACCATACATACCGAAGATTCTTCCTGGAGCTAAGGAACTTTTTCACTGCCGTTGTCTTGCTTTTCTTTCCCATCCAATGGTTTTTCGGCATCTTCAGGAGTGAGTTACAGCTTTTACTGGCTATTTAATTTACACATTCCACATTTATACCTTATTATATTGCAAAATGCAGCAATCAATAAGATTTAGCGCTTTTTAATGCCCTCAATCAGTATCTCAAAGTGTTTCAAAGCCTGCTCTTTTAAATCAAAGTCAGGCTGGCGTATACACCATTCATAGGTAAGTCCTCTTATGGCCATAACACAGTGTTTTGTGAGTGTATCAACAGGTATATCTGTTACGAATTCCCCTTGTTGTACGCCTTTTTTGATTATATCGCTGAATATTTTGTAGAGTTCCCTGTTATAATCCATTACTATATCTGTATTTATAGTTTTTGTTATTTGTACTTTGTATAAAGCTTTCATATTGTTATAGCCTATAGAATAAATAAGAATATCAGCTATTTTCCCTATCAGTGAAACAAGAATATCAGACGCCGCTGCTTTGGTATCAAATGATTCGATATGGGACTTGTAGTCTAAATCCACTTCATTTACGAAATCATTAATCAAAGCGGCAGCCAGGGAATTCTTTGAATCAAAGTGCACGTAGAAAGCACCTTTGGATACCCCCGCCATTTCCACTATGGAATCTACACTTACATTTTCAAATCCGTATTGTTTGAATAACTGTTCAGCGGTTTTATATATCTTCTTTCTGGTTTCAATAGCTCTTTTTTTCCTAATGCTCGTTTTCCCATAATCCATAGACCTCTTCCTCCTATCTTGACCATTTATATGGAAGCGATATATAATGACTATAGTCGGTGACTCTGGTCGTATTTTCAACTGCAGTAATTATACCACATTTATGGTAATTAATATAGAACCACTGAATGGAGGAATGGAAGAGTGAAAGAAGAAGGCTTTAACCGGCTTGCTTCTGGGTTTATGGCGGTTTGTATGCTGGCAGGACTGCTGCTGACAGCGGGACAACCAATGTCAGCATATGCAGAAGAAACCAGCGATAATGTACAAAACCCAACGGTGACAGAAGAAGTATACCAGGAAAAACCTCCGGGTGAGAATATGGGCAATACCTTACTATTCAAGACTGATATGGTTATGACATCGGGAGCAACGCAGATTCCCAGCGGGGATTATACTATCAGTACTAACGGCGACTATCAGCTTGACGAAGAGTACACAGGGGTAATTACTATTGCCGGTGATGTGAATACAGTCAAAATCATTGGCAGCTCAGAGCATGTTGATGCCAGTATCGTCATAGCCGGAGACAGAACCGAAGCCATAGACCTTACTATTGAAAACCTTAATATCACCTCACAACCGAATAGCTCACCGGTTGATTTCGGTAATGCCGGAGACTACCCTCACAGGCTATATATCAGCGGTACATGCAGGTTGGAGGCTCTTGACTGGGCTCCTTCGGCAGCTTTACGTGTGCCTGACGGGGTGCAGCTCACCATTAACAGGGCTGCCGGTTTGAGCAGCGATTCGCAAGCTCAAATGACCGTCATTGGAGGCAAGTGGTCATCCGGTATTGGCGGAAGCGACAACGAGGCAGGGGGCAGTATTACCATCAGTGGTGGCACCATAACCGCTACTGGTGGAAGCTATGGTGCCGGCATCGGAGGCGGCAGATATGGAGCAGGTGAAAATATAACCATCGAAGGAGGTACCATAACCGCTATTGGCGGAAGTGGTGGTGCCGGCATCGGAGGCGGCAGATATGGAGCAGGTGGAAATATAACCATCAGCGGAGGCATTGTTAATGCTGCGGGCGGTCCTAGCGAACCGGCGGGGGGAGCTGCCATAGGAGGCGGCCGAGCGGGATCGGGTACCAATATCACCATAAGCGGTGGTGAAGTTACTGCCCAAGGGGGACACCGCAGTGCGGGAATTGGCGGAGGCGGATGGTCGTCATCATCCGACGGTACGGATAATTATGGCTCGGGCAGTAATATTACCATTAGCGGTGGCACGGTAACCGCAACCGGTGGAGATTATGGCGCCGGCATTGGAGGCGGTATACACGGCACCGGCGGCGGTATATTGATCAGCGCGGGCACGGTAACCGCCAACGGCGGCAAGTTTGGTGCCGGCATTGGCGGCGGGTATGAGGCGTCAGCCGGAGATATAACAATAAGCGGCGGCAGCGTTACATCGGCCGGCGGGATCTGGGGCGGCGCCGGCATCGGCGGCGGCTTTGAAGGTAATGGCGGAGCCGTCACAATTATTGGAGCTCCAATGATTATAGCGAAGGGAAGCAGTGAGATTAATGTAGGCGAGAATATTGGGAAGGGAGCTTTTGTAGAAGACTCGGGAACGCTAAAGAACGGCGATGGCGAGGATTTGGCCTATCTTCTCTTTAATACGGATGGGATAGCCGACGTTAAGCTGGCAATAGAAGGTATGGGAGAATACATTACCGGCAGCCAGGGGTTATGCGGTATTATTGTCCCGCGTTCCGGGTCGGTTGCGTACACGGCAGTTAAGGGCGGATATGCAGCCGTAAGCGGAGCTCAGCCGGTATCGTCTGCGAATCATTCCATAGATTTAGTAATGATTGAAGACAATACACCGCCAACCATTAGCAATGTAACCCCTCTGATTATGAATGAATGCATTCCTGTAGAGATAACCTGTGATGATTATGGTATTTACGGTACTTTATACCTGGTGCCGGAAACAGATAAAGCCTATACAAGTAAAGCCCACCTTGACGGTATCGATACAAAGAAGACAGCATACCCGGAAAGCCCGATTACATTAGTAAGCATAGATACCTCAGGGCTGGAGGATGGTGCCTATCAGGTATATCTAGTAGACAGTGCCGGGAATGTATCATCTCCCTCTGAAAGCATAGTTATCGATACTGTCCCGCCCGTCCTTGACAGCGCCGAAAGAAATGATAACACACACATAACCGTAACGCTGAGTGAGAATTGCACCGGCCTGACCAAGGGCAGCAGCGGAGGCTTTATTGTACATGAATACGAAAACCCCGGTATTACATATGAGGTTACTGCAATAACCCAGGGCCAGGATGCAAAACGTGTGGTACTGACTGTGGCCGATATGGGAGTATCAGCGAAAGAAGGGGTTACCGTAAAATACACTTTAGGCGGGGAAGGCACAGTACAGGATATGGCGGGGAATTATATGACCACCGACAGCACAGGTATAATGCTTGCCGCCTGGGACACCACAGCTCCTGCTATAGATGAAGCTGTAATCGGTGGGGGGAACGCCTATATTGATGTTTTCTTTTCGGAAGGGGTTTGCGGGGCGGATGACGGTACGTCACCCCTGACTAAGGAAAAACTGGCGCTGGTCTTTGCACAAAACGAAGGCACGGCCGTTAGTGCTGAGATAAGCAGTGTTAAGAGGAATGACAGTACGGTTGGAGACATTGCTGCAGAGCTTACCGGCGGAGAGACGGTAGTCAGGGTATTCCTGGTTATTTCCGGGACGCCTTCAGGATTTGAGAGTATAGAAATCAAACCGGCAGACGGAAGCTCAATATTTGACACAGCCGGCAATGCAATGGCAGATGCACAGACTACGGGCGCAAGGATACTTAGTGACTTGAAAGCGCCGGTAGTTGGTGATGGCGGGACCATCTCGGCAGACAGCATTACCCGCAGCAGTATGCATCTGTCCTGGGCCGCGGCTTTAGATGAAGCAACAGCCCAGGCGGATTTGATGTATAGGGTTGTCAGTTCGACTGAAAATAATATTGATTCTGTGGAAGATGCAGAGGAAAACGGAATAGTGGAGGAAGACTGGTGTACAAGCCTCACCGGCTGGCAGGCGGCAGAGCTGACTGCAAATACGACCTATTATTATAACGTAATTGTCAGGGACCAGGCGGGTAACAAGGCTGCGTATAATACAATCCGGGTGTCAACCAGAGGTATGGGAGGAGGCAGCCGTACCCCTGCTACGGTTCCCAAACTGACAGCGGAAATCTCCAGTGGATATAAAAAATACCTTGCAGACGTAATTTACGACAGCGGGTCGGGAGATGCAGCCGTATGGGTTGATCAAAAAACATTAAACCAGCTTCCGGAAAGAGATGAAGCTTACGGGAGCGGAACCAAAACAATAGTGGCAAATATGCCCTTAGTAGAAGCAGCAGGGTCATACACCCTTGAAACCTCCATGAAGGGTTTATCGTCCGGAGGCACGCGGAACAAAATCCTGCTAAACACCGTCCTCGGCACTGTAGGCATACCGGATAACATGCTGACAGGGTGGGAAGAAGCGGCAGGAGAAAAAGTGGCTGTTACCATAAGCCGGGGAGACAAGGCCGGCCTGCCTCCCAACGTAAAAGACATCATAGGAGACCGACCGCTGGTGCAGTTCACTCTTGCAGTGGATGGAAAGCGGATGGACTGGAATAATCCTGATGCGCCGGTTACTGTATCCATACCCTATGAACCGACAGCTGAGGAGCTTTCAGACCCCGAGCATATAACGGTATGGTACATTGACGGCAGCGGCAGTGTTGTGGAAGTTCCTTCAGGAAGGTATGACCCTGTCACAGGCACGGTAACCTTTGCCACTACACATTTCAGCAATTATGCTGTGGCCTATGTAAAAAAGACCTTCAATGACCTGAACAGCGTGGAGTGGGCGAGGAAGCCAATCGAGGTACTTGCCTCCAAAGGCATAGTGAAGGGCGCTGCTGATAACGAATACTACCCATCCATAAATATCACCAGGGCGGAATTCCTGTACTCCCTTGTAAGAACCCTGGGTGTTGATGCCAGGATTGAAGGTAACTTCGATGACATAGACAAGAATGCCTATTACTGCAGGGAATTAGCCATAGCCAAAAGGCTCGGTATCACCAGCGGCACGGGAAACAACAAATTCAGCCCCGATGCAAGCATTACAAGGCAGGATATGATGGTATTGACCGAGAGAGTCTTAAGAATGCTGAACAGACTAAAAGCACAGGTATCTGCTTCGGAGCTGGACACATTTGCCGACAAAGCCCTTGTGGCAGACTATGCCGCAGACAGCATTGCAGCACTTGTGAAGGAAGGATTGATAGTGGGCGGCGGCGGTAAGGTCAATCCCCTGGGCAATACCACAAGAGCGGAAGCAGCCGTGTTCCTTTACAGGATTTATGACAAATAAAGGAATGTAATATTATTAGTGCGTTGTATATAGGATGGTATCAATCAGCAATAAACACCTGACGATAAAATAAGCCGGGAATTAGCCTGTCCGGTACAAAGAAGAACACAGGGGTACCGGCTGTGTGCGGCGTATGCTGTGAAACGAGTGCGGGCTTTACAGCCGGTACTGTTTGGACTATACTTTAGAGTACAAATTATAATTTACCCGATGAGCATTCCGGGTAATGGGGGAGGGACAGTAATGGCTGAGGAAAAATTAAAGGGAGTCCTAAACGAGCTCACTAAAATAGGGTTTAATTCATACGAGGCCAAAGCGTATATTGCCTTGATACAAAATCCGGATATCAGCGCCTATGAAATAAGTAAGATATCCGGGGTGCCCCAATCCAAGATATATGAGACCATAAAAAAAATAGTTGAACAGGGCCTGGCGGTGGCCAGCGGCTCAAACCCTGTAAAATATATCGGCCTTCCCATAGACGAATTCCTTGAGAGGTACAGGGCGAATGTGGATGAATCGATAAATTATCTTAAGGAAAACTTTAAAACACTAAACGAACAATCCCCGGTTGAATACATGTGGCATTTTAATGGGGAGGACCAGCTGTATAATAGGATTAAATCCATGATAGCAAAGGCAGAGAAGCATCTGTACATGGAAATGTGGGTCCAGGACTATGAGTTGTTCTATGACGATATCCTGCAAGCCAGCGATAGGGGCACCGATGTAGTTGCAGTTTTATACGGCAGGGCAAAAAAGGAAATAGGCAGAGTATACTATCACCAGATGGAGAACATGGAGTTTGAAGTGGGCAAATATGGAAGATGGATTAACATAGTTGCAGACAAAAAGGAATGCCTCTTTGGCACTGCCAAGCCGGGGGAAAGCGGAGGCGTCTGGACACAGAACAAATCCTTTATGCTGCTTTCGGAAAGCTTTATCCTCCATGATATACTTATCGCAGAAATTTATTCAAAGCACAAGGACTTGTTGGACCGGACCTACGGGCCTAACATGGAGAAAATAAGGCGGGAAATAAATATTGGATAAATAAGGGGGCCGCGAGGAGCGCGGTTCTTTTTTTATACTGTCTATCCGACAAAGCAATTTACAAACATAGGATGGGGACGTTCTTCTTGACAAGGCATTTATTATCATTTAGAATCAAGTCATAGATTAATAACTACTCAAGTGGTGACTAAACAAATCGTTTCTATTTCCTATAAATAAAAGAATAATAAAAATACATATAAGGGGTGATTCCGTCAATGTATACAACCGAAATAGAACTTTCGGGAAGGGTTGTCGATACAGCACTGCTGTCGTGCGTTATTGACGCTGTAACAAAGATGGATGCAAAGTTTAGCTTGTGCGAAACGAGGATAGGGCGCACTGCGGATGACGCGGGTTATGCCAGGCTTAAAATTGGAGCACCAACATGTGAGCGGCTTGACGAGGTTATTGACAGGCTCAAAGAATTGGGTGCCACGTCCGTTGATGGTCAGACCGTCACGCTGGCCACTGTCGCCAAGGACGGGGTAAGCCCCGATGGGTTCTATTCCAGTACGAACATTGATACATTTGTGAACATAAGCGGCAAGTGGGTTCCGGTAGATGACATTGAAATGGACTGTGTCGTGGTAGTTGACCCGGCAACATCTACAACCAGGTGTTGTCCCATAGCTGCACTTTCCAAAGGGGAGCAGGTGGTCATCGGTCACGGGGGCATACGGGTTGCCTCGATGGATAGGACCACCGAGGAGCGGGGTTTTTCCTTCATGGGGAGCGATGTATCAAGCGAGCGCCAGAAATCGCTGATGGTTGCGGAGATTGCCCGGGAGATTCGGGCGGTACGTGAACGTAACGGCAAAGTTCTGGTCGTGGCAGGGCCCGCAGTTATTCATACGGGGGCGGGCAAACACTTAGCGGCACTTATTGACGCGGGTTACGTAAATGTTTTCTTTGCCGGTAATGCCGTGGCAGTACACGATGTGGAATCGGCATTGCTCGGAACATCACTGGGAGTAAGCCTGAAAGACGGTACATCTGCGCCGGAGGGCCATATGCACCATATGCTCGCCATTAACAGGATACGAGGCCTTGGCGGTCTGCGACAGGCGGTAGATGCGGGCATCCTAAAGGAAGGGGTCATGTACGCACTTGTGAAGAATAACGTCCCCTTCGTGCTGGCCGGTTCAATAAGGGATGACGGCCCGCTACCCGATGTCATTACTGATTCCGTTAAGGCGCAGGAGTCGATGAGGAAGGGTATCAAAGGGGTGGAGATTGCGCTCATGCTGTCAACGATGCTGCACTCAATTGCCACCGGCAATCTGCTGCCGGCGCGAGTCAAAACCATTTGTATCGATATTAACCCCGCCACCGTGACAAAGCTTACCGATCGCGGGTCCCATCAGTCGGTAGGGGTTGTAAGCGATGTGGAATGGTTCCTTAAAGAACTCAGGTCCCATCTCATAAAACCTGATTAATGGGGCAACTAGGATAGCTAGGATAGGGGGATTACCGGAAGCGGAAAGCCGGTGAAGGGATATGAACAGGGCAGGCGCAGAAGCCTTCCCTGTTTTGGTTTTTTGATATTTTTGAGAAAAATCTGCTATTACTTAAAGGAAATATATTAAAACCAGGCGCAGAAAATAAGATAGTCACGTAATATTCTGTAATGCGGGAGGTAGGGTTTTGCGGACAAGGATAGCTATAAACGGCTTTGGCAGGATAGGACGAATAACTTTGAAAGCAATGCTTAAAAAGGACAGGCAGCGGTTCAAGATAATTGCGGTAAATGATTTAGCGGATACAAAGACGCTGGCGCACCTTTTTAAATATGATTCGATACACGGCATATTTGACGGAGAAGTCAGGGCAAAGGACGATATGATTAGTATAGACGGTGAACAGATAAGGATATTATCCGAAAAAGACCCGCTAAACCTTCCCTGGGAAAACCTGGGCATTAATGTGGTAATTCATGCCAATTTTACAATGATTTTGGAAGAAAACCCGGTTAAAATACTGGTATGGTACGACAACGAATGGGGCTACTCCCACAGGGTGGCGGACCTGATGGAATACATTGCAAATGTTAAAACAAGGGCCCCTGAATTGGCGGGCACTTTGCATTAGTGCAAAAAAACGCCTGCATTCCTTAAAATCAAAGGTACCCAGGCGTTTTAGTTTTATACATCGATGCCAATGCGGGCTGGTTTCAAACGAGGTACCTGTCCCTCTGTCTGTGGCAAGGGGACGGGGTTATTGTCACACTGGTCTGACAGTAATATAATATAGGATAGGAAGACAAGTACAGAAAAATATTAACAATAGCGTTTAGGGGAGGTGGACATATTATGACAGAATATAATTTTGATCAAATTATTTCCCGAGGCGAAGATAGCGGTTCATATAGCGCTAAATGGCAGGGGTTTGAAGAAAGGTTTTCCGGTTATAATGTGGAAGGGGCTATATGTATGTGGGTGGCCGATATGGATTTTTCCTGCCCGCATGAGGTGATTGCTGCAGTGAAAACAAGGGCCGGGCATGGCATCTATGGATACACATCGCCGGATGCGGTGAAGGCCTTTAAGAAGGCCGCCTCCGGATGGTTTGAAAGGCGCTACAATTACAAAACCCATACCGACTGGATGCTCTTTATTGGCGGTGTGGTACCCGCAATAAATTCCGCCATCCAGGAATTTACCGAGCCCGGAGACGGAGTCATTGTTCAGCACCCTGTCTATTATCCATTCACCGATGGCGTCAAAGACTGTAATAGAACCCTTCAGGTTAATAAACTAATTGAAACCAACGGCTATTACACTATGGACTTTGAAGACCTGGAAAAACTTGTTAAAGATCCCGCTAATAAGTTGATGATTTTGTCTAATCCTCACAATCCTGTAGGACGAGTCTGGACAAGAGATGAATTGTATAGTGTCTGCAAGCTCTGCTGCGATAATGATGTCTATATTTTATCCGATGAAATCCATGCAGACCTGATTATGAAGAATCATAGATTTGTTTCTGCAGGTACGTTGTCTGACCAAATAAGCCAAAACCTCATCACAGCATTTGCCCCTAGTAAGACATTTAACATCGCAGGTTTGGGTGTTTCAATAATCGTGGTACCCAATGAAGGGATTAGGAGAAGATTAGAAAAGCGAATGCTGATGAATCGCTACCCTACATCGAATGTGTTTGGTCCTATTGCCGGTGAGGCCGCTTATTTGTATGGGGATAAATACGTGGATGAATTAATGGAATACATTGAGGGTAATATTGACTACGCCATTGAGTTTACCGATAAGCATTTAAAAGGGGTACGGGTTACAAAACCCCAAGGGACATATTTGGTATGGTTTGACTTTAGGGGAACAGGAATGAGTGCAAGGGAAATCAATTCCTTTCTATTAGAGAAAGCCAAGATAGCAGTAGACCTTGGTGAATGGTTTGGCTCAGGAGGCGAAGGCTTTGCCAGGTTTAATTTCGCATGCCCAAGGTCTACAGTAATCACTGCTATGAACCGGATGAAGGATGCACTCTATAGATAGGGTTTACCGCACCTGTCCCTCTGTTTGATGTGTTACGACACAGCCGGTGTATCGTCCGTTTCAGAAGGCTTGCTCTTCTGCCACAGGTCGGATAACCGGATACTTACCCTTTCCATAAGCATATATACTATTGGTATTATGATAAGCGTCAGGAAAGTAGCGGCAAGGATGCCCCCTATAATTGTAACCGCCAGCGGCGAAAACCGCTCAGACCCGAGGGCAAGCTCTAAGGCCAGCGGCGTCATGCCCGCCACATCCGACAGCGCAGTCATCATTATGGGGCGGAAGCGGCTTTCCACCGCCCCGCGTATAGCCGCATGAATATCTGCCCCTTCCCTCCTGTTAATGCCTATTGCATCCAGCAGAAGGATTGCGTTGTTCACCACCGTGCCCGCCAGCAGAATAAGGCCCAGCAGAACCGGCATGGATATAACCTTACCGGATATTTTGAGCGCCGTTACCACCCCTATAAGCACCAGCGGAATGGATGCCATTATGGTTACCGGGTGAAGCATAGAGCCAAACTGTGCCATAAGCAGCAGGTAAACGCTTATTACGGCAATTGCAAGGGCAAGGGCCATATCCCTTCCCGACCGGGCAAGCTCTGCCCGGTCACCGGCTATTTCGGCGAAGTAGCCCACCGGCAGGTTGAAGCCGTCAAGCTCCTCCTGGATATCGGCGGTCACATGGCTTAGGGGCCTTCCATGGGTAAAGCCCAGCACGTCTATGGTATTGCTTAGGTTTTCTCTGGTAACAAGCCCGGGCACACTTTCGGTCCTTATATCGGCAATACTGCTTAAAGGCACTGCCACACCGGTGGGGGTGGAGATTACGATGCTTGCTATCTGAGACCTTGACCTGCGCTGTTCCTCCGAGTACCTTACCACAATTGCCATATCGTCGGCGCCCTGCTGATGCAGCGCCGTGGCCTGGATACCCTCCATGCTCTGGAACACCTGGTTTGTAACCGTCGCTGCGTTAAGCCCCAGCCTTTCGAGCCGGGGTCTGTCAAGGTCAAGCACCACCGTTTCGGTGCCCCCCGACCAGCTTAGGTATATATTGCTGGCTCCTTTGATGCCCTGCATTTCCCCCTCGATATCCAGCGCCAGCGCCTCCAGCACTTTGCTGTCGGGGCCGGATATCTTAACATCTATGGGAGCCCTGGCGGTGGCAACCACCGTCCCGCCTTCCTCCTTTACAACAAAGGTGCTTATATGGGGTATGAGGGCTATTTCTTCCCTGAGCTGCTCTTCTATCTCCCAGATGGTGCGGTCCCTTTCCTTCCGGGAGGTAAGCTGTACCGCAGTGGATGCCTGGTTAACGGACATGGCACCGTTTTCGCCCATAAAGGTGGCCCCCGGTTCGTAACCCACCTGGGTGTAATAGCCCAGCACATCCTTATCCTCCTTCAAAAGTCCTTCAACCTGACCCGCAATTTCCATTGTCCTGTCAAGGCTTGTGCCGTCCTTTGTCTGTATCCATATGGTAAAGGCACCGGTGTCCATTTTTGGCAAAAGCTCCATACCCGTCCCGGCAAGCAGTGCCGCAGAGATACCAAGCAGCAGGAACGTCACCAATAAAACCCTCGCCGGTGCCTTTAAAGCGGCATCCAGCGTGCGAAGATAAAAGCCCTTAAGCCTTTCCATGGCCGAGGTGAATGGCCGGCCCAGTCCTTCGGCCCACCGGTCGGCTTTTTTGAAATTGATACCCGACGTCAGCACCAGAAATAAGGGTATCATTGAAACCGATACGATAAAGGAGGAGCCTATACTAAATATTATTGTTTTGGATAGGGGGCCGAACACCCTGCCCACAAACCCCTCTATAAAGATAAGGGGTACCATTACTATAAGGGTTGTGGCGGTACCCGCCGCCACCGACAGCATAATCTCCCCGGCACCGTCCACCGCGGCCCGGGCAAGGGGTTTGCCCAGTTCCTCGTTGTGTCTTGATATGTTTTCCACCACCACTATAGCGTTGTCCACCACTATACCTATGCTGAGTATTATGGCGGAAAGGGTGATAAGGTCAAGCTGCATGCCAAACAGCCTCATAAGGGACAGGGTCATCATATAGGAAAGCGGTATGGATACCGAAACCGCCAGCGCCTTGTGGAAGCTTAATACAAACAGCATTATTATAAGGACGGTAAGAAACAGCGCGATAATTATGCTTGAGGTCATGTTGTCCACCACCTGGGTGGTGAAAAGGGAATCGTCGTCGGCTATTTCAATACCCAGTCCGGAGAAGTCCTTTTCGATGCGCTGCAGTTCTTCCCTTACCTGGTTTGCAACCTCTACGGTGTTGGAGCCGTCCTTTTTAATTATTTGCACCGCAATGGTCTCCCTGCCCATATGCCTGAAGCCGCCGGTTGCTTCTTTTACACCGGTCTCGATTTGCGCTACGTCCCTTAGATAAACGCTTTTACCGTTTATCCTGGCAACCGGTACTTCGCCAATCTGCCCGGCGTCCTTAAGCAGCCCGTCGATCCTTATCCCGTACCGGGAGCTGTCATCCTCAATACTGCCCCCCGGGAAGGATACGTTGTTTTGGGATAGGGCCTGTACCACCTGGGCGGGATTAAGGTTGTACCTGCGCAGCCTGTCCGGCAAGAGCCTTACCATAAGCTGAGTCTCGTAGCCGCCGAATACGTCCACCGCCGCCACGCCGTCGGTAAGCTGAAGCCTTGGCTTTATGCTGTTGTCTGCGATATCCCTTACCCTTGTCATGTCCATCCGGTCGGAGCTAAGGGCCAGGGTCATTATGGGTTTGTCGCTGACATCCACCTCGACAATTCGCGGCTTAAGCATGCCCTCCGGAAGGCTGCTCCCTATCCTGTTTATGGCGTTTTGCACGTCTATTGCGCCCCGGGAGCCGTCGGCGCTGTAGGAAAACTCCACCGTAATAACCGAGAGCCCGTCCTGGGAAGTGGACCTTACCGTCTCCACATCGCTTAGTGTCACCATCTCCTCCTCGATGACCTCGGTCACGTCGGAGGCCACGTCGCCGGCCGAAGCGCCGGGGTACGCGGTTATAATATTGACTATGGGGGGAGAGGTGTTGGGGAAAAGCTCCACCGGCATGCCCGACCTGGCGAATATGCCAAATATTATAACCGCCAGGGTCAGGGCTATTACCGTATATTTGCGGCTGACTACGTATTCCTGCCACTTCAAGAGGTGCCACCCCCCACTACGTACACGCTGCAGTTATGCTTTAAAAGGTCAAGGTCGCCGCAGGCGATACCCTGTCCCTCCTCAAGGCCGGATACAACCTCGGTAAATCCCTTATCCTCCGCCCCTGTTGTTATCGGGGTAAGAAGGGCGGTATCCTCTTCCACCACGTATACAAAGGTCCCGTCACCCGTGTCTGCTACCGCCTCGGATGGAATTAGCATTACATCCTTTTTTGAGCTGGTAATAAATTCAACCTCCACCGCCATTCCCGGGGTAAGCCCACTTTCTTCGCAGGGCAGTTCAACGGCTGCGGTGCCGGTGGCCGGGTCCACCGAAGGGAGTACCCTTGCAACCTTTGTATCAAAGCTTTCCTGCCCCCACGTAACCACCGCCGGGGTGTTTTCGTCCAAAAGGCGCAAGTCCTCCTGCACCACCGATACCACAATCTTTTTGGCAGTGCCCCCCGAGAAGGCCACAAGGGGTTTGCCCGGCATAGCCATGTCCCCCTGCCGGGCCGGTACTTCGGTTACTATACCGTCCCGGGGAGCCCTTATATAGTGGTTTTCTATTGTCCCCTCCAGTTCCTTTATATTTGCCTCCGCCCTTTGCACCTCAGCCTTGGCAAGGCGGTATTTCAGGTCCGCCTCGTCGTACTGCTGACGGGATATGGCCCCTTCGTCCAGCAGCATTTCAAGCTTTTCGCGCATGACGCCGCTGTAATCGGCATTCATAACCGCCGCCCGGAGCCCGGCCTGTGCAGTTTCAAGTTTCAGGTCAAAGTCTTTGTGGTCAAGCTCGGCCAGCACTGTGCCCTTGGTCGCTTTGTCCCCCTCGGTTACATATACTTCATTTACCTGCGCGCTTACCTTGGCGGACAGCGCGGCGGAATACTCGTCCTGTACCGTGCCGCTGTAAGTAAGCCCTGTTACCATGTCTCCTTTTTCAACTGTGACAACCTCCACCGGAACAGGCCTTTCGGATTCGGTATCCCCGATCTCCTTTCCTCTATTTAAAAAAGCTGTACCCACAACCAGCAGAAGCAGTATTACCACAGCGGGGATTATAATTCTCTTCGCCATCATCGTGTCCCCCTGTCCTTTATGCCGTTAAGGAATATTTCTATAATTCTTTCGCTCTGGTCGGCGGCAGCCTGGGCATCGTACGGCCGCCCGTCGGTACTGTCGCCGGAAGTACCCTGGCTGCCCGGCCCTTGGTCTTCTGTGTCGCCCAGCAGGTTTTTGTTTATCACGCTGCCCATTATAAGCCAAATGAAATAGCGGGCGGCAGCAGCAGCTTCCTGTCGGGAGGACTTTATAAAATTCCGGCTTAAGTATTGGGTAAGGGCATCCAGCAGTCCCCGGTATATGCCGGCAAATTCCACCTTTACGTCCCGGTGATACTGCATATCGTTTAGCAAAAGCCCGAACAGCCTGCTGTTTTTTTCCGCCATTGTTAGCCGGTCTATCAAAAGGTTCTTGAGCATCGCTCCGTCATCGCCTGTCTTATCTTTAAGGCTTTCTATGACCTCCGACAGCTGGCCCCTTACGGGTCTTAAGACTTCAAAGTAAAGATCCTTTTTTGTGCAAAAATTACGAAACAGCGTAACCTCGGCAATGCCTGCCCTTTCGCTTATTTCGCGGGTGGTCGCTTCGCCGTAGCCTTTACGGCAGAACACCTCGGTGGCCGCGTCCATTATCTTTCCCCTTGCATTTGGTCTGCCCATACCGCACCATCCTTTATTATTCAAATGTAAGTACTTACTAACATTACTTTGTTTATTATACTATTTACCAATCCGGGCTGTCAAGGGGGGGACAAGGCACCTGTCCCTGTGTTTGATGCGGGGTTAGGTCTTTACCGCGGCCCGGGCGTTTATAAGGCCTGAGCCCTGGGAATTGGCATCCAGGCCGGGGTAAGCCTTTGCGGTTTTCTTAAGCCTTTCCTTGACCTGGCCGGGGGTGAGGGAGGGGTTTGCCTGCAGCATCTGGGCGACTATGCCGGCACATATGGGCGTTGCCATGGAGGTGCCGGACAGGGTTGTGTACCACTCCTCGGTCCGGGTGTTCTTTCTTTGTTTGTCAAGGTTTGATTTGGGGGAGCGCAGCGAAACGATTCCAACCCCCGGTGACAGTATGTCTGGTTTTATAAGGTCATCCTTGGTGGGTCCGCGGCTGGAAAAGTCGGCCACGATCTTTCCGTCCGGCTGATCCGGGTTAATATCGTTTAACGCCCCCACCGTAATTACATCGGGATGGGTTCCGGGGGAGTTTATGGTGCCGCTTTCGGGGCCGCTGTTACCCGCGGCAATGCATACCACGATACCTGCCTTCCACGCCTTTTCCACCGCCTGGCACACCGGGTCGTTTTTGTAGGAAAGGGTGGCGCTGCTTCCCAGCGAAAGGTTTATAACCCTGATGCCATAGGTATCCTTGTGCTGGAGGCACCATTCCACGCCCTTTATTACAGTCGAAAGGCTTCCGCTTCCCTGCTTGTTTAATACCTTTACCCCCACCAGCCTTGCTTCCGGGGCGGGGCCTTTGTACCGGTATTCCGACTTGTTGCCGTCGGAGGCAATATCCCCTGCCACGTGGGTTCCATGCCCGTTGTCGTCGTAGGGCTTTGTTTTTTGCCCAACCAGGTCCTTGAATGCAGCAATCCTGCCGGTAAGGTCAGGGTGCTCGTATATTCCGGTATCAAGCACCGCCACCGTTACACCTCTGCCGGTAACCTCGTCATCCCACAGGTCGGCGGAGTGGGTAGCCTTTGTGGCGGTGTCAAGGACAGCCCGTATTTCTCCGTCATACCACACCCTTTTGACGTTTGTATCCCTTACAAGGCTTTCAAGGTTTCTTGCGTTAACCCTGGCACAAAATGCATTTATCAAGGGCAGCTCCTCAGTAAGGCCGCAGCCGGCGTTATGGGCAACGGACCTGGCGGCAAGGCCTCTGCTTCGGGCATCCGATAGCTGTACAATAACCGGAATTCTTTTAAGACGCTGCTTTGCCCCCTTGTAGGTTCCCTGGAAAAAACAGGGCAGGTGCTTTGCCGGCCGGTACCATTCCAAAGCGGAACTTCTTAAGGACGGGCAGAACTTATAGCTGTGTGTGCGGATCCAGTCCACCTCATGGATTGTCATAATTCTTTCCTCCTTGCATACTTGGTACATTATAATATGAAAACCGGCTTTAAGGGGTGTGTGAATTGATGTGGAAAAGGGGCCCGGCCTCTGATAGAATAGAATTACGAGTTTTACACAACGGCTTTACCAAAAGCCCTTGTGATTTGAAAAAGGAGGTAATATCTTGCCAGAATTTGCTCAGCGTATGAAAACAATGGAAAAGTCTGCAGAAATAATCAAGGGCCTGTTTGGTGCTATGAACGACCCCAATCTTATATCCTTTGGCGGCGGCGCCCCGGCCAGGGAGGCCCTTCCGGTTGATATTGTCCGTGAAATTGCACACGACATAATCAGGACCGATAAAAAGGGTATCCAGGCGCTTCAATACGGCAGCGTTATGGGTCTGCCGGAACTCCGTGAAGTGGTTGTTAATGATTTACTTGCCCCCAAGGGGGTTAAGGCAAAGGCAGAAAACGTTTTGATTACCAGCGGCGGGCTGGAGGGAATTAACCTTTTGTGCCAGTTGTATATTGACAGGGGTGATATAATCCTGGTTGAATCACCCACCTTCGTACACTGCGTGGAAATCTTTGAAATGTTCGAGGCAGAATGTATAGCCGTTGATATGGATGATGACGGCATGGTAACCGAGGATTTGGAAGCCAAGATTATTAAATACAAACCGAAAATGGTTTATGTTATTCCTACCTTCCATAATCCCACAGGCAGAACACTGTCTCTGGGCAGAAGGCAAAAAATAGCCGAACTGGGAAGCAAATACGATGTTATCATCCTCGAGGACGACCCCTACCGCGATATCCGTTACAGCGGAAGCGATCTGTTGCCCATTAAAGCCTTTGATGAGACCGGGCATACCGTTTTGGCAAACAGTTTCTCCAAGATATTTTCGCCGGGCAGCAGGCTTGGCTATGTATTGGCCAATGATAAAGTGGCTGAGAAGCTATTTGATGCCAAAACGGCAACCAACTCCCACACCTCCATGCTGCCCCAGGTGATATGTGCCGAGTTTTTCAGGCGGGGCTATTATCCGGCTCATCACAAAATGATTTGTGACCTGTACCGCGAAAGAAGGGATACTATGATTGAAAGTATCGACAAATTCTTTCCCGAAGGGACAAAAAGAACCTTTCCGGACGGCGGGCTGTTCACATGGGCCCAGCTGCCAGGTGGGATAAATACTACCGCCCTGCTGGAGGAATCGGTGAATAACCCGGATGTTAAAGTGGTTTTCGTTGCAGGGGAGGGGTTCTTTACCGAAGGCGGCGGGAAGGGGAGCAACTGCATGAGGATAAGCTTTGGCAGCGTTTCCTGCGAAAAAATTAGATTTGGTATTGAAAGACTGGGCAATCTGATCTGCTCTAAGTTAAAATAGACACAAATGTAAATTACGGGCTGTGCAAAAAGGACGGGGAAACCAGGGGGACGGTTCCTGTGGTTTGCATAAACCAGGGGGACGGTTCCTGTGGTTTGGGAAGCCAGGGGGGACAGGTACACTGTTTGAAAAGCGTGGCAGTTATGGCCCGGTATCCAAGTGCCAGTAGTTGGCCTGGCCCGGAGCCCAAATGCCGGTAGTGGGCCTGTGGCCGGGATGCCAACCGGGCAGGAGCCGCTAAACCAGGGGGACGGTTCCTGTGGTTTGGGAAGCCAGGGGGGACAGGTACACTGTTTGAAAAGCGTGGCAGTTATGGACCGGAGCCCAAATGCTGGCAGTGGGCCTGTGGCCGGGATGCCAACCGGGCAGGAGCTATTGGTTAACATAATATCAAATACGTGATATTATAGAGGGAACGGGGGCGACTATGAAAGGATGAAGGGTACAGTGTGCAAAGAACAGGAAAGGCCCCTGTGTTCATGGGACGATGATGGAAAGCGGCAGGGGCAATGAAATAGACAAGAGAACCGTTCCCGTGTCTTTCGTGTCTTCAAAGGAGGTAGTATGGTGAATAGAAAACTGGTTGTGGCTTTAATTGCAGTAGTACTTATGGCGGGCATTATTCCCTCCGGTGCCTTTGCGGCGGCGGAAAGGGTGCAGGTTTCGCTGCCAGGGTTTAACGTAACGCTAAACGGTGTACGGGTGGACAACGGTTACCGGCAGTATCCCCTTATAGTGTACAGGGACATTACATATTTTCCGATGACCTATTTCGACTGCAGGTTTTTGGGAATAGAAACCCGGTGGGACGTTGGCAGCGGCCTTGACATAGACAGGACCGGCATCACCGGGGCCTACAGGGATTATAAGGGGAATGCCAAAAACGCATCGGGGTATACCGCCACCGTTCCTTCCTTTGATGTAAGGATAAACGGGAAGACTGTGGACAACGCAGGTGAAGAGTACCCGCTGCTGGTGTTTAGGGATGTTACCTATTTCCCGATGACCTGGAGGTTTTGCGTGGAGGAGCTGGGCTGGGAATACGAGTATGACGCATCCGACGGCCTTGTGATAAACTCGTCAAACCAAAGGCTTGATAAATATACCCTGACAGACTATACCGACAGCCCGGTTATTGTCTCGGACGGGCACTTTTACTACGGCGGTGCTGAAGGGGCCATATACCGGGCGCTTGTAGCAAACCCAGCCGATACAAAAAAGGTTTACCAGCTTCCGCTTTGGACATACGGGGATTCCTATGTGCTTTACGGCCTGACCCAAAGGAACGGCGAGGCGTGGCTGAAATACCACCAGGGCGGAGCCGCCATGGGGACCGACTTTTTTATAAGATTAAATCCCGACGGAACCACCGAGGAGGTTGACAGGGGATATTTGGCCTTTAAGACCTTTGGTGACATCACCGTGAAGGTGGATCAGTGGTCCCCGCCGGTACACAATAACCTGATGGTTAAGAAGGAGGGGCAGGAGGAATACCGCAGGGTGGGAAACCCCCACTGCCTGTACGGCCGGGACTACGAGCTAAGGGAGGACGGCTCCCAGGGCGGAAGCCCCAGCGACGACATATACCTGATTGGTGACACCGTCTATGTGCTGGCGGTGGATACGACAAAGGAAACCGACGGGAGCGGCATTTACAGTGTCAATATAAACACCAATGCTACCAAAAGGATAAGCGATCTTAGGGTTAATTCGTTTGCAATCCATGGAGATACCATATACGCCCTAAGCAACGGGGGCCTTTATCAAATGCCCCTGGAAGGGGGAACCGAAAGCCTTTTGGAAACAAAGGGCCCGGTAAGCCGGGAATTCGACTTCCAGGTACTGGACGGCGTCATATACTATGTTAATGCTGACGATAACAGGCTGTACGCCGTCGGAAAAGAAGATTCACTAAATCCCGGCGGCAGTGTAACCGGCCTAAAAACCGAAGAAGGCTACCTAATATGCACCTTTAAGGAGGAAAGCGGCAACCCCTACAGGATAATGGTACTGGAAAGGGACGGCGGGGTGGTGTTTAAAACCTCGGATACTGCCGTCATAAACACCGTATCCATAGAGGACGGAAGACTTTATTACATGGAAAGCATCCAAGGGGCGGTTTATTCAACTGATCTGGCAGATTAAATAGGAACAGGCACAGGCGCCGTTTGGAGTGCTCACAAAAAAGCACATTAGCCTAGTAAATCAGGGGGACGGGAGTTGTGACTTACAAGAACCGTCCCCCTGATTTTATGCCCGCAAGGGAGTGTAAGCAGATTTAAAGGTGGAACGGAAGAATATCAATCGCGGTCAGGCAGGCAAGTGCGGGGTAGATGGACCGACACTTTCGTCCCTTTACCCACGGTACTTTTTACCTCTATCTTTCCGCTATGGCTGTCGGCAATCCATTTTGCGATGGAAAGCCCCAAACCATGGCCGCCGCTTTCTTTGGCACGGGATCCGTCCGAGCGGTAAAAACGGTCAAATACAAGGGGTATATCCTCCTTTGGGATACCTATACCCGAATCGGTAATGGAGATTATTACCTGTTTTTTTGTTTGCGATGCAAGTAATTCAATCAACCCACCGGCGGCGGTATATTTGATGCTGTTATCCATAAATGCCCTTAATGCCTGTTTTAGGTATCTGCGGTCTGCGATAAGCTCTATACCTTTAGTTTCCACGCGGCAGGTGATAATATGGCCGGTATCAAGCAGACGGCTTTCAGAAGCAATTTCTTCCAGCAGCTGGTCCAGGATAAACTGTTCCTTTTTTAACGTTAACTGGTTCTTATCCGCCCTTGCCAGTAACAAAAGTTTTTCAATCAGTTCCTTCATATTATCCGTTTCACCCTTGATTGCACCGACCGATTCATCTACCACATCTCTGTGTTCCTTTCCCCAGCGGTCCAAAAGGTCGGCGTACCCCTGGATAACCGCCACCGGTGTCCTGAGCTCGTGGGAAGCGTCGGACACGAACCTGTTTTGCCGCTCATAGGAACCTTGTATACGGTCTATCATTTCATTGAAGGTTTGGGCAAGGTCCTTTAATTCATCGTGGGCGCCGCCAACATCCAAGCGTTTGTCCAGGTTTCGCACCGATATTTCCTTCACCGTGTCTGTCATCCGTTGTATGGGCAGCAGCATGTTGCGGCTTACCCTTGAGCCTATTGCAAGGGTGGCAACTATTATAACCGAATTTACGGCGGATAGTATTACAAATACCATTCCCGTATAGTTATCTTCAATACCTATGCTATATGTCAGATATAACCTTATTCCGGCAACAATGAACATGCTGGACAAAAAAAGCAAACCGGTAAACAGCAGCGCATAGGTGGCGGTAATCTTAAAGGTGAGTGAAAAGCGCAGCAGCTTTTTTAATTGTGAGGCAATGCCTTTCAGGGGATACAGCAGCAGCCCGGCTACTTTACCCAATATAAGGAATATAGCTGCCAGGCCTTTAAACATAATTTTGCATATTGAAAACAATGTGACAAAGAAATTCTTAATTCCCTTTGTCGAAGATTCGAGTTTACCCATTTTCCAGAATATATCCCACCCCTCGGACGGTTCTGATAAGGCTTATATTGAATTTATGATCGATTTTACTCCTTAAGTAACGTATATATACATCCACCACATTTGTATCACCGGCGTAGTCAAAACCCCATACTTCCCGGAGTATTTTATCCCTTGTAAGGACTATATTCCTGTTCTCCACAAGGAATTTCAGCAAGTCAAATTCCCTTTTTGTCAGATCCACCGGCTCCTCTCGGTAAAACACCTTATATCGTTCCAGGTCAATTTCAAGCTGCCCTGCTTTTAAGCCTTGCTTATGGGCATTATGACCGCCCCTGCGTTTAAGGATGGAGCGTATGCGGGCCAGAAGTTCCTCTATGGCGAAGGGTTTGGTGATATAATCATCCGCCCCCAGGTCAAGACCCATTACCTTGTCCATGGTATCATCCTTTGCAGTCAACATTATCAAAGGTTTATCCGAGGTCTGCCTTATCCGCCTGCAAACTTCCATCCCGTTTAGTACCGGCAGCATAATATCCAGCACCACAAGGGATATGTCCGGCTGGACAGCCCTTTTGAGGCCTTCCCTCCCATCATGGACCTTTACAACTTCATAGCCCTCATGCAGCAGTTCCAGTTCAATAAACCGCGCGAGCTTGATTTCGTCTTCGACTATCAGTATTTTTTCCCTGTTCATAGAAAGACCCCCTTCACCGGGCTCTGGTCAAAATTATACATTATTTTGAGTCTAAAAGCACCTGTTGTTGTATATGCCTTTTATTCTGCGGCAGAGTCGCTTGCCGACAAACTGTCCTTTGCGGTTTCCACTGCATTGGATACTTTATCGAGGATATCATTTGCCTGTATACCTGCGCCGTCTTCCTTTTCTATTCTTATTCTGTGGCTGGTTAAAAGCGCCAGTGCTATACCTGCTGCCGCGACCGGTGCCGCAAATATTCCGGCAACAATTGCGACGTTGACGGATATATTAAGAACATCATTTCCCTTTTTCCTTATTATGAACTTTGTCCGGTTTCCCTTGCGTATCAGGCCGGCGGCTCCATCCATCATGCCGTGTGCGCATTCCTTATGTTTTTTTTGCTTGACCTTGTTCTGGTTTTCAAGGTAAACCAGTGTTTCAACGGTACTGCCGCCGCACCTTTCCAGCGCTTCCTTAGCCTCCGCATAGCTCACGTTAGCTCTCTGCATAATAAGGTCCACCTGTTCGATCTGTATTGTCATTTATAATCCCTCCAATTTTTTTGCCCGGTTATCCACGGGGTTCTATAGCAGTAATTATATGTGCCCATCCTTAGACTAAAATTAGAAAATCATTAGAATTTGATTAGAAAAAGCGGCTGCATGTAAGAGGTACAGTACAATTCTCCTAAACCGGAAGGTATTTTACATAAGATATAGAATAAATTGGTGGGCCGTAATTTTACAGGAGATGATGATCGGTTGAAACTGGATAGAATGATGTCCATTTTGGTGGTACTGTTAAGGAAGGAAAGAGTCCGGGCAAAAGACCTCGCAGAGATGTTTAACGTTTCGGAGAGGACGATACTTCGTGATGTGGATGCGATTAGCCTTGCAGGGATACCCATAGTAACCTATCAGGGGGCCAACGGCGGTATAGGAATAGCCGAAGGATACCGCCTGGATAGAAGCATTCTAACACCCGACGATATGGCCTCCATCATTGCCATGCTAAGGGGCGTGGCAGGCACTATGCCGGATACGAGGCATGAAATACTCATGCAAAAACTGCTGAATACCCAGACGGCGGCGCAGCAGGACGTTTTAGACTCCAAGTCGAAACAGTTGGTGATAGACCTGTCCCCATGGGGTGGATACGGGCCTGTCCGCGATAGGCTGACGGTTATTCGGGGGGCAATAGAAAACCACAGGGTGATTGGATTTGGCTACGTAGACCCGGAGGGTGCAAGGACGCATCGCAGGGTTGAGCCCTGCTCGGTAGTGTTAAAGGGACAAAAATGGTACCTGTACGGCTTTTGCCGTCTCAGGCAGGACTTTCGATTTTTCAAACTGACAAGGATGAGGGAACTGGAAATCCTGGATGAAAAGTTTAGTCCCAGGGATGCATCCCTAAAAAAGCTGCCGGAGGATAATGAGTGGAAAGGTATGGATAAAACGATACAATTGGAGCTTGTTTTTGAAAAAGAGATGGAGGGTATTATAGACGAATGGTTCGGAGATGAAATGGTAAAGGATCCGAGCGGAAGGATTATGGTTAAAGTGCTGCTTCCGGAGAACAACTGGATGTACGGCTTTCTACTAAGCTTCGGGACCGGGGTAGAGGTTGTAAGCCCACCTCATATCCGTACAGTACTGGCTGATATAGCTGAAAAAATATATAAAAAATATTCATCAGGAACATGACATACAGCTGTCATGTTCCTGATGATATAATCAGAAAAAAGTATTAAGGAGGAATAGCAAAATGGATTACAAATTCCAATTAACCGAGATGCCGGCACAGCCGGTACTGTCTGTGCGCAAAAGGACTGCGGCGGGAAATTTGCCGCAGGAACTGGGAAGGGCCTACGGGGCCATTATAAAGTACTTAAACGAAATTGGAGAGAAACCCCTGGAAGCAG
The DNA here is from genome assembly GCA_964625335.1 of uncultured Clostridium sp. Lineage (GTDB taxonomy): Bacteria > Bacillota > Clostridia > Ch29 > Ch29 > CAZGUG01. The sequence continues at coordinate 62,657 of CAZVBE010000007.1, read as the reverse complement.
CCTTTACCGCATACTATAATATGGATATGGAAGACCTTGATGTGGAGATGGGATTTCCTGTGACAAAACCCCTTTCCGGGAAAGGGGAAATCAAACCGGGTGAAATTCCCGCAGGCAGGCAGGTATCCTGTATGCATAAGGGACCGTACAGTGACATTGCACCTGCCTATGATGCAATGACCCGGTGGATAGAAGAAAACGGTCATACGCCGACGGGGGTATGCTATGAGTTTTATTACAATTCACCGATGGACGTTCCCGAGAGCGAACTTTTAACAAAGGTTGTATTCCTTTTGAAATAAACGGGAGGATGATGGTATGACAAAGGAAGATTTAATTCTGGATGCATCATATGCGCCTACATACAATGAGATATCCGGATATATTAGTAAACCGGCGGACGTTTTGTGGGAGGGGCTGAATACCTTCATCGGGCAGGAGTTTAAGGCATCTCCCAGAATTACTTTCAGTAAATGTTCCGGCAAGCCGGGCTGGAACGTGAAGTATCATAAATCCGGCAGAGCCGTATGTACGTTGTATCCTGAAAAGGAAAGCTTTGTCGTGCTGGTGGTTATTCCCGCTGATTTGGCTCATCTGACGGTGGCTGCGTCTGAAGATTTGGGTCCGGTAATACCGGAAATTATAAGATCGGCCAAACCCTTTAACGGTACGCTTTGGCTCATGATTCCGGTGGTTTGCGAGGCGGTGTTAAACGGTGTGAAGCAGCTCCTGCTGCTTAAACGGGATTTCAACAGAACCTAGGCTGGCTGTTATTGCATGAAAGGTGTAAGTCAGGGGACCGGGTTTTACGATACCCCGGATAAAGGAGGCATTTGCTGAATGGAATTTGACCCGATGAAGTACGATTATCCGTCCAGAAGAAACACTGTGTATGCAAGAAAGGGTATGGTTGCGACTTCACAGCCCCTTGCCGCCCAGGCAGGGCTGGAAGTTCTCAAAAAAGGCGGCAATGCCGTGGATGCAGCCATAGCAACTGCCGCCTGCCTTACGGTGGTGGAGCCGACTTCAAACGGTATAGGAGGGGACGCCTTTGCACTTGTTTGGACCGAAGGTAAACTGCACGGCCTTAATGCAAGCGGGCCTGCCCCCAAAGCCATATCCGCAGGGAAACTAATACAAGCGGGTCATAAAGAGATGCCCCGGTTCGGCTGGATACCTGTAACCGTCCCGGGTGCGCCCTCCGCATGGGCGGTACTTTCGGAGCGTTTTGGAAAGCTGCCGCTTACTGAGGTGCTGGCTCCCGCAATCCAATATGCTTATGAGGGCTGCCCGGTGTCACCGGTTGTTGCTGCTGCCTGGAACAAAGCCTTTGCTCTGTATACTGATTGTCTTAAGGGTGAAGAGTTTAAACATTGGTTTGAAACCTTTACTCCGACGGGGAAACCGCCAAAGCCCGGCGATACCTGGAAGTCGCCGGCCCATGCCGGGACACTGCAGACAATAGCCCGGACTAAGGCAGAGGACTTCTACAGAGGAGAACTGGCAAACAGGATAGACGGTTTTTCCAGGAAATACGGAGGGTATTTGAGGAAAGAGGATCTGGAAGAATACAGGCCCCAATGGGTAGAGCCAATCAGGATAAACTACAGGGGCTATGATGTGTGGGAAATACCTCCCAACGGACATGGGATGGTCGCCTTAATGGCGTTAAATATCTTGAAAGGGTTTGAGTTTACCGAAAGGGATACGGCCTTAACATTTCACAGACAGATAGAAGCGGTAAAACTCGCTTTTGCCGATGGCCTGAAATATATAGCCGACCCCGGGCATATGAGGGTATCGGTTGACTGGCTGCTGTCGGATGACTATGCGAAGCAAAGAAGGAACCTGATAGGAGACACTGCACTGCTTCCACGGCCGGGCACTCCGCCCGGGGGCGGCACCGTTTACCTGGCGGCTGCGGACGGTGACGGGAATATGGTTTCGTTTATACAGAGCAATTTCAGGGGTTTCGGTTCAGGGCTTGTGGTGCCGGGTACCGGGATAAGCCTGCATAACCGGGGAAGCGGTTTTTCGCTTGACCAACACCATGACAACTGTATAGCGCCCATGAAAAAACCCTATCATACCATAATACCCGGTTTTATGACCAGACAAGACATACCGGTCGGTCCCTTCGGGGTTATGGGTGCATTTATGCAGCCCCAGGGGCATGTACAGGTTATTATGAACACAGTTGATTTTAAAATGAATCCGCAGAATGCCCTGGACGCCCCGCGCTGGCAGTGGGTGGAGGGCAAAACGGTGCATATAGAGCAGCAATTTCCAAGGTCTGCGGCAGAATCCCTCGCAAGGGCAGGGCATGTTGTGCAGCCGCAGCTTGATTGTGCTTCCTTTGGAAGGGGGCAGATTATATGGAATATGGAAGACGGCACACTTGCGGGGGCAACCGAACCAAGGGCGGATGGATCAGTGGCTGTGTGGTGAATAAAGTGCACTTTTTTTCCTGCCCCTTTCAGAGAGGCTCTTATTCGGTCTGGTGAGCCTCGTTGGAGGCAGCGGCGTTTTCTATCCGCAAAACCTTTGCAACCGATTTGTACACCAGGATGGTAAGGGCAGAGTTTGCAGCCGCCTTGAACAGGTTAAAGGGTATTATTGCGGGTATAATCATGGCTTTGACAGCCTCGACCGGAACGCCCAAAAACTTTGTTGTGAAGAACAAATTAAGCGGAATCATCATCAAAGTCATTCCAATGGTACCTGCCACAAGGGCTATAACAGCTCCCTTAAAGGTATGGATCCTTTTATATATGGTACCTGCCACCAAAACCATTGTGCCTGTTGCAACCATATGCATTATCGCACCGATCCAGCCGCTTCCTGCGCTGACGGTGGTCGCCTGGATCAGGGAAACCACTGCGGTTATCAATAATCCGGCACCCGGGCCGTACACAAAGGTGCCTATCAGGGCTGGAACGTCTCCCGGTTCATATTCCAAAAAAGGTGCTGACGGGATAATTGGAAACCTTATTATCATCATAAGCAGTATGGATAGGGCACATAGCAATGCGAGCTTTACCAGTTTGTTTACATTGTACTTCATAATTGAGTTACCTCCCTGAAAAAATAAAATTTCCCGCAATATAATCTCAGGGAAATCATAAACATTCTCAATCTTCTCCCATCCAGACTTTACTGTCGGCCCCGGAATCACACCGGGTCAGCCTTAGCTCGCGGGCTAGCGGACTTGGTCCGCATTACCGCCGGTCGGGAATTTCACCCTGCCCTGAAGATTATATTTGGTTTTCTGTACTTTATATTACTACTTTACCGTTTTGCTGTCAAGAAGCAGGGCGTATTTTTTTAAGGCACGGAACCTTTATAACATCGGCAAATTAAGGTATAATAAGAAAAAATATGGCATTTGGGAGGTTATACAATGATTGAACTTCTTATGAAACGAAGAAGCATAAGAAAATATAAAAATGCAGAAATAGAAAAGGAAAAAATAGATAACCTTGTAAAAGCGATGCTGGTTTCGCCGTCGGGGAGCAACCAAAAGCCGTGGGAGTTTGTGTTTGTTACCGATAAGAGTACTTTGGGAACACTGTCAACGGTCAGAAATAAGTCTTCGGCTTTTTTGAAAGATGCTGCCCTTGGGATAGTATTGGTGGGGGAATCGGACAGAAGAGATACCTGGATAGAAGATACTGCAATTGCAGGTATCATAGCTCAGCTGGCGGCTTATTCTATGGGACTTGGCGCCTGCTGGATTCAGATCAGGAACAGGATGCATCAGGACAGCAAAACCGCAGAACAGTTTGTCAAGGAGATACTGGCCATACCCGGGGACAGAAGTGTTGAGTCTATCATTGCAGTGGGTTATCCCGATGAACAAAAACCGCCCCACAATGTGGAAAAGCTTTATTACAGCAAGGTGTATGCAAATAAGTATGGTTCTTTATATAAATAGAAAAGGCAATTATGACCATATATGCTTCCCCGCTTGATTCATCCGGAAGTTTGAGATAGCATATTTATTGTAAAGAAAAAGGGGGGAAGGAAGAAGCCATGGAAAAAGACGCAGAAATTCGCGAAACAGAGCAGAAAAGGATGGATGTCAGGAAAAAAAAGCAGAGGAATAAAAAAATACTGATAAATATACTTATACTAATAATAAGCGTAAGTCTATGGTGTGCCGCCGCCTATTACGGGTATACCTATGCAAAGGATTATATAGACACATCCATAAGAAATATACAGCAGGAAAATGCTGTGAATATACAGCAGCTGACTGAAAGAATGGAAATGCTGGGTCATGAAATTTCAGGATTGAGGGAAAGGATAGAGGAAGCAGATTCAACTCTTTCAAGTTCCACTTCGGTGCAAAGGCGTATAGACAGACAGCTTGGAGATTTGGAGGACCAGCTTATGGAACTGGATAGAGCCCTGCAGATACTGAAGGAGGCTCCCAATGTACAGAATTAATGTTTTTATGCTGTTTATTGCAGCCCCCTTTATAGCACTTTTTCTGGTTTGTTCGGATTTTGCGGAGGACAGCAAAATAATGCGGTTTCCCACAGCCCCTCTGGAGCAGCATGCGGTTATGCTGGAGGAGGAGGCAAGTCTTCTCAAGCAAAGCATTGCGGACCTGGGTATGCTGGCTCAGATGCAGGAAGAGACCTTTTCGGGACAGTACGAAAGCCTGGCGGCCCTATCCGAACAAAGCGTTTCCCATAGAAAGCTGTCGGATGACATTTACGAGCAGAGGATTCTGGATATGCTAGGGCCTACGGTATCGGCCCATATCTCGGATAATACCGAGATAAAAATATTCAAACTGGCCGAACTTGGATACCGCGGGTTCATAGCAAAGGTAAAGCTTTTTGACCCTAAGGCCTTCAAGGTGGTATTGGCCGGGGACACACTGGGACAGCTGGAAACCACTTCCGAAGCGGCCGGGAGAAAGGGAGCTATATTGGCGATAAACGGGGGAGGCTTCTATACCGAGAGACGGAACGGCGAAACCTACGCCCAGATGATAGGTAATACCGTAATTGACGGTAAACTGGTTGAGCCCTTCAACGGTTACCCCGGGGACCTGTTTTTTGCGGGGATTAATAAAAAAGGACAGGTGATAGGCACAGTTCCGCAGACTGAAAAAGAACTGACAAAGCTGCAGCCTTATCAGGGAGTAAGCTTTATACCGGTACTACTTAAGGACGGGAAAAAAGTTGAGATACCCGAAGAGTGGAAAACTACCAACCAGCCAAGAACTATTATTGGCAAGTACGCCAATGACGACCTTATAATGATAGTAATTGACGGGCGGCAGGGGGACTGGAGCGTAGGCGTTACTCTGGAGCTTTTGCAGGACAAACTGCTGGAACTGGGGGTCAAGGAGGCATATAACCTCGACGGTGGAGGATCCAGCGTCATGTACTTTAACGGAGTAATACTGAACAAACCCTCGGACGGCAAGGAGCGCCCGGTGGTCAATAATATAATTGTGATGCCGTAATGGGGTGAGGCTTGAAATATTACCTTATTCGTTTATGTGAGTAAGCCCTGCCGGAAGCTGCAATAAGGCGGGGCTTTTACAGTACCGATTGCGGGCTGATATTGCGCTTAAGGGTAGAAAAGCCCCACAAGTTTAAGAAAAAATAGCCTGGATAGGGGTAAAACCTGTCCTGATTGGCCATACCCATTTTGGTTTCTGATATAAGTATGCTGGGGGTGTTTTCGATAAAGAGAAGCGTTTCATACAAGATTGGACTTGCCGGGGCTGTGGAGATAATAGTGGGAACGGTTGTTGGCTCGGGAATATACATAATGATAGGTCCACTGGCGGTTGCCGCAGGCCCCGGTCTTTTTTTGTGCTACCTGATAGCCCTGGTCATTGCCGTTACCTCCTCCGTCTGTTACGCCCAGGTGGCGTCGGTTTTTCCGTCTACTGCGGCTACTTACCAATATGCAAAAATGTTCTATAATGATTATATTGGGTTTGTAACAGGCTGGTTCAGACTGATAGGTTCATTTTGCGGGCTTGCCTTAATGAGCAGTGGATTTGCCCATTATATATCCGCATACCTGGCCGTTGACAGAAAACTGATCGCCGTAGCAGTGCTGACGGTTATTCTGGTGGTTAACCTGCTTGGGATTAAGACAACCCAGAGGGTTGTGCAGTTTCTTGTGGTGGCTGTTATTGCAGGACTGGCAATTTTCTGCGGCTTTGGAGTTTTTGAGATAAAGCCGGGTAACCTCACTCCTTTATGGGGACCGGGAATAGGTCCGGTCCTAAAGGGCAGTATGAGTGCCTTTTATGCTTATACCGGGCTGTATATTGTTGCGGAGGTGGGGGATGAGGTGGAAAACCCCCAGAAGAACATTCCAAAGTCTATTTTTATTGCGTCGGTAATAGTGGGACTTCTATATCTTTTCACAACCTTTGTTTTTTCCGGAGGACTTGGCTGGGACACGATAAAGGAATACGAGCCCAATCTTGCCCAGGCTGCAAGGCTCCTTATTAATCCATGGGCGGCGGCGTTGATACAGATTAGCGCCATGGTGGCAATAATAACCCCTATGAATGCAGCCTATATGGCCAGCAGCAGGTCGTTATACAGCCTGGCCGTTGACAGGATAATGCCTTTGGTGTTTTCTAAACTTAACCGTTACAATGTACCGGGGTTTGCAACCGTCACTATTTATATATTTGCACTATTGATGATTGTGCTTGATCTTCCGGTTCTGTTTCTTGGTACCATCAGTTCGATCGTTATCCTAAGCGGCATGACCCTTGTGGCCGGAGCCTGTCTTGTAATAAAGAAGAAGTACCCGGAGAGTTTTGAAAGCGCCCCCTTCAAATTATCGGATGCAAGCCTTAAGGCGCTGCCAATTTTTACAATCATATCCGCAGTGCTGCTTACTGTGGCTTCGCTGGTTGAAGATCCGCTTATGCTGTATTCCTTCGGTTTCTGGTTCCTGCTTGGAAGCGGCTATTACTACATAAGAAAGAATATATTAAGCCGAAGAGGACAGCTTAGGCAAAAGGGTTAACCATGTCCGGATGCACCGGACGGAGGACATTACTGGCCCAAATGGCCCATTGGGCAGGAGCCTGCCATTGGCATCATGGCACAGATGCCGGTTACAAGTATCAACAGCCCCGTCCTGCTGACACCCTTGGTACTATTGCAGGAAAAGGCAGTATTTGTGTAGAATTATTCCATAGTGAGAGTTATTCCAATCCAGGGTATATATTGGTGAATATACCATTTCGCCCTGGACAATATAATAGTGGACAAACTTTCCAATACCAAGATTATTTGCATAGAGGGGATAGAACTTAATGAACAAACAGGAAAAAAACCGTGTTTGGCATGGGTTCTGGCAGCTTGCCGATCCGAAAATATGGATAGCTTCCACTGTTCCCATGCTGGTGGCGGCAGCTCTGGCCTATAGTGATACAGGACGTTTTGATTTTGTCTGGTTTGCGCTCTCTGTCACAGGCGTTTACCTGATTGAGACGGGGAAGAACGCTGTCAACGAATACGTTGATTATAAATCAGGGGCGGACAAAAACGTTGCACCTGAAAACAGGACGCCTTTCAGCGGCGGCAAAAAGACAATAGTTGACGGTAAGCTCACACTGGACGAGGTTAAGCTTGTCGCTTACGGTACAATTCTGGCTGCCTGCGCCATTGGGCTGTTTATTGTGGTCTACCGTGAATTTAATGTACTGTGGATAGGTCTTACAGGCGTTTTAATGTCGGTGTTTTACAGCGTACCGCCTTTTAAGTTCGCCTACAGCGGCTTTGGAGAATTTGCAGTGGGCCTTACATTCGGACCATTGATAACCACCGGGATGTACCTGGTACTGACCCATACAATCGGACCCGAAGTAGTGCTGGTTTCGCTGCCCATAGGCTTTCTTATAGCTAACGTACTATGGATAAACCAATACCCCGATTATGAAGCGGATAAAATGGCAGACAAGAATAACCGGCTTGTACGGATGGGCAAAGAAAAGGGCATAAGGGTTTTTGCATGGCTGTTTGCCCTTGCCTATGCGGTATTTCCGCTGATTTCCGTTACATACCGCAACCCCGTATGGTTATTGGGGCTTCTGAGCATACCCGTTGCGGTCAGGTCGGTAAGGACGGCAGCAAAGGAATTTGACTGTATTCAAAGACTTATACCGGCCAATGCGGGGACGGTACAAATTTATCAAATCACGGGTTTTGTGATGGTAATTGCATCGCTCTCAAACCGCTTTATTAGAATTTAAAGGTTGTGTAAAGGTTTTATTTAGTGAAGAGGTGATCGGATATATGGGAGACAAACCGGTAAATAAGGGATTGTTAAAAGATATAGTAAGGTTTCAGAAGGAAGAGATTACAGAGTACTTTATATACAAAAGGCTGGCCGGCAGTATAAAGGCGGCCGGGAACCGGGAGATTTTAACAAGCATAGCCGAGGATGAGCTAAAGCACCATGATTTTCTGGGGAAATATACAGGCAGCAAGGCTTTGCCGGACAAATGGAAGATTTTCCGGTACTACTGGATTTCTAAACTGTTTGGGCTGACATTTGGCGTGAAGCTGTTGGAAAAGGGTGAGGAGAAAGCACAGCAAGCCTACCAAAAGATTGCGAAAAGCATTCCGGAATTACACAGCATAATTGAAGATGAGGACAGGCATGAGAAGCAGTTGATTGACCTTATTGAGGAGGAAAGACTTCAATATATAGGATCGGTAGTTTTGGGACTTAACGATGCTCTGGTAGAGCTTACAGGTACCCTGGCCGGTCTGACCTTTGCCCTGCGGGATACAAGGCTGATAGCTTTGGCTGGGCTTATTACAGGCATTGCAGCATCCCTTTCAATGGCTGCTTCAGAGTATCTATCAACAAAATCCGACAGCGACCACAGTCAGGCAATCAAATCTGCAATATATACGGGAGTTGCATATGTGCTTACGGTAGCATTTTTGATTCTCCCGTACCTGATACTGACCAATTATTTTATTAGTCTTATGCTTACAATCGCTGTCGCCATAATAATAATACTGGTGTTCAATTTTTATGTATCGGTGGCGAAGGATCTGCCCTTTAAAAAAAGATTTCTGGAGATGGCGTCCATAAGCCTGGGAGTTGCACTGCTATCCTTCATAATTGGCTATTTTGTCAGGCTGTTTCTTGGAATAGACATATAGAAGCAAGGCATAAGATTTTAGAAGAAGTATGGGGTATTCATGTACCGACGGCGAATGTGCGCTGTGGGAAAAGCGGGAATGGGTCCGGCTGCTGCTTGGGGGCAATTGACCGTCTCGAACGGTATGCATATGCGCTCGTTAGATTTAAGCGTAAAAGAGTATGGTTTATTAACCGGGAAGAGAGGTGAAATCATTTGAGAAGCATCGAAAGCCACAGGAATTTTCTTAAGGCCTATTTATGGGACAAGTGGGACCAACTTGAACGGGACCAGGAGAAAGGAATTGCAAGCCCTGATTTGCAAAAACCCGTAGGCGCCGATGCCGCATTTATTGAGCTTGTTGCACGGAAGGATTTTTCGGTTGGGGGAATGCCGCTGGCGGACGCGCTGGCAAGCAGAAGAAGCCACAGAAAATTCACAGATCAGCCCCTTAACCTTGAGGAACTGTCATATCTCCTTTGGTCGGTGCAGGGTATAACCGGGGATAACGAAGAGCGAAGGACTGCCCCTTCCGCAGGAGGACGGCACCCCATCGAGACATATTTGGCAGTCAACCGTGTAGACGGAGTCAGACCGGGACTTTACAGATATATGCCCGTCACGCACAGGCTGCTGGTAATGGGAAAGGTTGACGGGCTGGATCAAAGGATGGCAGACGCCTGTAAGGGCCAGAAGTTTGTCGCTGCGGGGGCGGCGGTCTTTGTTTGGACGGCAACGCCCTACCGTTCTGAATGGCGTTACGGCCTGGTTTCCCATAAAATGATAGCTGTGGATGCGGGGCACCTGTGCCAGAACCTTTATCTTGCAAGCCGGTCTATAGACGCAGGAGCCTGTGCTATAGGGAAATACAGCCAGGACAAAATGGACGGACTGCTGGGCGTTGACGGGACCGACGAGTTTACCATATATGCAGCTGTGGTAGGAAAGGTATAGCAAAAAATCCACGGAGGGTGTATTTTATGAGGTTTAACGGAGTAATACTCGATATGGACGGTACGCTGCTGGATACCCTTGACGATTTGGCAAATTCCATGAACAGAGTGCTGGCCCTTTATGGCTATCCGGTTCATCCGGTTAAATCCTACAGGTATTTTGTGGGTGACGGGATGGAAATGCTGGCAAAAAGGGTTCTCCCCGCGGGCTGCGGTGGTGAGGAAGCGGTGCGGGAATGTATGGAAGCAATGGATAAGGAGTATCAGCTGCGCTTTTTTGAATGTACAAAACTTTATCCGGGTATTCCTGAGCTTCTTGACTGGCTGGAAGAACACAGAATTCAAAAGGCTGTACTGTCCAATAAACCGGATGCTTTTACCCGGGCCGTAGCCAAAGAATTTCTGTCTGAATGGACTTTCAGCCAAATAAGGGGAGAGGGGCCCTTAACTCCCAGAAAACCCAATCCTGCCGCCGCCCTTGAGATAGCCCTCGGAATGGATATAAAACCAGGAAACATTCTATACCTTGGGGACACGGGTACCGATATGCGAACCGCCGGCCGGGCAGGAATGTATGCAGTGGGTGCCCTCTGGGGTTTCAGAACCGCGAAGGAGCTAGCACAAAACGGCGCTCGGGAAATAGTTGAGACTCCCCGGGACGTTATACCCATTATTATTGGCTGATGGAGTACTTAATAAATAACAGGTGTAAAATTCCCAGGCACAGGAAAAGCTAATTATTGTTGTGAGAAGAAGGGAGTGCCGGGAATGGGTAAAAAGGTAAATCTTCTTGTGTTTAGCGGAGACTACGATAAACTTTACGCTGCGCTATTGATAGCAAACGGGGCCCGGGATATGGATATGGAAGTTTCAATGTTTTTTGCGTTTTGGGGACTTTTGGTAATGCGGGACCCTGAAAGGATGGACAGCGAGGGTAAAAATGCCTATGAAAAGATGTTCGGGGCCATGACTCCAAAGGGACCCGAAGACTTGGGGCTGTCAAGGATGAATATGATGGGTATAGGCAAATCAATGATGCTGGATATGATTAAGGATGAAAATGCTCCCAGCCTGAAAAAACTCCTTGATGGCGCACGTAAAAACAAGGTAAAGTTTTATGGCTGCAAGCTGTCTACCGAGGTTATGGGCTTCAAAAAGGAGGAGCTGCTGCCGGAGCTTGAGATTGTGGATGTTAAGGCATACATAGGGGATGCCGTCCAATCGGATATGCAGCTTTTTATTTAACGGGAAATTAAAGGGCCGGGTTTGCATCCGGCCCTTTAATTTTGGCAAATGATTTTGGCAAAACCTATAATTTTCCGCTGCAGCCCAGCACATTTCTTATCTTATGGGCAACCATACGTTTAATCGCTTCCCTGGCAGGCCCAAGGTATTTGCGAGGGTCAAATACCGACGGGTTGTTTGTCAGGTATTCCCTGACCGCAGCCGTAAGGGCAAGCCTAAGGTCGGTATCAATATTTATCTTGCATACGCCCATTTGGGCGGCTTTTCGAAGCATGTCCTCGGGGACTCCCTTGGCTCCGGGAATGCTGCCGCCATACTGGTTGCACAGGTCTACGAATTCGGGCAGTACCGTTGAAGCCCCATGAAGAACAAGTGGAAATCCAGGCATTATACGGCTTATTTTTTCCAGTCGTTCAAAATCCAGCATAGGCTCTCCCTTGAACTTATACGCGCCATGACTTGTTCCTATTGCTATGGCAAGGGAGTCTATACCTGTTCTCTCAACGAACTCTACCGCCTGGTCCGGGTCGGTGAAGGTGGCGTCCCGGTCGCTAACCTTTATGTTATCCTCAATCCCTGCGAGCTTTCCAAGCTCTGCCTCCACTACAACTCCTTTAGAATGGGCATAGTCGACTACTTTTTTGGTCAGCGCTATGTTCTCTTCAAAGGGGTACTTTGAACCATCAATCATGACCGAGGTAAAACCGTCATCAACGCATGCCTTGCATATTTCATAATCCTCTCCGTGGTCCAGATGCAGTGTCACCGGGAGCCCGGTGTCTTCAATCGCCGCATCTACCAGCTTCCTAAGATAAACGGGTTTTGCATATTTCCGCGCTCCCGCAGAAACCTGTAGAATAAGAGGCGAGCGCTCCTCCTTCGCAGCATCCACAATGCCTTGAATTATCTCCATGTTGTTAACGTTAAAGGCACCCACTGCATATTTCTCTTCATAGGCCCTTTGAAACATATCAGCAGAAGTAACAAGCGGCATAATAAAACCTCCTCTTAGTAGTATGGGGACACACCGCTGCTTATAAGGTCAGGGGACACACCTTTATAGCTGGTATTCCTTCATGGCCAAGGAATGTCCCCATTAGGATTTCTTGCTGCGGAATGTCCCCGATTGATAAGCTTTTGGGTCAGGGACACACCGCGGAATGTCCCTGAGAAATTGCTCTATTATAGTATATTATAAACGTCATAGAAAATACAGGATGTACTAGTGGTATTAACCTTATTCTATAAAAAGCCGCTATATTTGTCGTAAGATGCAGATATACTGGAGGATTATTCAAATTTTGGTCGAATAGTACGTTAAAGGCTAAATTACGTTTGATGTTCAACCGACGTGGCGGGGCTGGTTAGTTTGCCAGCAATAATTTGAAAGGGGACTAATCATGAGGATGCGGTTATTTGGTTTTACATTATTAGTATTTGTAATGGGCGCCGTGGCACCCGTGTTATTCCTCGAAGAGGTCCATTATGCCCAACCGGGTACAGGTGGGTTTATACTGGTTTTAACGGCAGCAATATGTGTGGCACTTGTATGTGGATATATACTTAATAGATATTTACAAAACGGTGTGGAGAAATGCCGCCTGCTGATAGAGGACATTAACAAATCCAGCATGACTCAGGGGATTAGGAACACCGGGGACAAGTCGATGGAAGGGGTTACCCAGGCCCTTAATGAATTGATAAAAAGCATAAGAAAGCTGGTAGGAAAGACGCTTACTGCTTCGGACAAGCTATCAACGTACTCCGAGACCATAGAGGTCGAATGCGGTAATGTCAGCAGTGCGGTGGAGGAAATATCAGTTACGATGAATGAAGTTTCCCAGGGGGCGGAGAGCCAGGCCGAGAGGGCTATTGGCGCAAAAAACAGTACGGTTCAGATAGTGGATGATTCTAAGGCCATAGCGGAACTGGCAGAAAACACCTTTTCGGTTACCAGGAATATGAAGGACAGGGTAAACCAGTCGGAGGAAAAGCTTCAGGGACTGCTTGAAAAGCTGGAAAAGTCCAACAGCGATAATAAAGAACTGGCTGTGGAGATAGGAAGGCTTCAGCAGGACGCAAGCGAGATAAAGGATATAATAGGAATAGTAAGGGGGATAAGCGAACAGACCAACCTGTTGGCCCTTAATGCAGCCATAGAAGCTGCGAGGGCAGGAGAAAGCGGAAAGGGTTTTGCCGTGGTTGCCGAAGAGGTGAGAAAACTGGCGGAGGAATCCGACAGGTCGGCGTCCCGTATTCGTGATATAATAGAAAGCATTTCACAGAAGATTAACCATATAACCCGGGGCATTGAAGGTCAGGTTACCGATATGAATATGAGCATGCAGTATGCCGGGGAGTTCCGGGAGCTGTTCGACAGCGTAGACAGCACCTCCGGCGATACGTTGAGATCTGCCGAGGAGATTGTCAAGTTATCCAGCCAGGGCATAAAAAACGCCAGCAATGTAGACGAGCTGATGGAGGATATATCGGCAGTCACGCAGCAGACTGCAGCGGGCATAGAGGAAATAAACGCTGCAACCCAGGAAGAGGTGGGTATGGTCAGAGGCATTCATGAATCCGTTGGCAGCCTTGCCGAAATGGCTAAGGAGTTGAACGGGGTAATGAAATCGGTTGAAGGAAACTACATACTGGACAAACAGGACGAGGACAGGGTAAGTAAGGGGCAGGAAATACTCAAAAAAGCCCTGAATGAGTTCGGGTCCTTTAACCCGGAGGACCGCCAGGGGATAGGGAGCCTTGCCGTAGGGCTGGGCAGCAGCCACAGCGATGTGTTCGAGGCAGTAGTTGTACTGGATAGTTTGGGTAATGTGGTAGGGGCAAGCATATCAACCGAAACCACCAACTTTTCCCACAGGCAATATTTCAAAGAAGCGATGCAGGGTAAAGTCAGTATTACCACGCCGTACATATCCGTTATTACCGATGAATACTGTATTACTGTTGCAGTACCCATTAAGTCCGAAGGAAGGGTTGTTGGCGTAGTATTTGGAGATGTGAGGCTGTAATGAAATATTTGTTCAAAATATGTTTTCAAGTTTGAGCTTTTCCTTTTCCGGTATGTGCTCTATTAAAAGCTTCAATAACGACATCTCTCCAAGGGCGAGGCCTTTTTCCTGTGTTATTATATATTGCTCTATTTTTGCGAGGGCCATGTCAATGCTGTCTATTTCGGTATGATTGATAAGAATTGTCCATACCGACTTAACATCATTCCAGAAGGCAATAAATTCCTTCAAATCTCCCCGGGCCCTGTCCCAGTTTTCATTTTCTATATTTGCTTTTATCAGGTCAGAGCGGGATATCAGTATATCGGCTGTTTTGGAGACCTCTGACAGGGTATAGTAGCCTGCCCCGAGTATCAGACATAGAGTTATTACTATTATCAATATTGATTTCATTTTACCACCTTTTTTAGTTTTCCCTGTACAAACAGTTGGCCGCTGTCATCTATGCTGGCAAACAACACCTGCGATATATCGTCATAGCCGGCGGATTTTAATTGCTCAGACAGCCATTCTACGGTAAGGCCGAGTTTTTTTAGGTCGTTTTTCAGTATATGGCCGTCTAAGACAATGCTTAGGGGCAGCCCCTCATATTGGGCTGCAATACCCAGGTCCTGGGTGACAACCGGCCTTTTTTCCGGTTTTGGTATAACGCTTAACTGACCATCGGTTTCAAGTATGGCGAAATCGACATCGGTAATATTCGGGTAACCCTTAAGACGCAGTTGTTCAATCAAATCGTTTATATTATATCTTAACCGTCTCATTTCCTCTTCCATAATTCTGCCCTTCTCTATCAGTATGCTGGGAGTACCGCAAATAATGCCCCGGGCTTTGTTGCTCTTAAGCGTTATATAGGCAAGGGTCACCTGGGATATCATAAGCGTAAGGATAGCTACCAATCCGTTTGCCAGGGGAATGTCGGTATCGCTCATGGGTATGCCCGCAAGCTCGGCTATAAGTACCGCTATTACGAATTCAAAGGGCTGCAGCTGCCCAATCTGCCTTTTTCCCATTATACGGATTGTAATAGCCAGGACAGCATAGAGAAGGAGGCTTCTTATAAAGACTATCAGCATATTCCATTCACCCCTGTTTTGTTAACAGTATAATTTTGTGTAATCCGGGTTTTTTTATTCCATGGGTTTTCTGCGTTTTGACAGCAGTTTACCCGCGGTTTTGACAGAGTGAATATATTGTAGTAATCCCAGTGAGAATAATGCTAGAATAATAATTAACAGCAGTATCAAAGGGCATCACTCCCGAATCAACGTTAGTATAAAATATTAGGTGACATTTGGTAGTATGAATGATTTGGGTTCATAATTGCTAATGGTTTCAAATATCCGGATAAGGAGTGGAATTCACATTGAAAGAGATAACGATAGGCAAAAATGACAGCGGACAGAGAATTGATAAATTTTTAAAGAAGTTTATGCCCCATGCCTCCGCGGGATTTATATACAGGAACCTGAGGACCAAAAAAATAAAGCTTAACGGCCAAAGGGCCCAGCCTTCCACAATACTGTCCGAAGAGGACAGGCTGGAGTTTTATCTTCACACAGAGGATATGGTCAGGCCAACTCCGCAGGATTCTTTGCAGAAAACGAGCATAGATTTTTCTGTGGTCTATCAGGACAGCAACATAATGGTTGCGGATAAACCTGCGGGTCTTTTATCACACCCTGACGGCGGACAGGCCAAAACGCTGACCGACCAGATATTATACTATCTTTATAGTAATAAGGAATACAATCCTTCAAGGGAAAATACCTTTGCACCCGCCATATGCAACAGGCTGGACCGGAATACCGGCGGATTGATTATTGCAGCCAAAAATTTCAGTGCGCTCCAGGACATAAACCTGATGATAAGGGAAAGATGGGTTGAGAGATATTATAAGCTTATTGTGGCAGGCCATGTACAAAACAGCTCGGAGGTTTTTGCATATCTGGTTAAGGACAGGCAGAACAATAAAGTAAAAATCTCCAAAGACTGGGCACCGGGCAGCCAAAAGATACATACCTACTACAAACCTTTAAAATACAGTCAAAGGGGTTATACCCTTCTGGAGGTGAGGCTGGGCACCGGAAAGACACACCAGATCAGGGCCCATCTTGGCCATATAGGCCACCCTGTGGCTGGCGATGTCAAATACGGGGACGACAAAATAAACCGGCTATTCAGAAAGAATTTTGGTTTAACACACCAGTTCCTTTACGCATACCGCCTTGTATTTGAAAGAACCACACCCCTCTTTGAGTATCTAAAGGGGATGCAGCTGACTGTGCAGCTGCCATCGGAGTTAAGGCGTATAGAAGAACAGTTGTTTGAACAGGGATAAGTTCCCGCGGAGCCCACGCTTCTATCAAAGCAGTCAAAATAAATATCACCGGAATAATTTGCAGCATCTTCACAACATAGTACAGGCTGTTTTGTATGGACATAAGGCCTTTTTCCGGCATGACTGCAAGTAGCGCTATATATATTAAAGAAACCGCCGTTAACAGTTTCATAATATAATTATTTATAAGATATAGCAGCTGCCAAGGTAACTAATTTTGAAAAAGGATGTATAGAAAATTCAAGGATGGCTGCCGTAGTTGACCGGCAGCCATCCTTGAATTTTTGCTGCGGATTAAGCAGCCTGGTCGATAGCTTCTCCGAGGCGGATGTTGGTCATGTACGACTGGTCGCCTTCGATACCCGAGAATTCAATGAGTATGCCGTAGGTGCCTTCTTCCAGTCCGAGGTGGTTGGTGTTTATATTGACTATATACTCGCCGGGGTTATCTCCGGGGCGGACATACCTTGCGCCTTCCCCCTCAACATAGGATATTACTTCCACATCCCCGTCAAACACAGTGACCCTTACGTCTTCCATGGGAACTATATCGCCGTCGCTGTTAAAGGTGGCGAACTTAAAGGGTATGGTCTGGTTAGGTGTGTAGTATTCAAGGGAGGTAAAGGGAGGCAGCATTTTGGCCACCGGCTGCAGTTCGAAGTCAAGCTCGTGGGATTCCTGGTAGCCTTCTATTTCCAGCTGCGTTTCCTGCGGATACATGCCCGGAGAGCTTGCCTTTATAAGGTATGGGGCTGATTCGATTTCCGGTTTCTTGCTGGGCAGTACGTTCCAGTTGTAGGAACCGAAGGCGTCGATATAATTGGTATGGGTTTCATCCACGTAGTATCTTCCATCGTAGGCTCTCCCCAGGGGTACGCGGATGGTGTTGGCAAACTCAAGCCTTGCTTCTACCGGCTCTCCGGTGAGTTTATCCACTATATTGCCCGATATCACACTGGCGTATTCTGCGGTCTTCTCCATACCGTACAAAAATGCGGGCAGCTGCAGTTCCCACTGTTGGGCGTAGCTGTTGGCTACAGCGGTTACTGCTTCTAACGTACCCTGTACCTCCTGACCTTGCTGCAGCGCACCTAGTATCTGCTGGCCTGAGGCCCTGGTTATTCCCATTACCGGTATAGGCACTCCGGAACTGCTTAGCGACCCGTTTATGGAACCGGAGGTGTTGTTGTATATTACTACTGCTACAGCCCCGGCGTCCACCGCGTTGAGGGCCTTTTCACGGAAAGTTATATCTCCGCGCTCAATAAGGGCAATATTACCTGCAACTTCTGATGGGAAGTCTGCGGCGATAAGGCCCATGCCGCAGTCAACCAGATTGCCGCTCTCGCCTGTAGGAGCTATAGAGTAGCTCAGCATGCTGCCCGAAATGTTTCCGAAGAGGTCGGTGACCAGATACGGAGAAGTGGTTACGGTTCCCATGTATGCGGGAATAAAGGAGGTGCCGTATTCAAAGGTAAAGGCCATTCCCTTTAAGGCGCCGTAATACCAGTCACAGGTATCTCCCGAAGTTGCATACAAGGTTGTACAGGCCTGACCCCAGGTATGACCGTTCATAGCAGCCATGGCTTGGGCTATCTGTCCAAGCTCCGGATCGGGGATCTGCGCCGATTTATAGCCCCATGCGTAGAGGAGCCACCGTCCATGGGTATGGCCGCTTATTACGGTTACAGCCTGCCGTGTAAGCAGGAAATCCCTGACTGCTGCCATTTCTGGTTCGCTGAAGGGTCCTGTACCATGGTAAGTGTCGGAACTGCGGCTGGTGGATGAACCTGTACCACCCCAGTTGTAGGAATAGTTTCGGTTGAGGTCTACTCCGTAATAGCCGCCTCCATTAACGCTCCTGTTTTTGCGCCACATCTGGTAGACATTCTGGGAATGCCAGAAACCGTCGGGGTTGACATTGGGCAGTACCCATACACGGATAGTGTCTACTATGTCTGTAACCCGGGCATTTTCACCGTAGTTATCCAAAAGGTACCATGCCAGGTCCATGGCCAGCTCTCCTGTAGGCCACTCCCTGGCGTGGTGCATAGCCATATGGATATGTTCGGGACGGCCGTCCTCGACGCCCAAAGCAGTGCTTATCTCAACGGCCAGTATGGGTCTGTTTTCGTGGGAGTATCCGAGTACATGCACCTTGGCAAGCTCCGGGTACAGCTCTTCCATCTCATAAACTTCGGACACGTATTCGTCCCAGGTGCGGTAAGTCGTCCTGCCGTCGGTCTGGGAGAAACCAAAAATTCCAACAGGCGGGGTCTCGTCCTCGGCCCGGTAGGTAAGGTCCTCTGTTATTATGTCATACGGAAGGTTCTCATCTTCCAGGTACTGACGGGTCCATTCGTGCAGTACTACAAACACTTCATTGTTTACAGGGTCGATATCCACTATGTCAAGTCCTTCTTCTATGAGAGCGTCAATCCCTTCGTTGTCCTGGAGATAGACTACCACAAGCGGCACCGGCACCGGCGCCTGGGCGGCGGAAGCCGCAGGAAGCATTGATGTAATAAGCATTGCTGTCGTCAGCAGTAATACAAGCCATTTTTTCACTTTTCCCCACTCCTTATATTTATTATTTTCCTTGGTGCTGCATATTAAATTTTAATAGAATATCCTATCGGGTAATATACAACCATGTCCTACTTTTGGTAGGATTTTTATACGACGGCAAAAGGAAAAAAGAAGGAATATCCGGATTAGCTGCGAATTAGTATATAGGAAAAATATAATAGTAATGTAATAAAATGTAATAAACCCCCGAAATTTAAGCGATTGTTTCCAATCAACCTTTCCTGAGGAGGTTTTTGCAAAATGCTGCGAATTGTTATTGTTGCTTCGGATAAAAAATACCTTAATGTGAACAAATTTTTATCCGAATATACAAATCATATAGTTAAAATAATACCCCAGGCTGACTTGGACGTGATAAGTAATACCATTACAGATATACAGCCGGATATAGCAATATGTGCAAACGAAGATAAGGACATGGCTTTGAAAGTCATAAAGACGATAAAGACCGTTTGCTTAAAGACGGCTGTAATAATGTTGGATGAAAGCGACGACCATAATTTGTTTTTTAAAGCGCTTGAGAGCGATATTGACAGCTACTTTCAACCTATTAACATGTATCAGCTTCCGTTTATATTGGAGGCTATTTGCCTGAACGACATAATGGTAATTCCGAAAACCTTTAAAAAAATGATTACAAGGAAAGATCATGTGGATTTTAATGGGGATATACCCGGAAATGTTGACCTGACAATCAGGGAAAGGGACGTATATTCTCTGCTCACACACAGATATACCAATAAAGAAATAGCAGCCGCTCTGTTTATATCGGAAACAACCGTAAAAACACATGTAAGCAGTATTTTTAAGAAACTGGGAGTTAAGACCAGAAATATGTTTTTCTCAAGGATTAAAAATCAATAGAAATATAATTTTATCAACCCGGGATATAGTAAACAGAGATACTTATTTAAAAAACGAGGGGCGGCAAGCCGCCCCTCGTTTTTTGCTAGTCCAGGGTATAAAAAATTGCATTGGCAACCGAGCGGAAATACCCTTCCGGATGGGCCCTGAAAACAGGCTCGGTCCCGAAAACGACAGCTTTTCCTTCACCGTAATCGCCGTATGCTATTACAGGGCTTCCCTGGGCATCTTTTCTGTTCCTCCAGTGGCCGGCCATGAAGAAATCCGGGCTGTCAATGATGGTGGCTGCCACACTGACGCCTTCTCCCACCCGGGTAATCCATCCGGGACGGTAAACAAAGCCGAAGCCTTCTGCGGGATAGTTGGCGGTGACCAGGGCACCGGGGTCGTTAGTAACCCGGATTACACCATTGTCGTTTGAACCTCCGGAATTGTAGCTGACATCCAAAAGGCCCGTATTAGCAGCCATGGCTATACTGTTTGCGCCAAGGCCCACATACCCTCCGCCGCCGGATACAAAGCCGCGAACAGCGTTTCTGGTAGCAGCATTTGTCCTGTTGTAATAGTTCACAAGTACGTCGTAATCCTGTATATTATTCCTGACCGCCGTTTCGCTTAAGTATTCGACGTCAAAGCCCATATTTTCAAGTACAAACTCAGCGTCCCAGGGCGTGTGAACCGCAATTTTGGGTTTACGCAGTTCTTTTACCTCAACATCAGCCTCTGAAACGCCGCCAATCTCCAGGTTGTATTCACGGGCCAGTTCACCCATTACCTGGTTGTTTCCTTTGGCAGGAACCAAAAAGGCGCCTGCGCCAAAGCCTTCAAGTTCCCCGCTCACCATGCCAACCGGCAAATCAAGGTCAAGGAGTCTGTTTACGGCTTTAATTGCATTGTTTGTGTAGTTGGGTATCACATAGTATTGGGCCTGGGAGGGTATTGTACCCTTGGGATAGCCGGCTTTGTTCACATCGGTTAGCTGGGCATTGAACCCCGATGTTACCGCCACACGGTTTATACCCCACGTTTCGGGAATGTTCCAGCCCGAGATATCGTACATGGAGCTTATATCATCGCTTATGTCTTCGCCTTCCCACAGTATGGTATTGGCAAGGCCCCGCTTGGGCTGGTTCATCATGACCACATAGGTTCCGGCGGGGTATTCTGCTCCGTCTGCCGTAAAGGGACGGCGGGCTTCCTTGACTTCAATGTCGTTAAATAGTAAGAAATCCACCACCCGGGCAGCCTGTATGGGGTCCATCTGGTTGTCTTTGTCTACAGGTATAATGTAAGCCTCCGGGAATCCCTTTTCGTCCTGGAAGTATGAAGTTATGCCCCGCTTGTAGATTTCTATCTGGTCATGGAACATCTCCATTTTGTTGTCGGCAGCAAAGGTGGCCGCCGCCATAATGGCGTAATAATGGGCATCCAGTCCCTCGTTGCTTGCCCTTGGCGTTTCGAGCGTATGGCCATAGGCCCCGTGGTACATGGCATACATGGGGGTGAAAATAGGTGGGTAATCATCCCAGCCTGCAGCTCTGTCACGGTAGGGAATCTGGTAATTATAGCTTGTATTTGCCTTAACCGCTTCACCCATAGCCACTGCCTGGTCAAAGGCCCATTTTATAAACAGGTCGTATTCGTAGTTGGGGTTGTGGGGGGGCGTGCAGGGCTCTATCAGCATAGGATTAACATGGCCGTGCAGGTCAAGGAAAATCATCGGGTTCCATCTTACTATCTGCTCAACCGTTATTTTCGATTCGGGCTGGGACTGGGTAATGAAATCCCTGTTTACATCGGTGCCCACACTGTTGGCTCTGGTTTTTACTATTCTGCCGTCGGGGTTTTGGGAAATGTTGATTAAAACGATGGTGTTTTCCAGAATGTTTTGAACCTCTTCGGTATCTTCATAAGCCAGGGTTTTTAGCATCCTGAGGGCGGCGTCCGTTCCCGTCGGTTCATTCCCGTGGATACTGGCATTAATGAATATGGGAACCTTGAAATCTGCATTGCCCTGTTCCATCATTTCCTGGGCTTTTTGGGGGTCTTTGAGCATTGTATTGCGGAAAGCCTGATATCTTCCCAGCCTGCCTCCGGATGATGGATCCGAAACAATTGCCAGGAAAAGGTCGTGGCCTGCGGCTGATTGGCCTATAACCTCGATTTGAACACGGTTGCTGGTGGTTTCAATATCCCTCAAAATCTGCGCTATTTCGGAATAGTATGTATAGTTGGTGTAGGTTCTTGAACCCTCCGAATAATCTACCGGTGCATCCCAGTAAGGTGCTGCTAAGGCGGTGGGCAATGTAAGACCTAAAACCAAAGCTGCTGTAAGTAAAATTAACCAAATTCGCTTTTTCATTTTTTCTCTCCTTCCTTTTATTTTAATTCTATCCTTTGGCCGGGCCCTCAGTGAAGCAGTCGGATCCGTTCATCACCCCCTCTCCCATTTCCTGCCGAAGCCTTGGCCCGCCTGTCACATGCGTTGACAATTCAATATTAGCACCAATCCTATAAGAAACTTGTCCTAATGGGTCATTTGCTTTTCTTCAATAAAACGGATACTTTGCTTCGTGGGTTCATTGTCAGACAGTTTTCGCTAAATACGCGCAAACAAAATAATTAGTGTTTTATTGTTTTATAACATACTAGACGCCAATGACGGCGCTGATAAGGCACCTTGTCATATTAACGACATATATCGATAATTTGAATTGACAGGCGTGGTATAATATAAAAAACTGTTCTATAGTAGAAATAATTGAATGTTATGGAGGCATTTTTGTATGATTACAAAGGAGCAAATCAGGGAATATATAACACAACTGGGAGTATGCTCTGTGGGATTTACCCATCCCGGGCCCTTTGAAAGGCTGGAAAAGGTACTGGACGAAAGACGAAGTTCGGGCTATCTGTCGGGCTTTGAAAAGGGAAGCCTGCAGGAACGATGCTGCCCATGTGTGCACTATGACTGGGTGAGGTCAATAATCGCCGTTGCTTATCCCTACGCTCTTTATCAAAATATGCAGACCATGGGCCTGAACGGAACTATTAGCGGAAGCGCAACGGGGGAGGATTATCACCGGCTGCTTAAATCAAAACTGGAGCAATCTGCCGGGTATATTTCCGAAAGGGTGGAAGGATTCCGGTACGCAATTATGGTAGATACGGGACCCCTTGCAGACAGGGAGGTTGCCTGCCGGTCAGGTATAGGATGGTATGGTAAGAACTGTTCCATAATCACCCCTTCATCGGGGTCGGGGGTATTTCTGGGAGAGATGCTGACAAACCTGGAGCTTGAGCCGGATAGTCCCCTGGAAGGCGATTGCGGCAGATGTACCCGTTGTATTGAAAACTGTCCCACCGGCGCACTGGTAAAACCCTATACACTGGATGCCCGGAAATGCATTTCCTTTCTGACACAAAAAAGGGGTGTTATACCCCGGGAAATAAGGGGCAAAATGGGAACCAGTGTTTATGGATGCGACAGGTGCCTTTTGAGTTGTCCCCATAACAGCAGCAGCAGTCTTTGTAAAGGGGAGGAAAACAGTGTTGGGTTGGAGGAACTGGTCAACATGGACAGGACGGAGTTTGACAGAAGGTACAGGCACAGTGCTTTGGGCTGGAGGGGGCTAAACCTCCTTAAAAGAAACGCAGTAATAGCCCTTGGCAACCTCGGAGATAAGAAGGGTTTAGGAGCCCTGAAAACGGCGCTGGAGCATCCGTCGCCCACTATCAGGGGGCATGCTGCCTGGGCAGTGGGACAAATAGACGGAGAAAGAGCAAGGGAAATGCTCACAGAAAGCCTCGACTGCGAGAAGAACGAATATGTCTTGAAAGAGGTTAAGGCTGCCCTTGAAGGGTTGGCACAGTCATAATAACAGATTTATATATTTTTATGCGGGTAACCTAAAAAGTGAAAAGGAGGGAGTTCAATGAAATTCATAGTATATCCTGAGGTGTTTGAAGGGCTGCCAAATGTTTGTTTTGCAGTAGTGGCGGCATACGGTATAGACAACAGGGTTTGGGAACAGGAAGCCAAAGAACTCTTAAGGACTTCAATGGAGAAGATAAGGGAAGAAATAGGTGACACTGATATTAAGACAAACAGGAAAATAGTCCCTTACAGGATGGCATTCTCCAAACTGGGGTATAATCCCAACAAATACATGAGTTCCATCGAGGCTATGGTAAAGAGAGTGGCAAAGGGTGGTGTCCTGCCATCGATAAATCCGGTGGTGGACCTTGCCAATGCGGTATCCATGGAATATATGCTTCCGATGGGGGCCCATGATATGGATGCCCTTGAGGGAGATATAGCCGTAAGGTTTGCCACAGAAGGCGATACCTTTATACCGCTGGGGGAAACTGAACAGGAAGCGGTGGAGCCCGGAGAGCTTGTTTACGCGGATGATAAAAGAATAAGGACAAGAAAATGGATATGGCGGCAGAGCGACAGGGGCAAGGTAACCGCTGACAGCCGCAATATATTTTTCCCTATTGACGGTTTTATGGGAGAAAACTGCAACAGAATGCTGGAGGCAAGAAATCGCCTTGCCGTGCTGCTTGAAAAACATTTCGGGTGCAGGGTGGAAAGGCATGTTGTCAATATACAAAACAATGAGGTGGAACTGTAAAAGGAAAAAATGTATCGGTCAAAGGACCGATACATTTTTTAAAGGCCCTCTGGCCGGGCAACCAGCTTAACCTCCACGTTGTTTTCGGTTTTCCCTCTGTAATATGTTACAGTTATGGTATCACCGGGCTTGTATTTGTGAAGCTCCCGGGTCAGCTGGCTCATCCCGTTTATTTCCTTACCGTTTAGTTCGGTGATTATATCGCCGGCGGTTATACCGGCAATGTCAACAGGGGTGTCTTGCTCCACTTCAAACACATAAACGCCTTCATCAATGCTGATATCTATATTGAACTGCCGTCTTACCGCCTGAACGTCAATGCCGCTTATGCCAAGATACACCATGGTGAATTTACCCTCTTCAATTATCTGCTCCAATATAGGCTTGGCCTGATTTATAGGTATGGCAAATCCAAGCCCTTCCGCCACGTTGGACGAAATCTTGGCGGTATTTATTCCAATTACCTCGCCCTTGGCGTCTAAAAGGGGTCCGCCGCTGTTACCCGGATTTATCGACGCATCCGTTTGTATCAGGTCTTCCATTATTTCTGTTTGAGATAACTGAACGGTCCTGTGGAGGCCGCTTATAACTCCCGACGTAACGCTTCGCTGAAAGTCAAGCCCCAGGGGATTGCCAATGGCGACAGCGATTTCCCCTACTATAAGAGCATCGCTGTCCCCTAAATCCACCACCGGCAGGTTTTGGGCGTCCACCTTGAGAACGGCCATATCAAGGGCGCTGCTGTTCCACAAAACCTTTGCATTTTTTTCAGTTCCGTCGTTGAACAAAACGGTGATTTCTTCAGCCTGGCCGCTGTTAATTACATGGTCATTGGTTAAAATATATCCATCCGAATTTACTATAAATCCTGAACCCACTCCCTGACCCCGGCGCAGGGTACCAAAGTACATATCCCTCTGGAGGGTTACGGTGGTAACCCCAACAACTGCAGGAGTGGCTTTTTGTGCAACTGCGGGCACGATAGAAATGTCCTGCTTTGGTTCTATAATTATCTGGGACTGACCACCGGGCGGTGGTTGAATAATATTATTTTCCAGTATAACCGGCATAAAATAGATAGTAAAAAGGCTTCCCACCATTGCCCCTATCAGGGCAAATAAAAAGGCTTTAAAGGCGCCGGACCGTCGACGGGGGTGCTCTCTGTGATAATTGCCGTCATTCGGGTTTTCGGGTGTGTAGCCGTCCATGTTTTCAGCCTCCTTTTTGAATGTAATAAAACTATTTTTATATCTACCCTAATATTATATTCTAAAACCAATGGCAATAAAAATCAATTACAGGAATAATAGAATTGCAGGCAAGTATTTAAATATCCATGCAAATATGACAGTGAGCCGGCTATCATTTTTTTTAATGTATGGAGGAAATTGGATTAACCTATAGTATAATATTAGTGGAGGGTTTCAAGTCAATAGCCGGACATATGTCCGGTATCGGAGGGGGAAGATATATGAAAGGACAAATGAAGGCCGTGGTAAAGAAAACGGCAGCACCGGGGGGTGAACTGCTGCAGGTTGATATACCTGCCACAGGTCCCGGAGAAATACTGGTTAAGGTTTTGGCTGCTTCCATTTGCGGTACCGATCATCACATTTATATGTGGAATGAATGGGCACAGGGCAGGATCAAGCCACCCAAAATAATGGGTCATGAGTTTTGCGGAGAGGTAGTAGAGACAGGAAAGGGTGTCACTTCCGTAAAGGCAGGGGACCTGGTTTCGGCCGAGACCCATATTGTATGCGGCAGATGTCCCTTATGTCTCACCGGAAAAGGGCATGTGTGTATGGACACGCATATACTCGGGGTGGATGTGGACGGAGTGTTTGCCGAATATGTGGCTATTCCTGAATCTAACGCATGGGTTAATGACAAAGGCATAGACCCCGGGCTGGCGTCCATCCAGGAACCCCTTGGGAATGCCGTACATACGCTGCTTTCGGGAGATATCATAGGCAGGACGGTACTTATAACCGGCTGCGGACCGATAGGTCTGATGGCGGTCGCTGTAGCAAGGGCGGTGGGAGCATCTGCGGTATTTGCCAGCGATATTAATGAATACAGAATAGA
Source organism: uncultured Clostridium sp. (assembly GCA_964625335.1). Classification (GTDB taxonomy): domain Bacteria; phylum Bacillota; class Clostridia; order Ch29; family Ch29; genus CAZGUG01. The sequence continues at coordinate 35,757 of CAZVBE010000007.1, read as the reverse complement.
CCTTGCAAAAAAGTTGGGAGCCAACAGGGTCTTTAATGCGTCAAGGGAGAATGTATTGGAAGGTATACTTGAGGAAACAGGCGGTCACGGTGTGGATGTTGTTGCGGAAATGTCCGGCAGTATTAATGTCATTAAGCAGTCACTTGATATGGTAAAGCGAGGGGGAAGGATTTCGCTGCTGGGACTGCCGTCAAAACCTGTGGAGCTTGAGCTGAGCGAGAAGTTAATATTCAAAGGAGTAACCGTGAAGGGAATAACTGGAAGACAGATGTACGACACGTGGTTCCGGGTCAAGGGACTTTTGGCTTCGGGAAGGCTGAATATCCAGCCGGTTATTACCCACCATTTTTCCCTGGAAGAATACCAAAAGGGCATGGAGCTTATGGATTCGGGCAATTGCGGCAAGGTTATACTATATCCCAACAGGTAAGGAGGAATGAAAATGTCTGGTGTGCATGAAATGCAGTATTTAAAGGATAAAATCGGAGAACTAAGGGAGCAGGGAGTATATCGTAAGCTTCCCGAGCTCCAGGGACCTTCGGGAGCCCTGTCGGTTATTAACGGCAAGGAGGTAATTAACCTTTCTTCCAACAACTATCTTGGATTTGCCAACCACCCACGGCTTAAAAAGGCTGCCATACAGGCGGTGGAAAAATACGGTGCAGGGGCGGGAGCGGTAAGGACCATAATAGGTACCATGGATATACATAATCAAATGGAAGAGGTATTGGCAGAGTTCAAAAGGGAGGAAGCGGTTATCGTTTTCCAATCGGGTCTTACCTGCAACTCGGGTACCATTCCGGCGGTTATGGAGGACGGGGACCTTATTATATCCGATGAGCTCAATCATGCAAGCATTATCGACGGCTGCCGCCTTTCCAAGGCGAAAACCGTGAGGTTTAAACATTCGGATATGGATGACCTGGAAAGGGTACTGAGGGAAAACAGCCACAGGTACAGGAACCGTCTTATTATCACTGACGGGGTGTTCAGTATGGATGGAGATATTGCGAAGCTGCCCGAGATAGTAGAGCTTGCGGAAAGGTACGAGTGCATGACCTATATTGACGATGCCCATGCCAGCGGTGTCCTGGGAGAAAGCGGCAGGGGTACTGTTGACCATTTCGGGCTTCACGGGAGGGTGGATTTTACCATAGGTACCCTTTCAAAGGCTATAGGTGTAATGGGAGGCTATGTTGCCGGTACCCAGGTGCTGGTGGACTGGCTCAAGCATAGGGGCAGGCCCTTTTTGTTCAGCACAGCCCATCCGCCGGCTGTGGTGGGAGCGGTCATACAAGCGGTGAAAATGCTTATGGAATCCACACAGTACACCGACAGGCTGTGGGACAATGCAAGGTATTTCAAAGCGAAGCTGGAGGACCTTGGATTTAACACAGGCAGAAGCCAAACACCGATAACTCCCGTAATAATAGGCCAAGAGGCAAAAGCGATGAAGTTTAGCGACAGGCTGTTCGAAGAGGGAGTGTTCGCTCAGGGCATTGCATTCCCCACCGTACCTAAGGGTACCGCCAGGGTAAGGACCATAGTCACCGCCGAACACACAAAGCAGCAGCTTGACCGCGCAGCAGACATATTCCAAAAGGTAGGCCGGGAAATGAAAATATTATAAAGCAAACAGCAGGAAAGAAAACTTTTTTATACGGCTTTTGATGATTAGGCTTCACGAAACATCTTCACATAAGTGGGTTTCTTGAAGCCTTTTTAATGGTTGCATAAGCCCTGCGGTTACTTTTGTTACAGGGCTGTTTGTTTGTGACGGCATTAATATTTTAATTGCAATGTTCTTTTGATATAATAAAGCTATATTACTTTGGGGGTATTGCCTATATGTTCACGGGTATATGCAGGCTTGATATAATGCTTTATCATTCGGAGAGCTTAAAGGATAAGAGAAGAATACTCAAAAGCATAATAGAAAGGATAAGGAATAAGTATAATGTATCGGTATCCGAGGTTGGTAACAACGACAAATGGCAGGCCGCTTCCATAGGAGTTTCCATTGTTTCCAACAGTACGGCGCAGGTGGACAGGGTACTGGATGCGGTTGTAAGGTATGTGGAAACGGATACCAGAGTCGAGATAACCGGATATCATAAGGAAATGATATAGAAACGGTGCGGGAGGCTTGTTATGGAACAAAGTAATACGAATGAAGGTCAAAAAAACAAACGGATATTGGAGATATTGCAACAGACCTATCCGGATGCCACCACCGAACTTGTGCACCAAAATCCCTATGAGCTGCTTGTAGCAACAATGCTTTCTGCCCAGACCACCGACAGGCAGGTCAACAAAGTTACACCCGGGCTGTTTGAAAAATTTCCGGACGCTAAAGCCCTTGGGGCTGCAAGCTTAAGCGAGATAGAAGCAATAATAAAGACCTGCGGGTTTTATAAAACCAAAGCAAACAACATTAAGGAAGCCTGCCGTATAATAGCGGAAAAGTACAATGGCAGGATTCCGGATACGCTTAAGGAGCTGACATCCCTGCCGGGGGTGGGCAGAAAAACGGCAAATGTGGTGATTAGCAATGCCTTTGGTGCGGATGCCATAGCAGTGGATACCCACGTTTTCAGGGTATCCAACAGGCTGGGGCTGGCCCGGGCAAAGGATGTGCGGGGAACAGAGGAGCAGCTTATGGAGAATATTCCCCGGGACAAATGGTCGAGGGCACATCATTGGCTGATACATCACGGAAGAAGGGTATGCAAAGCAAGAAAACCGATGTGCGGCGAGTGCCCGCTGTGTGATTTATGCGAATTTAACCAAAAAAATGGGTGGTGAGGTTGGGATGGAACAGAAATCTGTAAACAGGATATTTGCTCTTGATATAGGTACCAGAACGGTAGTAGGGGTGCTTGCCTGGGGCAGCGCCGGCCAGGACAGGCTGGAAATTACAGATATGGAAGTAATGGAGCATAGGGACCGGAGCATGTTTGACGGCCAGATTCACGACATTGACCAGGTGGCCCAAGTGGTAATGCAGGTAAAAAAGAGACTTGAGGATAGAAACAACTGTACCCTGGAGCATGTATCGGTAGCCGCTGCCGGAAGGGCGCTAATAACTCACAGGACAAGGGTTAACGAAAATGTTGAAGGATGGGAGCCGGCGGATACAGCCTTTGTGAACAGCATGGAACTCAAGGCCATGCAAAAATCCCAGAAGGAGATACAGAGCTCTTACAGGGACAAGTCACAATACTACTGCGTGGGGTACAGCGTTGTTGATTACTATTTGGACGGGACGCCCATAACAAGCCTTAAGGGTCACAGGGGCTACGAAATGGGCGTTGAGGTGATATCAACCTTCTTGCCCAGGACAGTGGTGGACAGCCTGTATACGGTTATGGAAAGAGCTGGCCTTGAGGTGATAAACCTGACCCTGGAGCCAATAGCCGCAATTCAGTTAGCTATTCCCGCCAGCCTGCGAATGCTCAATCTGGCGATGGTTGATATTGGGGCGGGCACCTCGGATATTGCCATAGCCCGGGGCGGCAGTATTTCAGCCTATTCAATGGTATCCATTGCAGGGGATGAAGTGACCGAGAAAATTGCCCAGCATTTCCTAACGGATTTTAAGACCGCTGAAAGGGTGAAAATTCAGCTGTTGTCAGGCGGGTATACTGCCAACTGCAGGGATATAATGGGCAGCCAGGTTGAAATTAGTGGCAAGGAGCTGCTTGAAATTATCCGGCCGGTAGTCGAAAGGATGGCCGACGAGATAGCCAAAAGCATTATAAAATATAATCAGGGTCCGCCCAAGGCTTTGTTTTGTATAGGAGGAGGAAGCCAGACACCCGGATTGAAGGAAAGTCTTTCTTCACGGTTAGGTATTCCGGTAAACAGGGTGGGGATTAAAGGTTTGGAGGAGAGCGACCAGCTTAAAATATCTGCGCCGGGCTTTTTGGGGCCCGAATATATAACCCCTGCGGGTATTGCCCTGGCAGGCTACAGGGCGACCGGCGACCATTTTATAGAGGTAACGGTAAACGGAAAGGGCTTAAGGTTATTGAATACAAAGGAAATAACCATCCGTGACGCTCTGCTGTCAATCGGCTTTGCTCCAAGAAAACTGATACCTGCCAGGGGAGAAGGAGTTAAGTTTGTTGTTAATGGCGAAACGAGGGAAATAAAAGGGAAACCGGGTACTGCTGCAGTTATTAAGCTGAACGGACAAGAGACAGATCTGGATGCGGTACTTGAAAACGGCAGCATAGTGGAAATACAGGAGGCAACTTCCGGCAGCACGGCCAGACCTACGGTGGCGGAGATTATCCACAGGGAATCCTGCCAGGTAACGCTTGAGGATAAAAGGATTGCTCTGCCGGTGCAATGGACCCTAAACGGAAGCAAAGCAGCAACCGATGAGGTTATCAATGAGGGCGACAGCCTGGAAATTATCCGTATAAGGAATCTCGGAGAGTTTGTTGATACCTGCGGACTGCCGCGGGAGGGTTATATTTACAGGGTAAACGGGAAAAATGCCGACTTTTCGCACATATTAAATGACGGGGACAGTGTTAAACTGGCCGAGAACAACCGGGACAGGGCGGTGACTATTGTGGTAAACGGCGAGGAACTCAAGCTCCCGTTCAGGAAAGAGCCCTATATATTTGTAGACCTTTTTAATTATATGGACTTTGATACAAGCGAAACCAAAGGAAAAATAGACCTGGCAATTAATGGCAAAAAGGCGGGGTATACCGACATAATCAAAGAAGGGGATAGTATAGACATATCCTGGAACAGGGTGTAATGCCATAAAAAGCACAATATACAATAAAACTGTATATTGTCAGTATGGATTTTCAGATATATTATTGTAACAGGCTGACAAACCTGCAGGTTTAGATTGGGGTTAAGTTGATTTGGGGGAGCAAATATATGAAGACGGCTGAAAAAAAAGTTGTGCCGCAGTGGCCGAAAATAGGAGCGGGGTTAGCAGGACTAATAATTCTTTTCTTCTTTATTGCATGTCTGTTGGTTCTGAATTTGGATACCATATACAGTGGTATAAGCATAGAGGGAATTGACGTTTCGGGAAAGGGCAGGCAGCAGGCAGTTGAACTGCTGGAAACCCATATGGAGCCCCTGCTTGACCGGGAAAAACTTATAGTTACCTATAACGGCGATGCCTGGGAGACGGGAATGGAGCAGATAGGCGGATCCTTTGAATATATCAAAGCGGTCAAAGAGGCCTATGAAACGGGAAAAACAGGCAATCCCGTTGAAAGGATGCTGGAAATACTGCGGGTGCGCAAGGAAGGCAAGAATATACAGCTGGAATTCCGCTGCGATGCCCTTGCCCTAAGGGCATTCATAGAAGGGGTTGACAGGATGATAGCTGCCCACCCTGTGGACGCTGCGATAACCAGAAGGGGAGACGAGTTTGAGGTAACACCCGGGAAAATGGGAGTTGGTGTGGACTTTGACCTGGCACTCAGACAAATAAATACCGAGTTAAAAAACAGGGATTTCAGCCAAAAGGAACTTCCTATAGTAACCAGGGAGCCGGAAATAAAAACTGAAATGCTGGAACAGATAAATTCCAAATGGGGTCAGTATAATTCCGCGTTCAATACCGGGGTGGAGGGACGCAGTGACAACCTTAAGCTTGCCGCCGGTTCCATTGAAGGCAGTCTTATAAAACCGGGCGGGGTGTTTTCGTTCAACAGCGCCACAGGCTTAAGAACAGAGGAAAACGGTTATCAGGAAGCACCGGTTATATTAAACGGCGAGTTAACCCCGGGAATAGGCGGCGGAGTATGTCAGGTCTCGAGCACATTGTATAATGCGGCGCTGTATTCAAACCTTGAAATAGTAGAAAGGCACAATCATACAATCCCATCTGCTTATATTGCCATGGGCCGCGATGCAACAGTTGCGGACAGGTATCTTGACCTTAAGTTCAGGAACAATTCCAACGGGTATATATACCTGGCAAGCTGGATACAGGGGAACAGGATTTATACGGCGGTGTACGGCAGGGAAAGGGAAGAAGACATTAAGGTCAGTATAAGGAGCGAAACAATACAGGTAATAGATACAACATCCGACATTGTTATTGACCCTACTCTTATGCCGAGCGAGACAGTTGTTGAGAAAGAAGAGCGAAAAGGCTACAGGGTTAAGACGTACAGACAGGTTATCAGGGACGGTGTTCGGGAAGATGAGGAAGTGCTCTCGGTTGATTTATACAAGCCGGAAAAGGGACTGATACGAATGAGTCCCGATGGATTAGAGCCAGACGGGCAAGAAGGGGGAGACGAACAACCCTTTCAAGACCTATAAATTCCTGTTAAGGCAGGAATTTTTCTTTTTATAAAGAACTACTTTTATTGTGGCCTGGTTGCACCTAACATAATATGACAGATGGGAGTAGAGGACTATGGACAATTCCCTATATCAGGTTAAGCTTAAGTGTCCGGTCTGCGGAGCGGCATTTAAAACAAGCCGGGTAAGGAGTAAAAGTTGTGCGGTAGAGAGCAGGGATACCGATTTTTGTGTATATTACAAAGACTATAATCCGATTTTGTACGAAGCGGCTGTATGCGCTAAATGCGGCTATGCAGCAATGTTGGGCAGCTTTAACGAAATAAGTCCCGAGGATGCCCGAACGGTGCATGCAAAAATATCGGGAGGGTGGTCACAGAGGGATTTTGGCAGTAAAAGAAGCATAGAGGATGCGTTGGATGCATACAAGCTGGCACTATACTGCTGCCAATTGCGGAAGAGTATTTCCATCGGTGTGCTTGCCTCCATATGTATGAGACTGGCCTGGCTATATAGAATGGCTGGTGATTTAAAGGAAGAGAGCAGATTTTTAGGCTATGCACTGGAACAGTACGGTAAAATGTACGACAGGGGAAAAACGCCGGAAAAGATGGACGAAATTACCCTCATATACCTTATCGGAGAGTTGAACCGAAGGCTTGGCAAAAGCAAGGACGCTGTAGTATGGTTTAGCATGGTGGTATCCCACAAAATGAGCAGGAAAAGGCCGTTGATAGTAAAGATGGCCAGGGAGCAGTGGTCTTTGGTAAGAAGTCAGGGAGAAGGGAGGAACCGGGATGAATGAGAAGATAGTATACGGCACTTTTAACACGCCTGTTGGCGAAATGCTGGCAGCGGCATCTCCCGGGGGTTTGTGCCGATTGTGTCTCCCCGGAGAGGACAGGGCCGGTTTTTTTGACTGGATACACAAAAACTGCCGCCGGGCCGTTGTGGAGGAAGGGAATAACGACGTTATTAAAGCTGTGAAAGGGCAGCTTGACGAGTATTTTAAAGGCGCCAGACGGGCCTTCGCAGTTGAGCTTGACCTTAAGGGGACGGTATTTCAAAGAAGCGTATGGCATATATTGCTCCAGATACCCTACGGCAGTACCGCCAGCTACAAAGATGTCGCCGCTGCCCTGGGCAATCCGGCTGCCGTCAGGGCGGTAGGGCAAGCCAACAACAGAAACCCCATACCAATAATAATACCCTGCCACAGGGTTGTGGGAAGCAACAAAAAGCTGGTGGGTTACGGCGGAGGCCTTGATACCAAGATAAGCCTTCTGAGATTGGAAGGTATTAAGGTGGGAGAGGAAAGCATAATATGAAAGAAAAGCTAATATACATTACCGGAGGTGCCCGCAGCGGCAAGAGTTCCTTTGCAGAAAACCTGATTATGGAACGGGGGCACAGGGTTTTATACATAGCCACCGCTATCCCCTTTGACAGGGAAATGAGGGAAAGAATAAAAAGGCACAAACAGGAAAGGCCGTCCTTCTGGTATACCCTGGAGGCCTACAGGGAGATAGGGCAGTGCCTTGACCGCAGGGCAGAGAGATTTCACGGGATACTTTTAGATTGTATTACCGTTATGATAACAAATCTTCTTATGGATGAAGGCTGTGAAAGCGGTGAATGGACCAGGGAAAGGCTGGAGCGTATAGAGACGGCAATAATGTCCGAGGTGGATTCCGCCGTTGCCGGTATGAGGACATGGGGAGATATGGGAGTTGTTGTTTCCAACGAAGTGGGAATGGGTCTGGTTCCGGATAATCCCCTGGGCAGGGTTTTCAGGGACATAGCCGGCCGGGTTAACCAGTATTTAGCTGCCGAGGCGGACAGGGGATATCTGATGGTTTCAGGGATTCCTGTGAGAATCAAGTGAGGAGAGTGTATTATGCCGGGGAAATTGCTTGAAAAAGGACTTATACAGGTGTATACGGGGGATGGCAAAGGTAAAACCACCGCGGCCCTGGGACAGGCGTTAAGGGCAGCAGGCGCCGGATACACAGTATATATGGTGCAATTCTTAAAGGGCGGCAAAACCGGGGAACTTAAGGCAGTCAAAAGATTGGAACCGCACTTTAAGATATTTCGCTTTGAAAAGGAAAGGGGATTTTTCTGGACGCTTACAGATAAGGAAAAGGAACAACTTAAGGCGGAGGTAAAACTGGCTTTTTGCTTTATCAGGGAATTGGTAAGCGAGGGGAAATGCAATATTTTGATATTGGACGAAATTATGGGTATACTGCATAATGGGCTGCTGACCGAAAACGAAATCTGTGATTTACTGGAAAGAAAACCTGACAATATGGAAATAATATTGACGGGCAGGGACGCTCCGGAAAGAATAATGGAAATGGCCGATTTGGTGACAGAAATGAAAATGATAAAGCACCCCTTTGACCAGGGAGTAGGCTCCAGGGAAGGGATAGAATGGTGAAATGAAAAAGCTTGTATTAATGCTGCAGTTTACAACCAGGCTTCCCCTTCCCCATACCGGAGATATACAGGAAAAGGACCTGCAGGAGGGAATGAAGTATTTGCCCCTTGCAGGGAGCTTCATTGGGGTGGCAGTTTGGCTTTTTTACAGAATAATACTTGTATTTGACCCGATTGTGGCTGCTGTGGCGGCAGTGCTGGCCGAGGTGGTTATCACGGGAGGCCTGCACCTGGATGGTCTGGCTGACACCTTTGACGGTCTGTACAGTAATAAAACCGGGAAAGAGATGCTTGAAGTCATGAAGGACAGCAGGCTGGGTACCCACGGTGTCCTGGCTGTAGCCGGGGTGCTGCTTTTGAAGGTGGCATTGGTAAATGCCATATCAAACCCGGGAGCCCTTCTTATAATGCCTGTGTTTTCAAGACTTGCCATGGTATATGGCGCAGCCTTTTCCAAAAGTGCCAGACAGGAAGGATTGGGATATGTATTCATAGAGGGCGTTGGGAAAAGGGATGCCCTGTTTGCAAGCGTGCTTACCCTATTGGCAGCATTCTATTTTTTGGGCTTTGCCGGCGCTGTTGCTGTGCTGGCTGTTATACTGGCTGTTTCACTATGGTTTATTGAGGTATGCAGCTTAAAGATAGGCGGTATGACAGGGGATACCTTAGGGGCTCTCGGAGAAATCTCATCGCTGGGATTTTTAACAGCCTACAGCCTGCTAATGTATTTTTGATTAAAGGGAACGCATAATTAAAGAGGTGGTTACAGGAATGCTTGAACTAATTATTATAAGGCACGGGGAAACCGAGGGTAACAGGAAAAGGGTATATCAGGGCTGGACGGATACCCGGCTCAATAGTAATGGCCTGCGTCAGGCAGAGAGACTTGCCCTCAGACTTAAAAAAGAGGAGTTCGACTGTATATACAGCAGCCCACTTGAGCGGGCATTAATGACGGCTCTGACTGTGAACAAATATCACGGTCTGGAAATTAAGACGGTTGACCATATCAAGGAGATTAACTTTGGAGAATGGGAGAATATGAGCCAACGGCAGCTTGAGGAATTGTACCCCGATTATATGAACAAGTGGAGAGGGGACTATAAAAATTTTGCCGCACCGGGCGGAGAAAGCCTGGATATGGCGTATTCAAGAATCAATTCATGGTTGGAAAGGCTGATAAAGAATAATCCGAAGGGGAGAGCGCTTGTAGTAAGTCATGCAGGTGCAATAAGGGCTATGATATCAGGGCTTGTGGGCCGGGGCGTGGAGGGACACTGGAACTATGTTATTAATAACTGCAGTATAACAACAATTAATGTTTATGACGGTTTTCCGGTGCTGACCGGTTTGAATGATATATACCATCTTGAGAATAATTAGTCAAAAAATTTTAATTACGTGGAAGGAATTAGGAATTACGTGTAGAATAATACACACACAGAACAGACGAATTACTCATAATAAGCGGAGCGGAGCATGTAGAGCAAGCAGCAAAATATAGCGCTTGATGAGGTGGTTTGTTTGGAAAATAACAGCTGTGAATTGTTTTCTCTTAATGAAACTATGGAACAGATTAAGAACAGGATTTCAACAATACGATTACTTACAGAGATTAGCAGCGCCTCTAAGGAGGACATTTTTCATCTTAAGGAGCAGTACGGAGAACAGGCCGTTGATATTGGGATGGATATTATCCAAGCGTATATATCATTGGATGAGCTTGTTGTCCGGTTACAGGACATAAATTAAATAAGACGGCCTTATTGGCCGTCTTATTTATATGCTAAATAGAAGGGTTCTAATCGACGGATTTACAGTAGGGACAAACCCCGAAGAAATAAAGCTGAAAATTATGGATATTGTAACCCGATGATTTCCGGGCTTTATTAAGCATGGTTTTTGATATTTTCATGTCCATATTTTCGATTTTGCCGCACCTGGCACATATTATGTGCGGGTGAGGATCAGGTATTATGTCATATCTGGAAGTATTACCTGATATATTGAGCTCCTGTATTATATGCGCCTCTTTAAGCAAATCAAGGGTTTTATACACAGTTGCCAGACTCATTGTCGGGTAATCGGCGGATATAATATTGTATATGGTTTCTGCAGTGGGGTGCATACTGCAGGTTTGCAGCACCTCGTATATGGCCAGTCTTTGCGGGGTAACCTTACAACCCATCTCTCTTAAGACGACATCCAAACCCATACCAGCACCACCCTAATTAATAGTTGTTATCTGCTAACAATATATAATAAAAAATAGGATTTGTCAAATTAATAACAAAATCTATGGTATATTTTCGACAATGTCAAGGAGACATCTGGAAGGTGTACAAGCGGCTAATAATGATTTATTATATATTGGGAAGGAGTGTGTGGGATATGGCCTTTAACATAGTGCTGGTAGAGCCTGAGATACCGCAGAACACAGGAAACATAGTGCGCACCTGTGCTGCCACCGGCTCGACACTTCACCTGGTGAAGCCTTTGGGTTTTTCGGTGGATGATAAACATCTTAAAAGGGCAGGGTTGGATTACTGGCATCTTGTTGATATCAGGTATTACGATAACTTCAATCAGCTGAGGGAAACCTACCCAAAGTCAAGGTTTTATTTTGCCACTACCAAGGGCCGAAGGTTTTACGACCGGGTGGAATACCGAAAGGGTGACTTTCTGATATTTGGCAGGGAGACGAAAGGATTGCCGAAGGAATTGATAGCTCCAAATATGGACAGTTGCATTAGGATACCTATGGTTAAAGAGACGGCTGCCCGGTCTTTGAACCTATCAAATGCTGTGGCGGTGGTACTGTATGAAGCTCTTCGTCAACATGGTTTTACAAAATTAACATTAATTTAACATAAGGCGCTTTAAAATAGTTTATTATAGTATCGGAATGCATAATACACTTTTAACGTGTAGGGGGTAAAACATGACAACCAGAATGGTCTTTGAGCTGCTGGGGGGACTGGGTCTTTTTATATACGGAATGAATGTTATGGGCACAGGTCTTCAGAAGGCGGCCGGAGACAGGCTGAAAAAGCTGCTTGAAGTATTGACAACCAACAGACTTCTTGGTTTGGTCTTTGGAGCCTTAATAACAGCGCTTATACAGAGCAGCAGCGCCACAACGGTTATGGTAGTAGGTTTTGTAAATGCAGGCCTTATGAACCTTATGCAGGCTGCAGGGGTTATAATGGGAGCAAATATAGGTACTACCGTCACATCTCAGCTGGTGGCTTTCAAGTTTACCGATATTGCTCCGGTGGTGGTGGCAATCGGTGTAGGACTGCTTATTTTCGGTACCCGGAGGAAACACAGACAGCTCGGGGAAATACTTACGGGCTTTGGAATTCTGTTTATAGGCATGGGCCTTATGTCAAGCTCCATGGAGCCCTTGAGAGAATCCGAAATTTTCGCAAATATTATGACAACTTTCGGACATAACAGACTTCTTGGTATTATTGCCGGTTTTGTGGTAACCGCAGTAATTCAAAGCAGCAGCGCCTCAATAGGTTTACTGCAGGCCCTTGCTGCCAATGAACTTATATCAATAGGTACTGCACTGCCCATTATACTGGGGATGAATATCGGTACCTGCGTAACCGCCCTTTTATCCAGTATAGGCACTAATATTACCGCCAGAAGAGCTGCCATGATACATCTTATTATTAAAGTTTTCGGTATGATGCTCTTTATAGGTTTGACAATTCCCCTTAGTATGGCAGTGGAATATTTGGGAGGAAATACTGTAAGACAAATAGCCAATGCCCATACCATGTACAATATTGTCAATACGGCGATACTTCTTCCCTTTGCCTCTTTGCTGGTGTTGGCATCTAAGAAGCTTGTACCCGGTGAGGAAGTGGAGGAAGGGGTGCTGAAATACCTTGACACCCGTATACTCGAAACCCCCAGTATAGCTGTATTGCAGGCGAAAAAAGAGGTCGCCAGGATGGGTGTGATTGCAAAGGAAACCCTAAGATATGCCGTCGATGGTTTTATTAAGGAAGATGAAAAATTGTTGAACCATTGTTTTCAGAAGGAAGAAATGGTAAATGCACTGGAAAAGGAGATTACACAGTTCCTGGTCCTTCTTTCCAACAGCAGCATTTCAGGGGATGAGAATGATTTGGTTACCAGTCTTTTTCATACGGTTAACGATATAGAAAGGATTGGAGACCATGCAGAAAATATTGCGGAACTGGCTCAGCGTAAAATAGACAGCGGCCTGGTGTTCTCCGAAGTAGGAATCAGTGATCTTACGGCTATGACAGATTATGTCTATTCAATGGTGGAGGATTCCATTACCGCATTGAAGAATAAGGACTTCCAGCTTGCCCGGGATGTAAGGAGACGGGAGGACGAGGTGGACAGAATGGAAAGGGAGTACAGGGAAAGTCACATTGGCAGGCTTAACAACTACCAGTGCGTACCCGGTTCAGGGGTTGTTTTCCTTGACGTAATCAGTAATCTTGAGAGGATCGGAGACCACTGTTCGAATATTGCCCTTGCCATACTGGACAGGATTAAGTAGAGAATATGCTGTCCTATGAAGGTATATACCTTCATAGGACAGTTTTTATTGAAAGGGACTGCTATTTAATATAAAATGGAACTGCCGGAATAAACCAAATAAGGGGTGAACTCATTGATGCACCAAATCAAGATAGTAACCGACAGCACCTGTGATTTACCCGACAGCATCTTGCACGAATATGATATATCTATGGTGCCTTTAACGGTAAGATTTGGTCAGGAGAGTTTCAGGGACAGGGTGGATATATCCAATTGAGAATTTTTTGACAGGTTGGGCAAGTCCGGGGAGTTCCCGTCAACATCGCAAGTGGCCGTAGGCGAGTTTGCAGAAATCTTTGAAAAGCTGGGCAGGGAAAATGAAAGCATCCTGGGGCTTTTTATTTCGGGAAAACTCAGCGGTACCTGTCAGTCTGCGGTAATAGCAAAAAATGTGCTTGGCCTTGAAAATATACATATTATGGATACAAAGCTGGCCACCCTCGCCCACGGGATGGTGGTACTCCAAGCGGCACAAATGGCCAAAGACGGCTGCCGCCTGCAGGAAATAATGGAAAGGGTTACATATATGGCGGATAATATGCACAGCCTGATAATACTCGGAACCCTGACATATTTGGAAAAGGGGGGAAGGATTGGTGCCGGTGCCGCGCTGATTGGAAATCTGTTAAACATAATGCCGGTGGTAACCTTTTCTGATGGCGAAGTAAAGTTTCTGGATAAGATAAGGGGACAAAAGAAGATAATTAAGTGGATAGTCAGACAGTTTGACAGCTTTGAAGCTGATTTTTCCGATAAGGTAGTCGCAATAAATTACATAGGCTGCGATGAATTGGCAGAGGAATTGAAGGAGGTGCTTGGCAGCAGGTTTGGGGTAAAGGAATTTGTTGTCGGAACCGTAGGGAGTGTTATCGGGACATATTCGGGTCCGGATATGGCTCTGGGAGTATATTTTGTTAAATAAGTATATTAAAGGAGGGTTAAATATGGCAATCAGAATAATATCCGATAGTACTGCCGATCTGCCAAAGGAGCTGATAGAAGAATATAATATTAGGATTGCGCCCCTGATGGTTAATTTTGCAGACGGGTCATACAGAGACGGTGTTGACCTTACGAACCGGGAGTTTTACAAAAAGCTTTCAGAGAGCAAACAAATGCCTACAACTTCCCAGGTTAATCCACCGGCTTTTATAGACATGTATAAACAGGAATTGGAAAAGGGAAATTCGGTTGTTTCGATACACTTAAGCTCAAAGGGGAGCGGTACATACCAATCGGCGGTAGCGGCAAAGAGCACGCTGGCAAGTGACGACATAGCAGTTATAGATTCACTGGGTTACTCTATGGGTATGGGCCTGATTGTGACAGAGGCGGCAACCATGGCCCGGGAAGGAGCCACGCTCCGGGAAATCGAGGACCGGGTTCTTTATATGAGGGACAGAATGCAGTACGTTTTTGGTGTGGATACGCTGGAGTATCTCAAAAAGGGTGGCAGGCTGAGCCCAGTCAAGGCAACTATTGCTACCGTTATGAATATAAAGCCCATCCTGCAGGTTCTGGACGGGGAAATAGAAGTCATGGACAAGGTAAGGGGCAGAAAAAAGGTGCTGGGCAGGCTTATAGAAGCCATACAAAAGACGGGTAAAGACATAGAGGGACAGACTCTCGCAGTGGTACATTCCGAATGCCTGGAAGAAGCGCAGAAAATGAAGGAAATGCTGCTTGGGCAGTTTAAACCGAAAGACGTGTTAGTTTCCGAAATAGGCTGTGTTATAGGAACCCATGTTGGTCCCGGGACAATTGCCGTATTTTTTATGAAATAATAACAGGTATGCAAACATTGATAAAAAAATATTATTATAAAAGAGGAATCAATAAATATTTGTTGAATTAATAGCAAAGAACGGACTGAAACTGTTAAAATATGTACAATTTAATTGCATATTTGGATGATGGGTGCGGGAGAGACCCTTATGGGCACCGAAGGGGTAAGCCATTTACTGCCGTGTTATGGTGATACTCTCAGGTAAAAGGACTGTATCCGGACAACTTCCTGGAAAGCTGTCAGGCAGCACCGAAGGAGCAATTCTTATATATATAAGAAGAATCTCTCAGGTACCAAAACAGGGAAGTGTATAGGCTACATAATGCCCATGCACGCCCCTGTTTTTTATTGTAAAGGATGTAAATACATACCAATAAATAGGCTGCCGGCGGGAGGTAAAGCTATTGCAGAATAATACACTTATAATTTCAAATAATAAACTGGTAAAAGAAAAACTTTCCACAATATTTGAAATAATTTTCGTTGAGGGTACGCTGCTGCAGACTATGGAACAGGCAAGGGCATTAATACATACCGGCTATATACTGTTAACCCATCCGTTGTCCGGCAGTATAAAACCAAACCAGACTCCATATAAGAGTATAGCTCTTGAAAAAAGATATGGATTTACAGACTATGATTCTCTAATAATCATGGAAGAAAGCATAAACAGGACAAAAAGTCTTTTAGAGGATAAAACGACCCCCGACTGGCCGGAGGGTTGCCTTGAGGATTTCAGGGTGATAGACCTTGACCTTATAAAAAACGCATTGAAGGTGTGATATGACTGCACTGGCAAACAGCGGCCCGAAAGCTTATCAATCGGGGACATTCCGCAGCAAGGAATTCTAATGGGGACATTCCTTGGCCATAAAGAAATACCAGCTATAAAGGTGTGTCCCCATACTACTAAGAGGAGGGATATATATGCAGGATCTATACGATATCATTATCATTGGCGGAGGCCCGGCAGGGCTGACCGCGGGGCTTTATGGGGCAAGAAGCAGAGCCAAAACCCTGATAATCGAAAAAGGAAAGTGGGGCGGTCAGGCTGCCACCACAGAGGAACTGGAGAATTACCCCGGTTCAGTTGAGCAGCCTACCGGACCTGAGATCACTTCAAGAATGAAGAAACAGGCGGAGGAATTCGGAGTCGAGACCAGAGTTGAAACCGTAACAAAGCTGGAACTGGGAGAAAAGATAAAGAAGGTTGTTACCGATAATGCGCAGTACCGGGCAAAGACGCTCATTATAGCAACCGGCGCCAAGCCAAGGCTTCTGGGGTGCCCCGGGGAACTGGAACTCAGAGGCAAGGGTGTGTCCTATTGTGCCACCTGTGATGCAGACTTTTTTACCGATTTGCGGGTTGTGGTGGTAGGCGGCGGAGATTCGGCAATACAGGAGGCTTTGTACCTGACAAAGTTTGCCGAAAAGGTAACGGTTATCCACCGCCGGGATGAACTCAGAGCAGCCAAATCCATACAGGAAAAAGCCTTTGCGAACGATAAGATAGATTTTATCTGGAACAGTGTTGTATCGGAGATAAAAGGGGACGGCATTGTAGAAAAGGTAATTGTGAAGAACGTAAAGACGGATGAACTCAGTGAGGTTGAAACGGACGGAGTATTCATGTTTGTCGGCTATGACCCTGTATCCGAGCTTGTCAAAGGATTGGTCGACATGGACGCCAGGGGGTATATTATTACCGATGAGGATATGAATACAAGCATAGAGGGTGTGTTTGCAGCAGGAGACATCAGGAAGAAAAGCCTGAGGCAGGTTGTAACAGCAGCATCCGACGGTGCAATTGCTGCTGCCAGAGCAGAACATTATATAGCAGAAAAATTTGATTGAAGGAGGTGAAATGGTGCTTGAAATAAACAAGGATAACTTTGACGTTGAAGTAAAGCAGTCGGCTAAGCCTGTTCTATTGGATTTTTGGGGCCCAAAATGTGAGCCCTGCAAGGCACTCATGCCTTCTGTGGAAAAACTGGCGAAGCAATACGGTGAAAAGATTAAGTTTTGCAAACTCAATACCGCCGAAAACAGAAGGCTGGCAATATCCCAAAAAGTACTTGGTTTACCTACTATAGCTATGTACAAGAATGGCGAGAAGGCAGAGGAACTTACCCAGGACAAAGCTACAGCAGACAATATTGAAGAAATGATCAAGAGGTATGTTTAGCCGAAAGGCTGAAAATAAAGGGAGGTGAACATATTGCGTCTGGAACTTGGTTACATAAATATCAAGGATGTACAATTTGGCGCTGCTACAGAGATCAAAAACGCCGTGCTGTATGTAAACAAAGAAGAAATGCTTAGGGCAATAGGTGAGGATCCGAGACTGGCCAGCATTGACATTGATCTTGCAAAGCCCGGCGAAGAGGTTAGGATAACTCCGGTTAAGGATGTTATTCAACCAAGAGTTAAGGTGGAAGGGCCCGGCGGCGTTTTCCCCGGTTTCGTAAGCAAGGTGGACAATGTAGGCAGCGGGAAAACCCATGTTCTCAGAGGGGCAAATGTACTGACAACAGGTAAGATAGTAGGTTTCCAGGAAGGGCTTATTGACATGACCGGTCCGGGAGCCGACTATACTCCATTCTCGAAGAGCTGCAATGTGGTGGTTATCTGTGAGCCCATCCAAGGATTAAAACAGCACCAACACGAAGAAGCGGTAAGACTTGTCGGTTTTAAGGCGGCGGCATATATTGCCGAGGCGGCGAGAAGTCTGAAGCCCGACGAAGTTAAGACCTACGAGACCAAGCCCCTGCTGGAGCAGGCAAACGAGTTTGAAGGTTTGCCAAAGGTAGCCTATGTGTACATGCTTCAATCCCAGGGACTGCTCCACGATACCTACGTGTACGGAGTGGATGCCAAACAGATCATTCCAACATTAATCTATCCAACTGAGGTAATGGACGGAGCAATAGTAAGCGGTAACTGCGTTTCGGCCTGTGACAAAAATACGACCTATCATCATATGAACAATCCCATAATACACGACCTGTATGAGAAGCATGGTAAGGAGCTAAACTTTGTCGGCGTGGTAATAACCAATGAGAACGTGTACCTGGCGGACAAGGAAAGGTCGTCCAACATGACTGCAAAGCTTATTAAACTTATGGGCGTGGATGGGGTCATAATTTCTGAAGAAGGTTTTGGAAACCCCGATACCGACCTTATCATGAACTGTAAGAAGATTGAAAACCAGGGCATAAAAACCGTAATAGTAACGGATGAATATGCGGGAAGGGACGGGGCTTCACAGTCCCTTGCAGATGCGGACGTTAAAGCCGACGCTGTTGTAACAGCAGGTAATGCAAACGAAATAATAGTATTGCCGCCTATGAAGAAAGTAATAGGCCATATCGAGCCTGTGGATGTTATAGCAGGCGGCTTCAAAGGCAGCCTCAGGGAAGATGGCAGCATTGAAGCCGAATTACAGATTGTTACGGGCTCGACAAACGAACTGGGTTATAACAGGTTGTCTGCAACCACATACTAAAGTATCCACAAAATATTCGGAAAGGATGATGGCGGTGTTTAAGGGTAAAAAAGTGATAATAATCGGCGACCGGGACGGTGTGCCGGGCCCTGCCATTGAGGAATGCGTGAAGAGCGCCGGGGCGGAAGTGGTATTTTCAACAACCGAATGCTTCGTCTGAACCGCAGCAGGAGCTATGGACCTGGAAAACCAGCAGAGGGTTAAGGATGCAGCCGAAAAACATGGTGCCGAAAACGTAATAGTAGTGCTTGGCGCATCCGAGGCAGAATCGGCAGGATTGGCTGCAGAGACAGTAACTGCAGGTGATCCGACCTATGCAGGTCCATTGGCAGGAGTCCAGTTGGGACTCGGTGTTTATCATATGGTTGAACCTGACGTTAAGAATGCAGTTGATGCAGATGTGTACGACGAGCAGGTAGGCATGATGGAGATGGTGCTGGATGTTGATGCCATTGTTGAGGAAATGACCTCTATAAGATCGCAGTACAGCAAGTATTAGTAAAATAAATTTCCCTAATAGAAGGGGGGAGAGAAAATGAGTAAGGTAAGGGTAGTACATTATATTAACCAGTTCTTTGCCGGCCTGGGAGGCGAGGAGAAAGCCGATATAAGACCGGAAATACGGGAAGGCAAGGTGGGTCCCGGAGCGGCACTTGCAGCTGCCTTCGGACAGCACGCTGAGATAGTTGCGACGGTTGTATGCGGGGATTCCTATTACAATGAGAATCTCGATGGGGCCAGAGAAACCATCCTTGACCTGGTAAAACAGCAAAAGGCCGACTTATTCATTGCAGGCCCGGCCTTTAATGCCGGCAGGTATGGAGTTGCCTGCGGGGATATTTGTAAAGCCGTATCGCAGGAATTAGGCATTCCGGTACTCACCGGTATGTATATAGAAAATCCCGGCGTTGACCTTTACCGTAAGGACGTGAACATAGTGAAGACGGGCAGTTCTGCCGCTGACATGCGCAACGCAGTTCCCGTCATGGCAAAGGTTGCCCTGAAGCTTATGAGAGGTGAAGAGCTTAATGGGCCGGAAGACGGATTGCTGGAAAAGGGTATCAGAAGAAATATGTACAGGGATGTCAGGGGCTCACAGAGGGCGGTAGACATGCTGCTGGCAAAGCTGAAAGGGCAGCCCTTCGAAACTGAGTACCCGATGCCCAACTTCGACAGGGTTACTCCCAATCCGGCAGTAAAGGATATGGGCAAAGTCAAAATTGCCCTTGTTACCTCTGGGGGTATAGTGCCCAAGGGTAATCCGGACAACATAGAGGCCTCCAGCGCATCAAAATACGGTAAATATGATATAAACGGTGTGGCCGACCTTACGTCTGAAAAATACGAGACAGCCCACGGGGGCTATGATCCTACATATGCAAACGATGACCCGGACAGGGTGCTCCCGGTGGATGTTTTACGGGACATGGAGAAGGACGGGACAATCGGACAGCTGCACAGGTACTATTATGCAACGGTGGGTAACGGTACTTCGGTAGGCAATGCAGTGGGCTTTGCAACCGAATTTGTAAAGGAGCTTAAGGCTGACGGGGTGGATGCTGTTATACTCACCTCAACCTGAGGAACCTGTACTCGTTGCGGAGCAACGATGGTAAAAGAAATAGAAAGGGCGGGTATTCCGGTTGTTCATATGTGTACGGTAGTTCCTATTTCACTGACTGTAGGAGCCAACAGGATAATACCAGCTATTGCCATTCCACATCCCCTGGGCAATCCCAAGCTTTCCATGGAAGAGGAAAAGGTTTTAAGAAGGCAGCTTGTGGAGAAAGCGCTCAAAGCGCTGCAGACAGAAGTGGATGGTCAGACTGTGTTTGAGAGTTAGATACCAGTAGACAGACAAATGGGTGATGCCATGGCATCACCCATTTGCTAAAGTGTGGAGGTGTATATATGTTCGCTGTAATAAAGGGAACAAGCTATATACTGGTGCATGCGCCGGATATAACGATAAACAACGGGTCTACCCAGACCATGGAAAGGGCGGCAAACCCCAACTCGGAATATTTGCAAAGGATAAAGGGGCATATGCGGAAATTCGAAGAGGTTGTTGCCTATCCCCCGAATCAGGTTTATATAGGCAGCAGCAATCCCGAGGACCTAAGGAATATAGATAAGCCCTGGTACCAAAACGGTATTTCCGGTGCGGACAGGTTTGGCAAAATGGGGGAAATAATGCCCCAGGATGAGTTTTACGCACTTATGAAAATATGCGATGCCTTTGACCTGGTTAAACTGGAAAGGGATTTTGCCTTATCAATGAAAGAAAAGCTCACAGCCCACAGGATGCTGGGCGAAACAATGGCCGGAAAGTTAAATGAGGGCGTTGACATCGCTGAAATTGAGGATCCGGTAAAAAACCACCATGCCGAAGGCATGTATATGGACGGCCGGCTGGTAGGATGCGTTAAAAGAGCCCATGACAAAGATATCAACCTAAGCGCCCATGTCATGTTTGAGAACCTTGTCACCAAGGCATCGGGGGTGCTGGCGCTTATCGATTTATTGAAGTTAAACAGTATTGACCCGGGAAGTATTGACTATGTGATAGAGTGTTCGGAGGAGGCGTGCGGTGATATTAACCAGCGTGGTGGCGGTAATTTTGCCAAGTCGATTGCGGAAGTATCGGGTTGCGTTAATGCTACCGGTTCAGACATCAGGGGTTTCTGTGCGGCTCCCACCCATGCCCTTATCCAGGCAGCAGCCCTTGTTAAGTCGGGAGTATACAAGAACGTGGCGGTTGTGGCAGGCGGTGCGACTGCCAAGCTGGGCATGAACGGTAAGGACCATGTGGCCAAGGGGCTGCCGGTGCTTGAGGATGCGCTTGGCGGTTTTGCCGTGCTAATTAGTGAAAACGATGGCGTGAATCCCATACTGAGAACCGATCTGGTTGGCTTTCATACCGTTGGAACGGGTTCTTCTCCCCAGGCGGTTATTACCTCGCTGGTGATATCACCTTTGGAAAAAGGCGGGATGAAGATTACCGATATAGATAAGTATTCGGTGGAAATGCAGAACCCCGAGATAACTGTGCCGGCAGGAGCGGGGGATGTTCCGGCTGCAAACTATAAAATGATAGGCGCTTTGGGAGTTAAGCGGAATGAGCTTCAAAGGGAAAAGCTGAACGAATTTACGAAAAAACACGGTATGCCGGGCTTTGCGCCCACCCAGGGACATATACCCTCGGGAGTACCCTTCCTGGGTCACTGCAGGGATATGATGCAAAGGGGCTTGATACAGAGAGCAATGATTGTAGGAAAAGGAAGTCTTTTCCTTGGGCGTATGACCAATCTGTTTGACGGCGTATCGATAGTCGTGGAGAAAAATTCCGGTAAGGCCACCATGGAAACCGGGATTAACCAAGAGCAGATAAAGACAATGATTGCTCAAAGCCTGAAAGAATTTGCAGCCCGGCTGCTGGAGGAATAGGGGTGAGAGCGTTTGGAAACGGATGTTAGAAAAATAATCGGAGACGTGTTCAACCAGATGGCGGAGGGGTTGGAGACGGGAAGCTATGCAGGAAGAATAAGGGTAGGATTAACAACTCTTGGAAGCGAACTTGGAACCGAAGAACTTGTTAAGGGCGCCGAGCAGGCGGCAGGCAGTAACCCGTCCCTGGAAATAGTGCTTATAGGCTCCGCCGGAAAGAGCGGCTTAAGAACCGTTGCCGCCCGGGATGAAAAGGAAATGCACGACAAAATGGAGCAGCTGCTGGACAGCGGTGAGATAGACTGCTGTGTAACAATGCACTACAATTTCCCCATAGGGGTTTCTACTGTCGGCAGGGTAATTACTCCCGGTGCAGGCAGGGAAATGTATATAGCCACCACAACCGGCACCTCTGCGGTGGGCAGGGTGGAGGCAATGGTCAAAAACGCCGTATACGGTATTGCCTGCGCAAAGGCTATGGGCAATCCAAAGCCAACCATAGGTATACTTAATGTAGATGGTGCACGGCAGGTTGAAAGAATACTGCTGGGGCTGAAGGAAAAGGGCTGTGAAATAGACTTTGCGGAATCCGGAAGAAGCGATGGAGGGCATGTGATGAGGGGGAACGACCTGCTGACAGGCACCCCTGATATTATGGTCACCGATACCCTTACCGGCAACATACTGATGAAAGTTTTTTCATCTTATACCACAGGCGGCAGTTATGAATCGTTGGGGTACGGTTACGGGCCGGGTGTGGGCGAAGGATATTCCAGGATAATACTTATACTGTCCAGGGCGTCCGGAGCCCCGGTGATTGCCAGGTCAATAGAATATGCCGCGGGCCTTGCACGGGGTAAGCTTGTCCAGGTGACAGCCCGGGAAATGGCCGCTGTAAAGAAAGCAGGGCTGGAGACCCTGTTGGCGGGGGTAAGGAAAGAGCAGCCAGAGACCGACAGGCATGAGAATATTGAAGCGCCGCCCAAAAGGATAGTAACCGCATCGATATCGGGAATCGACATAATGGACCTTGACAGTGCTGTGGAGGTATTATGGAGAGGCAAGGTATACGCCGAGACCGGCATGGGATGCACCGGTCCGGTGGTGATGGTGGCGGAGGATGAGTTGGATACTGCAAAGGATCTTTTGGATAAGGAAGGCTATGTCACCGAAGAGGAAGGCTGCTGATAAAAGAAGCTTCCCTGCTTCCTGTAGGGAAGCCTCTTTTATTATATCCACTATTTGTGATTAAGTAAGTTATGCTATAATATTATATAATAGAAGGTATAAAGGGGTTGTTTGCAGTACCAATTTGGTTTTAGGGGAGATTGTTATGAAGATGGGGTTTAATTTATCTCTGGAACAAACCCAAAAATTAATAATGACCCAGGAGCTGCAGCAGGCGATAAAGATATTACAGTTATCCTCGCTGGAACTTAAGGAGTACATTCAGCAGCAGCTTGAGACCAATCCATTGATTGAGGAGAAGGAAGACGATATAGAAGCCAATATAGAGACCAATCCTTCGGAAGACGGGGAGAATTTAATATTACAGCTTATCAAGAACGTTGAATACGGCAGGGGAGAATACGGCTACAACAATGATTCCGACAGCGACTTTTCATATGAGAACTATGTAGCCAGTCATACAACCCTTAAAGACCACCTGTTTTTTCAATTGCACATTACGATTGTGCCGGAGCAGCAAAGGAAAATAGGAGAATATATAATAGAGAGCCTTAATGACAATGGTTATCTTACCGCTGATATACAGGAGATTGCTGAAGTTTTTGGTGTTAAGGGCACGGATATAGAAAAAGTTCTATCCATAATCCAGACCTTCGATCCTGCCGGTGTTGGATGCCGGGATTTGAAGGAGTGTCTGATGCTGCAGCTGAAGGCAAAGGATATAGACGACCCATTGGTCAAAAAAATAATAGAGAGTTACCTGGGAAATCTCGGGGACAAGAAATTTAACCATATTGCAAAGGAATTAAACATTTCGACCGCTGAGGTTCAAAGGATATACGACATTATTAAAACCCTTGAACCCAAGCCCGGTAGAGCTTTTCACAATACAAACGACGTTAAGTATATCGCGCCCGACGTAGTAGTAAAACAGATTGACGATGAATTTGTTGTACTTGTGAATGACAGTGCTGCACCAAGGCTTATTATCAACTCATATTATAGAAGCATACTAAACAATTGCGAAGACCAGCCCGGCATTTCGAGGTATATAGCCGGCAAACTGGAGGCTGCTCTTTGGCTTATTAAAAGTATAGAGCAGCGCAGGATGACCCTGTATAAAGTGGTAAATGCTATAGTCGAGTATCAGAAGGAGTTTTTTAAAATCGGGGTTAAAGCTTTAAAACCTTTAACCTTGAAGGATATAGCCGTAAAGGTGGGGGTGCACGAGTCGACGGTAAGCAGAGCTACAAACGGCAAATATGTTCAGACTCCCAGGGGAATATATGAACTGAAATTTTTCTTTACCAGCGGAGTGAGCAGCGTTTATGGCGAGGGAATATCATCCGAGAGCATTAAAGAAGCTCTGAAGGGGATAATAGACAAGGAGGATCCCCAAAAACCCGTAAGCGACCAAAGGATTACAGATATATTGAATTCAAGGGGTATTAATATATCCAGAAGAACGGTTGCAAAATACAGGGATGAACTTGGAATAGCATCCTCGGGCAGAAGGAAAAGATACGGTTAACTGAAAAAATTTAAAAAATATATATAAAAAATATGGAGGGATATCAAATGACTGTAAGAGTTGCAATCAACGGTTTCGGGAGGATAGGCAGGAATGTGCTGCGGGCTGCATTGGAACAGGGCATAAAGGATTTGGAGTTTGTGGCCATTAACGCAAGGTCCTCGGATAATGCTATCAAAGCCCATCTTTTTAAGTACGATTCACTCTACGATACATATCAGGAAGAAGTTTATGCCGAGGGCGATGATATACTGATCGGTGAGCGAAAGTTCAAAGGGTTAACCGGTCTTGGCCTTGAGGAACTGCCATGGAAGGAACTTGGTATAGATATGGTAATTGAATCATCCGGGGCTTTCAGAACAAGGGAAACTGCGATGAAACATATTGCATCCGGCGCTAAAAAGGTAGTTATAACCGCACCTGCCAAGGACGAAGACATAACCATAGTTATGGGCATCAATGAGGAGCTGTATGAGCCTGACAGGCATCACATAGTTTCAAACGCTTCATGCACCACCAACTGTCTGGCGCCAGTGGCAAAGGTGCTGGACGACGAATTCGGAATAAATAAAGCACAAATGACAACCATACATGCATATACAAACGACCAGAATATACAGGATGCAAGACACAAGGATTTAAGAAGGGCCAGGGCGGGAGCCCTGTCGATGATACCTACAACCACAGGTGC
This sequence comes from uncultured Clostridium sp., assembly GCA_964625335.1. Classification (GTDB taxonomy): domain Bacteria; phylum Bacillota; class Clostridia; order Ch29; family Ch29; genus CAZGUG01. The sequence continues at coordinate 10,286 of CAZVBE010000007.1, read as the reverse complement.
TGCCAAGGCTGTTTCGCTGGTTTTGCCTAAGCTGAAGGGCAGGATAAACGGAATGGCCATAAGAGTACCCACCCCTACCGTATCCCTTGTAGACCTTGTTGCAATCCTTGACAGAAAGGCAGGCAGCGTGGATGAGGTCAATGAAGCTTTCCGGAAAGCTGCCGGGGGCAGGCTGAAGGGTATACTGCAATACAGCGACAAGCCCCTTGTCTCTATCGACTATAAAAAAAGCCCGTATTCGTCCATAGTAGATGGCCTTTCCACAATCATTGTAGCCGAAGATATGGTGAAGGTACTGGCATGGTATGACAATGAATGGGGTTATTCCTGCAGGGTGCTGGATCTTGTGCGTTATATGGCCGGCAGGGGAGTATAGACACTACATACGGAAAACGCAATAAAAAAATTAATATAAAAAATAAAGGGCTGTTTTTGCATAGTCCTTTATTTATGAGCATACCTCCCATATCAAAAATCTGCTATTATTCAAAAAGAATATATAGAGGAATATAGGCAGAAAATAAAAAAATCAAATTGACTTTTTGATATCCGGGAGGAATAATCTTGCAAACAAGAATAGCAATAAACGGCTTTGGAAGGATAGGAAGAATAGTTTTAAAGGCAATACTGGAAAAACACAAACAGCATCTAAGGGTAATTGCGATAAACGATCTGGCGGATGCCAAGACACTGGCACACCTTTTTAAATACGATTCCGTACACGGAATATTTGACGGGGACGTAAAGGCCGGTGAAAACGGATTGAGTATAAATGAAGAATATATAAGAATACTTTCCGAAAAGGATCCGGCAACCTTACCCTGGGGTAACCTGGGTATTGATGTTGTTATAGAAGCTACCGGGGCTTTCAACGACAGGGAAAGCGCTCAAAAACATCTGGCATCAGGAGCCAAAAAGGTTGTAATTGCAGCCCCTGCAAAGGGAGAGGATATAACTGTGGTTCTGGGGGTTAACCACGATAAATACAACCCGGCAGACCATCACATTATTTCCAACGGGTCGTGTACCACGAACTGTCTGGCGCCCATTGCAATGATACTGGATGAAAGGTTTGGCATAACAAGAGGATTTTTAACAACAGTGCATTCATATACAAATGACCAGCGGATACTGGATTTGCCCCACAAGGATTTGAGAAGATCAAGAGCAGCCTTTATGTCAATAATACCGACAACAACCGGAGCAGCCAAGGCGATAGGACTTGTGCTTCCGCATCTTAAGGGGAAACTCAACGGTCTTGCGGTGAGGGTTCCTACGCCTACCGTTTCATTAACCGACTTTGTTGCGGAATTGAAACAATCCGTAACCGCAGAGCAGGTAAACGGCATATTTAAACAAGCTGCCGGCAACAGGCTTAAAGGTATACTGGATTTTTCTGAAGAAGACCTGGTTTCGGTAGATTATAGGAGCAATCCCCATTCTTCCATTATCGATGCTTCCTCTACCATGGTATTAGAGGACAATATGGTAAAAATACTTGCCTGGTATGATAATGAATGGGGCTATTCCCACAGAGTAGCAGATCTGGTAGAATATATTATAGGCATAAAAACAAAAGAACCTGTTCCGGCAGGTACCTATTAACAGAGGAGGCATGGAAGTGGACAAAAAGACAGTTAAGGACGTGAACGTTTCGGGCAAAACTGTGATGGTTCGCTGCGATTTTAATGTGCCAATCGACCAGTCGGGCAATATTACCAACGACAACCGTATAGTGGCATCCCTTCCGACAATCCGTTATTTGTGCGATGGGGGTGCAAAGGTTATATTGATGTCCCACCTTGGCAGGCCCAAGGGTGAGGTGAATAATAAATACAGCCTGAGGCCGGTTGCGCAAAGGCTTGGTGAACTGCTTGACAGAGATGTGTTAATGGCTAAGGATGTTATAGGGGATGATGCCCTGGACAAGGCATCAAACCTTGGGCCGGGACAAATAATGCTGCTTGAAAATATAAGATTTCATAAAGAGGAAACCGAAAACGACCCGGACTTTGCAAAGAAACTTGCCCAAATGGCGGATATTTATGTGAATGATGCATTCGGAGCTTCCCACAGGGCCCATGCCTCTACCACCGGCATAACCGCATACCTGCCGGCAGTTGCAGGATTTCTTATCAAAAAGGAGCTGGATGCGCTGGGGAAAGCGCTTGAAAATCCCCGGAGGCCTTTCACCACAGTTTTGGGCGGCGCAAAGGTATCGGGAAAGATTGGTGTAATATCAAACCTTCTGGACAGGGTGGACAATCTGCTTATAGGCGGCGGGATGACCTTCACCTTTTTAAAGGCAAAAGGCCTTGAAGTGGGTAAATCAATGCTTGAAGAAGAAAAGATTTCGGTAGCATTGAAAATTATGGATGAGGCAGGGCAAAAAGGGGTGAATATTGTGCTTCCCGAAGATGTGGTTGTTGCCCGGGCTTTTGACAACGATGCACACCATTATACCGTGGATGTTGGCGATATTCCGCCGGATTATATGGGGCTGGATATTGGGGAAAAGACCATTGCAGCTTTCAGGGATATAATAATAAGGTCAGCCACAGTGGTATGGAACGGACCTATGGGGGCCTTTGAAATGCCCAGCTTTGCAGAGGGTACCAGAGATATTGCGGATGCCATGGCCAGGTGCAGCGGCATTACGATAGTGGGCGGCGGCGATTCTGCTGCTGCTGTCATGCAAATGGGCTACGCTGACAGGATGACCCATGTCTCCACGGGAGGAGGGGCTTCCCTGGAATTCCTGGAAGGCAAGGAACTGCCGGGAATAGCCGGTTTAATGAATAAACAGTAATGGAGTGATATTGTGAGGAAACCTTTGATAGCCGGAAACTGGAAGATGAATAAAACGTGTGCGGAGGCGGTTGGCCTTATTGAAGAATTGAAAAAGTTATATGACGAAAAAGACGTTGATATTGCGGTATGCCCTCCTTTCACTGCTTTGAGGGATGCCAGGGAGACATTATACAATTCGGCCATAGGGCTGGGGGCGCAAAATGTATATTACGAGGATGCCGGTGCCTATACCGGGGAAGTATCCGCCTCTATGCTGAAGGAGCTGGGGGTGGACCTGGTTATAGTGGGACACAGCGAAAGAAGAAAGATATTCGGAGAGACCGACGCACTGGTCAATGAAAAGGTGAAACAGGTTTTAAGAAGCGGTATGACCCCAATATTGTGCGTAGGAGAAACCCTTGAGGAAAGGGAGCAGGGCAACACCGAAGAGATAGTAAGACACCAGATTACCGAAGATTTGAATGGTTTAACGGGCGGGGAAATCGGCAGAGTGGTTATCGCCTATGAGCCCATATGGGCTATAGGAACAGGAAGGTCTGCGACAGCCACGGAGGCTGACAGGGTTACAGGATTTATTAGAGAAATTTTGGGACAAATTGCAGGCACACGCCAGGCAGATGCCATACGCATACTTTACGGAGGAAGCGTAAACTCCAAAAATGCCGCTTCGCTTTTGGGACAGCCCCATATAGACGGTGCGTTGGTAGGGGGCGCCAGCCTAAAGGCCGATGAGTTTTTGTCCATAATTGAACAGGCTATAGGAAAGGAGAAAAAATAAAATGACAGTAATAAGAGGAATATATGCGCGGCAGATACTCGATTCGCGGGGAAATCCAACGGTGGAAGCAGATGTCGTACTGGAAAGCGGAGCTGTGGGAAGGGCAGGTATTCCCTCGGGTGCATCCACGGGAGCCTTTGAAGCAGTAGAATTGAGGGATGGCGATTCGGGCAGATATCTGGGTAAAGGCGTACTGAAGGCTGTAAATAATGTGAATGAGATTATTGCGCCCGAACTGATAGGATACGATGCCCTGGATCAGGTAGGGATAGACAGCTTAATGATAGGGATGGACGGTACTCATAACAAGGCCAAATTGGGAGCCAATGCAATACTGGGAGTATCACTGGCGGTGGCGAAGGCTGCGGCTGCGGCGCTGGGCCTGCCGCTGTACCGGTATATAGGCGGTGTTAACGCGACAGAGCTGCCGGTGCCTATGTTCAATATTCTAAACGGCGGCAAGCATGCGGACAACAATGTGGATATCCAGGAGTTTATGGTGATGCCGGTAGGCGCCGACAGCTTCACAGAGGCTCTGAGGATGGGGGCCGAGGTGTTCCATAATCTAAAAAAAGTTCTTAAGGATAAGGGGCTAAATACTTCGGTAGGAGACGAAGGAGGATTTGCTCCAAATCTTGGTTCGAATGCCCAGGCCATAGAGGTGATAGTTCAGGCGATAGAAAAGGCAGGTTACGTACCGGGGGATGATATAGGTATAGCTCTTGACCCTGCAGCTACCGAATTTTTTGAAGATGGCAGGTATCACCTCAAGGGAGAAGGGTTGGTCAAAACTGCCGAACAAATGGTGGAATACTACAGCGACCTTGCTGACAGGCATCCAATCCTGTCGATTGAGGACGGTCTTGCGGAAGAGGATTGGGAAGGCTGGGCCCTGATGACAAAGGAACTGGGAAGAAAAATACAGGTAGTCGGCGATGATATATTTGTAACCAATATTGAGCGGCTTAAGAGGGGTATTGATGAAAAAACCGCCAATTCGATACTGATAAAGCTTAACCAGATAGGCACCCTTACCGAAACCCTTGACTGTATTGAGATGGCAAAAAGGGCAGGGTTTACTGCGGTAGTATCCCATCGCTCGGGTGAGACCGAGGATACAACAATTGCCGATGTGGCGGTGGCGGTAAACGCGGGGCAGATTAAAACCGGAGCTCCGTCCAGAATCGACAGGGTGGCTAAGTATAACCAGCTTGTACGGATAGAGGAAGAGCTGGCGGGTACAGCCCGATATAAAGGAAAGAACGTATTCTACAGTCTGAGGTAGGCATGGAATAGAATAGATATTTTTCGGATAACATAGAGAGGGTATGTCTCCACCTGAAAGAACATAAACCGGGGACATACCGCAGCAAGGAGTTAAAAGGGGGATATTCCTTATTAACAGTGGTGTGTCCCCTTTCCTAAAGGTATTGTATTTTACTATACCGTATGTTAAAATAGCTTTGTTGATTTGAGAAGCTGGGGGGTGCAGGATACAATGAAAACTTTTGTAATAGTAGTTCACGTTATAGTAAGTCTTGGTCTTATAGCCAGTATACTACTTCAATCGGGCAAAAGCGCAGGGCTTTCCGGAAGTATTGCCGGGGGAGCCGAGACGCTTATGGGAAAAGGTAAGAGCAAAGGATATGAGGCTTTGCTGGCAAAGATTACAACTATAGGCGCCATTACCTTTGTACTTACTTCGGTTGTTTTGGTGTTACTGCAGTAGATTTATATAAACAAATGAATACTTTTAGGAGGTACAGCAGATGAATGAGTTCTTTTATGTGATTCCCGTTGTGGGAGTTATTGCTATTATATTTGCTTTTATCCTGTCATCGAGGATTGAAAAGGCTGAAGCCGGTACAGACAGGATGAAGGAAATAGCTTCTTACATACAGGAGGGAGCAATGGCCTTCCTTACCAGGGAATACAAAAGTCTTGCCATATTTGTGGTAGTTTTATTTTTTGTATTGACCTTTCTGATAGACTTGGAGACGGCGATTTGCTTCCTTTTTGGAGCGTTATTTTCCGCCTTTGCCGGCTATTATGGAATGAGGGTTGCTACCAAGGCTAATGTCAGGACTGCGAACGGAGCAAGGCAGGGGATGAATAAAGCTTTGGGCATAGCCTTTTCAGGCGGTGCGGTTATGGGCATGAGCGTTGTTGGCCTTGGATTACTGGGCCTGGGCATTCTATACATAGTCTTTGGCGAGCCCCGAATAATAACCGGCTTTGGTCTGGGTGCGAGTTCCATAGCCCTTTTCGGGCGTGTGGGCGGAGGTATTTATACAAAGGCAGCCGACGTTGGTGCCGACCTGGTTGGCAAGGTGGAAGCAGGAATACCCGAAGATGATCCGAGAAATCCCGCCGTTATCGCCGACAATGTTGGAGATAACGTTGGAGATGTGGCGGGTATGGGTGCAGACCTGTTTGAATCCTATGTGGGTTCGATTATAGCTGCCATGACCCTTGGAGCGATAATATATGCAGGCCAGACCAGCGGAGTGCTTTTTCCGCTGCTGCTGTCGGCCAGTGGAATAATTGCTTCTATCATAGGTGCGCAATTTGTTAAGGGAGATGAGAATTCCAATCCGCAGAAGGCTCTGAAGGCAGGGACCTATGTCAGCGGAATTATAGTGGTTATTATGGGATTTATCTTAAGCCGTTGGCTGTTTGCAGATCTGCGGCCCTTTTATGCGGTGGTTTCAGGGTTGGTTGTGGGCCTTATAATAGGCCAGCTTACCGAGTATTATACGTCAAGCGACTTTAAACCGGTGAAAAAGATTGCAGACCAGTCCAGAACAGGCCCCGCAACAAACATAATAAGCGGGTTGGCCGTTGGAATGTCGTCCACAACCTTTCCGATAATAAGTATTGCGGCAGGCATATTGATAGCATACAAGGTGGCCGGCCTGTACGGGATAGCCCTGGCGGCAGTGGGTATGCTTTCGACTGCGGGTATGACCATAGCGGTGGATGCGTACGGCCCCATAGCAGACAACGCGGGCGGTATTGCCGAGATGGCGGAATTACCGCATGAGGTAAGGGAAATAACCGATAAACTTGATGCAGTGGGTAATACAACAGCAGCTATGGGCAAGGGGTTTGCGATCGGTTCGGCTGCCCTGACGGCGCTGGCGCTGTTTGTATCTTATTCCCAGGCGGTTAATCTTGAAATGATAAATATAATGCAGCCGGAAGTCATTGCGGGAATGTTCCTGGGCGGAATGCTGCCCTACCTGTTCTCTGCAATAACGATGGAAGCTGTCGGCAAAGCAGCCTTTCAGATGATTGAAGAGGTAAGAAGGCAGTTTAAGGAGATACCCGGCATAATGGAAGGTAAAGGGAAGCCGGATTACGCAAGATGCGTGGACATCAGCACGGTGGCCGCTTTAAGGGAAATGATATTCCCGGGACTTTTGGCAGTAATAGCTCCGCTTTTGACGGGGCTGGTGCTGGGTCCGGAAGCTCTGGGAGGTCTCCTGGCCGGTGCCCTTGTCACAGGAGTCCTGGTGGCGATACAAATGGCTAACTCCGGCGGAGCTTGGGATAACGCCAAGAAGTATATAGAAGGCGGAGCCCATGGCGGAAAGGGCAGCGAAGCCCATAAAGCAGCAGTGGTGGGCGACACGGTGGGAGACCCCTTCAAGGATACTTCCGGCCCGTCGATAAACATTCTGATTAAACTTATGACTATCGTAGCTTTGGTGTTTGCGCCACTGTTTATGTAACAGATATTCAAGGCATCGGAATTGATCTCCGGTGCCTTTGGTTTTTCTTTGGAGGGTTCTAAAGCCGGATACAGTTTAAAATGCGGTGGTTGGTTAATAATATATTATAAGAAGGTTAGCAATCATAGATAATTGAAAGTATAGAACGGAGGTAAATACAGTTTGAAATTAAAGAGGAAAATTTTACGATTTATGAAGGAAAAGGCATACAACCCGATGACAGCGGAGGATTTGGTGGACAGGCTGGAGGTTGACCGGCTGGAAATGCCGGATTTTTTCGAACTTCTTAGGGAAATGGAAAAGGAAGGAGAAATAGTTCAGACCCGTAAAAAGCGCTACGGAATACCCGAGAAGATGGATCTATTAGCAGGCCGGTTGCAGTGCAATCAAAAGGGCTTTGCTTTTTTACTGCCGCGGGATGAAATGTACGATGATGTCTTTATCCCCGCCGACGGAATAAACGGCGCCATGCATAATGACAGGGTTATAGCCAAGATAGTCAGGGGCAAGGTTGAGGGCGGCAAGACCGAGGGCGAAATTATCCGTATACTTGAAAGAGCCAACAAACGGGTGGTGGGGACCTTTGAGAAAAAGAGGCATTTCGGTTTTGTGGTACCCGACGACCCCAGGATACTGGATGATATATTCATTGCACAGGATGATATGGGGGGCGCAAAGGAGGGGGACAAGGTTGTTGCCGAAATCCTGCTGTGGCCCGAAAGGAGAAGAAACCCTGAGGGAAAGGTAATTGAGGTTCTGGGGCACAGGGATGATATTGGGGTTGATGTACTATCCATAATAAGGAGCTACGACATTCCCGAAGAGTTTCCAACTGCCGTGCTGCGGGAAGCGGAGGGTTTCCCGGAGGACATTCCGGATAATGAATTGAAAAACAGGGTGGACTTAAGGGATATGCGAATAGTAACCATTGACGGCGCCGATGCCAAGGACCTGGACGATGCCGTTTCGGTCGAGAGGCTGAAAAACGGTAATTACCGGCTGGGAGTTCATATAGCCGATGTGGCAAACTATGTGACCGAAAATTCGATGTTGGATAAGGAGGCCTACAGCCGGGCAACCAGTGTATACTTCCTGGACAGGGTAATACCCATGCTGCCCAAAAGGCTTTCCAACGGCATATGCAGCCTTAACCCAAAGACAGACAGGCTGGCGATGTCGGTGTTTATGGAAATAGACAGCATGGGAAAGGTTGTGGATTATGAAATATACGAGAGCATAATAAAAACCAGCGAGAGGATGACCTACTCGGATGTTTCGGATATTCTTGAAAAGGGGGACTCCAAGCTTATCAAACGGTATGCTTCCCTTGTGGATGATTTTAAGATTATGGAAGAATTGTACGGTGTTTTGAGCACTAAAAGGTCCGAGAGGGGAAGTATAGACTTTGAGTTTGACGAGACCAAAGTTTTGCTGGATGATGACGGAAAGCCCAGGGATATAGTAAAGGTTGAAAGAAGGACGGCGGATAGAATCATTGAGGAGTTTATGCTGGTTTGCAACGAGACGGTGGCAGAGCATATGTACTGGCTTGGCGTTCCCTTTATATACAGGGTGCATGAGGAGCCGGACAGTGAAAAGCTTGAGGCCTTCAATGAGTTTATTTATAACTTCGGCTATTCGATAAAGGGCATTAAAAAGGTGCATCCCAAAATTCTTCAGGGCCTTATAGCCAAGGTTAAGGGAAAAAGGGAAGAAAGGGTTATAAACACCCTTATGCTGAGGTCATTACAAAGGGCCCGGTATTCCCACCAGAGCCTCGGGCATTACGGTCTTGCCGCCGAGTATTACTGCCACTTCACTTCTCCCATCAGAAGATACCCCGACCTTGTCATTCATAGGATACTTAAGGAAGCTCTTAAGGGAAACATGAAAGGAGACAGGGTGGAATTTTTAAAGGAATTTGTTGAGAAGGCGGCTGTGCAGTCCTCCGAGAGGGAAAGGGCAGCCGATGAAGCAGAGAGAGAAGTTGAGGACATGAAGAAGGTAGAGTATATGGCGGACAGGATCGGAGAGGAATTCGAAGGTATTGTATCGGGTGTTACCGCCTTTGGTATTTTCGTGGAACTGGAAAACGGGATAGAAGGCATGGTAAGGGTGAGTTATATGGTTGACGATTTTTATCATTATGACGAAAAAAGATATATGCTGCTTGGGGAGAGGACCCGGAAGACATACAGAATAGGGGATGCGGTGAAGATACAGGTGCTAAAGGCAAGCCTTAACGACAAAAAACTGGACTTCACCCTGGTGTAGATGGGCCGTGGAAACGTTTCGCAGGCTGCGGACAGCTGGCAATTGGTTGACATAATTACTTGACAATTTGGGTGATGTCATGTATCATTAATTGTAGTCTAAAAAGAAGGCCCTATTTGCCGGACAAATAGGGTTAATTTTATCCGGTAAAGCAGGTGCAGGTAATATGACTGACGATGTCAGGGTAATTGCAAGGAATAAAAAAGCGCATCACGAATTTTTTGTGGAGGATACCCTTGAAGCGGGTATTGAATTGGTAGGAACCGAAGTCAAATCCATCCGAAGCGGCAAGGTCAATATAAAGGACAGCTTTGCGAGGGTTGACAGAGGCGAGTTATACCTTTTCAATATGCATATAAGCCCTTATGAAAAGGGCAATATATATAACAAGGACCCGCTCAGGACAAGGAAACTCCTTGTGCACAAAAAAGAGATAAGAAAGCTTATCGGATATACGCAGCAAAAAGGTTTGACCCTTGTCCCTTTAAAGGTATATATAACCCGGGGGCTTGTAAAGATAGAACTGGCAGTGGCCCGGGGCAAGAAAACCTATGATAAAAGGGACGATTTGGCTAAAAAGGATGCCAAAAGAAAAATAGAAAGAGCCATTAAAGAGAGATATTTGTAAACTTTTTGGGGGCGTATTTGGTTTCGACGGGGATAATAGAATCAGGAGCAGCGAGCCGTGG
>CAZVBE010000006.1:0-102016 GCA_964625335.1 uncultured Clostridium sp. | reverse complement strand
GATTTAATGCAACTATTCTCGGTCCCTACCGTTGCATTTGCAATGTCAACTGAGGCGGATCATATAGATAACAACACAACCAAAAGAATCTGTTGACATCAGGTATAATGGTTGCTATAATACCGACTAATACTAAAAATCAAATGCCGCTCCCGGGCGGTTTTTCTAAAAGCAGAGCAGGAGACAACGGTTTGCCCCGTTAAAAGGCGGGGGTTTTTTTATACAAAAAAACAGTATGCATAACGGCTGAACAAGGCGGCACAAAGGATAACCGCCGGAAATATTGTCAGGGGGGATTTTGGTGAAAGGTGCCCAAGCAATCGTACGATGCCTGGAAGAAGAAAATATCAAAGTAGTTTTTGGATATCCCGGAGCAACAATAGTCCCATTATACGAAGCATTGAGAACGTCAGACATTAAGCACGTGCTGGTCAGGCAGGAACAGGCGGCAGCCCACAGCGCCAATGGATATGCAAGGGTTTCGGGTACTACAGGTGTATGCATCGGAACCTCAGGGCCGGGTGCAACTAACCTTGTTACAGGCATTGCGACTGCCTATATGGATTCGATTCCTATGGTAATAATAACGGGCCAGGTTAATTCTGCGGTGATAGGCAGGGACGTATTCCAGGAGATAGATATTACGGGAGCAACCGAGCCCTTTGTGAAGCACAGCTATCTGCTAAAAGATGCGGAACAGATCCCGGGGACTTTGAGGGAAGCTTTTCATATAGCAGGCACGGGCAGGCCGGGGCCTGTTCTGGTAGATGTTCCTGTAGACATACAAAAGCAGGATATTGACTTCCACTACCCGGAAAAGGTTGTTATAAGGGGATACAAGCCCACATACAACGGACATGCAGGGCAAATAACAAGAATTATCAGAAAACTGAAAAGCAGCCGGAAACCACTCGTCTGTGCCGGCGGAGGGATTCTCAGTGCAGATGCAGTTTGTGAGCTGAGGCTTTTTGCGGAAAAGGCAGGGATACCTGTAGTGCACACAATGATGGGCATAGGGGCTCTTGCCGCAGATCACCCCTTATATTTAGGCATGGTCGGCTCCCATGGCCACCCCTGTGCCAACAGGGCAGTCAGTCAATCCGATTTACTGGTGGTAATTGGTGCAAGGATCGGGGACCGGGCAACCGGTGGCAAGGAAGTCTTCGCAGAGAATGCCGAGATCATACATATTGATATAGACCCGGCGGAAATAGGAAAGAATATTAAACCGATAATTCCTATTGTCGGGGATGCCAAAATTATAATAAGGCAGCTGGCAGACAAGATACAGCCTCTTGAAACCAATGGCTGGCTGGAGCAGCTCCATACCCCGCAGAACAAAAAACACACTGCTCCAAAATCGAAAAAAGGTACTGTAAACCCTGCATACGCAATACAGCTGCTTGGAAGCATGGTAGATGATGAGGCCATTGTTTTGGCGGACGTTGGCCAGAACCAGATCTGGGCGGCACGAAACTTTGAATTGACGGGCAGCAGAAAGTTTTTAACCTCAGGGGGACTGGGTACAATGGGATACAGCCTTCCTGCCGCCGTTGGTGCAAAGGCCGGGGCTGCCGGCAAAACCGTAATCTCAGTTGTGGGTGACGGAGGTTTTCAGATGAGCTTAGGCGAACTGGGAACCATTAGCCAGCAGAATATAAAAATATTTATTCTATTGTTCAACAATAACCGGTTGGGTATGGTCAGGGAAATACAGGATAAAACCTATAGCCGTACTTATGGAGTGGATTTGGACGGGAATCCCGATTTTCTTAAACTGGCAGAGGCTTATGGCTTTAAGGGAATACGGGTTGCCTGCAATGATGACCTTGAAGCTGCCTTTACAGAGGCTTTGAACTGCCATGAAACGTTTTTGGTGGAATGTATGGTTGACCCGGAAGAACGTACGCTTTAGCCTGAAGGGAGGAATTTTTGTGGACCGTTATATATTGTCGGTACTGGTAGAAAACCGTGCGGGAGTATTGAGCCGGGTATCAGGCCTTTTCAGCCGCAGGAGCTATAACATAGACAGCCTGTCGGTGAGCGAGACCGAAGATCCCGAGATATCACGCATGACCATTGCAGTAAGGGGTGACCAGTATATTTTTGACCAGGTAAGAAAACAGTTAAACAAATTAATAGATGTTATCAAGATTACCGAACTGAAACCAGACCGGTCTGTCTACCGTGAGCTGGCTCTTGTCAAGGTAAATGCCGCTCCCGAGAACAGGTCTGCCATAGGAGAAACTGCAGAGATTTTCAGGGGAAAAATTGTTGATGTAGCAAGCGAAACGCTGACCGTAGAAATTACCGGGGACGTGGATAAGATAACCGCATTCATTGAACTTATGAAGCCCTATGGTATAAAGGAGATGGCGCGCACCGGCCTGACGGCCCTTGAGCGGGGAAACAATACCATTAGTTAGTTTATCCCTATGGTTCACCTATTACTTTAACTTCGGGTTGAAGTTCTACGTTAAACCTTTCCCTTACTTCTTTTTTTACATGGTTAATCAAAGCTATAATATCGTTGGCGGAAGCCTTTCCTACATTGACTATAAACCCGCAGTGCAATTCGGAAACCTGGGCATCGCCTATCCTTGTGCCCTTAAGCCCTGCGTCCTCAATCAGCTTGCCGGCATAGTAGCCTTCGGGTCTTTTAAAGGTACTCCCTGCGCTGGGCAGACTTAAGGGCTGCCTGGCCTTTCTCATGCTGGTATATTTGTTAATTTTCTCATTGATGGCGTCCCGTTTTCCCCTTTTCAGGCTGAGACCGCAGTCCAGTACCACAAGGTCGTTTCTTTGTATTGTACTTGTTCTGTATCCAAGCTCCAGCTGGTCCTTTGAATAGGTCATAATATCTCCGTCGGCAGTCATTACCCTGGCCCATTCAATGACATCCTTAATCTCTCCGTCATAGGCTCCGGCATTCATTGCAACGGCTCCCCCGAGGGTCCCCGGTATCCCGCTGGCAAACTCAAAGCCCTCCAGGCCTGCCTCCGCGATATACTTTGAAAGGGTTGAAAGAAGTATTCCCGACTGCCCGTACACCTTTTCCCCTTCGATTTTACACTCCTTCATATTGGCAGCGGTTTTTATTATTACTCCGCGGTACCCGCCGTCCCGGACCAACAGGTTGGTGCCGTTGCCCATTATATAATAGGGACAGTTGTTTTTCCTGCATATCTCCACCGTGGCAATAATCTGCTGGATGGTAGCGGGCAAAACCATAATATCGGCGGGCCCTCCTATCCGGAAGGAGGTATGCCCGCTCATGGGCTCGTTAAGTTTTAAACCGTCAGGTGGTGTTTGACTTTTCAACTGCTGGTATACCGATTGTATGCTCATTATTCCACTCCCAGGAAAATCCGCTTAGTAAGTAATTATTCTATAGTATTTTAACCCATTTTACAACCTGTATGCTACTCTGCCTGGCTTAAAATGTCAATCTCCCGCTGTGCCGCTTCCAAAGCCTCTGCCGGTTCCTCGTTTCCCAGCAATGCCTGTCTGACATGGCTGTTGATTATATCTTCCACATAGGCCCAGTTTTCCAGCCTGGGTATAATTATTATACTGCCGGTATCTGCCGGTGTTTCCCGGTCTTCACCGTAACTGCGCAGCACCGGCAGCAGCCCCTTGTTTTGAACTTCCTGCTCCTTGATGCTTTGGACGATATGCCGGATAAACTCCATACACACCCTTTTACGGTCAGGATCCCGCTGCCTGAATACCCCGTAGGCAGCCACATCGCCCACCGTAACAGGGACACCCCTTTCTCCCGTCGGGTACTGTGCAATACCAAACTCAAAGCCCTTGCCTTCACTTTGAAGGGCTTTCAGTTGTTCCACCGCCCAGGCGCCTTCGGGATATACCGCTATACTTTCATCCAGCGCAAAGGCGCTCCATGCCCGGGCGGATGGGCATACCGCCACATCCTCATGCATGACCCCGTATTCATGGACAAGCCTTGTAAGCTTATCAAGGCCGGATACCGCCTGGGGTGTATTCACGGTATACCTCCCTGTGACCGGGTCGCAGACATCCCACCCGTCAGACAACAGTATTCCCCAAAGATTATAATACCCGTTAAGTACAAAGGAGCCAAACCCGTACTGCTCGGGTTTTCCGTCATTATCCCCGTCAAGGGTAAGCTGCTGCAAGGCTGCAACAAACTCCTCATAGGTCCATCTTCCGTTTTCGGGGGGTGCAATGTCCGCCCTCTCAAAGCTCTCAAGATTCAGCAGCATAAAGGGAGCAGCGCCGTACAGGGGAATGCCCCATATACCGCCATTGTGGCTGACAGCCTTAAGGGCATATTCCAGATACCCGCCCTGCCCGTCGGGGATAAAGAATTCATCCAGCGGCTCGAGCACCCCCCTGCCCGCATAGCCTAAATTACCGCCCACCGGCGCAATATCGGGGTAAGTGCCGTATGATACCGCAAGGTCAAGCTGGATCCTACCTTCCTCCCAGTCCAGCGGATTCAGCTCTATGAAAATTCCCGGATTGGCCTTTTCGAATTCCCGTATCCGCTCCCTTATCCAGCCGAAATTGCTGCCATCACCAAGGGACGGCCTTGGATAATCCCAGAGGGTTATTACGCCCTCCCATTCCTCCGGGGCAGCCTGCTGTTCGCCCGGGCCCGGTCCAACCCGGTTTTGCACCACGTCCCATCCGAAGACCATGAATAAAACTATACCGATACATAAAAAAAGAGTAAAGGGCTTCAGCCTTTTCCTCATGCTATTACCTCCAAACCCCTTTCACTCTTTATATATATTATTGAATAAATCCATATATACGACCCGGGTTCAATTTTTATCCGGCATTATAAGCCAGGCTATAATATAGGCAAGTATTCCCGACCCGCCGGCGAACATAAACAGTATCCATCCCAGTCTGACCAGAGTGGAATCTATATCAAAGTATTCGGCGATGCCGCCGCATACCCCGGCAATCTTTCTGTCTGTATCCGACCTGTACAATTTTTTATCCATTACTCTTCCCCCTTTTGAAAAAATCATAAACCTGCCGGGCCGCAGCCCTGTTCATGCCATCCACCAAGGCAAGCTGGTCAACTGTGGCCTCTTTTATTTTACTAATATCGCCGAAATATTTCAACAGCGCTTTTCGTCTCTTTTGACCTATACCGCTAATTCCGTCCAGTTCAGAACGCACCTGGCTGCTGCTTCGAAGGTTTCTGTGGTAGCTTACGGCAAACCTGTGGGCTTCCTCCTGTATCGACGCGACCAGGCGGCGGGCATCTTTGAAGTCCTCCAGGGGTATTTCCTTACCGTCTCTGATAATGCCGCGGGTTCTATGACGGTCATCCTTAACCATCCCGCATACCGTCAGATTAATCCCCAGATCCCGCAGTTCCCCTTCCACCGACGACACCTGACCCCTGCCTCCGTCAACCAGCACCAGCTGCGGCAATACCTCATAGTCATCCCCGGTGTATTTTCTGTATCTGCGCCGTGCAATTTCTCTCATGCTCTGGTAGTCGTCGGGCCCGTGTCCCTCCTTCAATTTATATCTCCTGTAATCGCTTTTCTTGGCCCGGCCTTCCTCAAAAACCACCATGGACCCAACCTGCTGGGTCCCCTGTATGCCTGAAATATCAAAGGCTTCAATCCTGAATGGAAATTCCTCAAGGTCCAGGGCATCGAACAGTTCTTCTAGGGCCCTGTGGGCATCTTCCGTTTCCTTTCTGAGCTTTTCGCTGAAATTGTTTATAAGCTGGGCTGCATTCTCGGCGGCCATTTCCACAATCCGCCTCTTATCGCCCCTTTGGGGCACCTTTATATTAACTGCGCCGCCCTTCTTATTCCTCATCCACTCACCTATTACTTCTTTTTCCTCAATGTCGTATTGGAGCAATATATTCTTAGGGATAAAGGCGGTGGCCGAATAAAATCTCTTGACAAACTCGGTCATAAGCTGTCTGTCCGATATTTCCCCGAGCTCCTGAAGGAAATAATGCTCCCTCTCCAGGAGCTTACCGCCCCTTATGAAGAATACCTGGACACAGGCATTGTCCCGGCTGCGGGCACAGGCAACGACGTCCTGGTCCTCCATGCCGGTGGTTATTACCTTCTGTTTTTCAGCCATGGCCCTGAGCACGGATACCTGGTCCCTTATCCGGGCTGCCTTCTCAAAATCAAGGTTTGCCGCAGCCAGTTCCATTTCCTTGTCCAGGACCGATATAAGCTGTCCCAGCCTGTGGGAAAGGAACAGGCATATTTGGCGTATAATACTCCTGTATTCCTCCCTGTCCACGCTGCCCTGGCAGGGTGCCATACACCTGCCGATGTGGAAGTTAAGACAGGCCCTGTCGGAACCCGCCGACCGGGAGCCTATCTTTTTACTGCAGGTCCTCACCCTGAAAAGCCTGCCTATGGCGTCTATCGTCTGTTTTACATGATAGCTGCTCCTGTAGGGTCCGAAATACCTTGAACCGTCCTTTTTCATGTTTCTGACAAGGACCAGCCGGGGGTAATCCTCTTCCATTGTAACCCTGATGTAGGGAAAGCTTTTATCGTCCTTGAGGAGTATATTATACCTCGGCCTGTGCTTTTTGATAAGGCTGCACTCAAGTATAAGGGCCTCCAGCTCGGTCTGGGTAACGATGTATTCAATGCTTTCAATCTGGCTCACCAGCGCCTGGGTCTTAATATCCAGGCTTTTCTGGAAGTACTGTTTAACCCTTTTCTTCAGGCTTTTAGCCTTGCCGATATATATTATACGGCTTTTATCATTTTTCATAATATAAACCCCGGGCCGGTCGGGAAAACCCTCGGGGCTGAAAGTCCTTTTACTGTCCATATCAATCACCCCTGCCTTGGATGTCTCTATTGAATTACTCGCAACCCTATTGTATTATATAGATAAACATTTTTAAAACCGGAAACTTTTAGCTGCCAATATAAATATTATTAAGGAACACGGGGGAGAAGAACAATGAAGTTTACCACAAAACAACTGGTATTTATGGGTTTGCTAACCTCAATAAGCATAATACTATCAAGGATTGCAAGCCTTCGGATAAGCTTTGCGGGGGTGGAAGGCATCAGAATAGGCCTGGGGGATTTGCCGATAATCCTTGCCGGGATCACCTTTGGTCCCTTCTCGGGCGGGATGGTCGGGGCCTTGAGCGATATAACGGGATATTTTATCAACCCCATGGGGGCCTATATGCCCCACTTCACCCTTGTCAAAGCCCTGAGCGGCATAATACCCGGCATTATGATAATGTTCCACAGCAGGGGATACAAAAGCCCTGTTTACATCGGCTGGATAGTGTTTGTAACCCAGCTTGTTACCTCCACCCTGCTTACCCCTTATTTTTTGCAGATACTCTTTGGCATCCCCGCCCAATTAACCATGCTGCCCAGGATTGCCGCATTGGCCATATATACCGTTACCTTCCCCTTTATAATACACGCCATTCTTATCCGCCTTGGCCTTATGAGCATTTGCAGGGATTCCCTGTCGGCCAAATAGAAAACATCACTCTCGGGTGACTTCCTTTACTATCGCGGTAAACTCTTCGGTAGTAAGAAGCCGCGCCTTTTCAAAGGCCATATCCTTGATTTTTTCGAGAATTTTACTCTTATGCTCTTCTTTTTCCACCCTCAGGCCCAGCTCTTCCAGGTAGATTTCCACCGTGGGCAGGCCGCTGAACTTGCCAATTACCACCCTGGTTTCGGGATGCCCTGTAAGAGCCGGCAGATAGGGCGCCAATTCCAGCGGAGCATCGTCCTTCACATTGTAATACCAGGCCGAAACTATACCCGACTCGATATCGTTTACGTTATCTCCTATGATACCCCTGTTCTGCCGTACCTGCAGCCCCGAAATATCCCTGAGGTATTTTGCCGTCTCGTATATCTTATCGTATTTAAGGCCCAGGTCTATGTCATACATGGTCAGCAACGCCATTGCAACATCCTCATAGGACGTGTTGCCCGCCCTTTCTCCGATGGACGCGATTGTGGTATGGGCAACATCGGCGCCGGCTGCCAGGGCCAGCAGCGTATTAGCAGAACCCAGGCCATAATCGTCATGGAAATGGACCTCTATCGGCTTGTTGATTCTTTCTTTGGTTTTCCTTATCAGATGCGGGATGGCATGGGGGTTTAGTCCGCCAAAGGTATCCACCACGGCAAGGGCGTCCATATGCCCCTCGGTTGCAACCCTCTCCACCAGATCCAGTACCCAGTCCATGTCAGCCCTGCTCATGTCGATGGGGAAGAATACGGTGTAAAGTCCCATCTCCTTCGCATACCGGGTGGCTTCTATCGAAAGCTCTATGGCTTTTTCCAGGGGCCATTTATAGGCATGCCGTATGATATGCTCGCTGGAGGGTATCTCCACCACCACTCCGTCTACTCCTGTATCCGCAGCTCTTTTGACATCTTCCTTCATACAGCGGGCGAAAGCAAATATCTCAGGCCCCGGATTTCTTTTCACTATTTCCCGTATGGCCTCTTCGTCCTGCTTTGATACAACCGGCATACCGGCTTCTATCCTGTGAATTCCAACCTCGGCAAGCTTTTCGGCAAGCGCAACCTTCTGGTCCTTGGTAAAAATCAAACCCGCCTGCTGCTCTCCGTCCCGCAGCGATACATCGTGGAGTTTGATTTTGGGAGCAAACCTATGATCCTTTGCCGCCTCGTCAAGGAAGTTCCACGGACTTGTGAACCATTTGTCGGTTTTCCAGGGTGTTTTCATTAAGATTACCTCCTATCTCTTTATTGCAGGAATTGCTTAAATAGTCATTCTTCATGCCCCGCCCTTGAGCACATCGTATATATGCTCGAAGCTCCTGCGCTGGAAGCCTTCATTATCTGCGGCGGGATAACCCTTATACTTCTCAGTATCGATATGTATACGGTCGTCATAGCGGAGCTTGTCGGAAATTTCCTGTTTGCCGGCACCTTTCTTAATCTCCGCATTAACCCTTGCAACAATTTCCTTCATTTCCCCCTTGAAACGGATTGCCTCTTTCTTGGTACAGACATCGCCGTGCCCCGGTACTATTGTATCAACATCCATCTCGTTGATGATATAATCCAGGGTTTCATAAACCTCGGGAAAACAGGTCTGGTCGGTGCAGGGCAAACCGTTTTCGCATACATTGTCGCCGGTGAATAGTATTTTTTCGCCGGGCATATAAACCATTATACTGTTTTCGGTGTGACCCTTCATGTGCATAACACGGATTTCCACGCCGCCTAAATACAGCGTCATATCCTTATTAATAGTGATTTCGGGGATTCTATACCTGTAATCGCCGTGGATATAGCGGATGCCTTCCGGGTCTATCCTGCCGAGAAGTTTGGTTATAAACCCGACCGAAGGTGCATCCGTCAGAAGTTTTTGTCTTGTGAGCTCATGGGAAATCAATGTGCCCCCAAAAAAATCGTTAGTCAGCGTATGGTCGATGTGGTGGTCGGAAATCACGACGTATTTGGTAGGCCCGAGGGTTTCAACGAACTCACGCCATTTCAAAGCGTCGGTCGGCTTATGGGGGGTATCCACAAGCACAACACCCTCCGGCGTTACTATAGCGGAATTGTTGGAGCCCATGTTTTCGGTAATGCAATATACATTGTCCCTTATCCTGAGAATCATATATATCCTCCCTCTTTATATTACGCCTTATCCCAAATATAAACTGCCTTAAGACCATGGCATTAAATCAATTTTATCATTTTTCCGTCAAAACAACAAAAAGTATATTATCAGCTTTTAACGGCAATAATCCGGGTATGGAAAGGAGAATTATGCATGCCAAGAAAAATAGCAGCAGCTGTAATCATATTTATTATACTGACATCGTTAACCATTAACGCCTCGGGAATTGCCGAAATGATAGAAGTCCACCGCGGCAATATACGGGTGGTTATTGGCAACCGCCAGGTAGAACTCGAGGAACAGCCCTTCATATACAACGACAGGGTATATGTCCCCCTTAGATTTATCAGCACCGCCCTGGACAGGGACGTGGAATGGAATCCCGTTATAAGGGCTGTGGTAATAAGCAATCCCGATTTAAAGCTTCCCCTGACCGAATGCCGACCGGATGAGGGCGAAACATTCGTATACGGAGAAATTACCGATATAGACTATAAAGATTATACAATTACCATACACCAACATTTTGACGATAACAGTACCCCGGCAGACAACCCCCTTCCGGTAAGCCGGGACGTTGTAATAATCCTGCAGCGGGACGCAGAAAAGAATATTCACTTTTACCAGCTCAAAAGCGGAAGCACCGGCGGCTTTATACTGGATTCCGGAGGCAGGGTCAGGGGAATCATAATATAACAATAGTATAACAATAGGGACGGTTCTTTTTGTTATACGTATAACAAAAAGAACCGTCCCTATTGTTTTTTGTTGTTTGTTTTATTGATCCAAGACTCTTTTGAGGAACCGGCCGGTGAAGGAATGCTTCGACCGTGCCACCTCCTCGGGGGTGCCTGTCGCAATAACCGACCCGCCTCTGTCCCCTCCCTCGGGGCCTAAGTCGATTATATAGTCCGCCGTCTTTATAACGTCAAGATTATGCTCTATCACTATTATGGTATTTCCCCCGTCCGCCAGCCTTGTCAGCACCCCGATGAGTTTGCGTACGTCTTCAAAATGCAGTCCGGTGGTTGGCTCGTCCAGGATATACAGCGTTTTGCCGGTGCTTCTTTTGCTCAGTTCCGTGGACAGTTTGACTCTCTGGGCCTCTCCGCCCGACAACTGTGTGGAAGGCTGACCCAGCCTTATATACCCCAGCCCCACATCGCACATGGTCTGAAGCTTTCTTTTAAGCGGCGGTATGTTTTCAAAGAACTCCAGCGCTTCGTCCACCGTCATGTCAAGCACATCCGAAATTGTTTTTCCCTTGTACCTTATCTGAAGGGTTTCCCTGTTGTACCTTTTGCCCTTGCACAGCTCGCAGGGCACGTATACATCCGGCAAAAAGTGCATCTCTATTTTTATTATCCCGTCCCCGCGGCAGGCCTCGCACCTTCCACCCTTAACGTTAAAGCTGAACCTGCCCTTTTTGTAACCCCTCATCCTGGCCTCGGGTGTGGATGCAAAAAGATCCCTGATATGGTCAAACACCCCGGTATAGGTAGCCGGGTTGGACCGTGGGGTCCTGCCTATGGGGGACTGGTCTATATCTATTATTTTGTCTATGTTGTCTATTCCTTCTATTTCCCTGTGTTTCCCGGGTTTTGACCTGGATCTGTACAGCCTTTGGGATATTCCCTTGTAAAGTATTTCGTTTACCAGCGTGCTCTTACCCGAGCCGGATACGCCGGTTACGCATACAAACACACCGAGAGGAAAATCCACATCCAGGTCTTTCAGGTTATTCTCGGCAGCCCCCTTTATAACCACATGTTTGCCGTTGGGAGCCCTGCGGGTTTTTGGCACCGAAATCTCCTTGTCCCCCCGCAAATATTGGCCGGTTATAGAATGCTTGCAGGCGAGAATATCCTTAAGCTCACCCTGCGCCACCACCTTACCCCCATGGATACCAGCTCCGGGTCCAATGTCCAGTATGTGGTCGGCGGAGCGGATGGTCTCCTCGTCGTGCTCCACAACTATAAGGGTGTTGCCAAGGTCTGTGAGCCTTCTAAGGGTTTCAATAAGCCTGCGGTTGTCCCGCTGGTGCAGGCCTATACTGGGCTCGTCCAGTATATACAGCACCCCCACAAGGCTGGAACCAATCTGTGTGGCAAGCCTTATCCTCTGGGCTTCTCCGCCGGACAGCGTACCCGCCGCCCTTGAAAGGGTGAGATAGTCAAGACCCACATTCACAAGGAATCCAAGCCGCTCTGTTATCTCTTTCAATATCTGGTGTGCGATAATTTCCCTGTTGCCCCCCAGTTTAAGACCGTTGAAAAAATCAAGGGCTTCCCTGATAGACATATCGGTTATCTGGGCAATATTTTTGTCACTTACCCTGACTGCAAGAACCTCGTCCTTCAGGCGGGTTCCGTGGCACACCGGGCAGGACACTATGCTCATAAAGCTTTCTATATAATTTTTGATATAGTCGGAATGGGTTTCCTTATAACGCCTCTGCAAATTGTTTACAACGCCCTCAAAGGGTACTGTATATACCCTTTCGCCGTATTTGCCCCTGTGCCGGCAGCGGAATTTCCGGTCCCCCGAGCCAAATAGTATTATATCCAGCACTTCCCGGTCCACTTCCCGGAAGGGGGTGTCCCTGGTATGGCCGAAATGGCTTAATACCGCTTCAACCATACTGTAGTACCAGCTGTCTTCGGCATCCGGTATAGCGTTAACAGCGCCCTCCCGCAAGCTTTTGTCAAGGTCGGGTATAATAAGGGAGGGATCCACCTTAATAAGGTCCCCCAGCCCGTTACAGTTCGGACAGGCGCCGTAGGGGCTGTTAAAGGAAAAGAACCTTGGGCTTAGCTCCTCCATGCTTATTCCGCACTGTGTACAGGCAAACTTTTGACTGAACATCATTTCCCTGCCCTCGAGCACATGCACTATAAGCACACCCTCCGAAAGCTTAAGACAGGTCTCCATGGAGTCCGCCAGCCGTTTTTCTATGCCGTCTTTAACAACCAGCCGGTCGACCACCACCTCCAGCGTGTGCTTCTTATTCCTGTCCAGTTTTATTTCATCTCCGAGGTCCATGGTCTCGCCGTCTACCCTTACCCTTACGTAACCGGTCTTTCTCATTTCTTCCAGAAGCTTTGTATATTCCCCTTTCCTGCCCCGCACTATGGGAGCCAGCAGTTGAATTCTGGTTCCCTTCTCAAGGTCCATTACGCTGTCCACCATCTGCTCTACCGTCTGCTGGGTTATCTCCATGCCGCATTCGGGACAATACGGTGTCCCCGCCCTTGCAAACAGAAGGCGCAGGTAGTCGTATACTTCGGTAACGGTGCCCACGGTGGAACGGGGGTTCTTGCTGGTGGTCTTCTGGTCTATGGATATGGCAGGCGACAGACCCTCTATATAATCTATGTCCGGCTTGTCCATCTGCCCCAGAAACTGCCTTGCGTAGGCGGACAAAGATTCCACGTATCTTCTCTGCCCCTCGGCGTATATGGTATCAAAGGCCAGGGATGATTTCCCCGAGCCGCTTAATCCGGTCATAACTATAAACTTGTCCCGTGGCAGCTGTATATCCAAATTTTTTAAATTGTGTTGTCTTGCTCCCTTAATAATTATCCTGTCCCTGGCCATAATTTCACTCCCAATGTCTATGCCTTGTCAAAACCTTTTTTTATGCTGAATATCCTGTCCCTTAAAGCGCCCGCCCTTTCAAAATCCAATCTGGCGGCAGCTTCCCTCATTTCCTTCTCCAGCTGTTTAAGTACATCGCCTATATCCTCAGGGCTTTCAAAAAGGTCCTCCAGTACGCTGTAGGAAGCCTCTTCTTCGGCAACTTTGGTTGCTTCAATTACCTCCGCAACCGCCTTTCTTATGCTCTGGGGAGTAATGCCGTGCTCCTCATTAAACCTCAGCTGGATTTTGCGCCTGCGGTCGGTTTCGCCTATAGCCCGCTTCATGGATCCTGTGACCCTGTCGGCGTACATAATAACCTTGCCGTCCACATTCCTGGCGGCCCTGCCTATTGTCTGTATAAGGGATGTCTCGGACCTTAGAAAGCCTTCCTTGTCCGCATCCAGTATTGCAACAAGGGATACCTCGGGCAGGTCCAGCCCCTCCCGCAGAAGGTTTATCCCCACCAGCACGTCGAAAACTCCCAGACGCAGATCCCTTATTATCTCCATCCGCTCCAGTGTGTCAATATCCGAATGAAGATAGCGCACCCTGATTCCTATTTCCTTAAGATAGGATGTCAAATCCTCCGCCATCTTTTTGGTGAGGGTTGTGACCAGCACCCTCTGGTTATGCCCAACCCTCCGGTTTATCTCACCGACAAGGTGGTCAATCTGACCCTCAACCGGTCTTATATCTATTTGCGGGTCCACAAGCCCGGTGGGCCGTATAATCTGTTCGACTATCTGCCGGCTGTTTGCCTTTTCATAGGGCCCCGGCGTGGCACTGATAAATACCGCCTGGTTAACCATTCTTTCAAACTCTGCAAAGGTAAGCGGCCTGTTGTCCAGGGCCGATGGCAGCCGGAAGCCATACTCCACCAGGGTCTCCTTCCTGGACCTGTCCCCGCTGTACATGGCACCTATCTGCGGCACCGACACATGGGATTCGTCAATTATAATGAGGAAATCCTCCGGGAAATAGTCTATTAATGTATAGGGCCTGCTGCCGGGCTCCCTGCCGCTTAAGTGACGGGAGTAATTCTCTATACCGGAGCAGTAACCCATCTCGGTCAGCATTTCCAGGTCATACCTGGTCCTTTGTTCAAGCCTCTGGGCCTCCAGCAGCTTATCCTCCGACCGAAGTTCCTTTAGTCTTTCTTCCAACTCCTCCGCAATGCTTACAACCGCCCTCTCCAGCTTGTCGCCGGAGGTTGCATGGTGGGATGCGGGGAAAACCGACAGGTGGTTCCTGTAGCCCAACACTTCCCCGGTTACGCTGTCTATCTCGGTTATTCTGTCTATTTCGTCCCCGAAGAATTCCACCCTCATAGCCCTGTTGGAGGCCTCGGCCGGGAATATTTCCAAAACGTCTCCCCGGACCCTGAAGGTGCCCCGGGTAAAGCTTATATCATTTCTCTGGTACTGGATTTCCACCAACTTTTTTATTACCTCATCTCTGTCCCTTATCATGCCGGGGCGCAGGGATATCATAAGTTCATTGTAGTCTTCCGGATCCCCCAGACCGTAGATGCATGAAACGCTGGCCACAATAATAACATCCCGCCGCTCGAACAGTGCGGCGGTGGCCGAGTGTCTCAGTTTGTCAATCTCGTCGTTAATCGAAGAATCCTTCTCAATATAGGTATCGCTGCGGGGTACATAGGCTTCGGGCTGATAATAATCGTAATAGCTGACAAAGTACTCCACCGCATTATCCGGAAAAAAACCCTTGAATTCGCTGCACAGCTGCGCAGCCAGGGTCTTATTGTGGGCTATGACAAGGGTGGGTTTTTGCACCCTTTCTACTACATTTGCCATGGTGTAGGTTTTACCGGTACCGGTTGCACCCAGAAGGGTCTGGAATCTGTAACCGTTATTAATTCCGGATACCAGTTGGTCTATTGCAACCGGCTGGTCCCCCGCAGGGCTGTATTCAGAAACCAGCCTGAATTTTTCTTCCAAAGAATACCACCTCTATTCGGAACACCTGTTCGCTCTGAATATTATATTACTAAATGGTCTCAAGGTCAATATCTTTCCAGCGCCTTTTCATAAACCTCAGGGTAAGCAGCCCGGACTCTGCCACAAATTGTATCAGAGTTGCTGCCCATACATAGATTACTTCCAGCTGCCATACATACACCACCATATAAATAAGGGGCAGCCTGATAAACCAGTTGCTTACCACCGCCACCATTAAGGGTCCCCGGGTGTCCCCCGCACCCCTCAGGGAGGCGGCCATTACCATGCTTAGGGCTATAAAGGGCTGCTCAAAGGCGCCTATCCTTATGCACCTTGCCGCAAGCTCCATTACGTCGGGCAGGTTGGTAAAAATGGCTATTATCAGTGTGGGGAAAAAGAAAAAGGCAAGGCCTATAACCGTCATAAAAAGAGTTCCCATTACGGTGGACTTCAGGGCGCTTTCCTCCGCCTCATCCCTTTGGCTGGCGCCCAGATTATGGCCCACAAGGGTGGAGGCAGCAATAGCAAACCCGTATCCGGGCATAAAGGATATGCTTTCCGCCGCCACGGCTATCGAATTGGCCGCAAAGGGTATGGCCCCCATACTGGAAATCCACAGGGAGGATATTACCCTGCCGCCGCTGTGGATAAACTCCTCCATCGAGGCAGGTATACTCAGTTTAAGAATCCTTTTAACAAAATCCCTGTCCATATCGAACATATTTTTTAATCTGACCCTGATGCCCGCCCGGCCGTATATTAGCAAACCTATAATAATTACCGAGCCGGTTATCTGGCCGGTGGCGGTGGCAATGGCTGCGCCGGTAACTTCCAGGCGCGGGAAACCGAAATTGCCGAAGATCAGAACATAATCCCCTATAACGTTAATTGCATTGGCAACGGCGGCTATGACCATGGGTGTCCTGGTGTTGCCTGCGCCCCTCATTATATAACTGGATACGCTAAAAGGAATCATAAATACCACGGCGGCCGAGGTAATTCTCATATAGGCTGTCCCATATTCCAGCACCACCGGGTCTTTAATAAAATACTGCAGCACAGGCCTGGAAAGCAAACCCACAGCCCCCGCAACCAGCAACCCTATAATAAATGAAAGGCCCAGGGCACGGGAAGCTGCCATTTCCATATTTCCCCTTTGACCTGCACCGCAATACCTTGCCACCAGAGCCAATGCTCCGATGCCCACCCCTGCAAAAACAGCGGTTATTGTAAAGACTATCTGCCCGCCAAGCCCGACGGCATTGAGGGCTCCGGCGTTCAGCCTTCCCACCATCGCCGTGTCAAAAACCCATACAAACATGTGCAGGGCCATTTCCAGTATCACCGGCCAGGCGAGAAGCAGAATTTTTCTGGTTAATAGTGTACTGCTTTTCAAGTTCTTCATCTCCAGTTGTGGACATCTGCCCCTTAAACTTAACCAAATAAGGCTATAGGGCAAACCGGCAGGCTTTTCCCTATAGCAATCACTGTCCGTATATCCAAATGGCAACTGTTGGCCTGTCAGGCGATGGTTTTCTATTCATTATCCCGTTTGCTGCGGAATTTTCCAAGCATCCTCTTTAACGGGCTTGACATTTCCACTGCGGTAGCCACCACATTACCGTCACTTGGTACCACAATTAAATCCAATCTGTTGACACCGGTGGAATACCTGGAAAACTCGAAGGTCCTGGTTTCACCCTCAAGGTTTACACTGTCCACCCATATAAAGGTGGGATAGTCATCCAATACCGCCGCCAGGTCCTCTTCCCTTTCCACCTTCCTGCCGTTTATGCCGGTTATTATATCTCCCGACGATATGCCCATCCTGTCTGCGGCGCCTCCCGCAAACATGTCCAGCACGCGTACTCCGCTGTCGGGTACCGTGTAGATCGGGGTACCCGTTTTCTGCCGCCGTCTGCCCGTAATAATAAGCAGTTCATGGAAGGCCGGGCCGAATATGGCGGCAAGCCACTGCAGGGGCCAGTGGTGGGAGGATAAAACTGAAATAACAAGGAGAACTACGCTGTATGCAAACAGGTTTACCGCCGAACGGCGGCTCTTTATTACCGGTGTATCGGTTATCGCAATATCGCTGTAGCCCAGCGCCGCCACTACCGGCAGCATAAGAAACATGATATCCTGCATATCCCCTGTGACACCCATCGGCTTTAACAGCGGCCACCAATCGGGCATGGGTACCGAACCGGCAGGGGTAATCTCACCGGTTACCACCGTCATAATGATAATAGGTATGGGCCAAAACCTTACAAGGTTGAAAGCGCCAACCACGCCGTGGATTTTATCCTCCATAAAAACCGGTATGCTCTGTTTGTATCCGTTTAAGAATATCAGCACGCTTTCCACCAGGTGCAGTATGGCTACAATGGCCATCAGTGCGGGAACGTCTATTTTCGGGAAGCCGAATACAAGGCTTGAAAGGGCCACTACTCCCCCGGCGTATGAGAAGCACATATACCGTGGATTTATAAGCATCAGGATTATGGCTATTATCCAAACATATAGGATACCCGTATTGTCAAGGGTTACCCCAACCACAACCATAACGACGCTGCCCACAAGTCCGCCGGCCATACCGGTAATAATAGAGCCTGACATCCTCTCCCAGACCGAATACCTTTGTTTGCCCAGCATACGCTCTTCCAGAATACTGCTCTTTTTGTATTGGTTATATACAAGCACCAGCACAACCCAGAAAAGGGGATTTATAAAAACGGTTGTTATGGATTTCAAAACCATCATTATCAAATCAACAAATGGGAGCATTAACGCACCTCCACCAAACACCAGGGACGGTTCTTTTTGTTTTTTGTGAAACGCTAGGGACGGTTCTTTTTGTTTTTTGCACCGGTCACATACCACAGATGCCAGGCGCCGTTACCAGATTACTGTTACACGGAATGCAACAACAGAAGAACCGTCCCTTTTCCTATTTGATTAGCTCGATTGCCTTTGCCAGTTGGCTATCGTTTCCTTTTTCGTAGTCGCCCATAACCGCATCTTCAGGCCGCTCGACCACATAATCGGGCTGTATGCCGCTGCCCTGAATGCTCCTGCCCTTGGGCGTATAGTATTGGGCGATGGTCATCTTAACCGCCGAACCGTCACCCATTCCCTGAATGGTCTGCACCAGAGCTTTGCCAAAGGTTTTTGTTCCAACCAATACGCCGGTCCCGGAATCCTGTATTGCGCCCGCCAATATCTCGGAGGCGCTTGCGCTGCCTCCATCTACCAGCACCACAATGGGCAGTCCCAGCTCTCCGGCGTCTGAAAGCTCTTCATTTCTGTTACCCTGTCTGTCTTCGGTATAGACTATGAGCCCTTTTCCCATAAGAAAGTCTGCAATTTCCACCACTTGGTCAAGCAGCCCCCCGGGATTGCTCCTGAGGTCGATTATAAGTCCCTCTATGCCTGACCTTTGCAGTTCTTTTACTTCCCTTCTGAAATCCTCGTTTGTCTTCTGGTCAAAGGTGGATATTCTTACGTATCCAATATTGTCCTCAATGGTTTCGGCCTTTACCGTTACAAGCCGTATTTCCTGCCGTTCAACCTTTACATCAAAGGGCTCGGGTTGGCCCTCCCGTATTATTGTAAGTACTACCTCGGTCCCTTCCGGCCCCTTCATCATGGCAACCGCCCGTTCCAACTGGTCTGCATATACTTCCTGCCCATCCACCCTGATTATCCTGTCGGCGGTTTTAATTCCCGCCCTGGCGCTGGGCGTATCCTCTATCGGTGCAACCACCCTGATATAACCGTCCTCCCCTCCTTCAACCACAAGACCTACGCCTTCATAGGTTCCGGTTGTGTGAGTCATAAAGGAGTCATACTCGTCTTTATCCAGATAAACGGTATATGGGTCTCCGAGGGCTTCCAACATACCCCGTATTGCCCCCTCCTCGAGAACCTCAGGGTCTGTATCCAAATAATAATAGGTGTTCAGAAACTCCCTGATACTTAGGAACTTCCTTAGTTCCTTAATGTTGCCGTAATCCCTTGCAGATAAAATTACGCTCCCCCCGGGAAGCGGTATGGATATAAAGTTAACCACGCAAAGGGTAATTATTACAGCCGCCAGCATAAAAGCAACTGTTCCCAGCAGTGACCTAAGGTTAAATTTCATTAAGCTTCCTCCTGTCAATCTCTACATATAAACAATATACGCAATAATGCCCGGTAATATTAACACGTATCCATTATATCACCAGATAATTCCCATTTCAAAGAAATAGATTGACTTGCCAATTCGACACAGGCTACCGTCCTTGATGTTACACCGCAAAAAACAAAAAGAACCGTCCCTGGTGTCTCAGGTGTTTCACCGTCATTGGAAAAAGCCGGTTTCCCGGCTTTTTTGGCTATACATTCAAAAATCTTCTCAGGGATATGCCGCTGCCTATCACCCCTATTATCATCCCAACACCTAAAAGGATCACGGATGTATTGTATAGGGATTCGGTATAGGGGGCAAGGTACCCCGATATCATTACAAAAACACCGCCAAAACTGCTGTGCATCGACCTGTAGAAATAATTGTAAATAGCGGTAACCAGTCCGGAGGCCAGGGCCGCACCTATGATGCCCATCATAAGTCCCTCGATAATAAAGGGAAATCTTATAAATCCGTCGGTTGCTCCTATAAATTTCATTATTCTTATCTCTTTCCTCCGTGCCACCACCGTCATCTTTATTGTATTGGAGATTATAAACACCGATATAAAGGCCAGGATACAGATAAGCACCGTGCCCACCACCCTTATCAGGTTGGTGGAACTCAAAAGCCTGTCTACAACATCCTTCCCGTACTGGACCTCCTCCACCCCTTCAAATACGGCAATTTCGTCCGCTATGCTGCCGATGGTGTTCGGATCGTCAACCTTGACTATATATGAACTGGGGAAGGGATTGTTTTCTCCCTCCAGCCCTTCAAGCAGGCTGTCATTATCCCCCAACTGTTCCCTGTATTTTATCAGCGCCATTTCCTTGGTTTCAAAGTCAATCTCCCTTACGCCCTGTATCTGTCCAATCTTTTCTCCTATTGTCTCTATCCGGGAGGAATCCAATTTTTCCTCAAGAAAAGCTTTAATTTCAACGCTAGATTCTATATAATCAGCCAAACTGTTTATGTTTATAATGGTGAGAAGGGATAACCCAAGCACCAGCAAAACCGCGGTAACCGAACCTACCGCAACGAGGGTCATTACCCTGTTTCTCCACAGACCGGAAAAACCTTGTCTTAGCTGCAGCCCCAGCGTTCTAATCTTCAAAGCTGTACCCTCCCCTCTCCTGGTCTCTGACTATTCTTCCACCGTCGAGGGTCACTACCCTCTGCCTCATATAGTTAACTATATCCCGGGCGTGGGTAACCATAACCACCGTTGTACCCCTTTGATTTATTTCCTTTAATATTTTCATAATCTCCCAGGCTGTGTCAGGGTCGAGATTGCCGGTTGGCTCATCGGCGATAAGCAGCGACGGGTTATTCACTATCGCCCTTGCCAGCGAAACTCTCTGCTGCTCTCCTCCCGACAGCTGATTTGGAAACACAGTGGCTCTGTCTCCCAAACCCACTATTGACAAAACCCTGGGTACCTGCCTGGTAATTTCCCTTTTGGAAGCCCCCACTATATGCATGGCAAATGCAACGTTCTCGGATACCGTTTTATCCGACAGCAGCCGGAAATCCTGGAAAACCACGCCGACCTTTCTTCTGAAATATGGTATCTGGCGCCTCTTCAAATTATTTATGGTTACGCCATCTATAGTAATGGAACCGTAGGTGGGGTTTTCTTCCCTAAGCAGCAGTTTTACCAGAGTTGATTTGCCCGCTCCGCTGGAACCCACAAAAAACACAAATTCGCCCTTATGTATATCAATGTCTATCCCCTCAAGGGCAACCGTACCGTTGGGATATTTTTTTGTAACATCCTTAATAGCTATCAACTGTAATCACTCCTATCCCACTGTCAATTCGACAAACAAATATCTAATCCTTCAATTCCGGCTAAAGTTCCTAATAAAAGTATAATGTTTTTTCTCATAGCTTTAAAGGAGAAATTATA
The DNA here is from genome assembly GCA_964625335.1 of uncultured Clostridium sp. GTDB lineage: Bacteria > Bacillota > Clostridia > Ch29 > Ch29 > CAZGUG01. Next base: position 80,694 of record CAZVBE010000006.1, on the reverse strand, counting down.
TCCATATATTATTTTTTGTTGTACAATAGGCTTGTAAAGGAGGCGGTAAGCCAAATGAAGCAGGAAATCAGAAGGAAAGTTTTAGAATCAAGGCAGCAAATCCCCCCTTCCCGGAGGCGGGAATACAGCCTCCATATATATGAAAGGCTGATCCAACTGGATGTGTTCAGAAATTGCTCCAATGTTATGGCCTACATGGATTTTAAAAATGAAGTGGAGACCATGCCCGTTATAAAGCACTGTCTCTCTGAGGGTAAAAAAGTCGTGGTGCCGGTATGTATTAAGGAAACCCGGCAGCTGCTTCTGTCGGAACTAAAGGACCCTGAAAGGGAACTGACACCGGGAACCTTTGGCGTACCCGAGCCCGCAGCAGGATACATAAGACCCTTCCCCAGGGAAGACCTCGATCTGATACTGGTTCCGGCGGTGGCCTTTGATAAACTAGGCTCCAGGATTGGCTACGGGGCAGGCTATTATGACAGGTTCTTTGACGGATTGACCCGGAGCATCCCCAGCATCGGCCTTGCCTTTGAGATGCAGATAATCGACAGGGTGCCCGCCGGACCAAACGACAGGCCGGTTGACTATGTTATTACCGAAAAAAGATTAATAGACAGTATTAAGGAGAGGGGACACTCAAACAAGCACAAACACGGAAACAGGTAAGGTATAACAAAACACGGGGACCCAAACGGCATACCTGCCCCCGTGTTTGTATGTCCCCGTGTTTGTGTGCTTTCGCACTACCGGTCGGTGTCGTTGCCGGTATCGGTTTGCTCAACTGCTTTTCTGAAGCTTTCCAGTTTCTGCTGTACACCGTGATAAAGGGTCCCCCCGGGATAGACGCCCTCCCCGTCGGCGGCACCCGCAGGCATTCCCGTCAGTATTTTTATTCCTTCCTCTATTGTCCTCACAGGATATATGTGGAATTTACCCTCCGCTACCGCCTGTATTACCTCATCGTCAAGCATGAGGTTATTTACATTCTGGTGGGGTATCATGACCCCCTGTTCTCCGGTCAGGCCCTTTTCCCTGCATACCCTGAAAAAACCTTCTATCTTCTGGTTTACTCCACCTATCGGCTGGATTTCTCCCCGCTGGTTTACAGAGCCGGTCACCGCAATGCTCTGCTTTATGGGAACATCCGAAAGGCAGGACAGGATGGCGTAAAGTTCGGCGCTGGAAGCGCTGTCCCCGTCAATGCCGCCGTAGGACTGCTCGAAGGCAATGCTGGCGGTCAGTGACATAGGGCTCCTGCGGGCAAACTTATTGCCAAGATAGCCACCGAGTATCAATACGCCTTTGTCGTGGATGCTGCCGCTCATTTTCACTTCCCGTTCAATGTTTATTACTCCCTTTTTACCGGCATAGGCAACCGCCGTTATTCTGGAAGGACGTCCAAAGGAGTATTCGCCCATGTCCAGAACCGAAAGGCCGTTAACCTGCCCCGCAACCTCACCTTCGGTATCTATCAGAATAGTGCCTTCCCTTATGTATTCGTGTATTTTCTTTTCGTACTTGTTGGAACGGTAAACCTTCTCCTGTATTGCCTTTGTCACATGATCGGCGGTGACATGCCCGGCGTCCTCCATACCCGCCCAGGTATCCGCCTCGTAAATTATCTCCACCAGTTCATTAAACCTTGTACTGAGCTTGTTCTGGTGGTCGGCCAGCCTGGAGCTGTATTCCACAACCCTGGCCACCGCCGACCGGTGGAAGTGCCTTAGGTTTTGTTCCTTGCAGTGTTTTGAAATAAAGGCGGCAATCTTGTACACATACCCGGTATCCTTATCCATGTCGGTATCAAAATCCGCTCTTATTTTGAACAGTTTTTTAAAGTCTTCATCCAGATTGTACAGAAGATTATAAATCTCATAACTGCCAATTATTATTATTTTTACCCCCAACGGAATAGGCTTTGGCCTCAGGGAGGAGGTCGCAACCGCACCGGTCTGCTCCGCAATGTTTTCGATGGCTATCTCCCCGGTCTTTAGTGCCCTTTTCATCGCTTCCCAGGAGTACGGGTTTGTGAGTATATCCTTTGCCTGAATTATCAGGTAACCGCCGTTTGCCCTGTGCAGGGCTCCTGCTTTAATTCTGGTAAAGTTGGTGGTAAGCACCCCCAGCTGGTTTTCGTATTCCACCTTGCCAACCAGATTATAATATGTGGGATAGGTTTCAAGAACTACCGGGGCGTGCTCCAGTTTGCTGCTGTCCACCAGCAGGTTTATTTTATACTTGAATGTATTATCGGTCTTCTGGGCCTTTGAAAGCCACGGGATTACCGTTTCCTTACTCTCTTCTTTGCCTTTGAAATCGTCCACATTCTCAACTATATCCTTTTGCACACTGTCCAGGAAACCGAGTATCTCGGGACAGTCACACTCCCGGTATTTAGCCTTCATTTCGCCTATGCTGTAGCCCACCGAGCTGAGCGCTATTTTCTCATCCAGTTCCCTGATTGTGTCCTGGGCCATCTGCTCCAGTTCCTTTATCCTATTGAATATTTCCACTGCCCGTATCTGCAGTTGGTCGTTCCTCGCCTCGATCTCCTTTAAGGCATCTCCGTCCAGTTTCCTGTAATCCTCTTCGCTGACAGGCTTGCCGCCAACCAGAGGAACGCTTACAAATCCGTTTGCGCTCCTTTTGAATTCAAAACCGTATTCCTGGGCTGTCCTGTTCAGTTCATCCATAAGCTGTGAGGTTTTTTCCTGGAAATCCTGGAGAATCCTTGCCTTATTCCTGTTATAGTCATCGCCTGAAAAGGCTTTGGGAATATCCTTCTTCAACTGGTCTATAAGCCTGTTCATATCCTCCTTCAGCTTTGCACCCACCCCTGCGGGCATCGACAGGGCCAGGGGCTGATAGGGGTCCTCAAAATTGTACACATAACACCAATCCTGCGGGACCGGTTTTCCCTCTGCAAGACTGTTAACTATCGACCTGGAATAGCTGTTTCTTCCTGTACCAATCAATCCTGCAACATAAATATTATAGCCCTGTCTTTCCACTTTCAGGCCGAAATCCATAGCCCTGCTTGCCCTTTCCTGTCCTATAATACCCTCAAGCGGCGGGATGTCCAAAGTGGTTTCAAATTCCAAACCATTATGTTCAAAGTGCTTTTTAAGCTGTTCGGGTTTCAGTTCTTTTCCCATTGCCATCAACATCACCCCTTTTAACTATTCGTTATAATTATACCATTACAAAGGCCGGTTAATCTCAAATAACAAAAAAACAGGCGGCAAACCTGTTTTTTCTACTCCGGCAGCTCTGTGGCACGCACCGTATTCAGCGAATCGCCGATAAAAAACCTAAAGACTGTATCCCTTGATACATTCATTAAGTCAGTCTTTACGATTACATGGGGATAGGTGACAACCTGTGCCACCAGCTGCCCGGGCCCGGGATTTTTGTATTCCACGTATATATCAACGCTGTAACCTTCTTGCCCGATATTGGTTTTTTCTATACCTGCCACACTGACATCGTAACCCCCCGTAGGCTTCTCTCCCCGGGTGACCACCAGATATACCGTGTCTTCCGCAATATATGCCGCAGCCCTTTCTTCTTTCTTTTGCTGCTGCACCATACTGTTTATATGAGCAGGGACCTCAAAAACCGTAACCTTTTCAAATGCCAAATCAGACACCTCCGGCATCCTGCGACAGCCGTTCCCGCTGCCCGCGCTGCCGCACCTCCTGTTATAGAGTATTATACAAAGACATGGCATATTACTTTTTTAATAAGTCTTTGGCCGCAATGGATTTTTCCACCGCCTGCATTATACAGCAAGGCGTTAAACCGTATTTTATAAGCAGCTCTTCGGCGGTCCCCGATTCTCCAAAGGTGTCCTTAACACCCACCCTTATAACGGGCACCGGCTCCAGTTCGCCCAAAACCTCCGCCACTGCGCTTCCCAGGCCGCCGATAATATTGTGCTCCTCCGCCGTCACTACTGCTCCCGTCTCGGCAGCAGCCATTTTGATTAAATCCCGGTCAATGGGTTTTATTGTATGGATGTCAATTACCCTTGCATTTACACCGTTTTTCTGCAGGTCGTCGGCGGCTTCCAATGCCATTGCCACCATAATGCCGGTTGCTATTATGGTGACGTCTCCGCCGTCCTTGAGGGTCACACCCTTGCCCCACTCGAAGGCATAATCTTCTTTAACATATATATCCGGCACCTTTGGCCTGCCCAGCCTTATGTAAACAGGACCCTTGTACCCGGCGGCGGCCTTAACAATCGCTTCCGTCTCCACTCCGTCGGCGGGGCACATTACCGTCATATTGGGAATAACCCGCATAATGGCTATATCCTCCAGGCATTGGTGGGATGCTCCGTCCTCTCCCACTGTCAGACCGGCATGGGTTGCCGCAATTTTTACGTTAAGCCGTGGATAGGCTATTGAATTCCTTATGGGTTCGAAGGCCCTGCCGGTGGCAAACATGGCAAAGGTGCTCACAAAGGGTATCTTGCCGCTCGCAGCAAGACCGGCGGCAGTGCCCATAAGGTTTTGCTCGGCAATGCCCATATTCAGAAACCTGTCCGGGAACTCCTTTGCAAACATCACCGTTTTTGTGGATTTGGACAGGTCGGCGTCCAGCACCACAATATCCCTGTTCTCCTTTCCAAGCTCCACCAGGGTTTTGCCGTAGGCATCCCTTGTCGCTGTACTAGCACTCACAACAAATCACCTCCAGTTCTTTAAGGGCAATATCTCTATCCTCATCGCCGGGCGCTTTTCCGTGCCAGTCGGCCTCGTTTTCCATAAAGGATACTCCTTTACCCTTTATAGTTTTTGCTATTATCATCGTGGGCCTGTCCTTTACTCCTTCTGCCCTTTTTGCCGCACTTATTATTTCCTCCGGTGAATGGCCGTCAACCTCAAGCACTTCCCAGCCAAAGGCTTTCCACTTGTCCGTCAGCGGTTCCACCGACATGACCTGTCGGTTGGGACCGTCTATCTGAAGCCCGTTATGGTCGAGGAACACCGTCAGGTTGTCCAGCCTGTAATGGACCGCAGCCATGGAGGCTTCCCAAATCATTCCCTCCTGTGCCTCGCCGTCACCTATCAGGGCAAATACCCTGAAGTCTTTTTTGTCCAGCTTTGCCGCCAGCGCCATACCACAGGCCGCCGAAAGGCCCTGACCAAGGGATCCGGTAGACATTTCAACCCCCGGGGTACCCTTCATATCCGGATGGCCCTGCAGCATCCTGTCAATACGCCGGAATCCCGAAAGCTCCTCCTCCGGGAAATACCCCTTAAGGGCAAGGGTGGCATACAAAACCGGTGAAGCATGGCCCTTTGACAGTACAAACCGGTCCCTGTCCTCCCAGTCCGGCCTTGCCGGGTCTATCCTCATTATATTAAAATACAGGGCGGTGAGTATTTCAACCGACGACAGGGAGCCGCCGGGATGTCCTGACTTGGCGGCATGGGTCATCTCTATTATGGCCCTTCTGATTTTTACAGCATTCTGTTCCAGACCTGCTATGCTGTTTTCCAAGGTTACTCCTCTCCTTTCTCCATTATACATACAACCATTTTCACAAAGTATTCCCTTAATACTTTATTTGCAGCAAATATCCCGAAGGGCCTGCGCAGGGGCACAAGCCGGTAATACACCTTTTCAAGGGGAATCTCCCTTATTATTTCCTCAAACCGGCCTATTGTCATGCCGTTTATATAGGAGAAATACTCCTTTCCTTCGCTGCTGCGCCCTATTCTGAAATCTATCCTCCTCGGCCCGTCGGGCAGGTCCTTCACCAGATCCTTATATAAGGCAATTAAGGTTTCCTGGCCGAAAAACCTGTGAACCCAGGGTATGCCAATGGCGTCAGACAGGTGGGCCCCATAGGGATGATAATATGGCGGGAAGTTTATGTACAACCTGCCCCCTTGTTTTAACACCCTGTGGCATTCCATCAGCACCGGCCGGGGCCGGTCGACATGCTCCATGGCATCGTTCATTATTATGGTATCAAAACTCTTATCCTCAAAGGGCATTTTGGCGGCATCGCCGGTAACAAAAGAAAACTTTTCCTCAAGGCCCTTTTGCCTTGCCAGATGCTGTGCTTCTTCCTTATAATGCTCCACAGGGTCGATGCCATAAACAAAAGCTGCGTCTTTGGATGCGTAATACAACGTTTTGCCCCCGGCGCCGCAGCCTATGTCCAGCACCTTTTTACCCTGGAACATCTGTTTTTCGTCCGCCGCTTCCAGGAAGAATTCAATTGTCCTTTGGCCCATGTCATACTGCCACTGGGCATAGGTAAGCCTGCCCTGGTTATGGAGGTTAAAGGGATGCCGGGGCAGTGGAAACAGCCGGTTCAGCGTTTTGCATAAAAATAAGGAAAAGCTCATACTTTGCCCCTCCTGCCTCTGTCGATAAATACTTTGAAAACAAACACCGGCAGCGAAAGCATCCTTGCCGCCCTCCACGGCTGTGTAACAAGCCTGTAAAACCATTCGAGCCCGGCTTTCCGGAATACAGCCGGTGCCCTTGCCACCTCGCCGGCCAAGACATCAAGGCTGCCGCCCACCCCCATTGCAATGCTCACATTCAGCGTTTCGCGGTTGGAGCTGATCCATTTCTCCTGCTTCGGGCTGCCCAGGGCTACGAAAAGCACATCGGCTCCGGAAGAATTAATCCGTTCCACGATACCGGGCACTTCCTGCTCCTTAAAGTATCCGTGGAATGTACCCTTTATCTGAAGGCTGGGAAACATCCGGGATATATTACCGGCAGCCCTTTGGGCTATCCCCGGCTTCCCGCCCAAAAGGCACACGGACCTTCCGCCTTCGTCCAGCATCTCCAGCATCCGGGTCATCAGATCAAAGCCGGTTACCCTTTCGGGAAGCGGACTGCCGTATATCCTTGAGGCAAGAATAAGGCCTATGCCATCCGGCACCACCAGGTCACCGGACTTTAAAATTTCCAGAAATTCTTTGTCCTTTGCGGCATTTACAACCATTTCAGAATTGGGGGTGTAGACGGTACTTGTGCCATCCGTGTCCAGCAGGGCTGTTACCCTTGCCATGGCACCCTCCATATCCGACCTGTCCACCGGTACCCCCAAGATATCCACCTTTTCCATTACTGTCATCCAATGTTCCTCCACACCTGTATTCCTTTTGGCTTTCAGTTGGGCGTCACTGCACTATTTGCTGTATCCTCTTCTAAAAGAGAGCTATACATTAAGCAGTTCCAGAACCAGTTTATCGTTTATCCTGGCCTGCTGCTGCATTTCCTTCATGCCGGCAAGTATTTGCACCCGCACCCTTTCCCTGTCCACCCAAACCTTTTGTATATCCACCAGAAGGTCACTAAGTTCTATATCTCCGACGCTGCCCACCGCCTTTATATTCAGCCGGGATAAAAAGCCGTCTATCTTGGGGTCATAGGATATTCCCACCATGGGGACGCCCTGTATGGCAGAGAAAATAAGGGAATGCAGCCTTACTCCCACCATCAGGTCCACCCGGCCTACCATGTCAAGCACTTCGCCCGCCGAATACCTGCCGTCGACGGAGTATGCTTGATTTTGCATCATTGACTTAATTTTCATTATACATTTATTATCTTCCCCGTAGTGAAAGGGGATAAACACCACCTGGAAGCCCAGTTCATCTATAAGGCTGTCGGCGGTTTTTGCCATTATCTCGTTAAACCTTTCCGCGCCTTTCCAATCCCTCACCGAAAAACCCATCACCGGCCTGCCTTTTTCCACCCCCAGGCTGTCAATAATTTTCATGCCCTGGGTGCTGCCCGGCGGCTTTAACGTAACCACGGGGTCGGAGGTCATATAGATGGGTGGCCTGTTTATTCCTATGCTTTTAAGGTCGGCCACCGATTTTTCATCCCTTACCGTTATAACGTTGACACGGTTTAAAATTGATCTTGTCAGGCTTCTGTTGGTTTTCTTCGTGATAGGGCCAATGCCCTGCCCATAAACCATTATCTTTTTATTAAGTCGTACCGCAATGTATATCAAGCCCAGGTAGTACCTTATGCTCTTCTCGCTGGTAATATCCTGCAGCAGCCCACCTCCGCCGCTGATAAACAGGTCACAGTTCTTAACGGCCATATATATTTCAAAAAAATTTTTACGATCCACCGCCCGGACACCGTGCCGGCTCTCGGTAACCGAAGGGTTGGCAGACAGCACGGTTATTTCTATACCGTTTTCGACGGATTTCAGGTTTTCAATTATTGATGTCAGTATGGACTCGTCTCCTATGTTTCCGAAGCCATAGTAACCCGATACAAGTATTCTGTGCATTCTATGTCCTCCTGCGGGCTGTTAAGAAATTCATTGCGATACCAATGACCATTATACCAATAACGCCTGTAATAATCCCGAAGCCCAACCCATAGACCGTCCTGTAAAAGGAAATATAGAGCGGGGTCCGCAAATGGCTGAAGCTGTTCACAATTGAAGTCTGTCCAATGGCCGCCGCCAGTCCAAGGGGCAGTATAAGGGCTCTGTATTTTGTCAATGCTGCCGCAGCCATAACAATGAGTGCCGGGTGCGCCACAAGGAATTCCTTGGTGCGGGGCCGCGCCGGCAGGGTCTGTTCCAGGAAGGTCCTGACATAGGTCTCCAAACCAAATATAGGCGCTCCGGCGGTATGGCCTGTCCTGCCCAGGTACAGATAGCCCGCAGCCGCGGCTATTCCCAGCAACAGAGCATATTTTACCACCAGGGGGGTATCCAACAGCGACTTAATTTCACCCTCTATGTTTTGGTGCTCATCCCTGCGGTATCCGATAAGCAGAAAGTAAGCAGCGGTAAACAGCAGCAACGGAATTATCTGGGCAATTTTCACGCCCCTGAATATCTCCACTTCAAGCAGATAGGAGGTGGAGCTGAGCATAGAAGCTACAAAGGCCGCTCCAATAAGTGATATAAGCGAAGCCTTCAGAAGCAGCAGCACACTGCTGCCGGTCACACTCTTCCAGTCCTTCCCGCCCTCATGCTCCATAGCTTTTTCACAGTACAAAATCACATACAGCATGGCGAGCGACGGAAATACAACTGCTGCCCCCAGCGCAAACACCTTGTCGGCAAGGGAAGGTACAACCAACTGCAGCCCGAAGCACCCGGCCGTCCCGAGTACAAAAAGCCCGTATATATATGCTTTCCTTAGTTTAATCAATTGATTAATAAATATCATAAGCCCGGCTATCATACCAAAGGCCAGTACCAAAAGTCTCATCCCGCCTATATTAAAGTCCTTCATAGGTACCACGGCGCCGGGTTCGAAGCCGCGCTCCGAAATAAGCCGGTTGAATTCCCCAATGTATTTTTTGTTGGTATCAAAGTTATCCTCGGCACTCCTGGTCTCTTCAATTTTTGGATTCAAATATACCAGCCTGGCATTTCTCTCGTCCACCGCCCGAAACCACCGGTCCATTACTTCCTTTGGCGACACTTTCTTGGCTTCGGCCTCATCCAGGCTGAAAACCCTTGCCGCCTGATAGTCCGCCAATTCCAAAACCCGGCTTAATCCCAGCTGTTCTATATGCTGCAGCTGAGTCCATGTTTCTATCGGTCCCAGCACAATACCCGTTTCTTTTATCATGCGCGCTGTGGTTTCCAGCCTGTTGGGATACCCGAGGGCCTGTTTGCCGTCGAATATCATCGAGGTAACAGGATAGTCATTAAAGCTTTCAAAAAGGTCTTTTATATGGCCGGAGGTAACACCTCTGTAGTTGGACGGCCGGGCAGCAATATTAAGGCCCATTTCCCGGGCCATTTCGAACTTATCATAGTCAAACACTACCGCCAACTCTTTAAGCTCCTCATACCTGCCGGCTACAGACATGGCATATATACCGTCCTTCGACCAGTCACGGAATGCCCTGCCCCTGTTTTTCAGCGGCTCTTTTATACGGTCGTATGTGGAAGCATCCACGGGAAATATTACCACGGTACCCGACGGGTCCAGGCCTGAATTTTTAATCTCGTCTGCCACTTCGTTGAGCTGCTGCCTTAGGAGGTCCTGCTCCATTAGCTCCCATAGATTCATAACAGCTATATGCCCGTCCGCCCTCAGCTTTTCCACGGTTTCTTCCTTGACAGCGACCGAGGTTACCCCCGAGGCCTTTAAGTATGTAAGTACCCTTTCCATATCCATGCCCATGTCGTCGGCCAATTCCTTATATTTTTCATAATCGGCAACCAACTCCACCCTGTTATAGGGTTTTTCTGTTTCAAACCTTTGGTACAGTGTGAATGCGGCAACCGCCAGGGACAAAATCAGTACTGCCAGCAAAAACTTATCCGGTTTCATCAAAACACTCCTATATATCAGTTTTCTGCATCCTCTATGGCTTTATTGTATATCATACCGCCCTTTTACCAGAAATATACAATCAGTTTCTGCCTTTACACCCCTGCCATCGGTCCTGGGTATCAGCAGCAAATGGTTGTCGGGTATTATCTGACCCTGTCCAATATCCCGGGCCCCGGTCAGGTCCGCCAGACCGCCCAGCTCGCTCTGTATGGCCGTGGCTCTGCCTCCCCTTAAAACCAGCTCGGTTCCTGCGTGCCCGATAAGGCTTTTGCCCGAGGGCACATTGACAACCTGGAAAACCGCCGCTGTTGCTGCCGGGCTCCCCGGCTGGGTGCCGCCGCCGTTTTCCATAGCCGTAATTCTATCGTTTGCCTGCTGTATGAGGGAATTAAACTCATCGTATTTCTGTTCGAAATAGAACTTCAACTGCTCACTTCTCTGCTCAACATAGCTCTGGGTAACCAGCGGGTCCTGTTGTGAGCCCGGTGCAAAATCGCCCGCCCGGACTATCTGCCCCGCCAACAGTACCACCAAAACCAGAACGATCCCGTATAAATATATTCTGCTCTGTCTTATTCTTTGCAGCATAATATCCCTCCTTGTTATAAGGTATGGGGACACACCGCTTTCAATAAGGTCAGGGGACACACCTTCATAGTTGGTATTCTTTTATAGCCAAGGAATGTCCCCATTAGAATTCCTTGCTGCGGAATGTCCCCGATTGATAAGCTTTTGGGCTTACCGGCAGTACACAGCACAGCTTATTGATGTGGTTATCTGATTACTAATCAGAATGCGACAAGTAAAAACCGTCTCCTGCCACAGAAGGCTTCATGAAACGTAAGCACATGCTAAAAAATGGTTTGGCAAGGAAACCAGCCAGAGCTTTGAAGAAAATCCGCAGGCTTGGCAGGATGCCAAGTCAGGCTTTTCGCGCCATGGAGGGCGCATAAAATGCGTTAGGATTTTCTAAAAGCAAGGCAAAGGTTTCCTCTGAAGCATTTTCGCATAAGCTGGTTCTCATGAAGCCACACTGATCACTGACGTGCGGAACGCGACAACCGAGAACCGTCCTCTGCCGCAGAAAGCGTATATCCCCAGATTAGTAGATTCTATAAAGCCATAGGAAATCCTGTCTGGGAATGCAAAATATTTGTCCTTGCAATTATTTCCTGAAAAATGCTGCCTAAACCTGCCGGTTTCTTGACACATACCGTTAATATTGCTACTATGAAATCAAACTTGGACGGCCGGACTGCCGGAAAGGTGCGTGTAAAATGAAGCACAAATTCCTTTTAGAAGCCATACTGGAGCATCTGGACGAGGGCATCCTTGTGGTGGACCCGGATGCCAACGTCACATTTTTCAACGAACCGGCCACCGACATCGCCGGTATCACCCCCTGCAAAGCCGTTGGAAAGAACATACTGGAAATATTCCCAGACCTCACTCCCGAAACGAGTACTTTCTACCGTGTTCTCAAAACAAAAAAGCCCATTATCGACTATGTCCAAACTTATATGAATTACCAGAGAAAGATTGTATCGACCGTCACCTCCACCCTTCCGCTGATAAAAGACGGCGAGCTGGTGGGAGCCCTTGAAATATACAGGGACCTGACAGCGGTTATGGATATGGCGGATAAGATATCCATCCTTCAGAAAGAGCTGTATCAAAAGGATTCCAAACAAAAACCCTATAAAGGAAACGGGACCATCTATACCTTGAAGGATATTGTGGGCCGCAGCCCGGCTATAGAAGCCCTTAAGTCAAAGGCAGCAAAGGTTGCCGACAGCAGTTCCCCGGTGCTGGTTTACGGTGAAACCGGGACGGGAAAGGAACTGGTGGTGCAGGCCATACACAATGCAAACCCGGTCAGAAAGGCCAAACCCTTTATCGCCCAGAACTGTGCGGCTATACCCCAAACTCTGCTGGAGGGCATATTGTTCGGTACTTCGGCAGGAAGCTTTACCGGCGCCAGGGATAAGCCGGGCCTGTTCGAACTGGCGGGCGGCGGAACCCTGTTCCTTGATGAAATAGATTCTATGGATATGGAACTGCAGACGAAACTGCTGCGGATCCTTCAGGACGGTATTATCAGGAGAATAGGCAGTGCAAAAACAGTAAACGCGGACGTAAGAGTTATGGCCTCGTGCAGCGAACACCCGTTGAAGGCGGTTGAAGGCAAAACCCTGAGGGAGGACTTGTATTACAGGCTGAATGTGATAAACCTTTACCTGCCCCCTTTGAGGGAAAGAAAAGAGGATATCCCTCTGCTGACCAGCCATTTCATCGGTATTTACAACAGGGAGCTTGGCAAAAATGTGACGGGAATATCCCCCGGAACTTCTGTGAAACTGCAGCAATATGACTGGCCGGGCAATGTCAGGGAATTAAGATATACCATTGAGGGCATAATGAACTTTATCGAAGGGAATACCATTGATTTGGAGACCCTGCCGCCGGATATGTCCTATCCTATAGTGCCGGCTGCAGAGAAAGATAAGCCGGAACCCTCAGGCGAAATCCCTCCGCTGGAAAACGCCGTTAACGCCTGTGAAAGAGAATTGATAAAAAGAGCGGTGGAGCAGGCCAACGGCAACTATTCAAAGGCTGCAAGGCTTTTGAAGGTGCCCCGTCAAACCCTCCACAACAAGATAAAAAAACACGGGATATCCTGGAAGGCTATTATAAAATAGCGCTGCGGATTCCGTGTCTGAATATGTAGGATATACCCGAAAATCATATACTAATATAATTGCACGACACATACCGGTTTATATATTGCGTATCACTTCATATATTTTATTATTGATGATATAACCCTTTCGATTTTTTCCCTTGACTTATCATCTCTTATCTCCTGGAACAAACAGTCAACCGAGTGTTCCTCCAGTATCAAATACCCCGTTTTTTCTATGGATGACCGCACTGCCGCTATCTGCAGGAGAATTTCTTCACAGGTCTTACCTTCCTCAACCATTTTTTCTATGCCGCTTATGTGCCCCTTTATGGTTTTCAACCGGTTAAGCACTTCGGTGCGGACAAAACTGTTCTCCATAATTCCTTCGCCCCGTCTCTAAAAATCTATAAGGCCGAAGCTAATCTTCAAGGCCTCGTTGACCTTTTCCATCATATCATCGTCAAAATGTCCGATTTTCTCCCTGAAACGCTTCTTGTCAATGGTTCTTACCTGTTCAAGCAACACTACCGAATCCTTGTTAAGACCGTAATCTGCTGCATTAATCTCAACATGGGTCGGAAGCTTGGCTTTGTTTATCTGAGATGTTATGGCAGATACTATGGTAGTAGGACTGTATTTGTTGCCGACATCATTCTGTATCACCAGCACCGGACGAACGCCGCCCTGTTCCGAGCCAATGACAGGACTTAAGTCAGCATAATAAATGTCTCCCCTTTTTATCTGCACACTATTCACCCTCCGCATGCCTGCTCTCATAACTGCCAAAGGAAAGGTGGTCTTCACTCAAATTCTGCTCTGCCAAGGCAAGGTTTAAAGCTGCCATTTCCATGTAGCCCTTTTTAAGCTGCTCTCTAATCTCCATCTTCTGTCTTTCCCGGATGTACAGCTTCATTGCTTCCCGTATGAATTCGCTTCTGTTTTTCTTTTCGAGGTTTACTATGGAATCCACTTCCTTTAAAAGGCTGTCGGGAAGGCTGACTATTATCCTTTTCGATTCTGCCACACTAGCACCTCCTAGATTTACGGCACCCACAGGCCAACAAGCCGCAGCTATGCGCATTCAGGGCTGTCATATTGAGCAAAATATATACTTCATTATATACTATTCAATATAAGTGTGTCAATATAACCAATTTTTATGCATTTACCTGCCCACGCCAAGCTTTATTTTTTGAACCTTACCGTCTCTGATATATACTCTGGGCACCCGTTTACCTATCATACAGACAATTTCATAATTGATGGTACCAAGCAGGCCACCCAGCTCCCCGGCTGTAATGGATTGTCCTCCCTGCTCTCCCATCAGGACTGCCTCGTCTCCAACCTTTACACCATCAATGCCGGTAACGTCTATCATGCATTGATCCATACATATATTCCCGGCCAATGGCGCCCTTACACCCCTGACAAGTACGCTTGCTTTTCCGCTTAACAGACGTGTATAACCATCAGCATACCCAAGGGGAATGGTGGCTATGACGCTTGACCTGGTTGAAATGAATTTTCTGCCGTATCCAACGCTGGTACCGGGCGGAACCGTCTTCACATGGGCTATCCTCGCTTTTAGCGATGCCAGCGGTTTAAGCGGAACTTTTTCCTGGTCAACTTCGTCTGACGGGTATAAGCCGTATAGTATAATCCCCGGCCGGACCATGTCCAAATGCATATCAGGCAGGTCTATAACGGCAGCGCTGTTGCCCACGTGGCGCAGCGGAATATCTATTCCCCTGTCCTTAAGGGCACTTACAAAATTCATATATTTCTCATACTGCATTTCGGTATAGGTCTTATCCTTTTCATCCGCCACTGAAAAATGGGTAAAAATACTCTCAATAATAATACCCGGTAATCTATAAATATTCGACACTATGTCCAGAGAATCCTCCCCCGGGACCAGCCCAATTCTTCCCATTCCGGTATCCAATTTCAGGTGTATCTGCATCTGTGTTCCTTTTGCCGAAACCAATTCCGAAAGCTTTAAGGCATCCTCATAGTTGTAAATTGCAGGGGTAATACCGTATTCCAGCACCTGTTCAAATAATTCGACGGGAGTGTATCCCAATATCAGTATCGGAACGTCAATGCCGGACTTTCTCAGCTGGATGGCTTCATCCAATACCGCAACCCCGAACCGCTCCACCCCTTCTTCCATAAGGACCCGGGATATTTCCACGGCCCCGTGCCCATACCCGTCCGCCTTGAGAATTCCCATTAAAGAAGCCGGGGGTTTAATAACTTTCTTTATCTCCCTGAGGTTATGCACAAGGTTGTCAAGGTTAACTTCCATCCAAACAGGTCTTATCCCGTTAATCATTTGTATTCCTCCTCAACTATTTAATACTTTTTGCTATCTCGATAAGAGCTTTCCTGGCAATATTGCCCATAAGCTCCACTCTGATGCTGCCCTCGGTCCAGGATATTTTTTTTATGTCCTGTCTTTCCGAATAGATAGCTACCCTGTCATCCAAATATATAAATTCACCGTTCTCATGGGATTCTCCTTCTCCCTTATCAACCGCTTTCTGTAAAAGTGTAATGTAATCCGGGTCGTTGCTGTATGTAACAATCAATGTTTTTTGGTTGTTATTCTCCACCACCTGTATGATATCCCTGGCAAACTCCCCGGGTATTCCGCCAAACCCAAGCGGTGGGAAATCCAGATGCTTCCTGGCCTGTTGGAGGGAATCAAAAAACATGCCAGAAGTATCCCATTCCTCATAAAGCATGCTTAAGACAACCTTGTCCCTGTCGAAAAAATCGCTGTCCAGCCTGGGATTGTACTGAAAATCCGAATACTCCACCCTGGCGGTAACATCGCCGTTAATATCGTATATTTCCAGCATAATTGGCTGGAGGTCCCTTCTGCCGATAAACAGTTTTTGTGTGGAGCGGTATTTGTTGCCGCCGGGCACAGGCAGCTCTATTACTACCACCGTCGCTCCGTCATTTTCCAGGATACTGTAATTAATGCTTTCGGTCTCAAGCATATCCCTTAGGAAAAACCCCAGAAACATGTTTTCATCCATCGACGAATCCGTACTTTCCAACAGCAGCACCTGGTCAATATAGGGGTAATACATCCATAGCCTTTGTCCGTCAAACACCGTGGTTTTTCCCCGCATGGCGGCTGGTTCCAATACCTCCAAACGGTACTTGTCAGGTATGCTGAACCACTGTTTGGTTATAAATTGCCCGGGTTCCTTGTTGCCCCTGACATAAATCTGTGCCGTACAGCTGTAGGTCTCAAGCCCGGTCAGTTTTTCATGTACTTCTTTGTATGCTTTTTCTTCGGTATAGGGACTGCAGCCCTGGCTTAATAATACAAGGCCGAATAATACTGCCCATACCCTCCAATTCATTAATAAACCATACCTCCAAACCATTAGACTGTAATAACCGGGTATATTCCGGCTTTAACCTGTGTCAAGGCTTTTTTGTTTCCCTGATGGCGATTGGTATGTATTCCGCCAATTCGGATGCGGTCAGCCCGTACATACCCCTTTTGCACGCCAGCAGGTCCGCCGCCCTTCCGTGGACGTACACCGCTGCGCATGCAGCTTTTACAGGCAAAATCCCCTGGGCGACAAAGGCTGCTATAATGCCGCCCAGCACATCCCCCGAGCCTCCCGATGCCATGCCGGGATTACCACTTGTATTTATATATATATTCCCCTCCGGGTCAGCTATTACACTGTTTGCGCCTTTTAATACCGTAACGGCGCCCCATCTTTCCGCAAACTCTCCCGCGGCTTTTATCCTGCATCTTTGTATTTGTCCGGCATCCTTACCGGTCAGCCTTGCCATTTCCCCGGGGTGAGGGGTTACTATTACCGGGCCCGATGCCCTGTTAAGCAGCGTTAAATCCCGGGCAAGGCAGTTAAGCGCATCGGCATCCAACACCAGTGGAATCCTGGTGTTTGTGAGTACAAATTCCAAAAACCTGAATCTGACCCCGTCAACTCCCATCCCCGGCCCAAGGACCGCAGCGTCCGCCCAGTCCAGGAGAACCCGCAGCCTGCCCTTGGTTTCACCGTCAAGCTCAAGACCTGTACCTTCCCCCAGGGGCACAGACATGACCTCGGTGATGCTGTTTTCTATCACATAATTCAGACGCCCGGGCAGGGCTGCCTTGACAAGGCCGGCTCCCGATTTAAGGCAGCCCAGCGAAGCCAGAACCACTGCGCCGGTCATACCCTCAGAACCGCCTATAACCGCCACCCTTCCATAACTGCCTTTGTGGGTATCGGGTCTTCTGTCGGGAATCACCCGGGATATGTATTCTTTGGTGAGCATGCCCATATTTGCCCCTATTTCTTCGACTATACATCGGGGTATGGATATATCCGCCACAACAAGCCTGCCCACATGCGCCGCCCCCGGGTACTGCAAAAGTCCCGATTTGGGGTAACCAAAGGTAACGGTAACAGAGGCATGTATGCAGTCTCCGCAAATGTGACCTGTCTCACCGTCCAGCCCCGATGGTATGTCAACCGACACAACGGTACATCCGCTGGCGTTTACAGCCCTTATTATATCAAGGGATAAGCCCTTTACTTCTCCCCTAAGACCGGTGCCAAATATACCGTCCGCCACCACCTGACCCCACTGCAGGGCAGTTTGGACCGCCTCAAGGTCCTTACTGCCGGATACAATGTCAAAGGGTATGCCCATCTTTTTTATTATGCCGGCATTGACCCCGGCTTCACCGGTTATACGTTCGTATTCCCCTATGAGAAACACCCTTACAAACACGCCGTTATTGGACAAATGCCGGGCAGCCACCATCACGTCGCCGCCGTTGTTTCCCCTGCCCGCAAACATAACCACGCGGTTTTTCCTGTCCCCGGGCAGTTTCAAAACCTCCTCCGCAACGCTTCTTCCGGCATTCTCCATAAGGACTGCGCCGGGGATGCCGTATTCTTCTATCGCCGTCCTGTCTATCTCCCTCATCTGTTCAGGGGTTACAACCCTCATGCCTGACACCTCCCAGAGCTATTGCCTGAGCAATTGCATAATCCCTGCTGTGGGATATTGAAACAAGTATTTCTTCTATACCTGCGGCGCTGCACAGGGTCCTGGCACTGCCCCGCAGCCCGACAGCCGGCCGTCCCTTATCGTCCCTGCATATCACTATATCCTTCCAGCCAAAAACAGTGAACCCGGTGCCCATGGCCTTTACAACGGCTTCCTTGGCCGCAAACCCGCCGGCTATTGAGGAAATATTCATATTGCGCCGCCGGTAATAGGCCGCTTCCTCCGGGTCAAAGAATCTGTCCACAAAACCCTGGTGCCTGTAAAGGACACGCTTTATCCTGTCAATCTCGATTATGTCTATACCCGTTCCCACTATCATATCCTCACCCCGCTTTTTTCCCCTGTATATTATTTTCTATAGTAAACAAATAATTCCTGTAAGGGTATAAACAAAACTATCGGATAGTCTATTCCAGATAGCTCCTGTCCAGCTTATCCGCTTCGTCCCTGCCTATAAGTGCGTGAACCAGGCGATAGAGGCTGCTTTTTTCCTCTTCAAGACCGTGTTTTCTGTCAATCAAATGATTCAGTCTGGCCTTCAATGCATCCATATCCGCTGCTATATTCTCCAGTTCACTCTCCCGCTTTCTTATTTTACCGTAAGAAATCCTGACCGTTTCTTTTAACAGCGAAAAATTTGTGCCGGTAATCTGTTCCTTAAGCCGGTGCCTTCTTGCCTTCAGTTGTTCTAATCGTTCGTTGAGCGCCTCTATGGTGGCCTTCTCCTCTTCCATTCTGACAGCTGCCCTTTCGTCTCCCTCATTATTTGCTTTCTGCGACAGGGAAAACACGGTATTCAGGCTTTTCTTTTTGTCATGTTTCGCAGTTTGTATGTCTTCGGTTATTCTATTTTCAGCAGACAACAGCTTAACCAGCCTGTTATATCTGCGCCTTACCGGGAAACTTCTGCAGGTTGCGAAAAAGTCCATCCACAGCTCGTCCTCGGACAAAACAGGCATCTCCTTTATATCAATAAGTTCCGGGTCAAGGTCAAATCTAAGCGACATAAAATCACACCCTTGGATTATTGGTTTCATATATTATTTCGGCATTTTAACCTCCGGTTTTTAGGCGCCTGCAGTTTATCCGTACCGAATACAGCCGCTGCTCCATTATGTGGCATACCTTGGCATGTAAGAACATATAAATACTTAGCGGCGGCAGACATCCGGCAAACGGAATGGGGTGATTGGCCTGAACATTGAGTTTGAAGTGCAAAAATTACTGGAATCTGTCAGACAGGAAGCGGCAAACAACAACTTTTCAAAGGTAACGACAGTCCATATAAGACTGGGACCCTGGGAAAACATAGATACACAGCACTTAATAAAGGCCTTTGACCGGATGAAGGGCAAAGGTCTGTTAGACGATGCCAGCCTTATAGTCGATAAAGATAAAATGCTGGCAAGGTGCAGATACTGCGGCAGCCTTTTCGAAGTAATTTTTTGGAAAAACCGATGCAAATACTGCGGCAGCAACTATATGGAGTTTATCGGTGACCGTGGCATCATCCTTGAAACAATTGAAGGTGAGGAATAATAATTTCCCTGCTTCGAATAATTATTATAACGGTGAGAAAAAATAATACAGGCGTAAGAGAACAATAGAAGAAAGGGGAGTAACTATGGCAAAGTTAAATGAGCTTGAACTTCAGAACCTCAGAGAGTTGATAGGAGCTCATCAGACCGAAAGCACCAAACTAAGAACCTATGCACAGCAGTGCAATGACCCTCATGTTAAACAACTTCTGGAACAGGGTGCCAACTCCGCTGACGGCACCGTCCAAAAACTTATTTCATTCTTAAGATAAGGAGGCATGGTTATGCAGGAAAAAGAAATGGTAAGCGATGTGTTAGGTTCGCTGAAGTCCAGTCTGTCTAATTATGGCAGAGTTATAGGCGAGTGCGAGGACCAGGAATTGAGACAGACCATACAGCAGATAAGGAACCAGTGCGAGCACTATCACTATCAGATGTTTAAGGTTGCAGAACAGAAGAACTACTACAGGCCGGCCCAGAAAGCCAGTGACCACCAGATTCAGCAGCTTAAATCCGAGGTTACCCAGGGCAATACCGGAAACACCGGTAACATGGGTGGTATTTTCAGAAACATGTAAATGTGTATAAAGCCCGCCATAAGGCGGGCTTTTATCATACATTGCTTTTCTTCCCAAATCCGTCGGTCACAACTGAAATAATCGCCAGGGTTATTGCCAGATATAGCCATTTATCATAGCTTTGCAGGGCGCATGCACCGGCAGGCAGAGACTTTTTCAAAACATATGTGCTCGCCAGCACATAGGATCCTACTATTGCCGCCCCTATTAAGCTTATATTGCTCAGGCTTAAATACTCTTTAAATCTCATTGTTATCCTCCCATTTCCAAGCATGATACATTTTATTCATTAATAATGAATCCGGTGTAAAAAACGTATAAGGAGATTATATAACAAATCGCTCAGACAATACAACACAGAAATAAAAATTAAACGGTAATCTCCCTTTAGGCCTGCCTCCGGGGATAACTGAGGTTACCTGCACAATTACAGCGAAAGCAAGAGGCATTCGGATAATAATTCCCTGGAGCCTTAGCCATAAGGCGGGTTCGCCCAATGTCTATTGCAACTGTCCGGGATTGTCCTTATTATGGCTTTTCTGCACAACTTCATCAAACAGATTTATATTCTGCCGCTCCGCTGTCGCATCCGGCTTGACCGCCATATATCCCAGCATTTTTTCAAGCTCCCCTACGGTAACCGGCTTTGCATGCCTCATCAGTTCATACCCTATAAGACCGTTGGATTCAAGGGTGGCTATTCTTACATCTTCAATTCTTTCTATTCCTTTTTGTCTGAGTTGGGATTCCAGTTGGTCCACCGATAGCCTGAGCTTCCTCATGTTGTTTATTTGGGGCTTGCCGTCCTTTATTACCACAACCGACTTTCCGACCATTAGTTTTTCCATGAAATTGACTTTAACGCTCAGCATTTCAATTAACAGGAGGAAAGCGACAAAAACTGCAGCTGCCGCAACCGTCTTCCACACGCTTTTTTCAACTATTGGCTGAACAATAATCGCTCCGATGGATATCATCACAACGGTCTGGGCTATGGTCATCTGGGCAATGGATTTTCTTCCGGATATGCGCAAAAGTATCATTCCTACCATAACAAGTACTGCTGATTCCCATAAAAAGTCCATAAACCGTCCTCCGGATAACCTGTTTCCATTTAGTATAAAATACCCGGCTGCTAATTATGCATGAAAATGAAATGCCGGCCGGTGCAGGATTGCACTAAGCAATACCTTTAAACCAAAAGAGCGCCATACTATACGGATTAACTAAGGCCTTTCACTCCATAATGGATTCGCTTAACGGCTTGCCCGGCGGTACTATTGGAAACACCGCCTCATCCCTGTCAATTTCGCAGTTTACTATCACCGGACCGCTGGCTCCAAGGGCTTTCTCCAGTACACCGTCAACGTCTTCCGGGCGGGTGAGGTTAATGCCAACCGCTCCATAGGCCTCCGCCAGCTTTACAAAATCAGTTGTCTTGTCCAGGGATGTCTGGGAAAACCGCCGCCCGTAAAACAGCCACTGCCACTGGCGCACCATCCCGAGGGCATGATTATTGAGCACTATTGTTATAACGGGTATATTGTATTTCACCGCTGTGGCGATTTCTATGCAGTTCATCCTGAAGCAGCCGTCCCCGGTAATATTAAACACCCTTTTGCCGGGCCTGCCGATTTGAGCCCCTATGCTTGCCCCAAGACCATATCCCATGGTCCCAAGGCCCCCGGAAGAGATATAGGTTCTGGGTTTTGTATATTTATAATACTGGGCACTCCAAATCTGGTGCTGCCCCACATCGGTTGTTATAATTGCGTCGCCCTTTGATACTTCATAAATCCTTTCGATAATGTACCGGGGTTTAAGACGGCCTCCATCGCTGTAGTTTTGGGGGTATTTTTCCTTCAAGCCCAGTATCCGGTCTGTCCATTCAACCCTTTCACAACAGTCGATCCCTTGGTTTAACCTTTTGAGAACATCTTTGATATCCCCCAGCACATGATGGTATACCTTTACATTCTTGCCTATTTCGCAGGGGTCTATGTCCAGATGGATTACCTTTGCATCCGGCGCAAACCGTTCCAGGTCACTTACCACCCTGTCGCTGAACCTTGCACCGACCGCAACAAGCATATCGCATTCGGTTACCGCCGTGTTGGAAGCCTTGGTACCGTGCATGCCGATCATCCCCGTGTACAGCGGGTGGGTACCCGGAAAACCGCCCAGGCCCATAAGGCTGCATGCAACGGGGCTGCTTAACTTTTCAGCAAAGCATAGCAGTTCACGGGCAGCGCCCGAATTGTTTACTCCCCCGCCTGCGTATATAAGGGGTTTTTTACACTCATGCAGCAGCTTCACAGCGTATTCAATACTATTCAGGTTGGCGGGGTTCCCGGTCTTTGGAACAGTCCGGGGAAGAACCCGGTGGTATTCAGCAGTCATGGCGGTAACATCCTTGGGAATATCAATCAGAACGGGTCCGGGTCTGCCTTCCCCGGCTATACTGAAAGCCCTGCGCACCGTATCCGCCAGTTTATTTATATCCCTTACCAAAAAATTGTGTTTGGTAACAGGCAGTGTAACTCCGGTTATATCAACCTCCTGAAAGCTGTCCCTGCCGAGCAGATTGGTTGAAACATTACAGGTTATGGCTACAACCGGAACCGAATCCATATAGGCTGTGGCAATACCCGTCACAAGGTTGGTGGCCCCGGGCCCAGAGGTGGCAATACACACCCCCGTTCTGCCGGTAGCCCTTGCATAACCGTCGGCGGCATGTACCGCCCCCTGCTCATGGGAAGTCAGTATATGGCAAATCTCTTCCCTGTGCCTGTACAGTGCATCGTACACATTCAGCACGCTTCCTCCGGGATATCCGAAAACCACGTCTGTCCCCTGCTCCGTCAAACACCGGATTAGAATTTCCGCTCCTGTCAACATCATTGTCTACAACTCCTTTGCCTTATCATACCTTTAATACCGCTCCCGTACTTGCAGAAGTAACAAGCCTTGCATACCGGGCAAGATATCCATGCCGGTTCTTGGGTTTAGGCACTGCCCTGCAAAGCTTTCTCCTTTGCAGCTCGCCGTCCTCAACCTCCAAATGAATTGTTCCTTCCGTCATATCTATCGAAATAATGTCTCCGTCCTCAACAAGGGCTATGGGCCCGCCCTCGGCGGCCTCCGGCGATACATGTCCGATTGCCGCACCGCGGGTGGCTCCGCTGAACCGTCCGTCTGTTACAAGGGCAACCTCCTTGTCCAGCCCCATTCCTGCCAGGGCGGATGTGGGGGCCAGCATTTCTCTCATGCCCGGGCCTCCCTTCGGCCCTTCAAAACGTATTACCAGCACTTCCCCGCTTTTTATCTCACCACCGTAAATTGCCCCGAGGGCATGCTCCTCGGAATCAAAAACCCGGGCGGAACCCCTGTGCCTCAGCATAGCCTTATCCACCGCAGACCTCTTTACGACACACCCGTCGGGTGCAAGGCTGCCCTTTAGCATGGCAAGTCCCCCCGTAGGGCTGTATGGGTTATTAAAGGGCCTTATCACACTGGGGTTAAGGTTTACCGCCTGCGAGATGTTTTCCCCCAGTGTACGGCCCGTAACCGTAACCAAATCCAGGTTAATAAGGCCGTTCCCCGCCAGCTCTCCGATAACTGCCTGTACTCCCCCTGCGGCATACAGGTCTTCAATGTAATGATTGCCAGCCGGACTTAACCTGCATAAATTGGGTGTCCTTGAGCTTATTTCGTTGACTATGTCAAGGTCAAGCGCCACCCCAATCTCGTGGGCTATGGCACAAAGATGCAGTATGCTGTTGGTGCTGCAGCCCAGCGCCATATCCACCGTAAGGGCATTTATAAAGGATTCGTAGCTGATAATGTCCCTGGGCTTGATATCCCTTTGGACAAGCTTCATTACCTCCATTCCCGCCTGTTTTGCAAGGCGTATACGCCCGGCATACACCGCCGGTATGGTCCCGTTCCCCGGCAGACCCATACCCAGCACCTCGGTAAGGCAGTTCATACTGTTGGCTGTAAACATTCCGGCACACGACCCGCAGCCCGGGCAGGCTTTTTCCTCATAATGGCGCAGCTCACCGGCGGTCATCTGCCCGGCCTTTACCGCTCCCACAGCCTCAAACATGTTTGACAGGCTTATCCTGTCCCCATCGGCAAACCCCGCCTGCATCGGACCTCCGCTTACTAAAACAGTGGGGATATTAACCCTGAGTGCAGCCATCAGCATACCCGGTACAACCTTGTCACAGTTTGTTACCATAACCAGCCCGTCAAAGGCATGGGCCAGGGCCATCGTTTCTATGGAATCGGCAATCAGTTCCCTGGACGCAAGGGAATAGTTCATCCCCGAATGTCCCATGGCTATACCGTCGCATACCGCTATGGCAGGAAACTCTATCGGGGTGCCCCCCCCGATTGACACGCCGGTTTTGACGGCATCCACCACGCTGTTTAGATGGATATGTCCCGGAACTATTTCGTTTCTGGAATTCACGATACCAATCAGCGGCGCTTCTATTTCCCCGTCGGTATAACCCATCGCCTTGAACAGCGAACGATGGGGTGCCCTTTCAAGCCCCTTTTTAACCCTGTCGCTTTTCATATACACCCTCCTCACAGACAATAACACCTTCCTGTATATGCCAGGTTCTAAGCAAAACGGCCGCTTTTCACGGTTGTTTTCGCCTGCTGCAAGCCGCTGCTTTTAAACCCTTTTCTATTTATTTATCCAACTCATCATTTTTCTCAGTTCTTTTCCCACCTGCTCAATTTTGTGGCTTTGTTCCATCTTCCTCCTGGAATTGAACACCGGACGGTTGACCCTGTTTTCCAAAATCCAACCCTTCGCAAAGGTGCCATCCTGTATCTCGGCCAGAACCCTTTTCATCTCCTGCCTTGTCTGATCGGTTATTATCCTTTTCCCCACCATATAATCCCCATATTCAGCAGTGTCGCTTATCGAATGTCTCATAAAACTCAGGCCTCCCTGGTTGATAAGGTCCACTATAAGCTTCATCTCATGAAGGCATTCGAAATATGCGCTTTCGGGCTGATAACCGGCTTCCACCAGGGTTTCAAATCCCGCTTTCATTAACTCGCATACTCCTCCGCACAAGACCGCCTGCTCTCCAAACAGGTCTGTCTCGGTCTCCTCCTTGAAGGTTGTCTCAACCAACCCTGCCCTTGCTCCCCCTATGCCTGCTGCATAGGCCAGCGCCAAATCCCTGGCTTTTCCGGTTGCGTCCCGGTACACTGCAATCAGGCAGGGGACTCCCCTTCCCTCCAAAAACTGGCTGCGCACCGTATGCCCGGGCCCCTTGGGGGCTATCATGAACACATCGACATCCTCCGGAGGCACTATCTGGTTGTAATGAACATTAAACCCGTGGGCAAACAAAAGGGCTTTGCCCGCCGTAAGGTGGGGCTGTATGCTTTCCTTGTACAGCCTGGGCTGCACATCATCGTTAACCAGCATTATAATAAGGTCGGCACACTCTGCAGCCCCGGATGCCTCCATTACCTTAAACCCGTCATTCTCGGCTGTTTTCCACGACCTGCTTCCGCTGTACAGCCCCACAACAACCTTTACTCCGGAATCCATGAGGTTTTGCGCATGGGCATGGCCCTGGCTCCCATAGCCTATTACAGCAACCGTCTTATCCTTCAAAAGCTCCAAATTGCAGTCGTTTTGATAATACATTTTTGTCATATTAAACTCCCCCTATTTTGCCCTGGCAAGGACTGCTCCGCTGTAATATGAAGCCCCCTGTTTCGGCTCTGTTTTTAGTACATCCACAAGCTTTTCCAGCTGATTCTTTAACTGGCCCTCGGTCCATCCTTCACAGGTAACTGCAAAGGTCATACGGGATACCTCCGGGTCTTCGGTACCCCCAAAGGTAAGGTTCTCTATCCAATAACCCTTCCTGGCAAGCAGCC
Organism: uncultured Clostridium sp.; assembly: GCA_964625335.1. GTDB lineage: Bacteria > Bacillota > Clostridia > Ch29 > Ch29 > CAZGUG01. The sequence goes on along the minus strand of CAZVBE010000006.1, from coordinate 54,617 downwards.
CCGAAACCCGGTTAAAGGTAATGGGGTTATTCTCCATCAGCACCGACATCACATGACGTTTCACCGTTTCATTCCTCCTTTTCGCCTGTATTTTCGCCCGGAGAATCAAAAATCCCCGTCACTGCATCCAAACGTATGCAGGGACGGGGATATACTCCACGCGTTACCACCCTAATTTGCTTCTATATCACTATAGAAACCACTCTCCAGGTTCCATCAAACCCTTGCCTGTAACGGGGCTTACCGTTTTTCCCTTACTCGTACTTCTGGGAAACAGCTCAGGAGGGATACGCATTCCGCCTTAGTATCGGTTCGCACCATCCACCGACTCTCTGAAGCTAAAGGGTCAAAATGCCTGTCTCCTTCACAGCCTTTATTCTCTGTATTGTCTTTTTTTAATATTAGTATGTATTCTAGCAGGGTTCGGATGACCTGTCAATACAAAATTTAAAAATATTTGAAATTATTTTTCCATCCTGACCCTGCTGCCTTCGCCGTAAACCGAAGGGGGCTCCACTATCAGCCGCCGTGCTATCCTGTTTTTCAGTTCGGGCACATGGCTGATAACACCTATGACACGCTGTCTTGAACTGAGCCTTTCAAGGGCATCTATGACGGTGTCTAAAAGGCTGCTGTCCAGTGTGCCAAAACCCTCATCCAAAAAGAAAAATTCCAGCGGGCTCTGGCCCTTAAGCTGAATCTGTTTTGACAGCGCCAAAGCCAGTGAAAGGGAAGTGAGAAAGGTCTCTCCCCCGGACAGCGTGGATACCGCCCTGCATACGCCTCCATTGGCATAGTCCCTTATCACAAAACCCTGGCCGGTATCAAGCTCCAGTGCATACCGGTATTTAGTCAGCACGCCTAGGGTCTCGGAGGCTTCCCGGGCAATGTATTTAAGCCTCTCCTCCGAAATATATTCTACAAAGCTGTTGCCCCGCAGAAGCCTTTGTATTTGCTCCAGCATTTCCGCTTTCCTTTGGTGTTCCCGGTACTCCTTATCCAGCTTTATCCACCTGTTATAGTTGTCTTTTAGCCGGCTGCAGCTTACCCTTGCCTCCTCATACTTTGATATTGCCTCTTCCCTGTGCTGTTTCTTCCGGCTGTACTGTTGGTTTATCCGGTTCCAGTCCTCTTCGGTAACTGTACGTCCCTTAAGCTTTTTCAGGTACATGTTTTTCCGGGCCTTAATATCGGCAAGCTGTTTGTCGTATTGCTGTATCCCGTCATTTAAGGCCTGGCACTCTTCCTCGGACAGCAGGGCTTTTTGCGCCTGTTCCATGCTCCCAAAGCCCTTTTCTTTCAGGCTGTCCTGCAAACTCTCTTTTTCGGCATCCAGGCCCTGCTTATATATACGCTTCTGGTTTTCCAGTGCACTTTTGCGACCGGACATTTCATTATGCTTTGTCTCCAGCTCCTTTACTATTGCGCCAAGCTCCTTCTCTCGCATCTGAAGCTCCCCAAGCCTCTTGCCGACGGCCTCCAGGGCGGTTTGGACATCCCTGCCCCCCGTCAGCTCCCTGATCCTGTTTTCCTGGTTTGCTTTTCGCTCATTCAGGCTTTTGCCCTCGGTTTGGATTACAGATAATTGGCTGCCAAGCTTATGTTTTTCTGCAGTAAGTCCCTCCAGGGCATCCCTCAGGTTTTTATCCTTCTGCTGCAGCTGCTCCTGTTTGCCCTGCAGCTCCCGGACCTGCCTGTCCTTATCTTCTGTCGACTCCAGCTCTTTGCGGGCACTGTCTATATCAAAGGCAGACAAAAACCCTTTGTATTCCTTTGTTTTGTGGTCCAAAAGGCCGGAAGCGTTTTTCAGCAATTCATTAATGCTGTCCAGGCTCTGACAATTAAGCTCGAGTTCCGCCTTCTTGCTGTTATATGCAACCGACATATCCGAACGCTCCTGTAACAGGCTTTGTATGTCCTCGTTAACCTGCGCAGCCAATCTTTCCCATTCTTCAAGGGCGGCAAGCTTGTTCTGGTTATGCAGAGCCATTCCGGCCAACTCCTCCTCCAGCCTCTGCATATCAAAACTTTGCATATTACCGGGCAGCTGCTTTATAAGCTTACGGTACCCGTCCCGGGCCTTTGCCAATTCTTCGGATACCTGCAGCCGCTGCGCTTCATTGCCCCTGAACTGTTCCTGAAGAACCAGGTACTTGTTTTCAAATTCCCTGTACAGCTGTTCGGCCTGTTCAAGCTTTTCCCGGGCACCTTTCAACTGCAGCTCAATATCCTTATCCCCTTCTGTATCATGCCGGGCTGCAGGCCTGGGATGGTGGGTCGAGCCGCATACCGGGCAGGCCTCGTTTTCCTTCAAATTCCTTGCAAGGAGAAACGCCGTATTCTTTTCGTACTGCAGCCTTATAACCTCGGCTTCCTGCCTGCGGGCCTCCAGTTTTTGCAAAAGGGCCTCCCTGCCCGACTTACCGCTTTCGAGCTCTGCTGCCTGCTGCCCGGCCAGCAGCTTTATTCCTTCATGCCTTTCCTTCAATGCATCAATACCGGCCGCCGCTGCCCTTAGGGTCTGACACTTGAGCTGCAGCTCGTGGAACCGGTCAATATCCCGCATTATATCCTCCCGCCGGCCGGGCTTTTTGCTTTCAAGTTCTGCCTGTCTGTCCTTTAACTCCTGCAGCCGTCTGAGGATATCCTGTTTCCCTGCAGTAATACTTTTAAGCTCATCTTCCAGGGCCTTTATTCTGTCGGTGACCTTGTCAAAGTCCTGTCGGTGCTTTTTTAATTCCTCTGCAAGTCTTTCGAGTTCCTCCTCCAGCCTGGCCCCTTTTTGGATATCCCTTCTGTATTCCGGTTCCACCCTCAGCGTATCAATTTTTTGCCTGCCCTCCCGGACATCCTTGTCTACGCCTTCCAATTGTAACCTTAAGGCTTTGATCCCTTCGTCCTTTTCCTTTGCCGACCTGTCAGTGTCGCCATACTGTTTCCGGAGCTCCTCCAAACGCGTGTCAATATCTGATATTTCGGTCTCTATCGCCAGGGCATCCCTAAGTTTTGACCGCTTTTCTATCAGCCCCGGCTTCTCATTTTCCGCCTGCTCCCTACTTGCATCATACAGCCCTGTTGTCCTTTGCAGTTCCCCGTCCAGACGGGACAACCCGCTGTATACAGTCTCCAACCGGGTCATGGTATTCTCCAAATTCGTCTGCAGCCGGTTGTATTTTACGATAGCATCCGCCAGCTCCCCTGCCCTGATCGCCTGATCGTACAGCCTGCGGTTTTCTTCCACCACCCGCTGACGGGATATAAGCTCCTGCTCTTCCCGGTTTATATCTTCCAACTCCGCCTGCAGGTCCCATACCTCTTTGGCCTGATTAAAGCGGCCCTCCGCCAGTTCCAGCTCCCTGCCCGCCTTATCCTTAAGTGCAAGGGCTGCCTTCATACTGTTTTCGGCATCCTCAAGGGCTTCCGGAGATACGTCACCAAGGGAAGATATGGCTCCTCCAACCTCGGCGAGACAGGTTTTGACATGGCCCAGTCTTTTCCCCACCTTCTCGGTAAGCTGCCTTCCATACTCCCCGAGGTAAAAAATCCTCTCAAGCATCTCTCTTCTTTTTGCCCCTTCAAGCAGCAAAAATTCCTGGAACTTATTCTGGGGCAGCACCACCGACCGGGTAAAATCGTCGGGCCTTAGCCCTATCAGCTCCTCTACTTTGCCGTTTACATCCCCCAGCTTGTCGGCAATCACTATATATTCGCCGTCCTTTGTAATCTCGGACAGCCTTGCCAGCCTGTTCTCGACAAAGGTATCCGAGCCTTTCTTTTTTCTGTAAACCCGTTCAACCCTGTAAGCTCTTCTGGCCCCGTCCTTTAAAAGGTCAAAGTTGAAGCATGCCCTGACCTCGTCCGCGTCGGTATTGACTATACCCTGGGTACCCCTGCCCGCCCTCTGGACATTACCGTATAATGCCAGGGTTATGGCATCAAGGACTGTGGACTTACCGCTTCCGGTAGGCCCGAATATACCAAACAGACCCGTTTCACCCAACCGGTCGAAGTCTATCCTCTGCACATCCTTAAAGCTCTGCAGTCCCTCTATTTCAAGGTGCCTTGGCCTCATGCCCCGTCACCTCCCGTGTCATCCTGTTCCTCTAATTCCCCGCTGTCATTCAGTATGTCCAGAAATGCGCCCATCAGTTCTTCGGATATCTCGGTCTTGGTTTTGTACAAATAATAGTCCCTGAACAGTTGGTCTGCCTTTTTTGTTTCCCGGTTCTCATAATCCGGAGGCAGGCAGTCCTGCTGCTTTATCACCGGCCTTATGTTGAGTATCCCCGGGTTTAATTTCCTTAGAATTCTTTGCTCCTCCATGGTGATTGTCCTGTCGGTATGTACCTCCAGGTCAATCCACGCATACTTGTCTTTCCCCTCCTGGCCCCACTTCAGGGCCTGCTCCATACCGTCCACGGCAATCCATCTTTTGAGAGGTCTGCCACAGCTTAAATAAATCTCCCGTATATCCGCCGGTTTTCCCGGTACCGCATCGATTATATAAAGGGCCTTTGCATAATCGGATTCTGAAAAGCTGTAGGCAAGGGGCGAGCCTGAATAATAGGCGGGACAGGGTGCGGCCTTTACCCGCTGGGACCTGTGAAGATGACCCAGCGCTGTAAAATGGGCCAGGCCGGGAAGAACCTCCGGCTCCACAGTCAGAGCTCCGCCTACCTGCAGCGTCCTCTCGGATTCCGACTGTTTGCCGCCGTTTACAAATATATGGCTGACTGCCAGATTCACCGTATCCTTTCTGTATCTGCTGCTTAACCCGGCAATAATGTCTGCAATCCTGTCTGAATACGCCCTCTGCAGCTTAGCCTCGTCGGCTTCCTCCGATAAAAGCTGTTCAAGCCTTGCCTCGGAAGGGTAGGGAAGAGTTAATACAACGGCGCTTTGCCCGCACCGGGAAATACCGGCTTCCAGCCACCCCGGCCCGGAATCCGTCACTTGTATCCTGCCGCCGCTGCCCTTATCCGCAACGGCCCGGCTCCCAGGATAGCCCAACAGTACTATCCCGCTTTTGACCGCCAGCGGGTTGGATGCGCACAACCGCTCGGGATTGTCGTGGTTACCGGCAATAACCACCACTGCCCTGGTACCGCCGGCATTCAGCCTTTCCAGGGCATAGTAGAACAGTTCCTCCGCCGCGGCGGACGGGTTATAGCTGTCATAAACGTCCCCGGCTACCAGCACCAGGTCAATATTTTCGCTGTCCGCAATGTCGCAGAGCTGGTCAACAAACTCTCTCTGTTCCTCTATGCGGTTTATGCTTTCCAACCGCCGTCCCAGATGCCAGTCTGATGTATGTAATATGCGCATGGCTTCACCTCCTGAAAAATAACTGTCCCCTGCCGCATTAGTATTCTATGGTTTGTCCGTTGTGGAAAAGATACAGGTATTTACCGGCAACCTCTTTACCTGTAATACGCTCAAGCGCCGCCGCATAATGCTCTATCTGCGACCTGTACTTCTCCCTGATATACTCCGTTCCATTGTCGGAAGCCCAGACATCCGGCCTGTCCCCCGGTTTGCCGGACCTGTCCCCCGGTTTGGGATGGTCACCGTGCTTCCCGGGGCCGCGCGATCCCCTATGCGAAACATAATCGGTCTTGTAATCTATCAGTATCATTTTGCCGTCCTCTTCGAAACAGCAGTCTATAATCCCCTGGAGGATTATGGTCTCCTCACCGTATATGTCCGCAGCCAGTTCCCCGTATATATCGGTGCTTTTTATACCGAGGTTAAAGGGAACCTCCCTCCTTAGGCTGTCGGCCTTAAGCATCCTCTGACCCAGCGGGGAACAGAAATACTTTTCCAGTTTAACGGCATCCACCACCCGGGCCTCCTGCAATGTAAGCAGGTGGCGGGATACCATCCTCTCCACCTGACCCTCTATCCCCTCCCTGTCCAGGGGACCCTTAAGGTCAAGATGCTGCATGACAAAATGAAGTATGCTGCCCTTATCGGCGGCGCCAAAGCCTGTATCCTCACCGATAAACGAGGGTTTAACGGCCACAGGACGGGGGTAGGCCTCCAGGGATATATATTCTTCGGCAAATTCAACGGCGGACCGTCTTTTAAGTTCCGTAACCGACAGTTTCACCGGAAGCTGTGCTGATTTACCGTACAGGTATTCCCATTCAAGCCTTTTGGCTATCTCATCGCTGTACTCACCGGGCTCCGTGTCATCCAGCAGTTTTCTGATATCATCCGCCTTTAAGCTGCCCTCCCCGGCTGCTGCCGTATTTTCCCTTAAAAGGCTGCCCTTTTCCCAAATCTTAATTTCCCAGAGGCTGCCGTTTTGACCGGAATTTCCGTCCGAGAGGCCAATAATGGAAGGACAAAGCCAATCCAGATAATTTCCTGCGGTCATAACCTGATATTCCGGAAGCTTCAAACCGGCGCTGTCCGGACTGCGCTGCCATCCCGCCAGCCTTTTATCAAGGTTTCTTGCCGAACCGGTTATTATCAGCTTTTCCCTTGCCCTCGTAAAGGCGACGTATAAAATCCTCATCTCCTCGGACAGTGATTCCAGCTTTATCTTATATTTGAGGGCCTGTTTTGCAAGGGTTGAATAGGATATCCTTTTTTCCGGGTCAATGTACTCGGGCCCGAAGCCCAAATCCTGATGCACCAGAAGCCTTCGTGTGGTATCCTGGAAATTGAAACCCTTGCCGCAGCCCGCCACTATCACGACGGGGAATTCAAGGCCCTTGCTCTTGTGTATGCTCATAATCCTTACTACGTTTTCATTCTCCCCCAGTATTTTGGCACTGCCCATATCCCCGCTGCTTAACTTCAGTCTGTCTATGAAATTTATGAAGTTAAACAGTCCCCGGTAGCTTGTCTCTTCATACTGTCTGGCCCTTTCATAAAGCATGCGGAGGTTAGCCTGTTTCTGCATCCCCCCCGGCATTGTTCCGGTATAGCTGTAATACCCGGTGTCTGCAAACAGGTGCCATATCAACTGATCGGTGGACATGTGTGCGGCCTTATCCCGCCACCCGTCAAGGCGTTCAATAAAATCCCGCACCTTTTGTGCAGTCTGTCCGTCAGCGTCCCCGGCCAGGATTTTCATTGCCTGATAAAAGGGTTTCTCCCTGTCGCAGAGCCTTATATCAATCAGTTCTTCGGGGCAAAAGCCTCCAACCGGAGACCTCAGTACCGACAGAATTGGTATATCCTGCATGGGATTATCTATAATTTTCAAAAGCGACATCATAACCTGTATCTCAACGGTCTGGAAATAACCGGCGGAGGTGTCCGCATAGACCGGTATTCCTGCCAGCTCAAACTCCTCCACAAAGGTTTCGGCCCAGTTCCTTGTGGCCCTTAAAAGCACCACTATATCCCTGTATTTCACATCCCTGTATTGACCGAGACGCCCGTCGTACACCCTAAAGGGTGTTTGCCCGGCGGGCGGGCTGACCAGCTGGTTAATCCTGCGGGCTATGAGTATGGCTTCGGACTGGACCGCATCCGGCTGGTCAACGTCCGCGGCGTTTTCTTCACCGCCGGCATCTTCCCCATGCTTCTTTTCATTTTGCGCAGACCCGTCCTCCTGCCCTTCCCTTTCCATGATATGCAGTTCCACCGCCCCGCCGGCGGCAGCGTCTGTCTCTCCGGGTGCAGGGTAGACGGCGCCCGGGTTTAAGGCTTCAGCTTCGGTATAGTCAAGCTCCCCTACCCTTCTGGACATAATCTGTCCGAACACCATATTAACCGCATTGATTATGTTCTCCCTGCTTCTAAAATTCTTATACAGCAGTATCTTCCTGTCCGGCAGGCCGGTCCCGGAGGGATAGCTGTTATACTTTGCCATAAAGAGCTCGGGCCTTGCCTGTCTGAACCGGTATATGCTCTGCTTTACATCTCCCACCACAAAAACGTTTGGCTTTCCGCCTTCTCCCGCAATGGCGTTTATTATAACCTCCTGTACAAGGTTGCTGTCCTGGTATTCGTCCACCAGAATTTCCACAAACCCTTCACGGTAAGAAAGGGCCGTCTTTGATGGAATTATATTTCCCTCCGGGTCTTTATCGGTGAGTATCTCAAGGCAGAAATGCTCCAGGTCGTTGAAATCCAATACCGACTTTTCCTTTTTTTTGGCCGAATATTTTGCTTCAAAATCGATAACAAGGTCAGACAGGCATTTAAGCAACGGATACAGCTCCCTCAAATCCCGGATAATCTCTTGGGATGGGAACCGGAACAGCTCGTCTCTCATTTTGCGCAGCCTGTCCTTGGTTTTGTTCCTTATATCGGTAACCCGTTCTTTTTCATCCTGGCCGGCGTTCCTGCCGCATCTGGGCAGCCTGCCAAATTCCAGCGACCAAAAGGCCCGGTGCATATCGTCCCAGCTGCCTCCGGACAGTCCTGTCAAAGCCTCAATATTATTTATATCCTCAAGGAACGTATCAAGATATGCTTCCAGCCCCGGGGCACCGTTAATGATTTGGACGGCGCTGTCCATCATATCCCGGAGCCCTTTAAGCTCGGTCGTTATATTCCCGGTCAGTACTTTCGCCCAGCCGGTGCTGCCAAACTCCTCACCCTCCGAAAGGTTAAAGCTTTCAGCCTTTTCCCTGAGCCAGGCGCCGGGCCATGGATGGCTTTGCACGAACCCGTACAGGTCCAGCACCATTTGCTGAAGCATTAAATCATCCTTTTTGCCCCCATAGCATTCCACAAGCCTAATAAAGCCGTCCTCCGGGTCCGCCTTCTCATACCTTTCCTCAAACAGTTCCTCCAGCGCTTCAAGCTTTAGCAAAAGAACTTCAGTCTCGTCTGCCACCTTAAAGACCGGGTCGATATCTATACAGTGGAAATTATTCCGTATGACTTCCAGGCAAAAGGAATGCATTGTTGTTATGGTGGCTTTGTTTATCAGCGACAGCTGCCTCTGGAGCTTTGCAGAACCCGGATCCCTGTCAAGGGCCTCCTCGAGGGCCGCCCCAATCCTTTCCCTCATCTCGGTGGCAGCGGCGTTGGTAAAGGTAACCACAAGCAGACGGTCAATATCCACCGGATTGTCGCTGTCGGTAATACTGCGTATTATTCTTTCAACCAGGACGGCAGTTTTGCCGGCTCCGGCCGCCGCCGCAACCAGCAGATTGCGCCCGCTTTCGGTTATTGCCTCCAGCTGCTGCCCGGTCCATTTGGTCCCGCTCATTCGGCCTCACCCTTCCCCGGTTTTTCTGTATAACCCAGAAGCCTCCATAGCTGCTGCTCATCAATATCCTTAAGCATCCTGTAGCGGTTGTCCGCAAAGCCGGTATCAAACTGGCATACAGGCGAGTAATCACAATAGCTGCAGGAAGTGAAGCTGTTTTTCCTGTAGGGGCTTATGGATACATCCCCCTTCAACATCTCCCCGGCGGTCTTTGCCAGCAAATTCCTGACATAACTGCGCAAAAGGCCGAACTGCTCTGCGTTAGCCACCGTTGAAGATTTCCCCAGCACATCCCCCTTATTAATCCTTGCGGGTATTATTAGGGAGCTGCCGTCTATCTCTCTGTCCATTTCCTTTATCAGCTTAACGTCCGCCAGCAATAGGCCCTTCATTTTGAGCTTTTTCATTATCTCGTGTTCTATCTCCTGCACCGTCAACCCCTTGCCGTTGGTTATTATCGGGTCGTCTATCGTGAAATACAGCATTCCCCCCGGCAGCACCGGCTGCTTAAACCGTCCCGACCCGTTTTCCCAGAGGGCATCCAGGTAAGTTATTAGCTGTATCTGCAGCCCATGATAAACATCCGACAGGCAAAAGTCCTTATTTCCCGACTTGTAGTCAATAACCCTAATATAGGTGCCGTCCTCCCCTTCCAATACATCAACCCTGTCAATACGTCCGGTCAGGTATACCTTCTCCCCCGAATCAAGCTCTATTTTGATGGGTGGAAATTCCCCTTCGCCGCCAAAGGCCAATTCATACTCCAGCGGCTGGAAGCCGCTTCTTGCAATATGCTGGGCTATCAGCCACACCGCCCTTGTAAGTATCCGTTTAAGCCTCAGAGTAAAATATTTGTACCTGGGCGAGCTGTTTAGTATTGCCGCCGGCCTTTCGCGGAGAATTTCATCCACAATTGCCTCCACCCCCATGCGGCACCTTTCCCTGTCAAGTTCACTCCATGTCATTCCCTTTTCCCTTAAGTCCCTCGAAAACCGGTCTATTACATTATGTATAAAGGTTCCCATGTCGGGGGCGGTAAGCCCGAACACCTTCCTGTCCTTCGCCTTAAGCCCGTATTGTATATAATAGGCAAAGGGACAGGCGGCAAACCTCTCCAGCCTTGATACGCTGGTATAAAGAGGGCTGCCGTACAGCCTTTTGGCCTTTTCCCTGCCTATTGCGGCTGCCTGGTTTGAATAGGTAAGCCCGGACAGCATGGCCCGGTACCTTTCACTCCACCACGGGTTTTGTGTATACCACAGGTGTACGTCCCGCCATACGCTGCCGGTCTGAAGCCCCCGGGCCCTCCTTCTTATAATGGGTATCAGACGGTTAAAGGTTGGCAGCGGCGCCGACACCAGTTCCAGGTGGTCCCGGTCGCTATTGTGGTGAATTATATTGCTGTATTCGCTTATTTGGGGGAACAGCTTTTTTAGCCGTGAAATGATTATCGAAGGTCTCATCGACCTGCCGTTGCTGTCGGCTATCGGATAGCTTATCCGCAGGAATTTTTCCGCCGTGGTCAGGGCGCTGTATATAAGGTACTGCTCTTCAAAGGCCTTTGTCCTTGTATCCTGTGCCAGTTCAACGCCTATAGAGCGCAGGTTTTCCCTGTCCCTGTCACACAATATGCCCTCATCCGCCGAAACGGCGGGAAATATACCATCGTTTACGCCCAATATGTAAAGAGCTTTAATCTGGTGGCTTTTTGACCGTTCTATGCTTCCTATGAGCACCTGGTCAAGGGCGGGGGGAATAAGCCCTATCTTGTATTCGTTCAGTCCCGCCTCCAGCACTCTTCTATAGTCCTGTATTCCGCCCGCTTCATCGCCCATAACCTCCACCAGCTGGTCCAGGGACTGCATTACTATTCCCCAAACCTGCCGGTATTCATTGGCAAGGTTTAGTTCCCCCGATTTCTCCAGGCGGGCAGTCCTCTCCTCTATCCTTTCGGGCACCCGGGTATCGCACAGAAACCCGTACAAAGCCGCACAAAGGTCCCGTACCCTTTTCTTCCCCTTTGTTTTGGCGCGCAGCTCCAGCAAGGGCGCGGTTACCTTGTGCCTTATGCCGTTCACCCTGGCCAGCATTTCCTTTTCATAGTCGGTGGTCCCCCGGTCGTCAAAGGGGGTGTCTGTGTTAATTGTCCAGTCCTGCTGCCGGGTCCAGGCGCTGCCCCTTATACCGCATGCCAGCACATAATTTTCCAGGATATCTATATCATCCGAGGGTATCCCCGAAAGCCCGGTCTTGAGATACCCGAACACCGACTGATAGGACCAGTTGTTTATAAATATGTCCAGCGCCGATAGTATGTACTGTACCAGCGGATTACCGAGTATGTCCCTCTTACCGTCTATAAAGCAGGGTATCCCGTATTCGTCAAATATTGAGCTTATCAGCCTGTCATAACCGGCGGGGTTTCTGGTAACCACCGCAATATCCCTGTATCTTAAGCCCTTATCCCTGCACAGCCGCAGTATATCCCTTGCGGTGTCTTCCACCTCGGAATAAATATTGGCGGCGGCCAAAAGGCTTATATCCTCAGTTTTATCCGGGTACCTCCTGCAGGGGAAACTGAAGTATTCCCGTTCAAGGTGCGTAAGTTCAAGACTTTCCTCAAACCTGCAGGGGGGCTCCGCTGTCACCAAAACCGGCGGTTGGACAGCTATGCCCCTTTGGGCTGCCATTTCGGTAAGCCTGAAGACTGCCGTATTGACCGGAGAAAACACCCCGGTACCGCAGGCGGCATGCCCCTTTGTACAGTCGGTACACATGCAAATGTTTACACTGCGGGCCTTTGTCAGCAGCCCTTCTATAACAGCGTATTCCTGAGGCGTAAACCCGGAAAACCCATCCACCCAAACCACAGCTCCGTTAAAAAGTGTGCTTTCGTCCAGTTTCGCGGCCAGCAGGGTAAGGTCGTCATCCGAATCAATATATCTTTCGTGCAGAGCCTCTTCAAAGGCACGGTAGATTTTAGCAAGCTCTGCCAGCTTTTCCTTTAAAATTTCTTTGTCCCCCAGGCTGCCGCAGGCGTCCAGCAGGCCTTCGGGGGCTATCCGGTACCTTTTGAACTCGGATATGGTATCGGCGATAACGCCAATAAAGCCCTGCTGCCTGGCTGCCTTGGCAAATATTTTAAGGTCACCCTTCATACCGTCTATTATCCTGTAAAGCAGCATTGATTTGCCCGCAGAATCGATATGCCTGCGGGTTACCCCTCCAACCTCATTGAACACGCGGTAGGCCATACGCCGGAAACTTAAAACCTCCGCCCCGTTAAGCCCGGTGGAGCCCAGCGCCTTCACCATATTTTTCTCGGCCTGGAGCGTATACTGCTCGGGTACAAGCAGTATCAGGGGCCCCTGCCCGCCCTGCTTAAGCATGTCGCTTATCTGCTGCATGCAGGTATAGCTTTTGCCGCTTCCCGCTCTTCCGTAAATAAATCTTAAACCCATAGGTGTTCACCCGATTTCGTATTTTTATTTCGCCCTCAGCCTGTTATAATTTAGGTATGTACCTAATATGAACCAACACATTTATACTGTAATTATAGTAAATAGAGACCGAGTTGTAAAATGGGATTTGAACGGTAATAAACCGGAGGAGTGTACATTATGAATACCGGCCTTATAAACAGGGACGACCCTTTGTCGGATATACCTCTTATAGAAACTAAAATTGCCGGCAAAGTATGCGGCACCCTTGCACAAATAGACATGGAACAGGTATACCGGAACAACGGTGCCAAAAGCATAGAAACGATCTACATATTCCCGGTACCGGATATGGTATTTATCACAGATTTTAGCGCCGTAACGGGAAATGCCGCTATAAACTGCTTTGTTATAGAAAAGGAAGAAGCCAATAAAATGTACCGTAAAAAACCGGGGGAAAGCGACATACCGTTCTCCTGCGCACAGCGCCCGGCTAACCTGCTACGGGTTGCCGCAGGTACGCTGCCTCCCGGCCAGACGGTACACATACATATTTCGTATATACAGGAGTTTAGGTTTGACGGATGCAATTTAAGGATAGTAATACCGGCCCCGGCAGGCAGGGAATATGCCCCGTCATTACCGCCAAAAGGAGCTGCCGGCAAAGAAAAAAATTACTGCAAAACCAGCCTTCAGATATCCCTGAATTTGCTAAGACGGGTTTTACACTACCGTTCCCCCACCCATAACATAGATGTGATAAGGCTTGCGGCCGACAAAGCCGTCATAAGCCTGGCGGATGAATACACCGGTACAGACAGAGATTTTGTTCTCATATGTACCTGCCGCGGGGAGCAAAGCAGCCGCGGGGCGGCCTGCCTCAATGAAAACAACCGGGGAACCGTCTGTCTTGTCTTTGTACCCAATCTTCCATCCATTGATGAGGGAGGAGCCAAAAACTATATATTTTTGCTGGACATTTCGGATTCCATGGCCGGCGAAAAGCTTGCGCAGACCAAATCCGCACTTAATATATTCTTAAGAAACCTTTCCCAGACAGATACCTTCAGCATCGCCGCCGTTGAAAGCAAGCTCCGTCTTTTTTCCGGCGGCCGCAGCCTTCCCTTTGCCCAGGTCAGCCTGGACAGGGCTGCAGAATGGATTGACGGGTTAAAGCCCGGCGGGAGAGGGGAAATTTCCAGAGCAATCGAATACGCCATTCCGGCCGGGAACAGTAATCAAAGCATGATACTGCTGTTTACGGACGGTGAGATAGTTTGCCCGGATACAACAATAGATTATATAGGGCGCAATATAGGCAGAAACAGAATTTCCGTCCTCGGTACAGAGGAGGCCGCAAACAACAGCCTGCTTGACAAAATAGCCGCGGCCGGCAGGGGAATATACCTGCACGCCTGCCCCGGAGAACGAATAGACGATATGGCTATCCGGCGGCACGCAGCAATAATCTCTGCCGTATCCGGAAATATACAACTGGACTGGGCGGGCATAAAAACAGAAGGTGTTTTTCCAGGCAATATATCCAACCTGTCTGATTTGGAGCCGGTAACGGTAGTGGCAGGATTCTCCGGGCCCCTTGAAGGAGAGATTGTTTTAAGGGGCAGTACTGACCAGGGAGACTTTTGCATGGCTGTCAAAGCGTCGGATATAGAGTATGACAGCGGCCTGGGCTTTCTGGAAAAAGTATGGGCAAACAAGAGGATACAATATCTTGAGAAAACCCTCCCAGGCAAAGGCATGGATGGGTATGAACCGGTCAAAAACGAAATAATAAAGCTTTCGAAAAACTTATGTATACCCTCCTCAATGACAACCCTTGCTGCGGTAAAAACCGGACAGGACAGCCCAGCGATTTATTCAGTCCGGCCGGTTTCCGCATTTGTATCTGCGGCCCCGGGAAAGGATATGCCTTGCTCCGGCGGCGGGTCCGCTGCCTGTGGAGATATATTAAGGGCACTGGCAGCAAACCAGCAGGCCAACGGGGCCTTTTCCAAGAAAGTCCAGGACGGACTGCTGACAAAGGTTGATACAACAGCGCTGGCTCTTATCGCCTTTACCGCAGGAAATGAAAATATAGCGATGTACACAAGGCTTTTGGAAAAATCCATAAGGTATTTGATAGAGCGCACAGTCAGTGGAAAGGTCACGCCCGGGCAGGACGGAAACTCCCAAACGCTTCTCAGAACTGTGCTTGCATTAAAATTTTGCCTTGCAAGAAACATATTCAATAAAACCACGGAAGAATGGATATGCCAGTGGCTGGACGATATAAAGGCGGTATCCGAAACCTCTTTGTCCCTTTTTGAATATCAGAACGAAATAGCAGAACTGATTGAAGATAATACTAAATGGCGAAATCCCCAGGTTATAAGAAAAATTGCAGCAATAAACGACCATCCGGCCGACCTGGAAGAGCGAATTATCCTTTCCGGGAGCGAAGCCGATGCGTTGCCTGCGCTGGCCAGACTGGGAATACTAAAAGCTATATCAGAATAAGGGCAGAGTTATCTGCCCTTATTTTATTTATTCTCATTACTCCTGTAGCCCACCCTTAAGGGTGGGCCACAAGTTATTACGGGTAGGTTACGGGTAGGCTGCGGTTTTTAAAGGAATTTGAGTGTTATCCTTCATATAATGAATTATTTTGCATGCAGGGGCTAAAGCTATATGTTACAGGCTGTATATTGGAAAGGTGCGTTATATGAAGATACAAAAGCGGAAAAATAAAAAGCCGGACAATCCTCTTACCGACAATATGGATATAAGCCAGCGCTATCAAGAAGTCCAAAAAATGAAGCTGGGCCCCTGCCTGGAGCAAAACCTTGAGACCCTGCAGCAAATATCAGGATACAGCCAGGACGTGAAGATACGCAGATTTAATATAAACCACCAAATCCCCGCTGCCCTTGTATATATGGACAATATGACAAATGATACAATAGTGGAGGAAATACTCCGGGCCCTCATGATAGATACGAAGAAGATAGAGGAATGGGAGAAGGGCCGTCACCTCCTGCGCTCGGCCATAAAGGATCTGCTTATAGTCAACAGCGTTGAGGAGACAGGCAGTATAGGCGAGCTGTTCTTTAAAATGACCTTTGGGAATACCATAATTCTTGTGGACGGACAGCCCACAGCCTTTATTTGCAGTACCGTTGACCAAAAGACACGAAGTATTATTGAGCCCAACGCCGAAACAACCATCCGGGGACCCCGGGAGGGCTTTGTTGAAAGCCTGTGTACAAACATCACCCTGATAAGGCGCCGGATACGGGTACCCCACCTGTGGATAGAAACCCTCGAAATAGGAAGCCTTAGCAAAACATTGGTGGCCTTTGCATACATAAAGGGCCTTGCCGATGAAAAAATGCTGCAGGAGCTGCGCGACCGCCTGAACAGAATAGACACCGATGCCATCCTTGAAAGCGGATATATCGAGGAATTTATAGAGGACCAGCCCTTTACGCTGTTTCCCCTTGCATTGAGAACCGAGAGGCCCGACAAGGTGTCCAGCGCCATACTGTCGGGCAGGGTGGGGGTTTTTATTAGCGGTACCCCCCATGTGCTTATTATTCCCGCCGAACTGCCAATGTTTTTACAGGCGCCGGACGATTACTACGAGAAAACGCCTGTGGGCAGCTTTATACGGTCACTGCGATGGCTGGCTGCTATAATATCGGTATTTCTACCCGGATTTTACGTTTCAATAGTCAACTTTCACCAGGAACTTTTGCCCACGGCTCTGTTGCTGCGCGTTACCGCAAGCCGGGAGGGTGTGCCTTTCCCTGTTGTAGCGGAGATTCTTATGATGGAAATACTGTTTGAAGTCCTGAGGGAGGCGGGTATCCGGCTGCCGGCAGCTATTGGCCCCGCCATAAGCATAGTGGGGGCTTTGGTGCTGGGGGAGGCGGCCATCCGTGCCGGTATTGTATCCCCGGCAGTAGTAATAGTAGTAGCCCTCACCGCCATTGCGGGTTTTTCCACCCCGGTATTCAGCATGGCCATAGCCTTCAGAATAGTAAGGTTTGGTTTCACATTACTGGCAGCTGTCTTTGGCCTGTTCGGCATGCAGTTTGGCATACTGCTGCTTATCATTCATCTATGCGCACTGCGCTCCGTCGGGATACCCTATATGGCACCAATGGCCCCCTTTATACTGCAGGACATGAAGGATAACATTTTTAGAGCATGGACTTGGAACAGATCAACCCGGCCAAAGCTGATAGGCAAGCGAGAACCCTTAAGACAAAAGCCTGGACAAAGGCCCCATCCGGGTAAAGATGCTCAGGATAAAAACAGTGGAGGGAACAAAAATGACAACTGAAAATTTCCCTAAAGCTACGACTGAAAAGATTGCCAACCGGCAATTCCTATACATGCTGTTTATGATGCGAACCACCGTTGTTATTGCCCTTTTGCCTGTACTGACCTCGGCCGATGCCTTCCAGGACGCATGGGCCTCGGCCATAGTCTCATTTTTCGGCGCGGCCCTGCTGGTTCTGATAATAGGAGGCTTAGGAATAAAGTTCCCGGAGCTTACCGCCGTGGAATACGCCCAGAAGCTTATAGGCAAATGGCCGGGTAAAGCGGTGAGCCTTATATTTATATTGGCATTTCTTGTTATTATAGCAACCGACACCCGTATCTACGCCGAGGCTCTGGTAACCGGGTTTTTAACCGAAACGCCGCTGGCCTTTATTGTTTTCATGATGGTTATAGCCGGATCCGCCGCCGCCTATTCGGGCATAGAGGTGATAGGAAGGGCTGCGGATTTGCTGTTTCCAATTTTTGTGGCAATGCTAACCCTGAGCCTGGCCTTTGCAATCCCAGATGCCCTGGCAATGAAAGAGAACCTTCAACCGGTTCTGTCCAGAGGTGCAGGACCTGTCTTAAGGGGCAGCATGGTACCCATCATAATAATTGCCCAGTACCTTTCCCTCACAATGCTTATCCCTGTGACCAATCAGCCCAAAAAGGCCCTCGGGACGGCGCTGTGGGCGTTGGCCGGCTCATCCCTTGTTCTTATACTTGTCACACTAGCCGTTACTACCATACAGGGACCCGACCACGGGTCACGGTTGGTTTTCCCGTTCTTCAGTATGGTCAGAACCCTTAATATAAGCGTATTTCTCGAAAGAATTGAGATCTTTGCCCTGTTTGCCTGGGGGTTTGGGATCTTTATCGGGGTGTCGGTATTTATGTACTGCGGTACCAGGGCAATGTCCCAGATTATCGGATTGCAGGATTACCGCCCGTTAATCGGTCCCCTTGCGGTAATATGGGGCACTTTTTCGGTACACTCCTATCAGGACTTATTTGAGCTAAGAACCTACTTTCAACCCAGAATTGTGATCCCCTATAACCTTTTCTGGATTCTGGTACCCATGGGAATACTGTGGGCGGCTTATGGAATTCGCAGTCTGGCAGGGGGTAATCCAAATGAAAAATAGACTGGTCGCACTGGTTCTTATTTTAGTGGTTATGCCCCTCTCGGGCTGCTGGAACCGCAGGGACCCGGAAAACCTCGCCCTGGTCCTTGCCACCGCCTTTGATGTGGATGAAGAAAGCGGAGTGCATAAGGTAATAGTCCAAATAGCCAACCCCCTGGCCATGGGAGGGCAGGACGCAGGCCAGGGCGGGGGCGGTGAAAAAAAGCCCTTCTGGACAATATCGGCCAACGGCACTCTTTCGCACCAGGCCATGCGAAACCTTGCCGAGGGCGTCAGCCGGGAATTTTTCTGGGCCCATAACAGGGTTTTTCTGCTCTCTGAAAACATAGCAAGAAACGGAATATACCCCATAATGGATATGGCCGCAAGGGAACGCCAGTTAAGGGCCAGCGCCAATGTAGTGGTGGTGGAGGGAGATATAAAAAAACTGATGGAAGCCGAATTCCCCCTGGAGGAGAGCGGAGCCAAGGGGCTGGATCGGCAGATTATTACCATAAGGTATGAACGCTCACTGTTTGCCATAAAAACGCTTAATCAACTGTACAATATCCTTGCCCAGCCGGGCAGAGAAATGTTTATCGGTAGAATTAAAGTTGTTGAAGATGCACAACAAGTAGAAGAAAGCTCGGGCGGAAATTCCGAGACACCAAATACTCCACCCCCTGCTTTGATAAAAGGCGGGGCAATGTTTAAAGGAGACCGGATGGTAGGATGGGCCGAAGAACAGGAGACCCTGGGATGGGCCTATGCCACCGGCAGGGTATTCCGATCCATAGTATATATCAAAGACCCGGTTGACAACAATACCCCCATAGGTTTGGATATAGGAGAGATGGAGAGTCAAATGCACCCCGAAACGGATGCTAATGGAACACGTATAGTGGTACAAATAAAGGCCGAAGGGCACTTGCACGACATCCCGGTTGACAGGGACTTAAGTGTTCAAAGCGACTATATAAAATCCCTTGAACGGAGGAGCGCCCAGGCAATCCGAAACGCGGTCCATTCAACCATAGACCTCTCAAGGGAACTGGAATCGGATATTATTGGATTTGGTAATCTTATTTACAGAAAACAGCCCAAACTGTGGGATGAGATAGGAGACAGGTGGTATGAGGTTTTTACCGATATGGAGATAGACGTCAGGGTGGAAATGAATATAAGGCGGACGGGGCTTCTAGCAAGCCCCATGGCATCCGAAAAAAGGAGGTAATAGTATGATCGGGGTGTGGACCGGTATGCTTATAATGGCCCTGGTGCAGGTACCCGTGCTTATAAATAGAAAGCAGTGGAAGGAACTTGCGGCCTTTACAGTTTTCTGGGTGGTCGCCGGAATCTATGCATCCCTCATCCTTGGAACCTTCGCCGGTGACCTTGCCATACCCAACCATACCGAGCTGCTAATCCGGTTCTTCAACACCCTGTACGGTTGGATGGGGATGTGACAGGGTACGGTTCTTTGTCGCAAAAGGGCGCCGAGACCGGCACCCTTTTCATTAACGTTTTCCCTTGTCGTAGGGTTCCCCTGCCGCCCGGGGTGCCTGGGAATACTTTGAGGATAGAACCAATACAATCAGTGTTACAACATACGGGAAGTTTTTGAGCAAAATTCCCGGAATGACTGTAAGCGCCGGTATTACCTGGGACACATTGGCCACCGTACTGGCAAAACCGAAGAAAAAGGTGGCTCCCAATACCCCCAGCGGTTTCCACTGCCCGAAAATAAGGGCGGCAAGGGCAAGAAAGCCCAGCCCTGAAACGGTACCGGTAAACTCTCCGGAATAGGTAACCAGGATAATAGCCCCGCCCAGGCCGGCAAAGGCACCGGATATCATAACCGCCATATATCGCATCATGTATACGTTTATCCCCGCCGCATCCGCAGCCTGGGGGTGCTCTCCGCAGGCCCGCAGACGCAGCCCGAAGGACGTCTTGTAAAGAGCAAACCAGGCCACAAAGAGTATTGCCAGCACCAGCCAGGTGGTTGCATAGACTTGAGTAAAAAACAGTCTACCCAGTATGGGAAGCCTGGAAAGACCCGGAATATTCCGGCGTATAAGGCCATGGACAATGAGGATGTTACCGCTGCCTGTCATATTTCTGGCAAGAAATACCGTAAGGGCTCCGGCAATCATATTTATTGCCGTTCCGCTAATAACCTGGTTTGCGTTAAGGCTTATACAGGCAAAGGCATGGAGCAGCGAAAACAATGCGCCGGCAATAAAGGCTGCAAGCAGCCCTATCCATATTGAGTGGTCGGGAATAGTAACCTCCAGCTTTGAAATTACCAGGGCGCCGGTGAAAAAGCCCACCACCATAAGCCCTTCCAGGCCAATGTTTACAACACCGCTCCGTTCGCTGTAAAGGCCTCCCAGGGCTGTTATAAGAAGTGGAATGGTAAAGGCAATGGCATATGGAAATATCTGAACGATAATGGTCCACATTCTACTTTGCACCTCCCACTTTCTTTTTCAGTTTGTCCCAGTTTCTTTCAATCAAAATGCTGGTGGCAGCGAAATAAATAATGGTTGCAATTATTGTATCGGCTATCTCGGGTGGAATATTGGTCATGGCATTCATGAACCCCTTGCCCGAGTGAAGCAGGCCGAAGAAAATGGCTGCGCCAAACACGCCCCAGGGGGAGTTGCTCCCCAGCAGGGCAACGGCTATCCCATCAAAACCCTGGGTAGGTAAAATACCAATCTGTATATTAGAAGCATAACCCACATAGAAGGTTGCACCCCCAAGCCCTGCCAGGGCGCCAGCTATCATCATTGCCATTATGATATTCCTGTTGGCACCGATGCCTGCATACTGGGCTGCATGCCGGTTAAAACCCACCGCCTTTAATTCGTAGCCAAGGGTGGTCCTGTTTAGTACAAAGGCAATAATAATTACCGAAACAACAGCAAGGAAAAACCCCAGGTTAACATAGGACCCGCCAAACAGGTCGGTAAGCCAGTGCACTTTCAATGAAGCGGCTTCCGAGATTTTTCTGGACTCGGTCTCAAGATAAGCCCCCTTAAAATAGGCCGGAACCACATAATAAACCGTCCAGTAGGAAATCCAGTTCATCATGATTGTCGCAACCACTTCATGTACATTGAATTTTGCCTTGAGCAGGCCGGGTACGAATCCCCAGACGGCGCCCCCAAGGATGGCTGCAGCAACCATTAATGTGAGAAGCAAAGGTTTTGGCAGGGTCAAGGTCAGCCCTACGGCTGTTGCACACAGACCGCCAATCAGCATCTGCCCGGCAGCACCTATATTAAAGAGCCCTGTCCTGAAGGCAAAGGCAACCGACAGGCCGGTAAGAATAAGAGGAGTTGCGGTGGCAAGGGTGTTGCCCACCCGCTCAATGCTCATAAGCCCTCCTCGGAACAGATATATATAGCCCGAAAGGGGATTGTTTCCAATCAAAGCCATAAGAACGGCTCCTGCCAGCAGGCCAAGGACTACTGCTGTCAATGCGATAACGAGCTCCCTGCTGAAATATCTTTTCAAGCCGTCTCACCCCTCTTCACGCCGGCCATCATAAGACCTACCTGATTTTCGTTAACGTCGCAGGCATTTACTATGCCGATTAATTCCCCGCTGTTTATAATGGCAATACGGTCGGATATATTGAGTATTTCATCAAGCTCCAGGGAAACCAATAAAACCGCCTTGCCGTTATCCCGCTGCTCTACAATACGTTTGTGAATGTACTCTATGGCTCCCACATCCAACCCCCGGGTGGGCTGCACCGCAATAAGCAATTCGGGATCGTGGTAAATTTCCCGTCCCACTATGGCTTTTTGCTGATTGCCTCCCGAAAGGGACCGGGCAGAAGCTGCCGGACCCTGTCCCGAGCGGACGTCGAACTGGTCCATAACTCTCTGGGCATGTTCCCGTATAGCATGACTGTTTAAAAGACCGTTTTGGGAAAAGGGCTGATGAAGATATACCTTCATAATCATGTTGTCCCCGACTGAATAATCCAGTATCAAACCATGCTTGTGGCGGTCCTCGGGTATATACGCTATTTTGGATTCTATCCGGTCACGTATCGACATATTGGTAATGTCGGTCTCCCTCAAAAAAATTGTACCGAATTCCGCTTTTCGCATTCCGGTTATTGCCTCTACCAGTTCTGCCTGACCATTCCCGTCAACACCGGCAATCCCCATAATCTCCCCCGAACGAACATCAAGGGAAATATTTTTGAGCCCCATAACCTTCCGGCTGCTTAACACCGACAGGTTTTTAATATTAAGGATAACCTCTCCCGGCTGGCATTCCTTTTTGTGAACACTAAAGCTTACCTCCCTGCCCACCATCATCTCTGCCAGCTTTTCTTCGGATGTATCAGCTACGTTCACCGTGCCTATCAGTTTGCCCCGGCGGATTACTGTGCACCGATCGGCTATTGCTTTAATCTCCTTCAGCTTATGGGTAATAAGAATTATGGATTTACCCTCGGCAATGAGATTGCGCATAATTTTCATTAACTCCCGGACTTCCTGGGGCGTAAGCACCGAAGTGGGCTCATCGAATATAAGAACCTCGGCATCCCGGTATAGCATTTTAATAATCTCTACCCGCTGCTGCATGCCCACCGAGATATCCTCGATCTTTGCGCAGGGGTCAATATTGAGACCGTATTTTTCAGATAACTTACCTACCCTAACGGCTGCCGATTTTATATCTAAAACAATACCCTTTTTGGTCTCCATGCCAAGAATAATGTTTTCGGTAACGGTAAAATTATGTACCAGCTTGAAGTGCTGATGAACCATTCCTATTCCCAATTGGTTGGCAACGTTGGGATTGGCAATATCCGCTTTCTCACCATGGATTTTTATGGTGCCCCGTTCGGGCTGATAGAGACCGAAAAGGATACTCATCAGAGTAGATTTTCCGGCGCCATTCTCACCCAGCAGAGCATGAATCTCACCGGGTCTCAATTGAAGGCTTATATCATCGTTTGCGACTATGCCGGGGAATTCTTTCCTGATGTTTAGCATTTCCACAACATGTTTCACGGCACCCTCTCCTTAACCACATTATAAAGAAGAGGACGGCAAAGCCTGTCCTCTTCCGGCTATGTTTGCATATTGCCAGTTACTTGATTAGGTCGCCCTGCTCATCGGATACTGTGATTTCGCCGCTTTCAAGCTTGCCAAGTATCTCTATAACCTTGTCCTGTACCTCCTGGCTTAGGTTGGGATTTTCCGCCGGTATACCTACTCCGTTGTTCTTTGCATCAAAGACAAGGATCTCGCCTCCGGGAAACTCTCCTTTACTCTCTGCTATTATCATGTCATAGGCTGCCTGACCAACACTTTTCATGGCAGAAGTAAGTATTACGGATTTGTCTCCTTCATATATACCATCATCATACTGGTCAACATCAACGCCTAATATCCAGACTTCCTCACCGGCCTTTGCCCTGGATTTTCCTTCGTTGATAGCCCCTATGCCAACCCCGCCGGCGGCGCAGAATATTGCATCAACGCCCTTGTCAAACATCTGGGCGGCAAGCTGCTGACCTGCGGCCACATTGTCGAAGGAGCCCTGATATATTACATTTTCAGCCTTTATTACTATATTGGTGCCCAGGTTCTCGTTTGCATAGCTGAGACCCTGCTGGAAGCCCCAGTTAAATTTCTGCACGGCGGGAACCTCCATTCCTCCTATGTAGCCCACTTCCCCTTCTTCAAGCTGCAGTGCAGCGGCAACACCGACAAGAAACCCGGATTGATGCTCTGCAAAGAAAATGGATACTGTATTTTCCTTTACTACCGGTACAAAATCCCCTGAATGAGGATATCCGTCCAATATAACAAACTTCGCATCGGGGTACTTGTCCTGGGTCTGAAATATTGCGGTCTCAAACTTATAGCCCGGACATACTATGAATTTAATGCCGGCATCGTACATATTACCAATTTCTTTAATATAATCCGCTTCGGTGGTTCCGCCGGGTTTTAAATATTTTGACTCCAGCCCCAGGTCTGCGGCTGCTTTCTGTACCCCCTCCCAGGTTCCCTGGTTAAAGGATTTATCGTCGATAGTACCGGCATCGGTAATCATTCCAACACTAAAACCGGTCACTTCCTTGCTGCAGCCCCCAAGGGCTACTGCAAACACCAACAGGAGCACTAAAAACCCCAAGCTCTTTTTATACACTGATAAAACCCTCCCTTATTTTCTTCTACACTTATGTGAAATGCTTGCTAGTTATATTTTAGTCAATTTGGATAATAGTTGCAAGACAATTCTGCTTATGGCTTTATGCCCTATCATACTTCAGTAGCTGTTTGTCTGCAATACCCGGAAATAAAAAGCGGGATAGGGTCCTGTACAACTAATTAACAAGATCCCATCCCGGTTATTCCAGACAGCTTAATAGGTCTCCGCAAACAGCTCAAAATGTGCCCGGGGATGCACACAGGCCGGACATTCTTCCGGTGCCTCGGTTCCTTCATGTACATACCCGCAGTTGCCGCATTTCCACAAAACCTTGCCGTCTCTTTTAAATACCTCACCCCTTTCCATATTGGCGATAAGCTTGTTGTATCTTGTTTCATGCCTCTTCTCGGCAGAGGCTATGCTCCTAAAGGCCAGCGCGATTTCGGGAAAACCCTCCTGCTCGGCAACATTAGCAAAGGCCGGGTAAAGGTCCTCCCATTCCTCGTTTTCACCGGCGGCGGCTGCCTTCAGGTTGTCGAGGGTGCTGCCCTGGGCAACAGGAAAATCGGCTGTTATTTCTATAAAAGCCGGGAGTTCGCCCTCAAAACCCGTCAGCAGAAATTTGTAAAACCTCTTGGCATGTTCCTTTTCGTTGTCGGCGGTTTCAATAAAGATATTCCTTATCTGCTTATAGCCCTCCTTATCGGCAGCCGAAGCATAATAGGTATAACGGTTGCGCGCCTGGGATTCCCCGGCAAAGGCTTTCAACAGATTTTCTGCGGTTTTTGTTCCTTTTAAACTTTTCATTTTCAGACCTCCCCATTTATTATTTTTATTTATTATTAAGGCAGCTGGTACAGATGCCTTTGAAATAAACATCCCTTTGGCTTATTTTGAATTTGGCCAGGGCCTTTGGCTCAAAGCCTCCAATATCCACCGGAAAGTCGTATATCCTGCCGCAAATGTCGCATTTGAAATGACCGTGGTCGGATATATCGGCATCATACCTGGTCTCGTTATCCTCAATGGTTATAACCCTGGCAAGCTCTGCATCCACAAATGCGTTTAATGAATTGTACACCGTAGTCTTCGACAAGGTGGGTATTTCCCCAACCAGTCGTTTGTATATCTCATCGACAGTGGGATGGTTCCGGTTGGCCATCAGGTATTCAAGGATCCTTACCCTGGTATAGGAGGATCTGATATTCTTCTTTTTAAATATATCCATCAAAGCCTCGGCCGAAACATTCATTTTGTCAAACCCTCCTTTGCCATGACACACAGGATTTTTATTGTAATCATTTTATAATTGTAATCTTTACATCTTTATTATACTTGCAAAGTTATATCCTGTCAACAATAATTATTAAAAACTTAACATTCTATTGACGCCTGGTTTAGTATCTTAATCCACTTTTTACTTTTCATATCCTCCATCAGCTTAAAGAGCGCCAGGTCCTTATCCTTGGCCTCTATCATAACGTCAAAATCCTGACCAATCTTCTTTGCGGCATCCAGGAATCCAAGGAAAAATTCCGGGTCTATGTAATCGGCATGGCCCCTGAAATTCTTCCCGCCTTTGGGGCTCGAAACATGGATTTTGGGCATAAGGGCCTGCCCCTTCCATGTATCAAATATATCTTCAAGTATGCTGTCGATACTTGTACCGTCGCTGTTGCACCAGTCATGGTGGATATCCAGCACCATAGGCACACAAAGCTGACGGCATATATCAAGTACATCCCCTGCCGTATAAATCTTGTCGTCGTTCTCCAGCGTTATACGTTCTTTAATATATGACGGCAGAGCATTAAAATTGCTCACAAATCTCTTTGCCGACGTATTTTTATCCCCGTACAAACCACCTACATGGATGACCAGCTTTGCACAGCCGTCCAATCCCATGCCTGTGAATATGTTATTATGGTACTCCAGGTCTTCCAGGGATTTTTCCAACACCTCTTCCCTGGGCGAGTTAAGCAGTGTGAAATGGTCAGGGTGCGCGCTGACCCTTATGCTATTCTTCGTGATATAATCCCCCAGCGACTTTAATTCATCCTTCAAATCCCCCATCCAGTCCCATCCAAAGACAAAAGGATGGGTAGCCAGGGGTATAAGTCTGGAGGTAACACGGTATACAAATATATCATGGGCGCTGTTGTGATATAGAAGCCTTTGGGTGTTGTGCAGGTTTTCCCTTGCCAGCCTTAAAAGCTTTGATATCCTGACCTCTTGCTCCTTTATCTTCTCAAGGTTGGTTGCGGTAACGGTACGGGACGGCGAGCAGTTCTTCAATACCATCGACATGGCAACATAACCGAATCTTACTATCATCTTTTCACCCTCATCCTTTTATCCATAAGATTAGCAGTTAGCCCGAAAATATACCGCTGCTTCCGGCAGCCACAGTGCAGAGTATAACAGAATTACTGTAAATTTATAAAATGCCTGTAAAATCCTATGGATTTGGGTATATCCTATTGGTAAATTTCGCATTATAAATACTGAATATCACGATAGAGGAGTTTGGTCATATGCTGGGCCGCTTAAGAAGAAAGAAAAAACCCGGAGAAAATGATAATTTCCCAGATAATGGTATGCAGGTGTTTTCAAAAAATATGGATAACAATGTAAAATATATCAGCGAAACATTATCAAAATGCTGTGATGTGGAATCGCGCCCTATAAAGTTAGGCAAAGGGGCAAAGGTTGATGCCTATATTTTCTTTGTAGATGGTATGGTTGATGCGGACTTTATAGCGAAGAATGTCCTGAAACCCTTAATTTTATTGGATTTCGATAAAACCGACAGAACTAAGGTGCCTACAAGAATTTACAACCAACTGCTGACTGTGAG
Organism: uncultured Clostridium sp.; assembly: GCA_964625335.1. GTDB lineage: Bacteria > Bacillota > Clostridia > Ch29 > Ch29 > CAZGUG01. The sequence continues at coordinate 27,497 of CAZVBE010000006.1, read as the reverse complement.
TACCGTAACGATTGAGAAAGCCCCAGATGCCCTGATAATGAAAATATTATCAGGGCATCTGGGAATTCTCATAGAAAATGAAAGATCAGCCTTTGCAGTTGCGGCAATCGGATGGGAAGAAAGAGCAGTGGAGGAATCAAAAGCAGAGACAGTTGCAAAGGGACCCCGGGCGGGTTTTGTAGAAAGTATCCGGATTAACAGGTCACTTATTAGAAGAATTATTAAGTATCCCGGCTTAAAGATTGAAAAGCTGACCCTGGGCAGAATCTGCAATACCGAAATAAATATTGTGTATATAGAAGGAATCGTAATGGAAGGTTTGGTCCGGGAAGTGAAGGAGCGGATTGAAAGGATTGATATCGATGGAATCGTCAACTTGGGAATGCTCCAGGAGATGATTGACGACTCCACCTTTTCAGTTTTCAGCCAGAGCTATTCCACAGAGCGGCCCGACAGGGCCTGCAGCTGTTTGCTGGAAGGACGGGTTGTAATTGCAATGGACAACTCCCCCTTTGTTATTGTTGCTCCGGCTCTTATCCCACAATTTTTTCAGTCTGCTGAGGATTATAGTTCAAAATATGTTATAGCCAGCTTTATAAGGTTATTGAGATTTGTCGGATTAAATATTACCGTTATGCTGTCAGGATTATACGTAGCAATATTCTCCTATCACCACGAAATGATACCAACCGAGCTTTTAAAAACTGTTTCCCAGGCGCGGGAGCAGCTTCCCTTTCCGATATTTTTAGAAATGCTGATGTTGGAGATTGCCTTCGAGATACTCAGGGAAGCCGGTGTCCGCCTGCCGCGTCCTGTGGGGCAGGCGGTCAGTTTCGTGGGCGCGCTGGTCATAGGTCAGGCGGCTGTTGCGGCGCGGTTGGTATCCCCCCCCTCCATAATAGTGGTAGCATTGACTGCCATAGCCTCCTTTACCATACCAATTGCAGAGGGTGCGGATGCCCACAGATTGCTGCGGTTCCCCGTATTATTGGCGGCAGGAGCCTTCGGACTGCCTGGAATTATTGCTGCCCTGCTAATGCTACTGGTTCATTATTCAGGGCTGAGAAGCTTTGGCGTACCCTATCTCTCTCCCATCAGCCCCTTCAGCTTGTCCGACTGGAAGGATTTTTTAATTAGGGCTCCGTCTAACTTTATGAGAACAAGGCCTGTGCAGACAGGAAAATCCAACATAAGGCGACAGAAACGGTGCAAGCTGGGGGGTAAATGAATAATGGCCAATAGGATTAGAATACTTTTATTAATTTTTCTGCTGTTGTTAATACCAAGCGGCTGCTGGGACCGCAGGGAAACCGAACAACTATTGTTGGTTGATGCCCTAGTATTTGACACAGCTATGATTGATAATTCTGAACAGTATAAAGTAACCCTTATCGCATCCAAGCCTTCTCCAGGCGGGGGAGGACAAATGGGAATGGGCGGGGAAGGAGGCGCGCCTCAGGGCGCAATGCAGTGGACGGCAAGTGCCTATGGGCAAACTTTGGATGAAGCCATGCTTAAATTTTCAGCCCGCGCTCCCAGATATTTATACCTGGACCACAGCAGGATAGTCATCTTTGGAGAGGCCTTGGCCCGGAAGGGCGTTTCCGAAGCAATAGATTTTTTGGTTAGATCAAGAGCTACCCGGCTTAGAAATTTTATTTTAATCTTCAAGGGAAATGAAGCTGGTTTATTGACTGCAAAGCCGGAATTCGAAGCAGACCTGGCCAGAGAACTGTTCGCAATTCTTGAAGCAAGTGTCAGGGAAGGGGACTATTTTCATCCCAACGACTTAAATATTGTTGCCCAGGATATCCTTACAACCGGCCAGGATCCCTGGGCGCCGGTCATTGAAATTTTCACCCCTGCTCACGGGAACCAAGAAAACACCGGTCAGGCAGTCAGCATAAAAGGAACGGCATTATTCAAGGCCGATAAGCTGGCCGGATTTTTAAATGAAGAGGAGACCCAGAGTTTTCTGATGCTTAAGAGGCTGGCAAACACAGGGATATATTTTCTTGATATCAATGGAGAAAAGGTGTCATATAAATACGAGCAAGCAAAAGTCAAGCGTAAGCTGACATTGGAAAACAGTAAGGTAAATGTGGACTATGATATTACATTACAGGGATTAATAGAAGAGGTGCATTTTTATACGGAACTCACAGAGGATGAAATAGATAAGCTGGAGAAGATGCTGGCTAATAAAGCTCAAAACTCTCTTGCGAAGGTTATAGACAGATGCCATGAGCTGGGGTCGGATGCCCTCGGTATCGGGCGCTTCATACATGCGAAGGAGCCTAAAATATGGAGCCAATATGGTAAAGACTGGGCCAAGATTTATCCTGAAATGAATATCAATGTAAAAGTTAATGTGAAAATTACCGGGACTGCTCTTGGGTCCAAACCAATAGTACCTGAATAAACGAGTAGGTGAAGGGTTTGCGGAATGTAAAAATAAGCGGCGGTCAGCTTATAGGCATGATGTTTTGGACTATCATGGGAACAGCTCTAATCAGCCTCCCTGTTCTCATCGGAATCCATGCTCCAAGGGATGCATGGGCTGCAGCAGTAATCTTTACAATCGGTGGGACCGGGTTAGGCTTAATAATAGGAGGTCTGGTCAATAGGTTCCCCGGCAAGGATTTTGTTGTTTATGTACAAGAGGTTCTGGGATTATGGATAGGCAAGCTGTTGATTATAGTTTTTTTGGCGTGGCTGTTACATACCAGCGGTCTGGTTCTTTGGCAGATAGCCAGTTTTACACATATATCCCTGCTGCCAAATACACCATTTCTCCCAATACTGGCCATTTTGGTTCTCCCTGCAGCCTACGTTGTTATTGGAGGATTGGAAAACCTTGCCCGTTGTGGCCAGGTAATCTTTTTGCCGACTTTTATCCTTCTGTTTGTGCTGTTTTTTCTGCTTATACCCGATGTCAACCTGCAGAATTTACTGCCTGTCTTTGGAGATGGAATTCCAAATATCCTTCGCTCTAGTATTACTCCAATTGCGCTGGCAGGTGAAATTATGTTCGTTGTATTCCTGGCTCCCTATATCAGGGAAGTCAGGAAAGCTGCAAAATACTCGGTTATTACAATCTCTTTGATTGGATTTGGCGGATTGGTCAATGAATTCTTTTACACGGCAGTTTTCGGCCAGCTTCGACAGCACCTCGCAAACCCTTTTTATGCTATAATCCGATATATAAAACCCACTGCATTTATAGAAAGATATGATATACTGTTCGTTACCATAAACCTGTTTGGAAATTTCATAAAATTGTCTGTCTTTATTTATATCTTTGTTTTTTGCCTGGCCCAACTGCTTGGCATGAAAAGCTATCGTCCATTGATGGCGCCTACAATTATTGCCCTGCTGCTGCTTACCAATTACTCTGTAAAAAGTCCTAACGAGCTTATTTTTTACTTTGATACTGTATTTCCCTTCTACACCATCCCTCTATTATACGGGTTTCCCCTTTTGGTATTAATAGTTGCAAAGATACGGAAAGTAAGTTAACATGCCTTCCAATTTTTACTTTTAATTCCTTTGTGATATAAATCATGATATAATCATTTTGATGCATTATAAACTTATGTTTGGGAGGGTAATTAATGAAGAAAATATCCATTTTACTGGCGCTGATAATTGTCCTGGGCGTGCCTGCGGCCTCAATGGCAGCCGAGCAGGATGCCCATGTTACGAGAGCCGAATTCATAAAAGAAATACTGACACAGGCGGAGGTTGATATTGAGGAAGTAACCGAATCTTCCTTCACCGATGTAACCGATCCCGGGTTAATTCCCTACATAGAAACCGCCTATAAAAACGGAATTGTCTCGGGATATGGCGATTACTTCGACCCCGATATCAGCATAACCAAAGAACAGGCCGTTACAATAATTGTGAACACCTTTGGTGAAAGGACCGGACTGAAGGAAATGGCCGGAGAAGATGAGGGTGAGATCCTTGACTTTTCCGACAGCGGAAGTATTAACTCCTGGGCGAAGCCCTATATAGCATACGCACTAAACACCGGCCTTATCACGGAGGAAGACGATGCCTTTGGTCCACAGACTCCCGTGGCAACAGAACAGGCCAGCCATATGATTGCAACAGCTAAGGGCGTTTACCGGGAACTGTTTACCAGGGACGGCCTTTCGGCTTCGGATATGCTGGTGCTTATAAATGAAAAGACCGCCGAGGCCAGCACCTATAAGCAAAAGGGTATCATGCTCACCGAAATGGATCTTATTATTGAAGGCATAACACCCGAGCAGATAGAAGAGAACGAAGACCTTAATACCTTCTTGGACGGCGGAATGCAAATGAGCATGCAGATGGACATGGATATATCCGTTCAAACCCCCGACAAAGTATATATGAAGCAGTCGATTTCATCAAACGCAGAAGTCGAACAGGTGATCCAGGATATAGAGACCTTTATGGATGGGTCGATCATGTATACAAGAATGGCGGGCACCGACAAATGGATTATGCAGGACCTGGGTTCTGTTATGGAGCAAATACAGGCGATATCAGACCGGGAGCCCTACCAGATGACTCAGCTGTCCGAGGATGAATTAAGAATGTTCAAGGAATTCGCAAGGTATGAGGATGACGTCGAGGCAGATGATAAGGAATACTATGTTATAAGCCTGAACATTGACAAGGACGCCTACAGCGAATATTATATGGAAATTATTGAAAAGGTTATGGATTCGGTTGTCGCGCTGCAGATGGAGAACCCGCAGCTGCAGCAGGACCCGGCCTTTGACGCGCAGCATTATAAACAGATGATGACGGCGCTTGTAACCGACATGGAAGTGGAGCTGTTTTACAAATATTACATCAACAAGGAAACCAAAATGTTTGAAAAAATGTGGCTCTCCCAGAATATGACTATGCCCATGGAGCAGTTTATGGCAGAGGTTGTGGCAGTCCTTGGTGAGGATGCGCCTCCGTTTTCCGTCAAAGTACTAAGCCGTTCGGAGGGCGAATTTGAAGTATATGACATTGACGTGGAAGTGGATTTTCCGGTAATCACCGATGAGGATATAATGGATCCCAGCCAGCCGGTGCTGCCGGAAATGGAAGCTCCGCAGGAAGACTAATTCTTAATGCAGGTATATATAAATTGTCTTCAGTAAAGCCGTCCCCTTAACGTTAAGGGGACGGCTTTTTTTCACTCATCTTCATCTTCAACTATATGGAATTCCTTCAGCATGTGGTCAAATCTTGCCCCATGCCCTTCCTCGGCTTCAAGGAAATAGCGCTGGGTGATAACAAAGCTGCCCTGGCTTTGGTTGCTAATCACATAAACCCTGACCAGCCGGCTGTCCCAGCTGTTACCCTCAAGGCCCCTAACCGTCCAGCCGGAAACCGGGTTATCAACCCTTTCGGGCACAGTCACATCGGCAAACTCCTCTTTCAAAAGCGCCTCCATCTCTTCTATCAGCGCTTCGGGGTTTTTATCGCTAACCTGTCTTATCTCCATGGATACTTCCGGATATCTTTCTTCCAGCGGCGGGTTTGGCACAATCCTGTCTGAATCCCCGACCTTAACAAACTCGTATCTTTCCTCATCTACATATATCACATATTCCGCATCCCTGCCTTCGTTAAGCTGCACATTCTGCTCCTCCCGGCTGCCTTCTATGTCCTGGGTGATATTCTTTTCCGGGTCAAACATTTCCTTTATACGATTTACCAGGGCAAGGCCGGGCTGTGTATTAAGACCTATAACCAGTATCGCAGCCGCTGCCATCGATGCAACAAGTTTAACAAAGCCTCTTTTCCTTTTCATGGGAATTATATCCTCCTTACTGTGGCTGGCATAAAGCTGGCTTTCTATATTATTCCATACATCTTCCTTATCTTCGGGTTTAACCTTTGTTCCCTCGTTCAGCGCTTGCTTTAGCTTTTCGTCCCAATCCCTATTGTCCAAGTCCAACCCTCCCTTCACCGGATTCCAACTTTTTTCTTAGCATTTCTCTTGCCTTATACAGCCTGGATTTCACAGTGTTTTGGTTAGTCTCCAGTATCTGTGCTGCTTCCTTTTCTGTGAACCCCTGCAAATACTTCAGAACAACAGGGATCCGGTAAATATCCTTTAGCGACTGAATAGCGTCGTATAAATCCATGTAGTCCTCCCGGTCCTTGCCGGCAATCTGATGCCCCTGCTCGTCACAGACCCGGTCAAGCGAGACTACCCGGGGCTGTTTTCGCAGCAGGCGGTTGCACTCGTTGACAAGTATACGGTAAAACCAGGGTTTAAACGGTTTATCGGTGTCAAAGCTTCCAAGGTTCCGGTATACTCGGATAAAGGTCTCCTGCACCGCATCCCTTGCCAGTTCCCTGTCCCTCATGATGCCCGCCGCTGTCCGTAAAGCGCCGTCGGAATAGGCCTCGTACAGCTTCCTGAAGGAGTCCTTGTTCCCGTCCCTAATCTCACCAATTAACTGTCTTTCCATCCGTACCCTCCTATCCTTTGCGTCTGTCCTTATGTCCTTTCACTTATATATACCCGGAACACTGTGAAATAGTTTTCTTTTTTTTATTCCAATAACATACAGACCATAGAACCCCGCCGCTGCAATTAAGCCGGCCTTCTACGGTTTCACAGGAAAAAACATATATTAAATAATATCTGATGGGATATCTAATTACCCGCTATATTAATCGGGGGTAGGACAGAACCCGTCCCAGACTATCTTCCTGTAACCCACCGGGTCGGTATCCCCCTCGGTGCTTATAAACACTATATGGGAGTCTTTGTCTATACCCAGCAGTTTAACGGCTTCGCTGTACTCTTCCCGCTCAAGAAGCAGGCTTAACAGCCCCACGCCCACCGAACCGGATTCGCCGGATATTATCCCCGGGTCACCGCAAATGGGATTTGCCAGTATCCTTGTGCCCCTGGCGGATACATAATCGGGACATGAAAAGAACATATCCGAATAATCCCGCAGTATGTCCCACGCCGTTGTATTTGGCTCGCCACAGGCCAAACCTGCCATAATGGTATCAAGGTCCCCTGTCACTGAATGGGCCATGCCATCGTTAATGACAGCAGATTTGAACAGGCAGTCCGCCTTATCCGGCTCCACTACAGCCGTAACAGGCCTTTTAGTTTTATACCTGTCGGCGAAATACGCCTGCATGGACGCGGCAAAGGAGCCCACACCGGCCTGCAGGAAAATGTGTGTGGGTTTTTCAATATCATGCGTCTCCAACTGCCCGGTAAGTTCATGGGCTATTGTGGCGTATCCCTGCATAATCCATCCCGGTATCTCGGTATAACCTTCCCACGCGGTATCCTGCACAAATATTCCGTTATTCTTGTCCGCATAATCCCTGGCGTATCTTACCGAATCGTCATAGTTCAGGTCCAGAACGTAACCTTGCGCACCTTCCCTCCTTATATTCCGAAGCCGTGCCGCCGCCGCACCCTTGGGCAAAAACACCACCGACTGCTGTCCCAACCGGTTGGCAGCCCAGGCAATTCCCCTGCCATGGTTGCCGTCGGTGGCGGTTACAAATACCATCCTGCCAAGTTTTCCCGTTTCGGTGAGTTCCCTTATTCTTTCAAAAGATAGCTCATTTATATCAATACCCAGTTCTTTGCTTATATATTTACCTATAGCATAGGAACCGCCCAGTACCTTAAAGGCATTCAGGCCAAACCGTTTGGATTCATCCTTAACCCAAATGCTGCCCACCCCCAGTTCCCTCGCCAGATTTTCCAGCCTGTGCAGGGGTGTGGGCGAATACTCCTTAAACCCCCTGTGAAAGTCCCTTGCCCTCTTCACCTGGTACTCCGAGAAAGCAGCTGTCGGCACCCCGTTATCATGGCCGTTCCTTGCCCCGGGATTGAAAATCCACCGGATTTCCGATATGTTTTTCATTAAACCCACCGCCCTTTACAAAAGATTGTTTTGTCCACTGCTTTGTTTTTTTCACTGGCGGAAATTATCCTTCAAAAAAAAGAAGGGCAAAACCCTTTCTCAATATATCCCGAATGATCCAATACATATACTGTTTTTAGAAAACCCTGTCCTTTAGCATCGGAAAGGACTGGCGGTTTTTTTTCACTTCTCCGGGGTCTATTTCCGCCCATACAACGGCTTCCTTCTCCCCCGCAGAGGCGATACAATCGCCCCAGGGGTCCACAGCCATGCTGTGCCCTCCAAAGGTCACTCCTCCATGACTGCCTGCGCAATTGCAGGATATAAGGTAGCACTGGTTTTCCACAGCCCTGGCTTTATTAAACAACGACCAATGTTCAAGCCTGGGCAGGGGCCATGCAGCCACCACCAGGAAGCCCTCCGCCCCTTTATCCACCATTTTACGGTACAGTTCGGGGAACCTCAGGTCATAACATGTGGTTATACCCCACACGCCGAATTCTGTCGCGGTTACCGTTATGTCACTGCCCGGAGTTAAAACCTCCGGCTCCCTGGAGCGGTAACCGAACAGGTGTATCTTTCTGTACCTGGCAGCTATATTGCCGCCGGGATTTATGAGCAGCGAAGTGTTGAAAAGGTCCTTTCCCTCTTTCTCGACAAAACTGCCGGTTAAAATATAGCTTCCAAGTTTCTGCGCCCAGGGAGCAAGAGCGGAGTAGGTCTGTCCCTGAAGCTCTTCGCTTTCTTTGGAATAATTTTCGAAGTTGAAGAACCCGGTTCCCCATATCTCGGGTAATAAAACCAGGTGAGGCTGCCTGTTTTCTCTGTGCATCTGAGCCAGTTTGTCTTTAACATGCTCAATACGCTCCTGCTTGGACTGGTGAGCGTTGACTTCCAATTGCAGCATCGCAATGTTCATACTCCAACCCTCCTCTACTCTTCAAATGCGGCGCTTCCCGCAGCCAGGGTCTGCATTCCGGCAACATAATAGGCTATGCGAATGGCCTGCTTGATTTCCTCATCGGCAGCTCCGGCTGCCCTTGCCTGTTTTGCGAGTGAAGCAACACCGGCTGAAGCCCCCTTGGAAGCGTCAATGGCAAGGGTGATAAGCAGCGCGGTCTTCCTGTCAAGTCCGTCTTGGGGATATGCCGTTTCATGGATATCAGAAACATTATCGTACAACTGTTTATCAAACCCGGCGAATTTTTCTGCAAAGGGCGGTAATTTCCCGGCCATTTATAAATCACTCTCCTTTTAAATGTATATCATCTTTGTAAGTATCATCCTTTTGTCGTCCATGTATGTTATACAAATTGTACCATTAAAGTCAACTATATGCAACCGACATATTCCCCATTCTGTTCTCCCTCAGCAATACTTCTCTCTACCCCAACAGTACATGCCTGGCGTTAATTTCTTCAAAAACGTATTCACTCAAAGTTTTCAACTCCATATATTATTTTAGAATTGATATTTGCTTTTCTATCTTTTCATTGCTTCTTGTTTCATTTCTGCCGGCATTTTTTCTATTGCATACCTTAATGCAGTTCTTGGCAGCGCTTCCGCCAGCTAATGCAAGAATGGTAAAACGTCAGTTCCTATACTCACAGTTCTTATTATCATTTCTTCTTTTTCCTTAATCTCAACTCCTCATTTTCTTCATCGGCAAATTGGTTTAAAATTTCTTTTAATACCTTTGCTCTGCCTTTTAGATCTTCTTTATCAACAGACTTCTCTTTTATATCCTTATCTGCCTTCAATAATGATTCATTCAGGCTCTTAAGCGAAAGCAATGCAGCAGATAAACAGTAAAAGCTTTTGCTCCTTCCATCATCATAACATTCAAGCATGGTTTGAAGGAGTTTCATTCGTTCATTTTGTTGTTCAATAAAAACAGCCATTCCAGATTCCTTAATAAAATTCTGGTTTTGAATAATCCTTCTATGCGTTACAAATGAATCGGTCTCCCCTATCTCTTTATCAAACTTAGGGCAAGGGAAATCGCAACATTCACTACAGACTTCTAATCCTTTTTTCTTAAAGCAACATGTAATGAAAGAGCAAGAAGGATGTTTATTTCCAAAATCAGCGCCACAACAACCTGGACATTTTGAAGAACCTTCAGTATAAAATCTCGGACATAAGCCACAATCGAGCCCACAGCAGCCTAACGTAAAAAATTTTTTATCCATGATTCATTCCTCTCCAAACTTCTCTAATCCAAGTTTCGAAACCTTTTCATGCACTTCCTTGTTTTTAACCACCCAACGCAGCATATAAGTAACCTTGCCGACATTGCGTGTCAACGGAACAGGCGGTTCTCCTGATTTTACTGCATTGAAGTCTTTTTGCCTATTCCTGACCCCAGCGGTATTTTTTATTTTGACGCAGTATGTCAGTCTTGCAATTCAGACATAAACCGTTATGACAGCATATCGTATTACCGCAATCGGAGCAGGTCCACTTTGCATCTTCTTTTCTTAAAAAGCTTTCGAGCCCTTGTTCACTTATGGCTCTTAAGTTTTCTATCATACTCAGATGGTATTTTGTGCTGTAACGTTTATCAAGGGCTTTAAGGCGTTTGCACGGAAAGTCCTTACACTCATAACAGAATCGAACGAGGCCTTTTCCAAGCACCTGGCACCGGTCACCCATATGAAGGCAGTTTTTGCCGCGAGGCAGGCAACCCTCGCAATACACTCTTTTGAAGCCCTTCTTGTTCAAATCATTTTTCATCGCCAAGTAACTGACGCATACACCGCAGTTCATCCCGCAGGGAGCAATAAGCTCTTCCTTCATCTTCGGTCACCCCTTGCACATAAAAACATAATCAAATTATTTATAAAAATAATCTTAGTTCACGATCTAAAACAAATATGCATTACATCAGCTGCAGAGACTTACCCTTTACTTAATTTACGAAGGTTACGAATCAATTTAGCTGTATATTATGCTCATTTAGCGAAGTTCATTATTTAATTTCAAAATCCTTGCCTTCCAGATTTTCATAAGCATCCTTTAGCGGGCTAAAATCTGTGATGAGATTATTTCCAAGTAATACAATTTTTAAGTTTTTTAAATTTGCAAGAGGAGTAATGTCTGTAATTTGATTATCGCAAAGTTGAATATCCCAAAGTTCCGTCAGATTTGATAGACCCGATATATCCTTGATGCCGGCATTTTTTGCGTCAATATTTTCAAGGTTTTTCATGTTTGATAAGGCATCCAAATTTTCAAACCCGATGTCTGATCCGCCGACATTCCAGCAGAATACCAAGCAAACCATATTTGTTAAATCCTTTAACGGAGATAAGTCTCTTGCCTTAATACCGCTAAAAACTAACGTTTTAAGGGTTTTTATTTCGGCAAGAGGGGTTAAATCGCTGATTTCGTTAAAGGAAATATTCAACTCTTCTAATGCCGTAAAATACTTGATATCGCTTATGTCTTTGATATCGCCATCTTTTTTGTCAAAGTGCTCATTGCTCAAATCGAGGGATGTGACTTCCGCCGCTTCTTCTTTGGTAATATCTCCTTCAGGCTTGTTCAACGCCTTTCGCACCTTTTTTTCAAAGGCTTCATCAGTGAATTCTATAGGTTCTTCCATGATTGCTGTATTGCTTGGTGTTGTAGTTGTCTCGCTTGAAGCTGTCGTTTCGCTCGGCTGCGTAGATGCATCGTTTGAACACGCCGAAAAGGTAAACAGGATAACTACGCATAATACCATAAAAATAAGCCTTTTCATTACTTGTGCCCCCTTTTTAATCTTTTGTAGAAAATATATAATATCTTATGTTTATGTTTTCTAACAAATAGAATAATGTCACTTCTAATTTTCTCAAATTAAATCCGCTCACGATGCCACGATCACTGCTTTCGATGGCGTATAACGTCTGGCGCTCGCGACGTCCCTTAACTCAGAATGCGACAGGACGTCGCACCCCTGGATTAATCTTTTTAACCTCTATTGCACCATATATGAATATATCATGGCTGCTTAACTTTATTTGAAAGCATATATATAGTATCTTTAAGCCTTTTGTTTCGTGTTTCACTCTTCTTTGCACTAGTTATCCATTGCATATATTTTTTTCTGTTAGTATAAGATAGTGTATCGAAAAAGTCTCTCGCCTCTTTATTTACCTCAAAGTGCTTTATTAAGTCTTCTGGAATTTCAATAATTCGAGGTTCTTCGTCTTTTTTCAATATAACATGTACAGTGTCTCCCGGTTTTTTACCTATAGCATTTCTAGTTTTTTGCGTCAATCCTAAAACATGACAATAATTCCCCATTTTTGCTAATGAACCTCTATATTCGTAACCATCAAAAGTCGCCAGTACTTTTATTTGACCTTTTGTTCCGAATTCCTTTTCTGTATCATAAGGAAATTCAATAAAAGCAGCATCCATGTTATCATGTTTTTTTATTTCAGCATTAAACTCGTATACATCCATCCTTGTATCATCCCTTCTTAATTCACATTATCAAACTAATATGAACCAATACACACCCAAATCATAAGCTTGCATAATTCACGGAAAGACACCGCGTCTATTGCGTGTGGTTTCAAAGAACTGCTGTAGCTCCTAAACAAACAGTTCTGGAATACTGTAAATTTTCCGGTGTTTGCGAACCTTTAGCTGGGAAATACCGGCCTATAGATGAGACGTTTTATTCGTTAGCATATTGGATTAGTTTTCACGAGGTATTTTACCATGTTATATATCTTGCTTTCATTATCATCTGTATCTTTAAGTATTAGGAATGATTTGTAATTGTCAGTACAATTCATTGCTATTAGCATACCAAATTCATCATTAATAGTAAACTGCTTGATGTTATTCTACTTATTATCATTCTTCTTTTTATTTATATTTCTCTTTATGAGGGGAAACCGTGATAGCAGCCGGTATAGATTGATATTATGAAAAACCTTATCAAATTTGTTTTATCTTCCTCTGTATGCGTTGTCTTATCAGCGTCACACTGGAATAGATGCCAATCATAACAATAAAAATCTCCAACCTGCCAAGTATCATGCCGATTATTTCTATTATGAGTGTTGCGCTTCCGGTTGTTGGGCCTGTCAGACCGACGGATAACCCAACCGTACCCAGTGCAGAGGCAAATTCAAACATTGCTTCGGTAAGGGTACAATCTGCAGACCATGTAAGAAGCAGCGTACCAATCAGGTATATAACTATATAGGAAGTGATAAAACCGGTGGTATCTGCCACAAGCGTACTGTCAATGGGGGTTTTCCCCTGCGCTCTGTAATAATAAGGAGCAACAACGCTTCGTGCAGGAGAAAGCCGCTTCCGTACGTCTTCTGCCGTTATCCGCATCAACAGATATATACGGGAGAGTTTAATGCCGCCTGCCGTTGAGCCAATACCTCCACCTATAAGCATAAGTATAACAAGGATTCCGACAGCAAAGTACGGCCAGTTAGTGTAGGATACAGTAGAATAGCCGGTAGTGGATAGTGCCGACAAAACGTTAAATATGGCCGTCCGTATACTTTCTCCAATGCTCATATACAGACCGTAGAAAAGCGCAAAGGCCGTAACCGGTACAAAAACCGCCAGAAGCACCAGCATGAACCGGACTTCACTAACTCGCCGTACCCGACTAAATTTCCTTTTTGTAACCAGCAGCAGCACGGCAAAATTGGTTGTACCTATAAGCATTAATACAATAGTAATCGCCTCTATGGCAAGGCTGTTAAACGCACCGATACTATCCGCCCGGGTAGAAAACCCGCCTGTTGATAGTGCACTCATTGCGTGGAGCAAGCTGTCAAAGGGCTTCATTCCGAACAGAATATAGAGCAGCGTTCCGCCAGCGAGAAAAGACAGATACATTGTTAGAATTATCCGCGCCGTCTTTTTTAGGTTTGGCATGAGTTTATCGGTGTGTCCTTCGGCGTAATACAGGTTCATGGACTGCTTTCCCTGAATGAACATGACCATCATCATAATGAAACCTAATCCACCGCAAAACTGCATAAAACTGCGGTGAAACAGGAAAATATGCGGCGTTGCCGTTACATCCATAACCGAAAGGCCGGTGGTTGTCCATCCGCTTACCGATTCAAACAAAGCCTGAATAAAATATAGCTCCCCAGAGAGCACGAAAGGAAGCGCACCTGCCAAAAACCCGTAACCCCACGCAAACAGCACCGTTAAACTACCGCTTTGCATCGTGTATTGCCAATGAAAGTTGTTTTCGTCCTGTTTTGACAACAGGCACATGACAAACCCTGCAATAATAGATATAAGTGCCGGAACAGCAAACGAGGCTGCGTACCGTGTTTCCTCCGGAAAAAACGGCAGTACAGTAAGAGGTACCGAAACGAGCACTCCTATGAGCAGCATTAGTTTCCCGCAATTGCTACAGCTGTAAAAATACCGTTTCATTAGTTATCACCGTCCCGTCAGTTCCTTGATAGCCGCCATCTCCTGCTTATCGGATGAAATGAGCACAAGCACATCTCCGGCAAGTATACGCGTATCCCCACGCGGTATCATGCTCTTTTCACCCCGAAGAATACAGCCTATGATAACCTCTTTAGGCAGGTTGATTTCCCACAGCTTCTTGTCCACCACCGGCGCATTTCCCGGTATAGGAACCTCCGCAATGCTTATACGTCCCTCGCCGATTGGTACCAAGGTCGCAATCTCGTCCAGGAAAGCCTGCTGTTCGATAATGCTTGTAATGGCGTTAATTGCACATACAACAGAATCAATCCCCATCTTGTAAAAAAACTCGGTTTTCTTTGGGTCGTTTACCAGCGCCACCGTCTTTTTGACATGAAACTTCTTTTTGCAAAGTTCACATATCACCAGATTGTCATCATCTCTTTGGGTAAGAGCAATGGCAATATCGGAGTCCTGCGCATTCGCATCTTCCAAAACAAACGGTTTGGTGCCGTCTCCGTTGATAACGGTGATGGAATTAATCTCCGCTAGTGCGAGGCAATTCTCATAATCATTGTTGATTGCAATAACAAAGTAGCCCTTATTTATCAAGGAACGAGCAAGTGACTGTGCTTTGTTGAAGCCGCCAATCAATAGAACTCGCGTTTTCATTAGATTTCCTCCTTATAAATACCGTCCAGAAGTTTGCTTATTTCCTTAGCAGACAAAACAGCGGGGCAGATCGTATCAATACCGAATTCACGGTATACACATTCCCTTTCGTGGTCATAAAGACGGGCAATAACCCGTTGGATATTGAAAAGTTCTTTGGCTAACTGCGCCACCATGATATTTGTGTTGTCATTATTGGTGACGGAAACGACTCCAGTTGCCTTTTCAATCTGTGCTTCGTGAAGCACATCTATATCCGTAGCATCGCCCGTGAGTGTAAGACCTCCGAATGACGGTGAAAGCTTGCGGAAAGAATCTTTGTTGTAGTCAATTATTAAGACATTCCCCCCGCTATCGGATAAGGTATCGGCGAGGTTGGCACCCAAGCGTCCACAGCCAATGATAATTATATAGTCATGGTTTTTGGTTTTCCCTGTAAACAATCCCATTTTAACGCCTCCTGACAACACGACCAACGCCATGTGTATCATACTCAACCTTGAATAAGTCTTGCTTTTCATCCTCGGAGCAGTCCATTTCGTCGAATGCGCACTTGCCTTTTGAAAAGAAAGTTCCAAAGTGTTCAAGATTATAGCGTGCCGGTATATAAGTAGGGTCTAGAGCCCATGCGGCGCGAAAATGCTTCATAGCAGTGATATGGTCGCCTTCCTTTTCAAGCAGCACACCAATAAGATTGTGTGGTTCCGGTGCGTGTGGATATTTGCACATAGCGTTAATAATAAGGCTTTCACATTGCCGATATTCACTTTGATCGACAAGCTTTCTAACCGTGCTGCACAGAGCAGCTAGCTCCTGTTTGTTCTCTGATGTGTTCGCCTGTTTCACAGCACCATTCCTCCCTTGGAACATAGTTTTTTTATATTTTTTATAATAGCAAAAACGCTGTGAGAGTGGTGTGAGAAAAGGTTGTAATCTGTGAGAAAGATGTGATAACGCAAAAAAAGCCGCCTCGGTAATTCACCGAAGAGGCCTTTGCCATATCGTTTATTCATCTACAAGTCTGTACCCGACGCCTATTTCCGTCTTAATGTATCGCGGTTTAGCCGGATTTATCTCTATTTTTCGTCGCAGCCCTGCCATCAGTGCCCGTAACGCCTGTGTATCGGTCCCATATCCCACGCCCCATATCTCCCTTATAATATTGCCTGTTGTCAGCACTTTCCCGATGTTCTTGAAAAAAAGCGCCAATAGGCTATACTCCATAGGCGTCACGTGCAGCTCGTCGTTGTTTAGATAAACCAGGCGTTTGTCCAGGTCTATCCGCAAATCACCAACAGATATGCTTGACTGTGCTTTACTTCCATTTTGCTTGTATAGATGGCGCAGGGCAACACGGATCCGCGCCAGAAGTTCCGTTGCAGAAAAAGGTTTTGTTAAATAGTCGTCAGCACCCATGTCCAGTGCAGCCGCCTTTTCCTTGTCTTGATCCCGTGCGGAAACAACAATGATTGGCAGTTCAGACCATTCGCGCACCTTCTTTATAACCTCCATGCCATCAAAATCAGGCAATCCAAGGTCAAGCAGCATTAAGTCGATTTGCTCCGAAACAAGCAGTCCAAGTGCACCCTGTCCCGTATCCGCTGTAATATATTGAAAACCCTCTGTGCGCAGCGAATAGCAGATGAAATTTCGTATTTGCGTGTCGTCCTCGACAACAAGGACACGTTCATTGAATTTATTCATTCTCTGTTCCCTCCATCGGAAGAGTAAAGATAAACTCCGCTCCCTGTCCGTCTGTGCGGTTGTGAGCTTCTATGTCCCCACCATGCGCTTTAATGATGGCATCGCAAATGGCAAGACCCAAACCGATGCCATGCCCTGCATCAGCGTGTTTGGCATGTGAGGTATGAAACATCTGGAAGATATACGGCAAATCGGAAATCGAGATGCCCGCTCCCCTATCCCTTACGGAGAATATAACCAAATTTTTATATACATCCTCAATCACGGAAACACTGATTTCGTTTTCCTTCGGAGTATGCTTGGTTGCATTATCCAATAGATTGACTAAAACCTGCTCTATTAATTTCACGTCCATAGGAACAAGCAAAAGTTCATCGGGCACGCTGACTGTGATTTCATGTTCCGGCGACTGCTGGGCAATATGGTTTACTGCGCCTCCTATAACTTCCTCTACAGCTTCCATCTGTTTATTCAATACCAGTCTGCCATCTTGCAGACGGGTAAGGCTTAAAATATTTTCTACCAGCGAGTGCAGCCAATCCGCTTCTTTGTGGATACCTTCTGCCAAGGCATATCGGGGGTCGTCTGGTCGGGTCATGTCTATGAGCATTTCCGATGTTCCAATGATACCCGAAAGTGGAGTACGCAAATCATGGGAGATCGCCCGAAGCAAATTTCCGCGATAGCGTTCTTGTATAGTTTCCTCACGTAATTTGATGCGCTGCTCGGCAGACCGATATCTATCCATTGCAAGAGCGGTGCTTTCAATCATGGAGCGCAAAAGACGCTTCTGCGCATCATTCATAATAGAGGCATTTTCTTTGGGTATACGGATAATGCCAAGGATGCTTTCTATGCCATAAATAGGCCAATCATAAAATTTTGGCCCAATATCATAGCCTGTCCGTAAATTCTCAATCTGATGTTTGATCTCTGCCGTATCTTGGACTTTTCTACGTACTTGCTTTTCGGATGAAACCTGCTGGATAAAGAATTGTTCTGGTATACCATTCTCATCAAAGCAAAGGAGAGCAGCTTTGCAAAAAAAACAATTGCTGATAGCGTCCACAGCAATTCTGGCAATATCATGTATGTCTTTGGCATCGGTCAGATGATTGGTAAGATTGTAGACCGCCTTTGTTTCCATTTCTTTTTCTCTAGCCGAAAGTGCACTTAGTTTGACGTGAGAGGTAAGCGTACTTGTAACAAGCGCTGTAATGGTCATTATGATAAAAGTAATGATGTAACTCGGTTCGTTGACAGTAAAGGTGAAGTACGGTTCGGTGAAAAAATAATTGAAGGCAAAAGTCGCAATCACCGATGCAAGGATGCCAAGTACAAAGCCATGGGTCAGCCATGCAGTCATAAGCACCGCAAGAAGATAGACAATGACAATATTGGTTTCCGGAAAACCTATGAAACGGAAAAGGTACCCGATTGCGGAGGCAGCAGCAAGTAGTGCAACCATCAGAAAGGCACGAAAAACAAAATTCTGTGTGTTGCCTATTCTTTGTTCAGTCACGACATCTCACCCCTAATTTCCTCATTTTTGTCCTACCGTCCATCGGTTCTTTGGCAGTCAAGTATAGCGTTTCTATCACATTTTAATAGTGCTCGAGGCAATTATATTTCATTGTTTAGAAATATACAAGTAAGAACCATGTATTGATCGCGTCAAGTTACTATGGGTTTTTAAAGAATATAGTAACCCCCTGATTATCTTCCAGCTTAAGCATTTCTTACTGACTTAAGAAACGTTGTACTTATGATTGCATTAAAAAGCTCTTTTATACTATTCTTGTCACCGCTGTTTATATAATCCCACATGATTGGTGTGGTGTATCCCATATGCGCTGTAGCTTGCGTTACATACTTTGATAAGTGGTAACGATCCAGTACGTAGATGCTTTCCTTTATCCAGCCTAGTCCATTATTTATCCAAGGCGCTCCATCCCCTGATAGGTATATCTTTTTAATAGTATCAACGTCATAAGCCTTATCTATATAGTCCAAAACTTCCACCGGTTTTTCCCTACTTTCTTCCTTCCCTCATGCACATAGACAAGCTTTGGTTCTATAGACCCTCCATCCTGAAGTGCCACATGATCTTCGTCAGTTTCCATGTAGAGTACATTTACACTCCTTTTATCTTGCTTAATCTCTACATGTTCAACTAGTTATTTTATACAATACCTTGCCTGACATATCCTTTAGATTAACCTCAATTATTTCAAAATCAGTAAGTTTTAAGTCGCTGGCATTGCCTGCATCTTTGCTATATGGTGCACCTATCACGGTATTTTCATTAACCTTCCACCAATATAAATAGGTATAGCCTGTGTCTATGTTAATACGCTCTACATAATTTTCTTCTACCGTTTCCAGCCCGGAGTCTGTCGGAATACTGTCTATCCTCTTTTCGCCTTCTATATCCCAGATAATACAGGTATCATTTCCTCTAATTGCAACATACCAAGGCAGCATATCCGAACTCTGCATATTTCTGTACCATTTCACTTCACCATTTGCCATATTATAATTTGTTTCCAGCTCTTTTACCGACCCATCGCAGAGATTACACAGGTAAAGACTGGGTGACGCTTCAATGTCCATTTCCCAATACCCTGCCCCCAAAATGCAGGACATTGCATCCGAGCTGGGGTACACCATAGCAATTATTGACCCTTGATAGGTTCCTGTCTTTAAACCCATTAGGTCAATGATGGAATATATCCCCTTGTTTTCTTTCGAAATATCACAAGCTACAATATGAGCATAGTTATAAAGGATTATTTTGTCTCCGTTACAGTATATAATTCTCCATGGACCTACGCCGGGTCCCATTTCTTTCATGCCGGAAATGCTGTCAAGAAGTTTATCTTTCATTTCTGCTGTGACAAGCGGGCTTATTATATTTCCATTAAACTCATCTGTGAATACTATTTCATTAACCTGATCGTTTTCGATTTCATCGTTAGATTTAATCTCACCAGCTTCAGTGTTTTCGTTTTCATCGGTACACCCACTAAAAATGACGGAAAAACATATTAGTATGGTAATCAATAATAGCGGCATCATTTTTCTCACTCTAAATCACTCCCTCTTTTAGGTACTTGTGTAACATAATTCTACCACTACAACGTAAAATATAAAAAATGCGAAATAACTTAACAATGCTATGTGCTACAGCCGCTTTTGAACCCAGTATAGGGATTACTTTGATTTTTCATTGGACACAAAGATATAAGCTCCATCCTGCTCCTTCAGTGTGAGTACCTTTTCCCCATCATGCATAAACCAGTCATCATAGAAAAGGCAGATAATATTGCCCTCCCGTTCTCCGCCCGAAAAAGAAACATCCATACGATAATTTGTGTCACCGGAGTAAAAGTAGTAGGCATCGCACTCCTTTAGAATGGTAGCGCCGCTTATACAAATAAGCCTTCGCGCATAATTCTACTACTATGACGTTAAACAAGAATGATGCGTGTTGAATTAATTATAGTGCCTGATATTTTCTTCGGCTATTGGCGACTGTACCCTATAAATGGTAACAGTTTCAGGCAATAAGTTCTCATTATACTCATAGTCATAGAACGCAGCGAATAGAATATTCACTTCGCCATGCCAAATATTGTACTCCATAATTATATTACCGACATTATTGTACTCGTTTTTAAAGGTCTTAGTATTTATACCATTTTTTCAACAATGATTTTGACCAAAAGGTCATTATCATAATGGAATACCCTTGTATCCATAACCTCTCCGTCTGCTTCAGTTAAAATGCCTTTCACTATCTTATCGTCATCATCCAGGTATGCGATTTGGATAAAGGATATACTACCGTCTGATCGATAAATTTCATCCTAAAGCGGATACCCGGCCGGACTGTTAGCTTTGGCTATTCTCACCAAGCTGTTTCGTGTATTCCACATAAAAGTTAGTAATTTCAGGATATGCAGGCCCGCGTGGTGCCGGCATAACGTAATTGACTGTAACCTTGTATAGGCCCTCTCCTTTTTCCAACTTCAGTTCATACATAAACCTCCCGTCGGTTACAGGAATGCTTTCGTTAAGCATTATTTCGGTATCATCAACTTTCCTCACAAACAAAACAATTTCCGCTGGGCAATAATCGTCAATACCAACGACTGAACCGCTGATAAGCATCTCGGGCCCAGCAACCTTTATGTATCCTTGGGTCGGGCTGGTAAATTCATAGGACGGATCGGCCACTACCAATTCCTTGGCTTCAATATCAGAGGTAACATCAATATCTTTGACAAAAATGATTCTTTGTCCCAAGCTCAGGCTAACCCGCAGCCGATTGGTTTCTTCATTCAGCCTAATGCTGCTGCTTATATCATACATGTGTATGGAATCTGTACCGAACTCTTTAATCCAAAGAGAACTCGTGTGTGAACGGATATCATTATCGATATTCTTAATATGCAGATGAGGTGTATTGTGCTGGCCGTCGTCAAAAAGCAAGCCCTTAATAGCAAATAAATCATCATTAATATGAGTTGAAAAGCCCAGTTCCTGGTATATATAATCCCTGTACAGAACATCCCAGGTTCTTGTGCTGTCGTCCCAGTAGGGCATTAAGCCGAGAAGGTCGCTGATGTCAAGGGAATAGAGATAAAGCCTGTTATCCTTAAACAAAGCGCTCTCGGTTAGCTCATACTCATTAATCTTCTCCCCGGCCCAATATATATCTGCCGCACTGCCGCCGGGTCTGACGCGGAAGCTATATTCACCATTGCCAACTGAGACTGTGCTGCTTTCTACATCGTAATCCACCCGGAAGCCAAACCATTCTGACATATATCTCAGGGAAAGCATCGGTCTGCCGCTAAGGCCAAAGCCCAGATACCTGTCATCGTGATACATTTGGCTGCCCACAAACTGTACTCTCATTTTCTTGTCGGGATTGCTACTTATCACAAAGGCGTAGGGCGTGTAAAGGTCTTCTTCACTTTGTTCCGCAAATAAACCAATAGTGTTTTCAACTTCTTTTACTGCCCCAAGCCTATAGCTGTTCTCATCGGAAGACTTCAGAGCGCCTGCGAAGGCTGCTCCGTTCATTGCTATTATTAGCATCACAGCCGCAAGGATAACAGTGATTAACTTATTCTTCATTTTACACCTCCAGGTAATTAATCGATTTTTCCTCTAAGTCAGGTTTTTATAGCTACAATGGTTAATAGAATTATGCGTCTTATTAAACTTACATTACATTCAAAAGCTTTCCCATAAAGAGTACGGATCCTGTGGTGTCGTCAGTTATTATAAACATAAAAGGCCTGTCAGCTATAAAAGTTGTAGGCTCCATCACAGCCGACTCTGCCATCTCTACCACAGTGGCTGCGGCAGCCTCACTGCCTTCTTCATTCACTTCAATTACCGCCTTGTGAAGGACCCTGCTTATATATATGCCTTCTCTTATTCCAGAAAAATCCGCATTTTCGCTAAAGGCCTCCCCCATACCCAGATACTTCAGGCTGTCATTTAGGTTTTTAATTCCGTACTCCAGTTTAAACCTTGGTATTTGAAGAAGTACATCATCAGTTTCTGCCACTCTGTTACGAATGTCATTCCACTTTTCCACGGTCATACCTTCGATAAACTCATTGATACTGACGTCCTCATTCGGGAGTATGGCGTACATGGACGTCTTGCCGCTTCCGTAGGGAAGCCTTACAGCTTTGCAATCATCGCCTTCTGTATACAGGGCCTTACCTTTGAGGCTCATCATCTTCACGGTTTGCTCGCTGCCTTCGAATGTTTTAAAGGTACCGTCATAGGTTCTTTCCGGGTCAAACTGCTTGGTCCATTCTCCCTTAAAGTAGATAGCATTGATAAGGTACATGATAACATTTGGGTCTATGGGCGGCTCCAGCATTTTATTGATTTTCCCCTTAGTCGCATTGTCTATCCACTCATTTATGGTACTTACCGCAGAACCCTTTGAAAAGTCCAGGGTATCAATTTCTGCATTAAAGTTGCTCTCGTTGTTTGATAGAAAATCCTCTTTTATCTCTTGGCCATGCCTTATCCATATAGAATTTGCAATGTTTAACTCTATCTTTTTATCTGCATTTTCAAGGTAATTGAGCAGATTGCTGTAGCTCTCGTTTATAATATCCCTGTCTATGTCCTTATAGCCGAGAGCTTTTTCCATGGCCTCCTTTGTGGAGGCTTGAGCCCCGTTATAAGTCATAGTAAGTGCTGTAGATATACTTAATGGGGATATAAAGATGCTTTTTCCTTCGTCTTCGCTATTTAGCTTTTTAAATAAGTCAAAGGCAAATTGGCTGCTGCCTTCAACCACATCCTGACTAATCCTTGCAACATCGTACTTTCTGCTTTTTGTCGCTAAATCTTTATTGCAAGCTGTACACGCCAGTATAGTAAGGACAGCGATTAGTAAAATCCCGGTTATTCTTCGCATATACATTCTCCTATCAATGCAAATTATATATCTTGTGTATTTGACGTTTTATTAGTCGATTTGTTCCGATCAATGGAATGGCTGTTATATGCTGTATATAATTCTACAAATGCGTAAGCAATCGCATTATTCATATAGCGCACTTAACATCTTATGTGTTAACATCGGGGTGAGGTTTCGCAGTTCTTGCCTTATGTAATATTTTATCACCTAATCTTACTATAATAATTAAATCTGTAGTACATACTATAGGGGTTATCGTTATTGTATCCACACAATGGCCTATCTGCTTTTTTTTCGCTATTTTGACCGTCTTCTCACGGTTTAGAGGATATTGTCCGCGAATATCTATTACATCGTCTGCCCAGTCTGGCAGATAAAAATAGTTGCACTCAATATCCGAGAAAAAACTATGAACACGATTGGTTTTTCATCCCTTTAAACAATGGACATGACCTTTTGAGGAAAAGTCTTTAATAGTTAACCATGGCTTATGGTTTGACAATTCGCCGCTGCCCCGTCCTTCGGCATAATATCGGGCTATTTTTTCTTCAGTCCACTTATTGGTATGCTTAGCCATTATATATTCCTTCAAAAAAAGAAAAGCTACTATCATGATTATCTCATAATAGTAGCCAGTAAAGAACTTTTTTACCATGCAACAGTAACCAAAGGAACCGTCCCCCTGGTTACTCCACCGTTACGCTTTTGGCTAGGTTTCTGGGTTTATCTACGTCGCAGCCCCTGGCCACGGCGATATAATATGCGAAAAGCTGCAGCGGTATCACAGTCAGCACGGGGGTTAACAGGTCAAGGGTATCCGGGATGTATACCACCCTGTCGGCGGTTTTTTCAACCTCCCTGTTTTCCTCGTTGGCAAGGGCTATTACATAGGCTCCCCTTGCTTTCACTTCCTTCATGTTGCTTACCGACTTGTCGAACAGTCTGCTTTGGGTAGCAAGGGCAAATACCAGCGTTCCATCCTCTATGAGGGCTATGGTACCATGTTTCAGCTCGCCGGCGGCATAGGCCTCCGAGTGAATATACGAAATTTCCTTGAGTTTCAATGAACCCTCCATGGCTACTGCATGGTCCAGCGACCGGCCGATGAAAAATACATTGCCGGCGTCTTTGTGTTTAACCGCAAGCTCCTTTATTTCTTCGGATTTATCCAGTATCTGCTGCACCTGTCCGGGAAGCCTGTATATCGCTTCCCTCATTTGGCTGTATAGCCCGTCGCCGATACTACCCTTTATTCTGGCCAGCTTAAGGGCGATAAGCGACATGGCTATAAGCTGTGTCGTATATGCCTTCGTTGATGCCACAGCAATCTCAGGACCGGCCCAGGTATATAAAAGGTCGTCGGCTTCCCTTGACACGGTACTGCCTACCACGTTGGTTACGGCAATAACCCGGGCACCCTTTCGTTTGGCTTCCCTCATGGCTGCAAGGGTATCGGCGGTTTCCCCCGACTGGCTTATTACTATAACAACGCTGTTGTCGCTTAGAATTGGATCCCTGTAACGGAACTCAGACGCAATTTCCGCCTCAGCAGGGATTCTTGCCAGTTTTTCTATCAGGTATCTGCCCACCACCCCTGCATGGTATGCCGTCCCGCAGGCCACAATATTTATTTTGTCCACCTTTTCAAGCTCTTCCGGGGTAATCCTTATCTGGTCCAGTATTATGTCATCGTTTTCGGACATAAGCCGGGATTTCAAAGTTTGTCTCAGGGCTGCGGGCTGCTCAAATATTTCCTTAAGCATAAAATGGGGATAACCCCCCTTTTCGGCAGCAGCTGCATCCCAGGTGACCTCAAAGATTTCCTTTTGTACCGACTCTCCCGTTTGGTCAAGTATTCTAACACCGTCTTTGCTGAGTACGGCAATTTCCATATCGTTTAACAGGTAAATCTTTTTTGTATGACTTAATATCGCAGGGATATCCGATGCAATATAGTTCTCGCCATTGCCTATGCCTACCACCAAAGGACTGTCTTTTCTGACAGCCACCAGTTTATCCGGCTCGGCAGAGCTGACAACTCCCAGTGCAAAGGAACCTTCCAGTTTTTTGACACATTCTATTACTGCCTTAACCAAGTCCCCATGGTAGAAATGGTCGACAAGATGGGCAACAACTTCCGTATCGGTATCCGACCGGAACACATATCCGTTATCCGACAGCCACTCCTTAATGGGCATAAAGTTTTCGATGATACCATTGTGTACTATGGCGACATCTCCCTCCATGCTTGTATGGGGATGGGAATTGACATCCGAAGGCTCACCGTGGGTGGCCCACCGGGTATGTCCGATTCCAAGGCTCCCCAGGACGGGATTTTCTTTCAGCTTGTTTTCCAGTACCGACAGTCTGCCCTTGTATTTCTTTACATTTACTTCACCATTATTGTACACTGCCACTCCGGCCGAATCATATCCTCTGTATTCAAGCCTTTTAAGACCCTCAATCAAAATGGGCGTTGCATTCCCGTCACCTATATATCCAACTATTCCACACATAGTGTTATAATTCTCCTTTAGAAGTATTTTGTTCCCTGCCCGGCCCTTTTTGTCCCATCAATCCCTTGATGGATTTGTTGGACCTTTCCGGTAGCAGCATACCGCGGGGCCATCCGCCGAATATTTCGATAAGCCCCGGACCTCGTCAACTCCATTTTCCAAAAAGGAGTTCTGGCGCTTTTTTCAAGTACTTTTTCTGCAATCTCACCTCCCCCAAATTTTTGATGCCAATTTTTTTGATATCACCTCCTTTATTTAACGGACAAATGGGACAAAGAATCGTCCCTTGTCCCCAAACCGCCTCCATGAGTTTGACCGGCAAGGGCTAAAAAAAGTTCCGGCTCTCTATCAGTGTGGCAAGGTTATCCGCATAAAGCTGCAGCTGCTTTGTATCCTGCCCTTCCAGCATAATCCTAACCAGGGGTTCGGTTCCCGAAGGCCTTATAAGCAATCTCCCGTTACCCTTAAGCTGGTTTTGTATCCTGTCAATCTCGCTGCAAATAACAGTATCCTCACGGTAGCTTTCTTTTTTGGAGTTTTCCACCCTTGCATTAACCAGAACCTGGGGGTATTTCTCCATGGTACTGCAAAGCTCGGCAAGACTGCTGTCAAAGTACTTAATGCTCTCCAGCAGCTGGAGAGCCGACAGCAGGCCGTCTCCTGTGGTATTGTGTTCCAGGAATATTATATGTCCCGACTGCTCGCCTCCAAAGCTGTATCCTTTTTCCTTCATCCTCTGCAGTACATACCTGTCCCCCACCTGGGTTTCCTCAACCCGGCAGCCTATCCCCTCCATCGCTTTATGGAGCCCTATATTGCTCATGACGGTGGCAACAACCGTGTTCCCGGCAAGCTTTCCCTCTTGTTTAAGCCTGCGCCCGCAGATTGCCATTATATAGTCTCCGTCTATAACCCTGCCCCTGTTGTCCACCGCTATTACACGGTCGGCATCGCCGTCAAAGGCAAGGCCAAGGTCCAACCCCTCCTCTTTCACAAAGGAAGCCAGTCCCCCCGGATGGGTGGAACCGCAGTCAACATTAATATTGAGTCCGTTCGGTTTGTCATTAATTATTCTGACCTGCGCCCCAAGCTCTTTCAGCACCGAAGGCGCTGCCATATAAGCGGCTCCGTTGGCACAGTCAACCGCTACTCTCATTCCCTCAAAGCTGCCTGACACAGTGCCCTTCAGGTAGTCTATGTAATATTCTACGCCCTTTGTTTCGACCGTTTTGCGGCCCAAAGCCTCACCGGCGCATAACCCTGCATCGGTGCCGGTTAACACCCTTTGTTCTATTGCTTCTTCCATACCGTCCTCCAGCTTGTAGCCATGGCGGTCAAAAAATTTAATCCCGTTATACTGGGCCGGATTATGGGAAGCCGATATTACAATCCCGCCATCCGCATCAAGGCGTCTTATCAAATAAGCCACGGCGGGTGTCGGAACCACGCCGGCCAGTATTGCATCGCTGCCTACCGAACACAGTCCGGCAACCATTGCGCTCTCAAGCATATCCGAAGAAAGGCGCGTATCTGTTCCTATCACAAACTTGGGTTTTTCTATCCCCTGCCCCAGGACTTTGGCCCCTGCCTGGGCCAGCTTAAAGGCCAGGTCCGAAGTTAATTCATTGTTTGCTATTCCCCTGACACCATCGGTACCGAACAGTTTGCCCATGTCAGTCCCCCTATTCCAACAAAACATATTAATCCAATACGTATAAATATTATCATACCGCATATCGCTTTTCAATTGGTTGGATATTCCAGTTAGTGTCAAGTAATCGTTGGCAACTTTTCTGTCTTCTCTACATTCCAATATTA
>CAZVBE010000005.1:0-116214 GCA_964625335.1 uncultured Clostridium sp. | reverse complement strand
CTCAAAGGCTTTGCCTATCTTTAATTCGCACTGTTTAGTTTTCATAGGTTCGCGTTTCTGTCAGATGTTGTTCCTGACAGCAACTCTTATATATTAGCACGTAATTTCACCGCTGTCAACATACTCTTTCTCCCTTGTTTGCCATTTGCCTTTTGTGTGACAGCATTGTCTATAATACATGATTATTGTATGTAATTCAATGTTTAAAAATTACCATACACCATCATTTTCTTTTAATTTTCTGAATAATCCTACTGGCTTCTCCTCTTATCATATGAATCTATTTGGCTGATTCCGGCACAATATTTATCAAATCTTCTTCCGGTACAAATATGTAGCTTTGGGGAATGTCTCCGACTATTATGGTTTCGGCAATGGGAACCTGTGTCACAACATCTACCGTATCACTTGCCAGTGGTAGCACTATTCTGACCTGGGTTTTTACCACCAGATAGATTTTATGTCTGGTCTGGTTTATTCCCGCCTGTTCAAAATCCGTAGTGAAATTAACAACCACCGTCCCCATTGGTAATATATCAATATTTAGTCTTGGCCCGTAGTTGGCGAATATTTCGCTCCCCAGAATACTTCCGAGTGGAATCCCGACTCTTTTCGTCCCCATCTGTTTCAATCTTTCCTGTATACTCAATGTGGTTTCGGAGGCTATTCTGTTCATAAACATTGTGTTTGCCTGCAGCATAGTAATTCTGTTCTCATTATCTGTTTTAATAACGAACAGGTCTTCATACTTGATTTTATAAATGAGTTCGGATATAATCGCCTCGTTGATGACATCTGTTGCTATTGTTTTTGCCCTCACTTCGGATATTGCCAAAAGAGGAGGCCTGATATTATAATTTACAGTCCAGCTTAAATATAATAGAAGGAGTACAAAAACTATTATGACAATAGAGCCCTTTATTCTTCTTCTGGCAACGGATTTTTTTCCAAACCTTGCTCTGAATCGGGGCCTTCTCATAAAAAAACCTCCTTCCTTAATATATTATGTCTGCAATTTGCTTATAGTCACATCGAATATCCTGTCCCGCCAACTAATTTGGCTTGAAACAACGGCCTTTTTTTTACTATGCTTCTTTTTTTATAATGAAAATTCAATTGTTTATTTTTTTTTGATATTTGTGTTATAATCAGAATAATGTAATAAACTACTCCTGATACCCTCAGAGGAGGTATGACCGGATGACTAAAAAAAGCAACGAAAATAAAAAGAAAAAATTAAGCGTTTTAAGGCTTTTGATAATTGTAGTTTTGCTGATTGCATTTATTGGAGCAGGCGCGGCAGCCGGCATAGTGGCTGCCTATGTCAGGGATGCCCCCGAGATTAGCTCGGAGGATATACTTCAGCTCAGGCAGTCTTCCATTGTATATGAGGAGAGTACCGGCGAGGTTGTGGACAGAATACACGCCGAAGTTAACAGAACGCTGGTACATCTGGATGATGTACCCAAACACGTGCAAAATGCTTTTATATCGATTGAGGATGAAAGGTTCAGACAACATTTCGGTATAGATTTAAGAAGAATATTTGGTGTGATAATTCAGAACCTGAGGGAACGTAGGATAGCTGCGGGCGCCAGCACAATTACCCAACAGCTTGTAAGAAACGTAGTTCTCACCCAGGAGCAAAAATTCAAAAGAAAGATACAGGAACAGTATCTTGCGGTAAAGCTGGAGAGAGTATTTACAAAGGATCAGATCCTGGAGGCCTATCTTAATACAATTTATTTTGGCCACAGCGCCTACGGGATCCACACCGCCTCCATGACCTATTTCGGGAAAGATCCGTCCGAACTGACACTGGCCGAGGGTGCAATGGTAGCCGGGGTGACAAATAACCCCAGTCTTTATTCCCCCTACCTGCATGCTGATAACGCAAAGAGACGCCAGGAACTGGTTCTTAAAAATATGTTGAATCAAGGATATATTGACCAGGAAGAATACGACAGTGCGGTGGCACAAGAACTCGTTTATGAAAGGGGCGAGATTGAGGAAGAAGAAATGGCGATTTCCTCATACTTTGTTGACCAGGTCAAGGTCGATGTAAGGGAAGACCTTATGGAAGAATTCAACTATACAAAGGATGAAGCAAATAACTTGCTGTTCAACGGTGGTCTTAAAATATATTCGACCATTGACGTGAAAATGCAGGGAATTGTGGAATCGGCCTTCAGGGACTCTGACAATTTCGGTGAGACCGCCGAAGATGAAAAGGGAGTACCGCAACCCCAGGGAGCTATGGTTATTGTCGATTATAAGACCGGACAAATCAAAGCCATGGTCGGTGGAAGGGGCCAGGAAGGCCAGCTGCTGCTAAACAGGGCGACCCAGTCTTATCGCCAGCCCGGTTCTTCCATCAAGCCCATTTCGGTATATACAGCCGCTATAGATAATGGATACACGGCAGCAAGTGTGGTAGACGATATTCCGGTAGCCTTTATTGCGGGCGACGGTAAACTGTGGATACCTCACAACTGGTATACCGACTCCGAAACAAGACGACCTACCTATTGGGGCTTAAGCACTGTAAGGGAAGGCGTACAATGGTCAATGAACGTACTGACCGTAAGAATACTCAATGATTTAGGAATAGATACAGCCTTTGATTACGCCAAAAGGCTGGGGCTTTCAAGCCTTGTGGAAAGTGGACCGGTTTTGGATAAAAACCTTGCATCAATGGCATTGGGCGGCCTGACAAAGGGCGTATCCCCAATAGACATGGCCACCGCCTATGGTACCCTTGCCAATAAAGGGGTTCGTATTCAGCCCATTAGCTACACAAAAGTGACGGATGCCAACGGAAATGTTCTTCTTGAAAACAAGCCTATGAGCACAAAGGTAGTGGACGAGGATGTAGCATATATTATGACGGATATGATGAGATCGGTAGTAAGAGCCGGTACAGGCACCAGCGCGAATTTCAATATGCCAATCGCAGGTAAGACCGGAACCACTACCGATTCCGTAGATGCCTGGTTCATTGGATACACTCCATATTATGTTGCGTCGGTATGGATAGGACATGATGAACCCAAATCCATGAGCTTTGGCGGCGGTTCCTATCCGGCCATACTATGGCGCAAAGTTATGGAGCAGATTCATGAGGGACTGCCGCAAGCAGATTTTGAAAGGCCCGAGAATATAGTAACCCGGGCCGTAGATGTAAAATCCGGTAAACTTCCCACCGACCTGTCCTATATGGATCCTAGAAATACGGTGAGGAATGAACTGTTTATAAGAGGCACCGAACCGACAGAATATGACGACGTCCATGTGGTCATGGATGTTGATGTGACCAGCAACCAGCTGGCAACTCCTTTCTGTCCTCCTACGCTGGTGGAATCAAAGGTGTTTATACAAAGACCTGTTCCGTTTAACAGCGAAGAGTTCCTGCAAAGTATTGGCGGAATTGACCCAAGGGTGCACCTTGTTCCAAGGGATGCAATCTACGATGTACCAACCGAATACTGCGAATATCATAATCCCTTCGGCGCGCCTCCCGACGGACATTACTGGGATGATAATGACCAGGACTGGGACAACGATGAGCGGGGCTGGAATGACGATGACCAGGAACAGGGGGAAGAAACAACCTCCGGGCAGATAATGGATGAACTTTTAAACCAGGACGAGAATAACCATGCTCAATAAAACAAGGTGCGGATATATCGCACCTTGTTTTATTGAGTAGACAAATATTAATGGGCTTTATGAAAACCAACCGGCCTTTAAATAAACCGGAGGCAGAAATACACCTATGCTTCCTCAATAATTTTCATTCTTTGGTTTCTTAAACCCTTAAGCTCCTCATGGTTTTCGTTAAGTTTTACCTTTAGATTTTCAAGCACTATTCCTACCTTGTATTTAGCTTTTTCAGCCTTTTCCTGAGCATCCCCTATTTTGGACTGTACCGCCAGATCAACAAACAGCCCGTCAAACAGATAATCCGCAAAGGTTAAAAATGAGCCTATCTCAATGCTTAAATCTATTTCTCCTCCCATATCCTTAAGTTCCCTATGAAATTCTTTTAAAAGTAATTGGACATTATTTATTTCATTTTGTGCATCATCAATCTTTGAATGCTTTGCCATTGTGGCAATCATCCCTCCGCCAAATATATCCCATGTTCCCCAGTTCCCTGCAGAACGCAGGCTTTCCTGTACCCTGTCAAGGGAGGATGCCAATTCAGTTCCTGCCTGGATCGCCTCACTTATTTCTTTACTGTCACTTATCAATCTGCTCTCTTTTTCTGCTATAGTGTTTAGTTTGTCCCTAATGCCACCGTATTTCTCCATAAGAATATTTTCCTTTTCTTTTATCAGTCGGGCGTACTCCCCGTTTACATCTCCTATATCTGATATCCTTACTTTAATCCTTTCAATTTCCCTTATCAGGCTTTCCAACTCGGCTGTTGCTGAATCGTAACTGATTTTTGCAGATATGAGTTCTTCTTTTTCTTTCTCCAGCTTTTCTTCCTTCTTACCCAGAATAGTATGCAAAAAATTGCCCGGGGAGATCCTTTCCAGCTTTTCAACATCACTCTTTTCCTTTTTCAGTTGTTCGTATAAATTCCTCTTACTCTCTTCTATTATATTCTTTTGTCCGACAGCTTTTGTAAGATCAACATTCAGTTTTTCCCTTTCTCTGATTCCCGTCCTTAGAAAAGCGAGCCTCTCGTTTATTTCCCTCATAATGTACCCCCCAATAACACGACCTGCTTCGTTTTAAATTTTTTCACACACAAGTCTATGATATCATAGCTCCTGTTATGAGCAAACTATAAAAAACTTTCCATTGTTTGGCTTTTATTTCACGAGGGTGCATCCTCTTCATCTATCGTTCTTAAAAAATCCGGCCTCGATTTTACTTCCGGTACCGGTTTTCTGAAGAATATGGTGGACAGAGCCCTGCCGTTAAACGGAACCAGCGGCCATGTATACCTCACCCCTCCAAAGGATCTTGTAATGAAAAGAATAACCAGGAAAAACCCCACCCCTATGGCAAAACCGTATGCCTTCAGCATGCCCGTCAATATAAGTATTATAAGCCGAAATAACCTGATAGCAAAGGCAAATTCGATACTGGGAGTTGCAAAGGAACCTATTCCTGCAATGGCTATGTAAAGTATCGTCTCCGGCACAAACCATCCCACATCCACCGCTAGTTCTCCTAAAAGAAGCGCCCCGATTATGCCGAGGGATGTGGTAAGAGCACTCGGTGTATGAACAGATGCAAGCCGCAGCATATCAATACCAATCTCAAGAATAATAAATTGAATAAATAAAGGTATGGCACCGGTCTCTTTCGCTCCCAGAAATTTTAGGGCTTCCGGCAAAAATGCCCTGTATTCCACTGCAATAAGCCATAACGGAGGCAAAATCAGTGCTGCTGTCATGGCCAGGAATCTTACCCACCGCAGGTAGGTTCCCACCGTCGGACTCTGGTAATAATCTTCCGCATGCTGGGTAAAGTGGAACATACAAACCGGAAGTATCATTACGCTGGGACTTGTATCAACTATAATCACAATATGCCCCTCCAGCAAATGGGCCGCAGCCACATCCGGCCGCTCGGTGAATTTTGCCTGGGGAAGCGGGTTCCAGTTCCTGCCCACAATATATTCTTGCAGGGTTTTCTCCCCCATTACCAGCGAATCGACGTTAATAGATTTAATTTTGTCCTTGACCTTATTTACCAGATCGGGATTTGCTATGTCCTCTATATAGGATACAACAATATCCGTCTTGGACCGGACCCCTGCCTGAAATATCTCATTCCTCAGATTAGGATCCCGGATTCTGCGCCGTATCAATGCTGTATTAAAGACAACGGTTTCAACAAGGCCGTCCCTGGAACCCCGTGTCACCTTTTCAAGGTCGGATTCTTCCGGATTTCTAACGGGATATTCCCTGGCATCAATTATTACCGCTTCATCCAAGCCGTCAATCAAAAGCGCCAGAGGCCCGGCCAGTACCGCATCCGCAACATCCTCAAAACAATCGGCAGTCTCTACCTCCAGATAACCTATTGTATTTTTTACTATTTTTTTCAAAGTATTGGGAACTATATCCTCCCTCTTTAAACTCTGCAGTTCCTGCATAATCCAAAGCATTGCGTCATCCTTGGCAAAACCGTCTATAAACAGCAGACACGAAGCCCTGCCGCCTATTTCAAACTCACGGTTGATAATATCGAAGCTCTTGCTGATACCAAGCGTCTTATCAAGTATTTTTATGTTTTTGTTAATGCTCTTGTCCAGCTTCATTGGTCATACCACTCCTGTCAAGGATAAGGCTGAGGGCTCTGGTCAGTACCGGCGCGCCCAATACACAGTCATCCCTTCCGTCCATTTTACCCGGGTCCCCAACCCCGATAATAATGGGTACTTTTACTCTGTTGAGAATATCCAGAGTATCCCCATACACCACCTCTCCTTCAGCGGGATTCCCGAGTTTGTCGACCGAACCATGAATAATATTAAGATAGTTGTCCACCGAACAATCCACCTTTACCCCTTCAACATCCCGGGTATTGGAGGCCACCGCAACAACTCCTATTATTTCTATTTCCTTTGTCCCAGCCAGCTTTTCAATCACTAATTCACCTTCTCCCAGGCCGGCTTTCCCCCTGTCATCCACCATTACCACCACAGGATCGGCAGGCGTCTGCTTAACCATCTCAACAATTTTATCGCCGGTCAGGGGCGTAGGATTTCCCGCCGACTGGGATATGCACCTTCCTCCTATCTGTGAGGCAGCTGTCTCCACTGCCTGCCTGGCTATATTATCCCCATCGGTAATAATAATGACTTTCCGTATACTTTGAGATTCATCCATCTATACACTTCCTTTTGCTCCTGGTTTCGATTCTTCGGATCGTACCCTGCAGGGTTTCACCGTCCACCCCATGGCGCAGCCTGGGCTTTCTTGGGCAGGTATCAACCGGCAGACTGTAATGCACAGGTTCTTTTTTCATTTTCTGCCTCCGTATCCTTCCTGTATGATTGTATCGGCTGCCATTACAAGTTTGGCCCTGCTAGGCTCCTTCCGCCTGATGCCATACACAACCAAGCACGAATAAAACATAAGCGCAATTAAAAACAATAATATGATTCCCAGAACAGTTCTTTTTCTGCCAGACATCGTATTCCCTCCGTTCATGCATTAGTATTGTCTTTTTGCATTATTTAATGCAGAAAACCACCGCTGACTCCCACGACACACAGGCGAAAAAATAAAAAAAGGACATTTCTTTGTCCCTCTTTTATTTAGTCATGGACTGTCTCATTTTATCCAGTATCCTTTTCTCTATACGGGATACCTGAACCTGTGATATGCCCAGTTTTTGGGCAATTTGCGTCTGAGTTTTGTCCTGAAAATACCGCATCATAATTATCTGTCTTTCCCTTGGCTTCAGTTTGTGAATCATTTCCTTCAGGGTAAGCCGGTCCAACATTTCCGTACTTTTGTCTTCTTCGGCAACAACCTTGTCTATAAGAAAAATGGGAGAACCGTCATCCTGATGTATGGTATCGTATAGGTACTCGGGAGCAGAAGCTGCATCCATGGCCAGCACCAGGTCTTCCGGAGGTACACCCAGCTCCTGCGAAATCTCGCTTAATGTGGGCTCTCTCCCCCTGTCTCTTATCAGCCTTTCTTTCACCTGGCGTATCCTGGAATTCAATTCCTTCAGCGAGCGGCTAACCTTAATTATCCCGTCATCCCTTAAAAACCTCTTTATCTCTCCTGCTATCATTGGCACGGCATAGGTGGAAAACCTGACGTTATAGCTGATATCAAAATTCTTAATTGCCTTTAGCAGACCTATGCTGCCAAGCTGAAACAGGTCTTCATATTCATAGCCCCTGTTAAGAAAACGCTTGACTATGCTCTTAATAAGACCGATATTGTTTTTCAAAAGCAGAGACTGCGCTTCCCTGTCTCCCTCCTGGGCCTTTTCTATCAATTGCAGGGTTTCAACGTGACTTAGCAGTTCATTATTCTCCTTCATTGCTGCTTACCCCTTGCTCCTTTATTATAGAAGCGAATTTTTTTCTCATTGTTACGACGGTGCCCTTGCTTCTTTCTGAATACACCTCCACTTCATCCATAAAGGTCTCCATCACGGTAAAACCCATGCCCGACCGTTCCAATTCAGGTTTTGATGTGTACAGGGGCTGTCTTGCCTGCTCCACATCTTCAATCCCCTTACCCTCGTCGGATATTTGTATCTCCACTCCCCTTTCATCTAAACTGCACTTTATAATAATTATGCCTTCAGAATTCTCATATCCATGAATTATTGAATTCGTTACCGCCTCCGAAACCGCAGTCTTTATATCGGCTATTTCCTCAATGGTCGGGTCCAGTTGTGATGCAAATGCGGCGGTGACAACCCTGGCAAAGGCTTCATTCTGTGACTTGCCGGGAATCTCCAGTATCATATAGTTTTTATTCCTCATCTACGCTCACTCCTTAATTTTGGTATGGGAACACACCGCTTTTTTTGCAGGTGTTCCTTGCCGCGGAATGTCCCTACAGATCATTTATAGCTTGTCGGATGCTGCCATATGAGCTGATTATTTCATAAATGCCCGATACCTTAAACACCCGTGATACCTGTTTATTTTCGTTCACAACCACAACCTTACCCCCGGTCGAACTCACCTTTTTATACCTGCCAATCAGTGCACCAATGCCTGAACTATCCATAAAGCTTAAGCCCGACAAATCCAGCATCAAATGCTTTACAGGATTGTTTGCCAGATTGCGGTCCATAAAATTTCTGAACTCTTCAGCCGTATGATGGTCAAGCTCTCCTTTAACGGTACATATCAATACATTGCCTGAAATCCTAGCGCTAAGCTCCATGTTTCATCCCTCCCTGTCCCCTAACAAAATGTGTACCATTATTGTTTCTTCAATATATTCCTTTTCCCTTCAATGAAAAATGTATAGTTTTGCTATTTATTGTAATTACCAAAGGATTGCTGTCGGTTTTATAGTTTAATTTTACATAAAAAACTGCCCCCATGGTTAACCCATGGGGGCAGCATCAGATTTACGCTGTTTCTTCCGCCTTTCCTTGCGGCAGTTTTTCCATTGTGATTCCTGTGTACCCGTAGAATATGGATATTATCGGGTTCAGCAGGTTAAGAAACGCAAAGGGCAGGTAAGCAAAGGGATGAACTCCCAGAGTGCTTAACATAAAAGCCCCGCATGTGTTCCATGGTATCAATGGAGACGAAAGGGTTCCTGCGTCCTCCAGTACCCTTGACAGGTTCTTGGGATGCAGCCCTCTCTCTGCGTATGCATCCTTGAACATCCTACCCGGTACTACCAGGGACATGTACTGGTCACCGGAAGTAAGGTTAGTAAATATACTTGTAAGCACTGTGGCTAACACAAGAGAACCTGTGCTCTTAACGCCTTTAAGTATTTTTTCCAGCAGCGCATTCAGCATTCCTGTCTTTTCCAGGGTTCCGCCAAAGGACATTGCTATAATTATAAGCGATACTGTCCACATCATGCTGTCCAGTCCGCCACGGGTTAACAGGTCGTCTATGGCTTCTATACCGGTTTCTGAGAAAAATCCGTAGTGGGCTGCGTCTATGATAGCACCCATGCCTGCGCCCTGGAATATGGCTGCAAAGATGCCGCCTAATACAACGCCTCCAATAAGACCAGGTATTGCGGGAATTTTGAATACCACCATAAGAATAACCAACAGCGGAGGTATAAACAACAAAGGATTAATAGCAAACTGTCCTGCCAATCCGCCAAGCAACTCGTTTATACCTGCTACGTCCAACGCCTGGCCTGCATACCTCATGCCAAGAATTCCGTATAGTATTAGTGCTATTACCAAACTTGGTCCCGTTGTAAATATCATGTGCTTAATGTGGTCAAACAACTCCGCACCCGCCATGGCCGGTGCAAGGTTTGTGGTGTCTGACAGCGGCGACATTTTATCACCAAAGTATGCCCCCGAAATAATTGCCCCTGCCACCATAGGAAGCGGCATTCCCAGTCCTACGCCTACTCCGAGCAGTGCAATACCTACCGTACCTGCAGTTGTCCAGGAGCTTCCGGTAGCCAGTGATACAATACTGCAAATCAGACAGGTAGCTACCAGGAATATTCCCGGAGAGAGTATTTTCAGTCCGTAAAAAATCATGGTAGGAACAACGCCGGCCAGTATCCATACACCAATTATCATACCTACAATCATTAGAATAAGGACTGCTTGCATGGACATCTTAATACCGTCGATAATTCCATCTTGAATATCTTCCCACTTATACCCCGCTCTTATTGCAACTATAGCTGCTACAACGGTAGTAGCCAATATGGGCATATGCGGGTCTCCCCCGAATACCATAATGGTAGCCATAAGGGAACCGATCAAAAACAGAAGAACAAACAGCACCTCTCCAAAGCTGATTTGTCTTTGTGTCTTTTCCGTCACTATACATACCTCCTTTATAAATTTATTCGCTTACTATGTTTTACATTTTATCATATTATCCAAATGTGCACAACAAATATTACCTGAATCTATTTCTTCGGTAACAGCCTTCCCCGCTTTTACATAAGAAGAGACCGGCAATATACAGTCCCCTCGCCTGTCAAATTATTGTAATTAACTGTGTCTTGTTTTTTTTTGCAAAACAATATGTTAATATTGTCTCGGAGGTGAAGGCTTTGTTCACAGTTGGAATTATCACAGTAAGCGACAAAGGGTATGAAGGACAGAGAGAGGATTTAAGCGGCCCGGCAATAGAGAAAATCCTTGGGACTATAGGGGGAAAGGTTATCGATTACAAAATAGTGCCGGATGAGCCAGATAAAATTTCCCGTACAATTGTAAATATGACGGATAACCAATGTATTGACCTGGTTTTGACAACAGGCGGGACCGGATTTGCCGCAAGAGATGTAACTCCGGAGGCAACCCTGGCAGTAATAGATAAGCAGGTGCCGGGCATACCCGAAGCCATGAGGCTTGTAAGCATGCAAACAACTGCAAAGGCAATGCTGTCAAGGGCTGTTGCAGGCATAAGAAAGGGCTCACTGATAATCAATCTCCCCGGAAGTCCAAAGGGAGCTGCAGAGAGCCTTGAAGCCATTCTTCCGGCTTTGCCCCACGGACTGTTGATACTGAAGGGTAAAACGGGAGAGTGCGGCGGTCAGTAAGCGGCGGTGTTGCCTGCACTTTCCGCAGGGTGAATGTCTATAATTTCCCTGGTGTTAACAGCCTGCTCAACCAGCAGGCGGACATCCAGATGGGACTCCGACTCAAGTATTTTTTCAAGCCTGGGCCTGGTCTCGGGGTGTTCGGGCAGAAATAAGGTACAGCAGTCTTCGTAGGGCAGAATGGACAACTCATAGGTATCTATATTCCTCGCCCTGTCTATTATTTCCACCTTGTCCATGCCCAATAAGGGCCTGAATACCGGCAGGTCTACACAGGAATCTGTTACATAAATACTTTCCAAAGTCTGGCTGGCGACCTGCCCCAGACTTTCTCCCGTTACTAATGCAAGGGCTTTGCCGGCTACGGCAATCTCCCTGGCGATTTTCATCATAAAACGCCTGGTAAGAATTGTGCCCTGCTCACCGGGGCAATGCCGGTTTATGCTGTTTTGTATATCGGTCAGCGATACCATATGCACCTTGATACCGCCGGTATAGCCGGCCAGCACCCCGGCCAAATCTATTACTTTTTGTTTTGCCCTCTCACTGGTATAGGGAAAGCTGTGAAAATGAACCGCCTCAAGATCCACTCCCCTTTTTGCAACCATCCAGCCTGCCACCGGGCTGTCTATACCTCCCGACAAAAGCAATATGCTTTTGCCGCTGGTCCCGGTTGGCAGTCCGCCGCTTCCGGATACACTACCCATATATATGTACGCCTTGTCTCTGATTTCTATATTTATAACCAAATCCGGCCGGTGTACATCCACCCGTATCCCTTCACAGTTCTCCAGGATATAGGCTCCTACCTGCCGGCAAATTTCTGGGGAGTTTGACGGAAAAGTCTTATCCGCCCTCTTGCTTTCCACCTTGAAGGTACACAGCTGCTGCCTGTTCACCATTTGTAAAGCTTTTTGTTTAATGGTATCCAAATTCTTTTCGACCTTTACCACCCTGCTTATCGAAACAATACCGAAAACTCTTTTAAGACTGTTTATCGCCGCATCAAGGTCATCGGAGCCTTTGGCCAGTTCTACCAAAATTCTGCCCTGGTCCTTAATAATTCTGTGATCTATCCCACCCAGCGCTTTTTTTATATTTCTTATCAGCTGTTTTATAAAAAATGCCCTGTTTCCACCCTTTAAGGCTATTTCCCCGTACCTTACCAGAATCAGTTCCTTCATCCTACGACCTCCCAAACAGCTTTCTCAGTGCCGCAACCTCGACGGCCAACGCATCTGTTAACATTTCAACATCCTCCTCGGTGTTGAAAGAAGACAGGCTAATTCTGACCGTGCCCTCCGCATCCTCATCACAAAGCCCTATTGCCGCAAGCACGCTGCTTATCTTATTTTGTTTTGATGAGCAGGCAGACCTTGTGGATATGTATATGCCGTGCTTTTCAAGCGAGTGAAGGAGTACTTCCCCTTTAACCCCCCTGAAGGAAACGCTTAATATATGCGGGGCGCCCCTTTCTCCCCCGGGAGTATTAAACCTGATATTATCAATGTTTTCCTGTATACCCTTTATTATTCTGTCCTTAAGTGCTTCCATTTTTTCTGTGTACTCCCTGAAATTACTGCTGTATATTTCCACAGCCCTCCCCATTCCTGCAATCCCGGGTATATTTTCCGTACCCGAGCGCAGGCCCTGTTCCTGGCCTCCGCCTGTCTGCCAGGGTCTTAGGTTTATTCCCTTTTTGCAGTACAGCGCGCCGATGCCCTTTGGCCCGTGAAATTTATGGGCGCTTATTGAAATAAGGTGGGTACCCATTTTGTTAATATCAAGGGGTATCTTCATAAAGGCCTGGACACAGTCTGCGTGGAAAAAAGCAAGAGGATTTTTCTCCCTGATCAGCTTCGCGATAAGCTGCAGAGGC
Organism: uncultured Clostridium sp.; assembly: GCA_964625335.1. Taxonomy (GTDB): domain Bacteria; phylum Bacillota; class Clostridia; order Ch29; family Ch29; genus CAZGUG01. The sequence goes on along the minus strand of CAZVBE010000005.1, from coordinate 103,122 downwards.
TGCACCGCACCGGTCTCGTTGTTAACGCCCATCAACGACACCAGTATCGTATCCTTGCGTATGGCTTTCGCCAGTTGCTCGATATCTATTATCCCGAAGCTGTCAACATCTATATAGGATATCTCAAACCCATCCTTTTTCAAATCCTCAAGTGTAAAATATACCGACGGATGCTCAGCCCTGCTTGAAATAATGTGTTTGCCCCTGTTTGAATAGCTGCGGGCGATCCCCCTTACAGCGGTGTTGTTTGATTCGGTCCCCCCCGAGGTAAAGAGTATTTCCGACGGGTGTACTTTAAGGGTTTCGGCCAACACAGCCCGGCTCTCCTTTAGGATGTTTTCCGCCTGTATTCCCTTTCGGTGCAGAGAAGAAGGATTCCCGTAATTATCTTCAAGGCAGTCGACCATTACCTGCACCACCTGTTCAAAGGGCTTGGTAGTTGCCGCATTATCAAAATATATTTCTTTCAATCCCGTCCACTCCTTCCATTTTGTCACAGCAGCAAACCTTCTTAATAATAATACATGAGTAATGAAAACTTGACAACCATAAACCCTTCTGCTAGGATTAAAAAATAACTATTATCACAGGGGTGAAAACTCATGAAACTGCATGGTACAATGAAGATAAATCCCCTTTCTCATCTGGAAATAGGAGGGTGCGATTGCGTAGAACTGGCAGAAAGCTTTGGCACACCCTTATATATTATGGATGAAGAATTGATAAGGGAAAACTGCCGCAAATTCGTAAAAGCCTTCTCCTCGGACTACCCGGATATAGAGATAGTCTATGCAGGAAAAGCTTTTTTAACCACGGCTATGGCAAGGATTATTCATCAGGAGGGCCTCTCGCTGGATGTTGTGTCAGGCGGCGAACTTTATACGGCCCATAGCGCCGGTTTTCCCATGGAAAGAGTATATTTCCATGGGAATAACAAGACCCCGGAGGAAATAAGCATAGCGCTTAAACTTGGTGTCGGCTATATGGTGGTGGACAACTCTACCGAGCTCGAAATGGTAAATATTAAAGCCTCATCGATGGGCGTAAAGCAAAGGGTAATACTGAGGATTTCCCCCGGAATTACCGGAGACACCCATGAGTATATCCAGACAGGTCAGCTGGATTCCAAATTCGGTTTCCCCCTGTACCGCGGCAATGCCTTTGATGCTGTCAGACAGGTTCTTGCTTCTGAAAACCTGGTTTTTGAAGGCCTGCACTGTCATATTGGCTCACAGATTTCCGAGGTCCAAGTGTTTGCCTCGGCGGCCCGGTCAATGCTGCAACTTGCCTTAAGGCTAAAAAACGAGCTGCAAACATCTGTTAAAGTACTCAATCTCGGCGGCGGCTTCGGTATATATTACACTAAGGAAGACCGTCAACTGCTCCCGGGCGATTTTTCCAATTCCATAATATCTTCGGTCAAAAGCAGCCTGGACAGGTACGGTCTGCCCAAGCCAAGGCTTGTGGTGGAACCTGGCAGATATATAGTCGGCAATGCCGGAACAACCCTGTACACAGTCGGCTCGGTAAAGGAAATACCTTCGATACGCAAATACGTATTTGTGGACGGAGGAATGGCGGACAACCCCCGTCCTGCCCTATACCACGCTAAATACCGGGCAACGGTAGCCAATAAAATGGCCCGTGCTTCCGGTGAAAAGGTCACGCTGGGGGGAAAGTGCTGTGAATCCGGTGACATACTGGTAAAGGACATATCTCTGCCTTCTATAAGCAAAGGTGATCTGATTGCTATCTTTTCAACCGGAGCTTATAATTATTCGATGGCAAGCAACTACAACCGCCTGCCCAGACCGGCAGTGGTACTTGTCGGCAGTGGTCAAGCCGACCTGATAGTCCGACGCGAAACCTACCAGGATATAATCAGAAACGATATTATTCCCGAAAGACTTAAATAAAAAATGCACCCCGGATATTAGATTGTGTCTGACATCTGGGGTGCACTTCAAGGACGGCTGGTTTTTTTGCAGTTTGCAGAGCGAACTACATTAGTATCCCAATTCCTCGTCCACAAACATTATATTGATTTCCTTTGACTTTGGACAGCGCTCGATTACCACCTTAACAGAACACATCCGGTCATCCGAAAAACAGTCGTGACATCTGCCGGTTTTCCTGCAGGGCGTATTGCGGTTGAGGCGCTCGGCATTCTGGGGACAGGCTTTGGTTTTTATCCTCTCCACCGCCTTATCTTCGTTTTCAACAACCTTATTTCGTCCACATATCACATAAACCCTGTCCGGCCCGTAGAACATGCTTGCAACCCTGTTTCCGTAACCGTCTATGTTGACCAGCTTTCCGTCGGCAGTCACTGCATTGGAGCTTGACAAGTACACGTCGGCCTGGGAGGCAAGCTTTCTAACCCTGTTAATTTCCGACTTATCCACTTCCCAGTGAAAGTGTACCGTGTTGCCCCTTGCCCTTAGCATATCCGTAATGCCGCTTTGCTTTACCGTCATCGACCCTCCGACTCCAACCGACTGACCCGGGGCTATTTCCTCCTGAAGAACCTCTTTAACCTGTTCAATGCTGTCAAAGGCCCTGGCCTTAAAACCCCTTTTATTAAACACCTGTATAATTCCGTTAAAATCCATGCAAATGAACCTCCCGATCAATTATTATTTGGCGCTCCTTTGTATTAAGATTAAAAATTCGGAGGAACCAATGCAGAAATCAGTTTTGCCTTTGTATCGCTCATTGTATAATACCTGTGGGGCAGCATCTCTTCTATGTACAGGCTGTCCCCCTCTGACAGGGTATATACTTCCATGGCAACCTCAACTTCAATTTCTCCCTCAAGCACCAGAAGGCATTCATCGGCCTGATGGCTCATTGGTTCATCGCTGCTCCATGTACCCGGCTCCAATTCGGTATATATGATTTCCTGCTTTGGCTTAACCTGATTTCCCATAGGTACGGGTGTTACATATTCGTATATAATATTGGAATTAGGCAGGGCAAGTTTTTTTCTTTCATCCCTCCGGACAAGTATGCTGCTTTTATTCTCTTCTATTAGAAAATGGAACAACGGTATTTCAAGGGCTTCTGCTATTTTTCTCAGGGATGAAATGGAGGGGCTTGTAAGGTCTCTCTCCAAAAGCGATATATAACTGGTACTAAGTCGGGTTTTTTCCGCCAGTTCCGCCAGCTTTAATCCTTTACCCATTCTTATTTCTCTGATTTTTTTTCCTAACACCCGCTACACCTCTTATATTTATTTAATATTTTTACATAATTATACCAGATTGATTACAATTATCAAATATTAATCGCTAAATATTTATATTACAAAAGTCTTTCAATAAAATTGCGTCCCTGATAAATCCCATATACTTGCTATAATTCCTTGCCTAGGATTTCTTCTGCAACCCTTACCGGCTGCCAGGAAAGTATCAGTTCCAGGGCGCCTTGCATATCCACATGCATTATCCTGTCCTGCTGCAGAGGTTTTATTCGGCTTCTCAGCAGCTGATAGGCAGGCTTTGTCCCCCGTCCCAATTCTCCCTCTCCTCTCAAATCTATTGCCTGGGCAGATGCCAGGTACTCAATGGCAAGCACATTGGCAAGGTTATCCTTTATCTCGGCCCCTTTTCGGGCAGCTATTGTACCCATACTCACATGGTCTTCCTGATTGGCAGAGGAAGGTATGGAGTCTACGCTTGCCGGATGAGCCAGAACCTTATTTTCAGAAACAAGCGCAGCAGCGGTATACTGCGTAATCATAAAACCTGAGTTCAGACCCCCATGGGGTGTCAAAAAAGGCGGAAGGTCGTTGCTGAGTTGAGGGTTTACAAGCCTTTCAATCCTTCTCTCCGAGATGTTGGCAAGCTCGGCCAGAGCAATACCGAGAAAATCCATGGCAAGGGCTACGGGTTCTCCATGGAAATTCCCTCCTGATATAACCTCGCTGCTGTCGGGAAATATGAGGGGATTATCCGTCACTGCATTAATTTCTGTACCTATTATACCTGCAGCATATTCCACCGCATCCCGGCATGCGCCATGTACCTGTGCCGTACAGCGAAGCGCATAGGCGTCCTGAACTCTTTTTTCCCCCTGTTTGGTTACGTATGTACTGCCGTCAACCAAATGTCTTATGTTTCTCGCCGAAATAATCTGACCTCTGTGACCCCTGACTTCGTGCATTCTTGCATCAAAGGCATCCACTATTCCGTTGAGAGCCTCAATTGTAAGGGAAGCTGCTATATCCGCCATCTTAACAAGCATACCCGCATCAAATAAAGCCAGCGCTGCCACCGCCGACATGGTCTGCGTGCCGTTAATCAGTGCCAGTCCCTCTTTTGAAGAAAGGGTACATGGCTGCAGCCCGGCCTTTTTCAGGGCCTCTGCTCCCTTAAGGACTTCTCCGTCAAATTCTGCACTGCCCTCTCCAAGCATAACGAGTACCATATGTGCCAGGGGAGCCAGGTCACCGCTTGCGCCCAAAGATCCTTTTTGTGGAATGCAGGGATGTACGCCTCTGTTTAACATTTCTATCAGCAGATTTAAGGTTTCCAGTCTAATCCCCGAATATCCCCTGCACAAAGTATTCACCCTAAGCAGCATTATTGCCCTTGTTACATCTTTGGAAAAGTTCTGTCCAACTCCACAGGCATGACTCACTATCAAATTTTTTTGCAAAAGTTCGGTCTCGTCCCTGGATATCGCTACATCACTAAATCTACCGAACCCTGTGGTTACTCCGTATACAATCTCCTCCCGGTCTACATAATCTTCCACTATGCTCCTTGAGCTATTGATTCTGCCTGCTGCAGCCGGATCGAGTTCTACGCGGCACCCTTCCCTTGCCACCATTACAACCTGTTCAATTGTAAGGCTTTGTCCGTCCAGAATTATTTTACCAGACATTCTATCCCCCCCATCAATATGTATATTCCTTCATCTTTATAAAACGAACAGGACATTTGGCCCGGAAAAAACCGCAGCTAAATGCCCCTATCCCCCAATCCCTTTGAGCCTTATATATTATTCTATAAATTTTTTGTTTATCCTGCCTGATATTTTTTTCAACCGATTATTTCAACTATGGTAACTCCCTTATCCCTGGAAAAATCCAAAAACTCCCCTTCCGTCAGCACAACGGGCTTGGTGTGGTCCTGAGGGCATGTGTATATTACCTTTCCGATACGCCCATCATTAAGCCGCACCAGATTTCCAACAAAGTTTCGGGTTATCCCCTGCAGGAATACCTGTGAAATATGCGGGTCAAGACAGTCGAAACTCCTGTCTGATATGTATTCTGCGACCTGTAACGGGGGTCTTTTCTTCCTGTATACCCTGTCCGACATCATCGCATCGAAAATGTCAGCAACGGCTACTATTTTGCCATAGGTATGAATCTCCCTGCCTTTAAACCCCAACGGGTAACCGCTTCCATCCTCCCTTTCGTGGTGCATTAAAACACCCATCAGCACATCGTTGCTGAGCACATGGTTTTTCTTAAGAATATTATATCCAAATACCGGATGCCGTTTCATGGTTGCCCATTCCCTGGCATCCAGTGTATCAGGCTTATTGAGTATCTCTAAGGGTATCCTGCATTTCCCGATATCATGAAATAATCCTGCATACCCCAGCTTCCTCATATCCCTATGGGGCATTTTCAGCCATTTTCCTATTAGTATTGTAAGTACACCTACATTCATGGAATGATAATATGTATATTCATCCGTCATATGAATTTGCTGCAGCTTCGGGATAATATTATGGTCCTCAAACACAAGATCAATGAAGGTCCCCACCGTTTCCCTTATACCATCAAGGCTAAGTCTCCTGCCAAACCGTACATCTTCGCTTAGTTTCTTAACCACCTGATGGGTATCCTTATATATCTGCATGAAATTTTCGGTCTCAATCTCATACTGGGTTTTATGTTTGGCGGCTGTTTCTTTTGCATCGGTGTCCTGAACGATACTAATATAAGGAATGGAAAGTTCGTTTATACGCTTAATTAAATTGTCCGTCAGAACCGTTCCTTCTGCGAGAAAAAGCCTGCCCCTCTCGTTTATAAAATCACTTTTTAGTTTCATTCCGGGTTTCAGATCTTCCGCTTTCAGGTAAGCCATGCACTCACCTCCAAAGTAGAAAAAAATTGTGTCCTATACATTATTATATGGATTCCGGTGGTTTAATTCAAGTACCGCCAATTATACGGATGGGATTCCAATATACGCACCCTGGTATTCCGGTTATAAAGCGACTGCATATTTATATATCGGCATATTTTTACGAATCCATGAGCATTATTTAGAAAACCGGCGGTACCACCCCTTTCTTTGTCCGTTCTGAGCGGAAATCAACATTGAAATAATATTGAGACAATAATATAATATCCACCATGTGAACACATATGTGCGTGTACCGCGTACACATTTAAAGGGGGTGATTGTATGAAGGAGCCGGTATATTACATTGTTAACTCATCAGTACTTCCGGAGGTTTTTTCGGGAGTAATTGAAACAAAGGCCCTTCTGCGAACGGGCAGGGCCAAAACCATTAATGAGGCTGTAAAAATGGCCGGAATAAGCAGAAGCGCATTTTACAAGTATAAGGATTATGTCTATCCCTTTTATGAAACAAACAAAATGAAGATAGTTACCATAACCTTATTGCTTGAGCATATACCGGGGGTGCTTTCTAGAATCCTTGATGCAATCGCCAGGGCTCAGGGCAGTATTCTTACGATAAACCAGAATATTCCCGTACACGACGTGGCCATGGTAAGCATTTCATTTGAAACAGGAAGGATCAATAAGGACGTAGAGGAACTCCTGATTGATATCAGGGAAATCCCCGGAGTAAACAACCTGAACATAGTATCAAGGGAATAGTCAAACCGGGTACATTCCGCGGCAAGGAATACCTGCTTAATTAAGCGGTGTGTCCCCATTACTTCAAAGGAGGATTATCATCATGGTAAAGATAGGTCTACTGGGCTGTGGTACCATCGGTTCCGGGGTTGTAGAACTTTTAGGAAAGGAATCCTGTCAAAAACGACAGCTTTCGATAGAAAAAATACTGGTGCGAAATCTAAACAAGCATAATAACAAGCCCTACGGGCACATGTTAACCGACAGTTTTGAAGATATATTAAAAGGCGATATTGATATAGTGGTAGAGGTAATGGGTGGAATAGACCCGGCGTACTTTTATGTAAAACAATCCCTGTTGCAGGGACGCCATGTGGTAACGGCCAACAAAGACCTTATCGCCAGACATGGCGGCGAACTTCAAAAAATTGCCCATCAAAACGGGGTCCAACTGCTGTTTGAAGCCAGTGTGGGAGGGGGAATCCCCATAATAAAACCTTTAAGCGAGAGCCTGGCCGGTAATAGTATAACCGAGATAAGGGGCATAGTTAACGGTACAACCAACTATATTCTATCCCGGATGTATAATTCGGGAAAAAGTTACCGGGACGCCCTTGAGGAAGCCCAAGCCTGCGGTTATGCCGAGGCTGACCCCAGGGCCGATGTTGAAGGATACGATGCAGCCAGAAAACTGGCCATACTATCCTCAATTGCCTACCAGAGCAGTATTGATTATGAAGAAATGTATATTGAGGGTATAAGCGGTATTTCGATTGATGATATAAATTTAGCCAAATACCTTGGATATTCAATTAAGCTGCTGGCGGTCAGCCAAAGAAACGGTGATGACATTATGGCAAGGGTATCCCCTGTTATGCTCAAGAATACGGATCCGCTTGCACAGGTTGCAGATGCCTACAACGCCATTATAGTAAAAGGTGACGCTGTGGGAGACGTTCTGTTCATTGGCCAGGGTGCCGGTAAACTGCCTACCGCCAGCGCAGTGCTTGGAGACATAATTGATATTGTAAAGCACAATATAGGCGAACACATGCCCGACATCTCTGCTTACCAGGACCTGCCCAGGGCAAGGGTGGACTTTGACGATTGTAATGCCAATTTCTTTATAAGACTGAAACCTGCCAACCGTTTGAAAGCGATGGATGAGATATCCGCGCAGTTTCAACGGTTCGAATTTGTTTTTCCTGACTGGATAAGGCTTCAGGGGATAACAGATCAAAACCAGATAATATTTGAAGTATGGGGTATTTCGGAAAGGGGTATGAAACAAAAAATCGATGTACTAAGGGCCAGCGGTAATATAACGAGTATATTAAGCATTATACGGGTAGAGGGGGAAAAGTAATTGCTATACAATGGACTAATAGAACGATACAGAGAGTATCTCAATGTCGGCCAAAACGCCAGGATAATTACGCTGAATGAAGGAAATACCCCTTTGATCAGAGGCTATGCGGTAGAGGAATATATAGACCGCAAGGCAAAGGTTTATTTGAAATATGAAGGATCAAACCCTACAGGCTCCTTTAAGGACCGGGGTATGACCATGGCGGTAACAAAGGCGGTGGAAGAAGGAGCAAAATGTGTTGTTTGCGCTTCCACCGGCAATACTTCTGCTTCGGCCGCCGCCTATGCCGCCAGGGCTGGTATAAAATGTGCGGTCGTGATACCTGATAAAAAAATCGCCCTGGGAAAACTTGCCCAGGCCTCCGCATACGGAGCCATGGTATTAGCCATAGACGGCAGCTTTGACGAGGCCCTGAACATGGTTAAAAGGCTTTCGAAAGAATTTCCGGTGACCCTGGTAAACTCAATCAACCCAAACCGTATAGAGGGCCAGAAGACCGCCGCCTTTGAGATATGTGACCAACTGGGCTGCGCACCAGACTATCTGGCCATACCGGTGGGCAATGCCGGAAATATTACAGCCTACTGGAAGGGCTTTAAGGAATATATGCAAAGCGGAATTGCCGGTATGCTTCCGGCAATGCTCGGCTTCCAGGCCGCCGGCTCCGCGCCTATTGTAGAGGGAAGGATAATCAATAACCCTGATACGGTGGCAACGGCAATACGCATAGGCAACCCCGCCGGCTGGAAGGGCGCAGAAAAGGCAGCGTCGGAATCCAATGGACGTATCGATAAGATAACCGACCGGGAAATAATGAACGCATACAAACTGCTGGCTTCCGGTGAAGGTATTTTCGCCGAACCGGCTTCCTGTGCTTCTGTTGCCGGTCTGATAAAGCTTGCCGGAGAAGGCTGTATTAAGGCCGGCTCCACGGTAGTATGTATTCTTACCGGAAGTGGACTTAAGGACCCGGATATCGCCGTAAGTTCAAGCAAAGGTCCCATTACCCTGCCTGCCCATTACAATTCTCTGCTGGATATAATGGATGGCTATATAGGCGGTGGAAAAAATGATTAGGGTTAAAGTCCCGGCCACCTCTGCCAATATGGGACCAGGCTACGACTGTATGGGCATCGCACTGGAGATTTATAATACCGTTGAAGCGGAAATTATGCCCGAGGGTCTCGTAATAGAAACCTTTGGTCGGGATGCCGGGCTTATACAAAACAACAGTACCAATCTTATATACAAAGCTATGGAACGGGTTTTCAGGCTTGCGGGGTATTCTCCAACCGGGCTGAAAATCACATCCTATAATGAAATCCCCGTTGAAAAGGGATTAGGAAGCAGCGCTGCAAGCACCGCTGCGGGCATTATGTTGGCAAACGCACTTGCAGGAGACAGGCTTGGACTGGATGAAATAATAGAGCTGGGCACAGAGATTGAAGGGCATCCCGACAATATAGTGCCTGCCCTTATTGGCGGTATGACCCTTTCGTATGCCCAGGATGCCTCTGCAGTGGGGTATATAAAGATGGACTTTCCTGAAAAAATGCGTATGCTTATGATGGTTCCCGATTTCACGCTGCCCACCTCAAAGGCCCGTGAAGTCGTGCCCAAACAGGTGGATATTAAAGATGCGGTTTTCAATGTAAGCCGTGCTGCCCTTATGGTGGCAGCCCTTACATCCAACCGGCCCGAGCTTCTCAGGTATGCTGTCCAGGACAGGCTTCACCAGCCCTACAGGGAAAAACTCATCCCGGGCATGGAGGAAGTTTTTGCCAAGGCATACAACGCCGGTGCCCGGGGAGTGTTTTTAAGCGGGGCAGGGTCAACACTGATAGCCATGGTTGATGCAAATGAACACAATTTCCTGCCCAGTTTGCAAAGCTTCCTATATGAAAGGTCGTTAAACTGGGAATTAAAGTATGTGGACGTCAGCAAGCAGGGAGCGGCCCGTATTCAATAATCCCCCTCCTTATGCAATACGGCCGCTAACTGATAAAAAGCTAAAGTATTAGATGCTTTAGCTTTTTTATTTGTATTCTATCGGGTCCGGAAGACCCGCCCCTTTGAAGCCTTTCAGCCTTAAAACACAGCTGTCACAGACACCGCAGGCTTTTTCCCCGCCCCTGTAGCAGCTGGTGGTAAGATGATAGGGCGCTCCCAGATCACTGCCTAGAACAATGGTCCCCGCCTTGCTCAGGTTTATTATTGGGGTAACAATCTCTAATCGGGGTCCTTCCACACCCCTTTTGGTGCCTATATCCAGAACCCTTTGAAAGGCCTCTATGAATTCCGGCCTGCAGTCGGGATATCCACTGTAATCTACTGCGCTGACGCCGATATAAATATAATCGGCCTGTACGCTCTCGGCATAGCCGGCGGCATAACTTAGAAACAGTATATTCCGCGCAGGCACATAGGTTGCCGGTATGTTTCCGTCGCCGGCATAATCCGGCACATCAACGCTGCCGTCGGTAAGGGCATTGCCCTCCACATATGCAATTTTAAACACTTTGTGAGCCTTCGCTTTATAGTATTCCGCTATCCTGCCGGCGCATTCAAGCTCCCTTATGTGCCTTTGTCCATAGTCGAAGGACACCGGATAAAGCTCACAACCCTCATTGTGGGCAGCGGCCATGCAAGTGGTGCTGTCCAAACCGCCCGAAAGAAGAACAACCGCCCTTTTCAATCCCTTCGCCTCCCTATCAGTGAAAGAAATTCTGCCCTCAGGCTGGAATCCTCATCAAATATACCCCTTATGGCTGATGTCACCGTAACGGTTCCGGGCTTTTTAACGCCCCTCATGGTCATACACAGGTGTTCCGCTTCTATAACAACCATCACTCCCTGCGGGTCAAGCTCTTTGTACAATACATCCGCAATGGTGCTTACCATCCTTTCCTGCAGCTGTGGCCTCCTGCTGACCACCTCCACAAGCCGTGCCAGCTTGCTTAAGCCTGAAACTTTGCCGCTGGGTACATATCCTATATGGGCATGTCCAAAAAAGGGTATAAGGTGATGCTCGCACATTGAATAAAAGGGAATATCCCTGACTATCACCAATTCGTTAAAACCTTCTTCAAACTCAGCGTTTAGCACCGAAGCCGGGTCTATACCTACGCCGCCAAACAACTCCTTATACATCCTGGCAACCCTAGCCGGCGTATCTGCCAGCCCTTCCCTGTTAACGTCCTCCCCTATTTCCTCCAGAATAGCCTTTACCGCCTGTTCCAATCTTTCTGACATATCAAACACCTCTTCTTTCCGGGTCATAAATCAGTTTATGAAGCTGCAACTGAAACCTGACCTCCAGCCTGTCTTCCAAAATCCATTCTACCATCAATTCAGGATCAATTTTTCCAAATACCGGGGAAAGGGTAATGTTGCCCCTTTTATAATACTGACTCAGAAATCCCCTGCACCACAGATAATCCTCCCTGTCCCCCAACACAAACTTTATTTCATCCTCGTCCCTTAAAAACGCCAGGTTGGGCAGATACATTTCCCCCAACTGACCCGAGGAAGGGGATTTTATGTCCAAAACATATGTCTGCCCGGCAAGCAGGCAAAACCTGTTCAGGGGGATAGAGCCGTTGGTCTCAATGCTTACTGTGTATCCTTTCAGAGCAGTAAGTAAACCCTGAAAATCCGGCTGGAGCAGTGGTTCTCCTCCGGTCAGGCAAACCCGTTTGCATCCATACCCTTTTACCCTTGAAACCACCTGTTCCACCGACATTTCGACGCCTTCATAATAGGCATAGGATGTATCGCAATAGCCGCATCTTAAATTACAGCCGGTAAATCTAACAAAAACCGTAGGGTAGCCCGTCTGCAGGCCCTCACCCTGGATAGAAAAAAATATTTCATTAACCTTCATATCAGTCCTCCCCTTCAAGGGTGCAGCAGCTGGTAGGGGTTTCCCATAATACAATTCTCCTGAGGATGCATCCCCATTCTTCCACCGGCTCTTCAAGGATATCCCATATCACACGGCACATATTTTCCGCCGTTGGATTGGCTTCCATTATATCGTTCAGACAGCGGTGGTCAATCCGGCTAATAACAAGCCGGTCCACAAGGGTCTTTAAATCCCCGAAGTCCACTATCATTCCCCTGTCATCCACAGGTCCTGTAACGGTAATTTCCAGTCTGTATGTATGCCCGTGAAGGTTTGCACATTTACCGTCATAATCTCTCAGCCTGTGGGCACAGTCCATAGTAAACACCTTTGTAACCGAAAGTTTTTTATCCTTTTTCATTTTTCTCACCTGCCCCATTTTTTACCTGCCCAGTATTCCCATATACTGTACCGCATATATATTAGAATGAATAATATTATTATATACCAAAAAAAGATTATGCCACAATCCCCCTATATTTCTAATACTTTATTGCTCTACGGCTCTTTACAACCGCAACCAATAATTATATTATAATATTAACTATATAAAATGGAGATGATGCGTTATGAAAATTGAAAAGATCAGCGATTATAAAGTAAAAATAACCATCAACTCGATTGACCTTGAGGCGAGAAATATTGATATGGATGACTTGGTTTATAATAGTCCAAAGGCACAGGAACTATTCTGGGATATACTATATCAGGCCTATGTAGAACAGGGCTTTGAAGTTAAGGATGAACAGTTAATTGTGGAGGCTATCCCAAACTCAAGGGACACCTTCGTAATTATAATAACCAAATACAGAAACCGACAGATGTTAAAACCCGGCCCCGGCAAATTCATTAAAGGCGCCGATACAAAAAAATCAACCAAACCGAAGGAAATATGCTACTGCTTCGACGATCTTGAGGATATTATCGGCCTTAGTAAAAGAATTATAGACACTTACAGAGGGGACAGTTCGGCTTACAGGCATGAAGATACCTATTATCTTGTTCTTAAGCCCTATGACACGCATCCCAATATTTCAGTTGAGACCGTAGCTGAGGAATACGGCTTCCGGTGCAAAACGGCGGAAATATTTCTGAGGGAATACGGTAAAACCCTTGTGGAAAACAGCGCTGTGGAAATACTGGCGTGGTGTATATAAAAGACTGCCCCGGGCAGTCTTTTTTATGCTCTCTGTTCTATCATTCTCTTTTTCTTGTTTCGTTTAGCCCTGTAAAGAACCGCATCCGCCCTTTCAAGGAAGGTATTGATATCCTCACCGCCGTAATTTATAAGGCTGATGCTCATGGTCACTTCTCCCGGCTGGGTCTTGTATACCGTCCGCTCTATTGCATTTGAAGCCCGGTCCATCACAACCCTTGCACTGGCCAGATCGATCTCGGGCAGGATAACGGCGAATTCATCCCCGCCAAACCTGGCAACAATGTCGTACGCCCTTGTATTTTGTTTCAGCATGCGGCCTACCTTTTCCAGCGCTATATTGCCTTCCAGGTGCCCGTATTTATCGTTATAGGACTTAAAGTTATCGCAGTCTATAAACGCCAATACCATAGACCGATCATATCTCCTGGCCCTGTCCATTTCCTCTTCAAGCCTTATAATAAAATATCTATAATTATATACTTTTGTAAGCTCATCGATAATCAAATTCTGAAACAGATAGGAAAAACACCTGTTTATCTGGAATAAACAGAACACAAAGACTGCTATAATTCCTATAGTCCACAGCCTTTTTGTGTTTTGTGCTATGTCAGAATACAGCAAAAGGACTATGAACAGTGAAGAAAGAAGCAGAAACAAGACATGCATTTTGGCCTTGCATTCAATCTCTCTGAACCCCTTCATGTAAACCCCTACCTATCCCTAACTTATGTAATTATATAATATTGTCCTTCTACATGGAAGTCCCATATAAAAAACTACAGAAAAAATCACCAAATACTATATAATTGGTGATTTTTCCCATTTTGTCCTATTATGGGTTTTTTATTTTCCTGCTGCAATCTTAACATCCCGCTGATGCTCCTGAGATGCCGTACCGTCCACATGCCTTGTACTGTTATAAAAATGAACGTCAAAGTGACCGGTAAAGCCGTTACTCTGGATATGCTGTATGTCATGGGGCATTGCACTGGCTGAAGCGGCTATTCTCCTGCCCTTTACCTCAATTATTACAGGCCGGGTTGCCCAGCTCCAGGAACCGCCCCATACCTTCTTCATGGTTTCAGTATCCCTGGCCGTTAATGGCTCAACATCCGCATGGTTGGCTCCGACCGTTCTCCTGGCGTTCCATGAAGCTCCTGTATAAAAATCAGTAATCTTTGCGTCTGTTCCTATGGGCCATACATACTGAGCCTCGGTCCACCAGTCCAGCAATTCTCCGAACTCAGGTCCGGGAACGGGTTTAATAGGAATGTGATGTACCGGAATTTTTAACTTTTGCCCGATATAGATTACCGAACTCTCCCTCAGACTATTGGCATCCAATATTTCCCTATAGGGTACGCCGTATTTTATCCCCAGGGACCAGAAATCATCGCCTTTCTGTACCGTATGGTCAATATATGTGACATACGGTTTTTGCCCTGACGGCGGCGGTGTCTGATCCTTATCGGGCGGCGGAGTGGGTACTCCCTGGCCTTTGGCCGCCGGAGGTATAAACAAAACCATACCCGGGTACAGCACGGTACCCGACGAAGCATCGTTTGCCTTCATCAAACTATTGATGCCGATACCATAGGCATTGCTCACTATCCAAAAGGTATCACCCTGTTTGACGGTATGCCTTTTAACTACCCCGGGAAGCTTTATCTGCTGTCCTATATTAAGGGCAGCCCCTGATCCATTCAGTGTCAACAGCTCATTCATGTCTATGTTCATTTTCTGGCTTATCTTCCAGTATGTATCCCCGGATTTGACTGTGTAACCTGTACCCGCTGCCGGTATTGTTACCCTCTGCCCCACATACAAAACAGAGTTTCCATTGGCTCGGTTTGCGTCCAGCAACACGTTCAGGTTTACTTCATACCACTGGCTTATTTTCCAATATGTATCCCCAGGTGAAACAATATGTCCCTGGCTTGCCTCAGCCAGACCCCCTCCCGCAACCGTTATGGCAAAGACCATAACTACACCTAATACAATTTTTCTTATTACCCCCATTCTACCATCCCTTCTTCATTTTTTTGTTTTGGTTAACATAAACCCATAAATTATATATTCTATATTTGTGCCTTCTTACCTTGTGGTAATTTCGGGCAAAAAAAAGAGCCTCACGGCTCAAATATCTTAAAAAATTCACCAGGCTGCAAATAGTCGTTCGAGAAATTAACCAGTATCTCGGTCTTTCCATCACCGTTCATATCCCAAACCCTCATTGCGGATATTCCGTCAGTCCCTAACGGCTCACTGCTCCAGGAATGTTCAAGCTTAAAGTCCTGTCCTTCCCATATATTTATCTGGCTGGTCCAGTCTGTATAATCTCCCATGTGTAGTGCGGCAACAACCCTCTGCTTTCCTTCTGCAACACCTATCCAGGCATGGGGGACCTCCTTCGTGGCAGCCGGAAGGTTTACGTCCCACAACACTTCCCCATCCCCTGATCGTATTTGCAAAGATGCCCGATCCAGCACTAAAAATTCGTTAACTCCGTCTCCGTCCATATCTCCGGCTGCTTTAATATCAAGTTTACTGGAAAACAGTTTGTTCTCGTGCCACCTCTTACCATCGTAGAATACCTCAAATACGCTTCCCCCGGCAGCTTCATCAAAAGCATCCTCTATATAGTACAATCTTACGGCACCGGCGTTGGCATCGGTTTGTTCCATTACCACCGTATGGTACTCTCCGTATGTGCCAATATGATACCAGTCGGTATCCCAATCTCCACCATTGTCAGTAATAACAAATATTCCCTCGTTCATCCGGAAATCATCGTCATCCGCCGTGCTATCCGTAAGCCCTACCCTTAAAACCAGGCTTTCAGGGGCATTTTCCTTTAACTGCTTCACCCCCAAAAGCTCCACCCATTCAGGTGTAATTCTTCTTCCCACTACTTTGGACACTGCATTTTTCCAATCAATATCTCCGATTTTTTCTAGATTTCCTCCGTTAAAATCGTACAGGCTTATAAAGTATTCCACCTCAAAGCTGTCCGCAACCGTCAGGGTATCCTCGGCTGTCTTTTCCACAAATACCAGTGTAAAGGAGGGGTTTTCGGTAAGTCTGCCCATTCCCCCTTCTATTACAACCCTTTCGCTCTCCAGCCTGTTTAATATATCTCTGTAGTAAAGCTTGTTGAGTTGACCATTTATGTATGTATATATACCTATGGCGCTTGACGGCTCCGGTCCAACCTCTTCCCATTCGTTCCAAAGTCCCATGGTGAGCAGTTCGTAATAACCGTTATCGTTCATATCTTTTATTTCTACTACTACGGTTTGTCCTAAGCTGTCCCAATCCTGCGGTATGGCTTCTCCAAATCCATAGGCCAAGGCCTGCATCGATCTCAGCTTCCACATATTCCGATCCAGTATCAACGAGAAATTAATATTTAAGGTGTTGCTCAAACTGGCTGTGAGCTTATCCCCGTTCGGAAGGAGGTTTTCTATTTGTACGTTGGTGAGGCTTTCTATATCATGTGCTTTCAGCCTTCCCAGGCCGTCCCGCACAAACGCCCCCAAATCGCCCCGGTCCAGATATCCATAAGTGGCAAAACTTACATCCGAATGCCTGAAAAAATCCTCAAGGGGATCAAAGGTCAGCATATTCATTTTCTCCAGGTCGTTTTGTTCCCAGGCATCCAAAAACATCCTTACCGCCTGCTCCTGATTTATCAAAACACCGGCCGACGTCTGCTGTTTGTCCTGGGTCTCCCCGGATTGTTCCCCAACCGGGACCATAACCCAATCTTCGTTTTGGTTTTCCTGGGCCGGGTTTTGTTCATTGGACACCTCACGGGCTTCCTGCTCTTTATCTGAAACCGACCCCGTTTCCTTGGGCGGTTCAGGTGGATTTTCTATTTCTGTACTGCATCCTGTCAGAAAAGCAGTTATTATTAATAACACAATAGTTCTCTTAAACATGTTCTTCCCCCACCTATCATCCATAAATTAGTAGCCTGCATTAATTTTACCTTCTACTGTTAGACGGTACAATAGTAAATTTGTTTCATAAATTTATCCAAAATTTATAAATAACCTCATTGTAACACATACCCATATACTGATGCTGTGAAACAAATATTACTTATGCCTGGCAGGGCGCAGTATCCGTAAAAGCTATCCGGCAAATACCGGATTTATGTCAAACCGCCTTTAACCCTGCTTTTCATAAGCACAAAGGCCAGGGCTGTTGTAACAATCATTCCCGCAATAAATACTCCCATCTGTTCCCATGTAGCCGTTTTAAAAACCACTCCCCTGAATGCTGTAAAGGACCAATAAGTGGGCGCCCAGTACAGGAGGTAATGCTTTCCCTGGGGCAGAATAAGACTGGCAATAGGCGGTACCAGAACAAATATGAACACCGCCTTAAGATTTGCAATTCCGGCAATCTGGTTGCTGCTTATAACGCCTATTATAAACCCCACCAGGACCCCTGTAAAGGTACCGGCAAGGGTTGCCGCAAACACCATTAGCATATCCACATCGGTTATATCCAGTATCCACAGCATTATATAGATTTGAATAACCGGCAGCACTATTCCTATAATACTTCTCCCTGCAACAAATTCCAGGCCCGTCATCGGAGAAACCGCCAATGCCTTGAGAGTACCGTTTTCCTTTTCCTCTATTATATTGAAACCTATCACCATTCCCCCCAGCATAATGCATGTAAGAGCCAGCATTATCGCTCCATAGCTGGCAGTGGGGGACCTGAACACTCCGATCTCGCTTGTCTCAAAATCCACCGGGTACTTCGTTTCCTCCAGCATATCCCTTAAAATTCTATGGGGTATCATCCGGGTATCATGGCCTTCGTTGCCCTCGAGTATTATCCGAAACCCTCCATTGGTGTCCCCGGCTATACCTGCCACATCATCCATATCATTTACCCTGTCTGTAAGCTGGTCCATAGTCTCATACAACTGTACGCTGCCGTATCTTTCGAATTCTTCAATTACAGCGCTTTCAGTATCCTCCATCAATGCAAACTGCAGTGAAGCCGACTGGGCGCCCGGAATAAACAGTCTGAGCCCCAGGGCCAGAAGAATGGGAGCCAGCATGGCGTAGAGCAAAAGATTATCCCTTATGCTGCTCGAAAGGTCCCTTCCGAATATTGAAATAATTCTCCTCATATGGCCTATACCTCCTAATCCCTGAACATGTTCGCCCTGTAGGCGTAAGTGGCAATGATATATGACAAGGCACCTGCCGCTGTCAAAACCAGCAGGGCGTTTGATATTATCTGCGTATTGCCCGTCGGAAAGACTGCTTCCCTGATCCCAAACAACAGTGGATAGGTAGGCATCATTTTCACATAAAACGGTGCGAAACTGGGCACAAAATAGGAAACCATCGGCAGCCCGAGAACCAGATTAATAACAACAAGCCATATTATTGACTGGGATATATTCTGAAAAAAGCTTGAGGTAATAAGCCCAAGGGATGCGGTAAATATGCCTGCCACTCCGATTATCAGGAAGAGGTGCATATAATTGGCCCCCCGCCCTGCTACCGGCAATGTCATCATAAGGGAATAGCTCCACCCCAGCAGGTTCATGACAATTATCTTGGAGGCAATATACTCGGGAACTCTTCCCGGCGTAACGTTGTACGCGGTAACCGACCCTTCTTCCTTCTCCATGAATACAAGGGCGGCTATCAGCACAAAACCCACCATAGCTGCCTCGGACATCAGGAAAACCGGCAGCATATTCTTGTTTGAGGGAATATCCCTGATATCCAGATGCTGCTTCAATTGCATAGTTTCAAAATCGGCGTTTTCCTTTACCATGCTGTTAAGATTATCCTGTATTGAAACCTTCAGAATATTTCGCAAAGCCTGGTTTTCAAAGCCCTGGAAAACCATCTCCACCACAGGTCTGTCATTCCCCTTCTTAACCACTATACCGATACTGTTAATGGAACCCTTAAGACCCTCCAGCACTTCGTCCCTTGAATCTACTATATGCATCTTATCCGACCCAAGCTCTTCCTCGGTAAAAATATTGTCAAGGGCTTTTCTCATTTCACCGCTGTATTCATTGTAATAAAAGGCATCCGGCTTAATTTCCATATCGGCGGGTATGAAAAAATATATAGCCACCACAAATAGTAAGGCAAGGGCTGTTATAACCACAAAATAGTAGTTCCTTGAGACATTCTTCAAGTCCTTCAGTATAAGTCCTTTCAGCCTGCCAGGCATCTATTTCAACCTCCTGCCGGTAATCTTTATGAATATCTCCTCCAGGGTAGCTTCCTGTGAATGCACGGTTTCTATCTCTATGCTGTCGTCCTGGAACAGTTTATTCAGCCTTGCCTTATCGCCGCCTTCGGTCATGGAAAGCCTCTGTCGCTTGAGGTCGCCATTTTCCCTGTATTCCACAATAATCAGCTTCTCACCATACTTAAGCTTTAAATTCCTTGGGGAATCAATAAGCACTATTCTGCCCTCGTTAATAAAGGCCACCCTGTCACAGAGCTCATCGGCTGTCTGCATGTTATGGGTTGTAAGAAACACGGTTACACCCTCATGCTGCTTATTTTTTATCATTTCCTTAACCTCACTTGCGGTGGCCGGGTCCAGCCCGGATGTGGGCTCATCCAGAAACCACATCCTTGGTTTGTTAACAAGGGACCTTGCCAGCACAAGCCTCTGCTGCATACCCTTCGAATAATCTCCCGCCCTCTTGTTGGCTGCATTTTCAAGGCCCATCATCCTTAAAAGCTCCATAGGCTCATTGGTGGGCACGCTGTACATCCTTCTATAAAAATCAAGATTTTCATACCCGGTCAGCTTTTTATAAAGATTTGGTTGTTCAAAGGAAACCCCGATCAGATTATAAAAACCTGAGGTCGGTTTCCTGACATCTGTACCCGCTATTGCTGCCTGGCCTTTTTGCAGTGGTAAAAGCCCTGTAAGTATCTTCTGAGTGGTTGACTTGCCCGCTCCGTTTGGACCGAGAAAACCGAATATCTCCCCTTCCCGTATTTCAAAGCTAATCCCTTCTACCGCGTATCTGTTATCATTGGTATATGAATGAAAAAGCTCCCTTACCTTCAGCATTAATTCACTCCCCTTTGTATTTGATACCGTTTTCTATCATGGACAGCATTTTATCCACCATCACCAGTATTTCCATATCGTCTTCTGCCTTTACATCCCGGATGAAGTACTCGCTTAAGGTAATGCTTAAACTTGTCAGTATAAATGCAATCAGCTTGACATCTATATCCGGGTCTATTTCCTTCCTCCCAATTCCTCTTGTCAGCAGGTCCTCGATGAATTCATTGCTCTTGGGTATAGCCTTGCCAAGTACCTCATTTTTTAAGGCGGGACTTGCGTTTTTCACAAAACCATCGGCAATTGCATGAAGCTTTGGATTATCCCTGGCAAATTTTATGCCCGCTATATACAGTTGCCTGAAAAGCTCGAAAAAAGTCAAACTATCCATATCCCTCAATAGATGTCTCATATACTCCATTTTCCTGATACCGGAAATATCAAATATATGCTTGAAGATGTCGCCCTTACCGTCAAAATACTGGTAGAAACTCCCCTTGGCTATGCCGGCAGCTTCCGTTATCCTTGTTATACTTGCCGTTTCGAAGGAATACTCTGCAAACTCATCGATGGCCGCCTCCAGTATCCTTTGTTTTTTCTCCTCAGGAAGATTTGAAAATGTATCCTTAGGCATCCTTATTCCTCCTCTTTAGCTTCATCTGCTTCATAGTATGTGACCTTCCAGTCATGTGACTATTTAGTCATATGACTGTTTAGTCATATTTTAGCATAGTATTCTTTTCCCGTCAATACTTTCTCAGTAATTCTGACAGGAAAATAGAAAGCCAGGCAGAATAGTATAATAAGGACAATAAGTATGAAAAGGAGAGACATATAATGAAAACCAACATTTTGGGCAATACGGGCATTGAGGTAACCGAACTGTGTTTCGGCGCACTGCCCATGGGCCCGCTTCAAAAAAATATGCCCCTTGAGGATTGCATAAGATTAGTTGAGGCCGTGCTGGAAAAAGGTATAAACTTTATAGACACGGCTCAGATGTATCAGACCTATGCACCTATAAGGGAAGCACTTAAAACAACGGGAATCCGTCCCGTCATAGCGTCCAAGTCTGCTGCATCCGATTATGACGGCATGGAAAAGGCAATAAACGAGGCCCTTGAACAGTTGGGCGTCGATTATGTGGATATTTTCCTGCTTCACGCCGCCAGAATTGGAACACAGGTTTTTGATGAAAGGGCGGGAGCCATAGAATGCATGAAGGATTATAAGGCCAAAGGCTTGATAAGGGCTATGGGAATATCCACCCATAATGTCCAGGTAGCCAAGCTCACCGCAACCAGGCAGGACATGGATATAATGTTCCCCCTAATAAACAAGGCAGGAACGGGATTACTGGACGGAACTATCGAAGAAATGCAGCAGGCCATTATAGAAAATAATGCCGCCGGCAAGGGTATATATCTTATGAAGGTTTTAGCCGGCGGAAACCTGATTGAAGATTATTTGGAAAGCGTTGATTTTGCGAGAAGCCTGGAGGGCTACCATTCCATTGCCATGGGTATGATTAATACCCAGGAGGTCGACTTCAACGTGGCTTACTTTGACGGCACCTACGATCCGGAAAAAACCCCTACCGTAAAAGGATATTCCAAGAGGTATCAGATATTCAGCCATCTTTGCAAGGGTTGTAAAAACTGTGTTACAGCCTGCCCCAACTATGCTATAGAATTTGATGAAGAAAAAAAGATAGCTTATATACAGGAGGAAAAGTGCCTCACCTGCGGCTATTGCAGCGCCGCCTGCAAAGAATTTGCCATAAGAATTGTATAACCTCTTTAACGCTTGTCAGAAAAAGAGTGCCGGGAGACTGTTCCCGGCACTCTTTTATATTTTCGCCTTGTTATCTTCAGGCTTCCTTCCTGGCCAAACGCCGTTGAAAATAGATAAATACCGGCAAGGGTATGGCTATCCACCCGAAACTCTTTATAAGATTATTCTTGGCCCTTTCTACCTGCCGTTCCCTTTCCTGCCGTACCATATTATCATAGTTTTCTCTGAGCTCCGCTTCGGTAAGTTCCGGCTGCCCAACTCCTTCTCCCTCGACTGTGGGCCTTTCCGGTCCGCCCCAGCGTTTATAATCCTCAAAGGACTGGTAGTAATATGCCGGTGCAATAATGTCCGCAGCAGCCATAAATACCCCTACGCTTCCGCCTATGGTCATCATCAGTGTGGCAAACAACACCAGGTACAAATATACATTTTTAATCACATCTTCCCCTCCTTCACTTGATCCGCCCCTTATCCCTGCGACTAACAGAATAATTAGCAGAATAACCACAGGTACAATTAACAATGTAACAGATATGATAATATTTCACCTCTTTCTGATTCATTTCCTCTCCGGCGGTTAACATTTATTTGACGCTTCTCAAATCATTTTTGTTCCGCTAATTTTTGCTGGTACTCACATAATATAATAAACCGCATACATTTTGCCAATGTTATATTATGAAACTGCAAAACCGTTACCCTGGCCCTGCAGCTCCTTATGTACCACAACGTCTTCCACCACGCCGGAAGGTGTCCCCATGGGGGCAAGATTGTCCATAATAAGCAGGGCAAAGGTCCCGACAATCTCCCCTCCTGAAACCGCTGCAAATACCTTATAATCAGGATAACTCTGCATTTTTTGGAATATTGCCTCAGCCCGTTCCAATGGAAGAATTTCCCCATCGTCCATTTCAGGCTGGGAATACAGCGACAGAATATGGGGCAAATCCCCGGCCGAAACTTCACGTATTTCGAAGAGTACCTTCATTTTTAAAGCTGTTTTTACCTGTCATTGTCATACTCCCCCGATTAATCCACAAACCGCCGCTTAAGTCCCAACCTATTTGGGCAAACCCTTCTGCAATAATTGCATTTCTTCAAAATATACCCCTTTTCATTCCTGTAGTTGGATAGAGGCCGACACAGTTTTTGATTTACAGTCCCTCCATCTAATGCTTTTACAGGGCATGAATCAACACATAGGCTGCAAGCAGGCGGACATACTTCGTATTCAGCCAAAGGATCGCCTTCAAGCTCTATATCAACCAACACTGCACCGATCTGTATCATATTCCCGAAATCCTTGTTAATGAGCAGTGTATTCTTACCCAGTACCCCTAATCCCGCAAGGTACCCTGCATGTCTCATGGAAAATATGGCTCTGCCATATGAATTCTCTGCCTCCCAATAATCGTAAGGGTCATCCGACGGAATAGGAACAGCCTTTATCCCCATGGCTTCCAGTTTCAACGATATTGATATGCCCAACTCATCAACTTGCCGGGTTAATATGTTGTTAACATAGGTATACGGAATACAGCCGGGTATATCCAAACTTCCAGCGGGAACCCCTTTGGCAAAAACGATAACAGACATGCAGCCCTCATAGATGTCCGCAGGTTTAAACCCCTCCGGCGCATTGTCAAACCTTTCTACAGGCGCAATACCGCAAAGATCGGCTCCCATGCTCAGTATTATTTCTTTTATATTAGCGGCATCCTTCATTTAATATCCCCCTTTGCCGACTTACGGTGCTTATATATGTCAGTATATAATTAATAGAACTATAACCATACTAATACAACCTATCGACGAAATTAATCTCATCCTTGGCTTGTTAGATTTGTGATAATAGACTGTAGAGCTAAAAAGAATCAGAAACTGCAGGGCTTCCATAGCACCAGGCTTCCCGATGACACTCATTGCTTTGCTGGGAATAAGGCTGGTATAAATATATGCTGCAGCTATAAAAGTGTAAAACAGGCTTAATACCGTAACTGCAATATTTATTGCACCGGACAGATAAGCTTTCATTCACATCTCCCCTTACTATTATATATTTCATTACCGACAAAGGAAGGCGTGACTTCGCGTATTACGCTTCTCTTTTAAAAAGAATACCAATTCAGGCGAAAAATAATTTGCTTCATTGCCGGGCACGGCATTAAATCAATTAATACCTCGGCAGTTTGCTCTGTTCCATGTAATAGCCAATAACACCTATTTTCTTCATCCGGTCGTTCTTTTCCATCCATCTTTCCCGTAATTTACCATCAAATTGTTTGCTGCAGGGATACTCATCACATTGGAAGCAAAAATCAACTCTTTTATCTTTATGGCATATCTTAGCGTGGCAAACGATAGGGCATCTGACCTTTTCACTTCTGCACCCGCCGCAGGATGCTCCCGCAAATATATTCAGTACCTCTTTGAACTTATCGTATCCCATAAGGGCTGGGTTTGATTGTGATTTAATGCCGGCCAGTCTTTCGTAACCCGCCAGGAGTCCTAATAACCTTGCACTTAATACCCTGATTTCTCCGTTCTCGTAATCTGCACACCGGCTACAGTCCAACCCGCATGCGGCAATCCTTTGAACAACCTGACTATAGTCCATCTTTTTACCTCCTCCTTAATATTCATCATGGCTTTCCAGAACCATAACACGTAATATCCCGTATTGAAACATCCTGGAACCAACAGCCGTCATAGAAATACTGCCCATTAAAATTCAAATCCAACGCACAGGAGAATATAGGCCCGTCGGTTACAACAGTGTGGAATTCACCTTCCAAAAATTTTTTCATAATCGTCCCATGTCGCCGAACGGGTAACCACAGGAATCCCTAATGCCATTGCCTGTCTCCTGATTATCGTGACATGGAGGCCGTGAGAACGTGACCTTTCGCCTCCTTCTGTCAGCATGGTGAAAAGTAAACGGGGGCGGCCTCCGCCCTGAAGGGCCCGGTATAAGGCCAGGCATGAATCCTTGCCGCCGCTCCATGAGCAGAAAAAACAAGAACCCCTTAAGTTTATAATGCACCTCTTAGGTAAATAATGGGCAAATGGGGCCTGTTGTTTATTCTGACAGGAATTATGCTATTTCCTAATCCTCTGCTTACAATCATCTGTACTCCATTGTCTGAAGTGTATAAACCCGACGTGTATTCAGGAAAAAAACCCTGATTGGGGGCTGCTATCCCCTTATTGATAAAGGGTATTCTGAACTGACCTCCATGGGCATGCCCGCTAAATACCAAGTCCGGCTTAATGTCATGCGAATCTGAATAATATGTATCAAAAAGCTCAGGCCTGTGTGCCAACAGTATTTTAGGTGTATCCTTTACCGTTTCTATATTTTCAAAATATTCGGGTGAATAACCGCAGTTATCCTTCAAGCCCATAACAGCAACCATAGAATTGCCTTTTCTATATATTTCAATTCTATTCTCAACTACTTTGACATTATACCTGTCTAATGCTTCTGCCCATTTCCCGGCACTGTTTTTCCGCACTTCATGGTTACCTGTCACTGCATAGGTATCCGTAATATCTGCCAGGCCTTTGCAGAGTTCACTGAAATATGGATTGTCCAAATCCCCGCTTCTATCAAGAATGTCACCGGTAAGCACAATAATATCGGGGTTTTCTTTATTCAGTATTTTTAGCAAATTCTTTATGCCCGGACCTTTTCTGGGAATATGAACATCCGATACATGGGCGATTTTTAAACCTTCCAATTCCTTTGGCAGCTTGTCTGTTTTTATGTTTATGTGCTCCGCTTCAATCCGGTTGTTTTGCGAGTACACATATGTTGCAGCAACCACAAGTATGCCTGTAAATATAATGATTCTGTTCTTCAGTAATTTTTTCAATTCTTCCACATCCAATACTGTCATAGATTAAAGTTCTTTTATACTCAGGTTAAACTCCTGCGCTCTTTTAAAATCTTTGCAGTAATAATGCCCCATTATATCAAACCCTTTTTCAATCAGCTTTCCCTTAAGGGTTTTGTGCATGAATTCCAGAGGAACGGTTGACGTTGAAAATATGAAGGCTTTCTTATTATCCTGTTTGTCAATCCTGTCTGTCAAATCCAAAATACTTTTGTGATGCTCATTCCCTTTACCTTCCTTTAAAATGGATGCTAGATTACGTTTACCAGAGCGGCTATTCCAAACCCGGTAATCGCAATGCCGGATAATTTGTTAACCCAGCCTAATCCTCGCGAATTAATACGTGTCCGCACCGCATTCGCTCCGGTTGACAACGAATACCACCAAACAGCAGAGCCTCCAAAAACACCTGCAATTTCTTTCACATCTCCTTATAATAGCAGCAAGCATATATACTCTGATTCATTAATAACCATTCTACGGTTGTTTCTAATTTCCTGCTAAACATAAAAAACCGAATTTCCCCCTGCTGCTTTAAAATACGCCCTCTTTGGCTTTTAAACAATTAAAAATCAGGCTCCTTTCCGGCTGGATTTAAACAGCCATGTCAGAAAGGAGCCGTCTATAAGTCTTTTTTCGTTTAAGCTGCAAGTCTTTGCCGGATGAATACGCAAATATCGTCCATAGCCTTCTTTGCCTCGGGAAAAAGGGGGGACATTATTGGAAATGCATGGACCATACCTTCCCAGGTCATTAGTGTTGTTTCGGTGCCCTGGCCTTTAGCTTTTTTAGCAAAATTAACCGTATCATCAAGGTGTATTTCATTGGTCCCGACACACAGCAAAATAGGCGGCAAGCTGTTAAGGTCTGCCTTTTGCGGCGACAGCCACGGCTGTCCCGGGTCATTATCTCCAATATAGTATTTAGTCCATACCGACCATGAATTAAGCGGGGCTATATCTTTTTTTGCATTGGTTGTAAATGACTTGGCACTGCAGGTAAGGTCGGTAACCGGTGAAATGGACACCCCGCCGCTTGGCATGGGAGCCTCCCGGTCCCTTAATGCTATAAGCGTTGCCAGGGCTAATGTCCCCCCAGCAGATTCACCGCATACTATTATGTCTGATGATAAATATCCCTGCTCCAAAAGCCAAAGATACGCGGTCACGCAATCATTTACTGCGGCAGGATAAGGATGTTCAGGTGCCAGCCTGTAATCAAACAACAATGCCTTTATCCTGCTTCCCAGCGCAAATTTAGAAACATGCCCGCGGTGCGTCAGACAAGACCCGGAAATAAATCCACCCCCGTGAGTGTATAAAATCACCTTTTCCTCCGGTGCACCTTTAGGTATAATCCATTCCGCGTACATGTTCTTAACATTGGTTGGTACAACCTCAATATCTTTGGGGATACGGTTTGATTTTCTTGATACCTCATCAACACTTTTACGGAATTCTTGAACCGAAAAATTCTCGTCAATCACTTCGGGTTTTAATCTTAATTTGAAAAGATGCCGGTTTTTTATAAATCCGATAAACATACGGCTTCTTAAACTCTGCATAATATCCCCCTATTCTTTAACGTAAATATTTTCCTGCGGCGGATTTTTCCAGTATTGGCTTCCATCAGCGGCTCTGTTTAAAAACTTGCTCTCTATAAGACCTCTGCGCAGCAAAAAATAGTCTCCAACGGTACTCCATTTTGTCAACACCTCATTGACTTCTTTTTCGGTGTATTTTATACCGGCCTCGAATTTGCTGCCCAGATACCGATACGCTTCCTGGCGCACGCTGCTCTTGGACGGTATTTGCTTTAGCCTTCCCCGGTCATCTAAAAATCGTTTAATTTTTTGTTCCATAACTATTCTCCTTCACAAACATATTTATTAGTATGCGCGCATCCGGCATGGCAGCATTACCTTGGCGGGTAGCTTTGTAAATTGCCAAACCGTTAATGGATGTCCAAAATACCACTGCCAATCCATCAGGATCAGCCTTAACGATAGTTCCTTCCTTTTGCCCGTCGGCTATAATTTTCGCAATCTCCCGGTATGGTATATCCCGTTTTTGCTCAATCAGTTTCTTCGCGTCATCCGGTATTGCCGTTGAGTTTGTTGCATGGGCGATCAAGCGGCAGGTTTGCGTAAAATCATCGCTGCTTTCAATTGTCCGAAGCAGCTGCTCTATGGCCATTTTTATCTTTTCGTGGGGTGGCAGCGGCGTCTCTTTTAGTGAGATCACAGCCATATTCATTTTATCGAGGGCATTCTTTATAAGCTCTATGTATATTTCGTCCTTTGATTTATAGTAATGATATACAAGGCCCTGTGCCATACCTACGGCTTCCGCAATATCCTTTATCTTGGTTGCAAAAAGACCTTTGGTTGCGAATTGATGTAATGCGCTAGACAGAATTTGTTCTTTTCGTTCTTCCCTCATCTTTTCATTTTGCTGCTTGTTTCTTGCCATAGATAACAGACCACCTCGCAACTTATGGTTGAACTTTCATTCAATATATTACTACGATATTAAATCTATGTCAATAGATTTTTATTTTTTTATTCTATAACAACAACGGCACCGTTTTGACTGTCTAACCAGTTATAAAGAAACTCCGCATGACTTGTATAATTGCGGACGCACATATTGGAGCGTGGAAATGTACCAATGGTATGAAGGTATTCAATAGGTCCGGGGTCTACCCTCTCCCCGTCCTCTTCCTCGTATGCCACCGGAACGCCGTGGATATAGGCTCCGCCGGTGAACCTTACTGCAAAGGGCGCATAGCCCGCAATATCCTGGGTATCGCTTTTTAAATACTCAAAGCGGTCTTTTTTTTCAATGACCTTATAACTTCCAAGGGTAGTCTCAAAGGAGAAATTTCCCGGAATCCCTGTAGTGGACAGGGTGTATGAGATTAAGTTCAGACCGTTTTCGCCAACTTCAAAGGAAGCTTGATTCTGCTGACTTCTGTCTATTACAACCACATGGTTCAGCCGGTTTAAAGTGGCTTCCCCGTCAATGTACTTTTTGGGTATATAATAATTTCCGCCAAAGGTGGGAGCGTTGACATGATAAAGGTCATCAGTCGCTTCAAGTATCCTAACAAGCATCCCGTCGGGTATATACCTGAAGTCGCCGCCGGTGTCTGCCTGCCCGTATGCGGGAGCGCTGTGATAAACCCTGTAACCATACTCGTCTACTGCTGCCTCCCCTTTTTGAGGCGGCGCACCGTTTTGGTTTTTATAGTTGCTGACAAAGTGCAGGGCACCCTGGGATACCTGCTGCCTTAGCTCGTTTACTGCGTCCTGCATCCTTCCAAAACGAAAGGTCCTGGGAGTGCCTTCCGATGAGTGAAGATAGCCTTCATTTATCTGGTTGCCATCAGCGAACCCTACCCTGTACCATATATTTGAGCCCTGAAGCTCGTCACTGTCAACCCTCTGTAAAAGTGACACCTTGTCCAGGTTCTCCACACTTGCAACTACGGCGGCGTCGGGCACAGGGTTTTCACGGATATTCGCACCGTTCTCCGCTGTCACAAGAAAATAATCATAGGAGAAGTCATATTCGGTATACCTGACTGCATCATTTACTCCTTCGGGCAGGGTGGTGTTATATTCATGGAGTACGGTATTCATCTCCTTGGATCCGACTTTTTTTACCATCTGTGAACTCTGCTGCCGGGTAAGCCCGGATATTTTTGCTTTTCCGTCCTTCTGTGTGGTCCGGGTAATTTTCAGGTCATCTTCTATGTTAAAACCGTTAATATTCTCCTCCACAGCTTCCCGGTCGGACTTTGCCAGCCTGTCCTCTTTGGGCAGGCCGGACTGCTGTCCCGGGGCGGGCCTGGCATCGGGGGGCGTGGTTCGGCGGTTTATGCAACCTGCCCCTGCGACTATTATTGTGACTATCAATAGCAGACTTATTTTTCTGTACATAAGCATCCCCTGTTTAATGTTTATTTTTTCATTCAATATTTATTTTTCTCATATAGTTCTCCTATTATGTATTTCAAAATTTTTGAGAAGCTTTCTCCCCCGGCTTACAACCGACGGTCTTCCGGTTGTTATTAAAACACGCAACTCCTCAATAACCGCCTGTTATAAACACGGATGCATTATCGCAATATCATATAAAGACTGCATTGAATTGACCTTTACTATATTACTTTTGCTGCCTTTAATCCATTCAAGCAACAATTGAAAAACCCGCTCAAGCTCGTCTCTTTCCAAATCCAACCGCGGAAACATCTGTGCGACATGCCACCGCACTTCCTGCTGTTCTATTTGCGATACTTCCTCAATCAACCTCTTTTTGAACGGGACAAGCAAATCGGTATTGGAACGGGTTACCTTCTCGACAGCATCCGCCGCCCTCATCCGTATAACAGGGTCTTTGCTGCACATCCCGTCAAAAAGTTGACCGAATAATGAACTGTTGTCCAAAACGTCGCCTACCACTTCATTAGCTCTGCCAATCGAACGCAAATCCCCACCCTGTAGTTTTTTCAAGATTTCCACCATGTCATAATCTCCCATCCCGTGCAAATTAAACCCGTTAACCATAATCATATATCTAATGCTGCAACATACCTTTTAAATGATGCCTCCCACTTCCGCGGTCAGGTTGGAAAGCGGATTCTCATTCTTATGATAGCCGTAGCTGATCGTGACTCTATAGGACTCATTGTCTCTGCACAATGTTTAAATACTGATCTAGTCTGACTTCTAAAATTAATCTCAAAAATGGCAGTCCATAGGATATTGTCTTAATTCTGGCAGTGTATTCCCTTAACCCATTCATTACGCCAACAATCAGCTTAACATTTCCCCTGCCATGTTCAATCTTAACAGAACCAATAAATCAGTTTTTTATTGACAACCTATCCTGCAAACCAATACCCTATGGGCTGTTTTAGCAGTCTTAAACAGGTTTGCCAGTTTAAACACAAGCCTGGTACCGGTGTTTAGTTTTCTGATTTCTACATTATCTGTGAAATACATTTCTTCTATAAATTGAATCCCCAATCCCCATTTGACGAGTTCTTCAGGATTGTTAATACCCCAGTGAACCATGGCACCGGTTTTCTTTAACGACGGGTGATCTTTTATTCTTTTTGCGGCAGTGACGCTAAAAGCATCAAAGATCAGGGTATAACTGCCAATCCTCTCTTTCAGCCTGTTTATTAACTTCTTTATTTCATCCTCCTTAAGATACATAAACAGGCCTTCTGCTATGACTATGTAATGCTTTTCTCCGGACGGAATTTTTTCTATCCAATCAGGATATGTAACAGAAGTTGCTATCATTCTATAATTGTCTGTTTCGCTGTAAAAATGCCGCCGTATATCAATGACTTCCTTAAAGTCTACGTCATACCAGTCAATACTGTCATTCCCGATTCTGTCATACCTGCTGTCAAGCCCGCACCCTAAATGCAGAGCAGCACCTTCTTTTCCACCTGTAAAAAAATTTCTGACAAAGTTATCAATAAGCTTTGCCCTCATACACATCATTATGTTTGTCTTTTCGGGTACTTTCAACGATTCGAAGTCGTAATCAATCTGATTGACAATTTCAGCCGCCTTTTTGTCAATAAGTACAGGCTTTTCCTTTTCATTTTCCTTTGCTTTTCCCAGAAGCGGAATAAGCAGTGTTTCCTTTTCCTGCATCAAAACGTATTTTTCCGTAAATACTCCTCCCAACTTGAACAATTTGCATTCACGTTCCGTTTCTTTTATTGCTCCTCCGGATCCTTGAAGCCACCCCTTTTATCGGGTTACCTGCAGGCAAATAAATATGCCTGGTTTAGCCAATCCATGATTTCCTCATCAATATCAGAATGGCTTTGAATAATTACATGGTGAGTCCAGCGGTTCGGATACGGTTCAACCGATTCTACTATTCGGGGACTTTGAATGCGATGACCCAATCCAAAGGTATCCATCTTAAACACCCTTTCTTCATATCCTAAACACTATCGGGAGACCGCCGGTATGCTTTCTCCAAACCATATGGTCATAGCCCTTGCCCCAATAATCCTTCACAATATAGCCGGGTTCCCCGAATTTCTTTTTCCATATCCTTTGAGCATTTGTATATCCACTGTCCAGACAGAATTCTTTGATATTTCTATTTATAAAAGTCAGGTAAATCATATTCAGCATTAATGTCCCAACACCCTGCCTTTGATAGTCCGGGTGGACGAAAACCGTTCCCACCTCAACCACGCCTTCCAGCTCTCCACCGGTGCACTCAATAATCAACCGTCCTGTGGGACCGTATTCAATTGTACCTATAATCTTTCCATTATCCAGTGCAATAAGAAAGTATCGTTTTTCTCCGTTTGATTCAATGTCTTCATTCAGAATGTTTTTTTTATCATTAATTTCCTTCTCAATCTCCTGGGTCATGTGCGCCAGCCCTTCTTTGGCAAAGGTATCCGTTAAAACCATCTTAAAGAACTGGTTTAGCTCTTTAATATCATCGGGCCTTGGCCTTCGTATCTCTAATTCCGGCAATTTGTGCTCCCCCTCTCCCATCTTACACGACCGTGGTTTCATAGTTAAAAGAGCTCATAAAAAATGCGGTTCCATTTTCATGATTGGTCATCCCGGCCGCATTCATCAGACAATTATGCTTTTTTGCTACCGGCCATCCTTTTGTCTTTGGCAACCTGAAGGATTATAAACAATATACCTATAACTGCTAAGGGGAATGAAATAACCAGGAAGTTAAGTATAGACTTATATGTTCCGAAATAAAGCGTAAATACAACACTTAAGAGAATGAATAAAGCACCGCCTTTTACAGGGCTTTTCCATGAGACTGCCAGGATTATTAATGATACAATCGACGGCATCAGATGAATAATAAATCCTACGATTTTTTCGGATAACAAAGCATCTCCTGAAAATGCATCCGCTGCAAAAAGTGAAATAAACAGGGTATAGATTAAGCCAATCCCTGCAGGAAGCCAAAGATATTTTTTAGCCTTCACAATGCTCCCCTCCCCTTTTCCATGCAATTATATTCCCATTCCTAATGCAATGTTATCACAAATAATACCAAAAGATAATACCGAAAAATAATCCTTGTAATAGCCTTAATGCTACCCCGTCAGCTATTGTTTTATGCTGAAAAAGAAGAATGGCTTGCAGTTGAAACCGAAGAGGAAGTTGCCAAACTGATAAATGCACCATAACATATAATAAACTGGATTGAAACGGTATATTAAACCCGATGGTGGGAGGGATAAAAAGAGATGGTTCAAATGAACCATCTCTTTTTATTTGTTTTTTTGTATATAGGGAATATCCCCCTGTATGTGAAACAAAAAGAACCGTCCCTTTTGTTTGCTTTTGTTTGCTAGCCTGCCAGTTCCATCCCTTTTTGAAGGGCTTTCTTGTTTATCTCCACAAACCTTGGCTTAACCTCTTCCTCTATTGCCTTATTCCAGTCGAGGCTTTCAAGACCGAAGGCTTTAACCAAGGCTCCAAGCAGTACGATGTTCTGCGTTTTTGGATTGCCCAGTTGCCTTGCCACCTCGGCTGCCTTGAACACTATGGTCTTTGCCTTGCTCTTAAGCTCGTCTGTTATCCCTTCCGGGTATTCAGCATCACCCGTAAGTATGGGCATGGAAGGAATGGCATGGTCATTCACCACCATGGTGCCGTCCTTTTTCAGGTATTCCAGCATCCTCATGGCTTCCATCCTCTCAAAGGATACTATGATATCCGCCTGACCCTTGCCTATTATCGGTGAGTATACCTTTTCCCCGTATCTTACCTGGGTGGTAACGCTGCCGCCCCTTTGGGCCATTCCGTGTACTTCGGACATCTTGACGTCATAGCCGGCATTAACCAATGCCGTTGATAAAACCTTGCTGGTCAGTATAATACCCTGTCC
This sequence comes from uncultured Clostridium sp., assembly GCA_964625335.1. Lineage (GTDB taxonomy): Bacteria > Bacillota > Clostridia > Ch29 > Ch29 > CAZGUG01. Next base: position 69,156 of record CAZVBE010000005.1, on the reverse strand, counting down.
ACCAACGCCGACGAATAAAATATTCTTAACATCCTTTGCCATAATTATTCACCCACCTTCTCTATGGCTTTAAAGGCGCATAGCTGTGTGCACAGCTCGCATCCGTTACACATGGTATCATCTATAACAACATTGCCGTCCTGTTTGGATATAGCCGGGCAGCCTATCTGCATGCAGGCATAGCACTGTGTGCATTTTTCCTGGTTGACCTGGCAGTGTCCTGTCGGCTGCGGCTCGGTCTTGATAAGGGCACATGGCCATTGGGTAACGATTACATTAGGCTCTGTTGCCTTCATGGCTTCATTGACCGCTCCCCTCATTTCTTTTAAGTTAAGGGGATTAACGACCTTTACGTTTTCTATGCCAAGCGCATTGCAGACTTTCGGTATGTCAAGGGCAATCGCTTCTTCACCCTTTAAGGTTTTACCGGTGCCGGGGTTTTCTTGGTGGCCGGTCATGCCGGTTATCCTGTTGTCGGCAATTACCACCGTAACGTTGCTCTTATTATAGGCAACCCCCGCCAGACCTGTCATCCCTGAATGAAAGAAGGTGGAGTCTCCTATTACCGCAAATACTTTTCCGTCCCTGCCGTTTTTCTCGTTGGCTTTATAGAAACCGTGGCCTGCGCTTATGCTGGCTCCCATACATATGCAGGTATCCGCCGAATTAAGCGGTGGCATTGCGCCTAAGGTATAGCATCCTATATCGCTTGTCACAACCGCGTCCTTTTTGCTTAGTGCAAAGAAGAGTCCCCTGTGAGGGCATCCGGGGCAAAGTACCGGCGGTCGTCCCGGCATTTGCCTGTCACCTTTCAAAAGCTCTTTCTCAGTCCCCAAAAGGCTTCTTTCCAAAATGTCCGGGTTCAGCTCGTAGATACCGGGTATCTTGTCCTTGCCGATGCAGTCAAAACCGAGTACCCTGACGGCTTCTTCAATGTATGGCTCATTTTCCTCTATTACATAAAGAGTATCAACCTGCTTTGCAAATTCTGCTATCATCTTCTTGGGCAGCGGGAAGGTCATACCCAGCTTCAGGTAGGAAACCCTGTCCCCAAATACTTCCTTTGCGTACTGGTAGCTTATGCCGCTCGTTATTATACCTGTCTTTTTATCGTTCCACTCATAGAAGTTAAGCGGTGAATTGTTGCTTCGCTCCTCCAGCTTTACAAGCCTTTCCTCAAGCGTTACGTGCAGCTTCCTGGCGTTTGCGGGCGTTGCGATATACTTGCCCATGTTTCGCTCGTAATGCTTGATGCCCACTTCCTGTCTTTCTTTAAACTCAACCAGCGTTTTACTGTGGCATATCCTGGTTGTCACCCTGAGCAGCACAGGAACGTCGAATTCCTCGCTTAGTTTAACCGCTTCCAGCACAAAATCCTTGGCTTCCTGGCTGTCACTGGGTTCTATCATAGCTACTTTAGCGAACTTGGCATAATATCTGTTGTCCTGCTCGTTCTGGGAACTGTGAAGACCAGGATCGTCTGCCGATACGAGTACCAATCCGCCGTTAACCCCTGTATAGGCCACCGTAAAGAGCGGGTCCGCCGCAACGTTTACGCCCACATGCTTCATTGCAGCCAGCGACCTTGCGCCGGAAATTGATGCTCCCACTGCCACCTCAAGGGCTACCTTTTCATTTGGCGCCCATTCTGCATATACTTCCTCATAGGGTGCGATATTTTCCAGGATTTCGGTGCTCGGTGTACCGGGATAGGCTGAAGCTACGGTTATCCCTGCTTCGTAGGCACCTCTGGCAATGGCCTCATTGCCTGATAGAAGTTTCTTCAATCATCTCACTCCCTCACAAATTATGTTTGTTTATCTATACTTAACCTTATAGACCAAACCCCAAACAAAATTATATATTAATCGCCGGGAAATTACACAGTTATATTTTTCCCGCAACTACGCTGCCAAGGGCTATCGAATAAAGCTTTGTTTGGTGTGTATCGGCTCTGGATACCAACACTATAGGAGCCTTGGCTCCCATGACTACTCCGGCGGAATCCGCATTGGCAAAATATGTCATGCATTTGCCTATGCCGTTCCCAACCTCGATGGCAGGTACCAACAGTACGTCCGCATCCCCTGCAACCGGACTCTCTACTCCCTTATGCCGGGCTGCCTCTTCGTTGAATGCCAGATCGAAGGACAGCGGTCCATCAACTATCGCGCTGCCGAATTCGCCCGCTTCCGACATTTCTTTAAGCTTTGCCGCATCCACCGTTGCCTGCATTTTATCGTTTACCTTTTCAACCGCCGTAAGCGCTGCCACCTTCGGCTTCTCCACGCCCATTGCGCTGCAGACCTGGATGGCGTTTTCGATTATCTGCTTCTTATCCTCCAACGACGGAGCTATATTCATACCGCCATCGGTTAAGTAAATAGGCTTATGGTACGCAGGCACCTGGTACACCATCACATGACTCAAAAGGTTTTTGCCCCTTAAACCTATCTCCTTATCCAAAACAGCCTTTAAAAGGTCTGCGGTGCCCAGTATTCCCTTCATTACAAAATGGGCTTTTCCGTTGCTTACAAGGGAAACTGCCTGTCTGGCTGCTTCCGCCAGATCGTGTATATCTACAATATCAAACTTTGTGATATCAATTTCCAAATTCCGCGCTATCTCCTGTATCTTTGCCCTGTCTCCCACAAGAATGGGCTGCGCAATCCCAAGCTTGTATGCCTCATCGACAGCCTTAAGCACCTCTTCATCCTGGGCAGCCGCCACAGCAAGCTTCATTGTATTTTGCATTTTTGCCCTTTGAAGCAACTGCTCAAAATTTTTTATCATACCACATCACCTCTTTCAATTAATGTATGGAGACACACCCATCTATATAATTATTCTTTACAGACATAATTAATCCTTCAATTATAGACAAATTTTTGAACTGTTAAAATTTTTTAGACCTTCAAATTTGGTATATGAACGCATACATAATAATCATGGCCAGTGCAAGAACGGGCCAATATACTCTATACTCTCTATAGAGCTCCTTAACGTTTACATCAAAATATTCCGCAGTAAAAATCTGGCACAGATGCAGGGGCGAAATAAAATAGAAAAGGAATCCCGAAACAAAAATCAGCGATGTTATATATGCCTTTGCGCCTATATCCGCAGCCAAAGGTATAAAAAGCGGAAGAAGCATTCCCATAACAGCGGTACTGTTTGCTGTAAGTAAACCCACAACGGCAGTTGAAAGCACGATAAGTATCCGTATGTCCATACCAGATTCCAATAAGGTATTTATCGACCGGGCGATTGCCGGCATCTGCTTAATAAAACCCTGGAGGCACATGATACCGGCTACGGCATAAATCATTTTGCAGTTTATTCCATGACCAATTCCTTTCAGAAAGTCCTCCTTTTCTTTCCCTCCCAGAAAATACACTATTGCAACGCCCGGAGCCAAGGCCAAATAAAAGGGCATTCCCAACGCAAGATTAAGTACTATACCAATCCATAACGGAGAGGTATACATTAATACAGCACCTATTCTATGAATAATCCCTTTATCCGACTTGCTTTGTGCACCTCTTGCATCGGTTACACTGTCCTTTACAAACAACATATAGCCCGCGCTTATTGAAACCAATGCCATAGGGAGATTATACCTTATTATCGTATAGGGGCTTAACCCCGCAAGCTGACTGGTAAGGATCATCGTTGTAGAAAAAGGAAACAGAAAGAATACAATATGCCTGAAAACGACGTTTATAGCCGATTTTCGTAAATTTTCAAGTTTCAGCTTGTCCCCTACGCTGTCTACTACAGGCGCCGACATAACCGCTCCTCCGGGGACGGACAGAACCCCTACCAATAAGGGCAGAAACATCAATGAAAACCAGTTGTTATTAAACAGGTCTTCAAGGGAATCAGCCATCTTGTTCAGGATTCCATATTTTTGCAGCATAAAACTCAGAATACTTATGATGGTTACCACTACAAGCAATTCAATGGTTGCCCTTGCTGTAATCGAAGCGAAAATAACTTTCAGGGTTTTCAAAGGTCCAAAACCCGCCAGTAAACCCATAACAATTGATGCTGTAAACATGGTCGTTCCAATCTGAGCTTTTTTGTAAAGCATAACAATAATCAATAAAAAACCGGTTGCCAGTGCCAATATCTCCCTCACGTCAAAGACTCCCTCTGCTATAGTTTATACATTGAATCTGAAATTAATGATATCCCCGTCCTGCACTATATATTCTTTACCCTCCAGCCTGTAAAGGCCCTTCTCCTTAGCTTTCTGTACGGAGCCCAGTTCCTTCAAATCCATATATTTAACCACCTCGGCCCTTATGAAGCCCCTTTCTATATCCGTATGTATTTTTCCTGCGGCCTTGTGGGCGGTAGTTCCTTTCTTTATAGTCCATGCCTTGACTTCATCCTCGCCGGCGGTGAGGAAAGAAATCAAACCGAAATACTGGTATATGGTTCTGGCCAGCCTGTCTATCCCCGGCTCACCAATACCTATTTCCTCCATGAAAAGCTTTTTGTCCTCTTCGTCAAGGTGGTCAATCTCCACCTCCACCTGGGCACAAATCTCAATAATGGGCATGCCCTTTTGCCGTGAATACTCATGCAGTTCTTCCTTTTGCGAATACTTCCCCGAGGACAGCTGCTCTTCATCTATATTTATAACCAGCAGCATCGGTTTCACCGAAAGGAAGTTAAAGGTTTTAAGATGTTCCTTTTCCTCATCGGTCAGATCCAGGGAATATATGGGCAGTTCCTCTTCCAGAGCGTCCCTGCATTTTTTCAATACCCCCATCTCCTCCTGCATGACATCGGTAATCTTCTTCGAAGCTTCTATCCTGTCTATTCTGGTCTCGATTGTACCCAGGTCCGCAAACAAAAGCTCCATATTAATCGTATCTATATCCCTCAGGGGGTTAATATTTCCTTCCACATGTACTACATTATCGTCATCAAAGGCTCTGACTATCTGCACAAGGGCATCCACTTTTCGGACCGCTTCCAGGAACTGGTTGCCGATACCCATTCCGGTGCTTGAACCCCTGACCAGACCCGGCAGATCGGTAAGTTCCATGGTGGCATAGGTGGTCTTTTTGGGTTTGTATACGGACGACAGAAAATCGATTCTGTCATCGGGAATTTTCGCAACACCTATATGGGCTTCGGTTTTTCCGGAAGAAAAAGCGCTGGTTTCAATATCCGAATGGGTCAACAGGTTGAAAAATGTGGTCTTTCCTGCAGTTGGGAGACCTGTAAGTCCTATCTTCATGGCGTTTATCACCTTCTTCTAATAATTATTCTTTTATAACCTACTATATTATAACATATTGCACATGCGATTTACCTGTCTGCCAGCCCAAACCTTTCCTTCATAGTCAGTATCCGAAGTACCGCACTGTCAATTACCTCTTCCGATATGTTGCCGCTTTTTACTGCGTTAGTCAGCGCGTCAAAGACTTCAAGCATTCCTTCCCTGCTGTGGCCTACAAGCAGTATATCAACCCCTGCCTTTACTGCCCTTACCGCAGCCTCACCGGGGCTGTACAGTCCTGTAATGGCCCCCATATCCAGGTCGTCGGACACCACTACGCCATCAAACCCCATCCGCTCCCTCAGTATCCCGGTTATTACCGGCGCCGACAATGTGGCCGGGTAATCTCTGTCTAACTTATCCAGCAGTATATGGGCGCTCATTATCGCCGGCGCCCTGTTTTTTATCGCCTCCTCAAAGGGGATCAGTTCAAAGCCGGCCAGCCTTTCCATTGAGTGGGAAACCACAGGAAGCTCGGTATGGGAATCCACCAGGGTATCACCGTGTCCGGGAAAATGCTTTACCACAGGAATCACGCCTTTGTCCAGGGTTCCCTGTATAAAGGCAAGTCCCATCCGTGAAACTGTCTCCGGATTGTTTCCAAAGGCCCTGTCCCCGATAACGGGGTTATCGGGGTTGCTGTTTATATCCAGTACCGGTGCAAAGTTTAAATTAATGCCCATCCCCTTAAGCTGCGCCGCCATCTGTCCCGCTGCCTCTCTCACGCTGTCCGGGTTGTTATCGTGTGCCTGCATACCGGCGGACGGAAACCGCCCTTCATCTCCCGGAAGCCTGTTCACCCTGCCCCCTTCCTGGTCGGTTCCTATCAGCATACGGACACCCGGTGGTCCTGCATTCAACTCCTGCAGCCCTTGGGATAGTTCACTGGCCTGTTGGGAGTTTTGAATATTCCTTCCGAATAGAATCACGCCGCCGATTCTGTGCTCCTTCAAAAATAATGAGGTGTCCCCGTCCAGCTCCGTCCCCTCAATGCCCACCATAAGCATCTGCCCAATCTTTTCTCCCGGTGTCATATCCTCCAGCAGCGTTTCCACAACGGATTTCCGGCTTTCCCCGGCGGGAGGGTCAATGGGAGGCATTCTTTCATCGCTGTTCCTTATGCATCCTGCAGATATCACGGCCAAAGCCATTGTCGCCAGTAACAGTCTTTTCATAAGTAAATCCCTCCGGATGGTTTATTCCCTTTCAGAACTTTCGCACAGCTTTACCCCCCAGATAATCGAACTTTTTGCCCTGCCATGTATCTTTAGCAGCCATCTGCTGTTCAATGCATTCTTTAATCTTCCACCAACTTGTATTCCAATTTGCCTGCAGCGTGTCTTCCTCCGGTGCCCTGCCGATAAGTCTCTGTATCACGATATCCGGGCCGAGGTGTTCCAAAAAACCTATAACCCTTTGTACGTATTCCTCCATTGAAACCAGTCTTATGTTATTTTCCACATACATGCGGGCGAGCTCGGTACCCTTTACTATATAAAGGGAATGTATTTTAACCTGCTTAACCTCAAGGGCGGACAGTATCTTGGCGTTTTCCACAACATCAAGCATATCGTCCCAGGGCAGGTCCAGTATAAGATGGGCGCACACTCCGAACCCATGCCCCCTTACCCGCATCACCGCATCGATAAACTCGGCGAGGGTATGTCCCCTGTTTATCTTTGTAAGGCTGTGGTAGTTAACCGTTTGCAGCCCCAGTTCAAAGGTAACCTCAACACCCGCCTGTTTGCTGAAATCGCTGACCATCCCAAGGTGGCGTTCGCCAATACAGTCGGGCCGGGTAGAAATGTACACTTCAACTATTCCCGGAATGCACGCCTCGTACAGATAGCCCTTGAGCCTTTCAGGCTCCAAATAGGTATTGGTAAAATTCTGAAAGTAGGCTATGTATTTCTTAGCACCGTACTTTTTACCTATGTATTCCATATTCTTCTTAAGCTGCTTTTCCACAGGCATTTGTTCGGACAGTGTCTCAAATCCCGCACCGGATTCACCACAAAAAATACACCCTCCATATCCAATCTCGCCATCCCTGTTGGGGCAGGTGACCGGCAGATTTACAGGCAGCTTGTATACCTTGCATCCGTATTTTGCTTTAAGAAATTCCGAATAAACCCTGTACCTTGGTTTGTCCATAATTTTATCCTCTCCGCAGCGCCTGTGTTATGCACAAGGCTGGCATCTCCATGCATTGCACCGGTCAATACAGCCTGACAGGGCTGAACCCAAGCCTGTCGCAGGAGGTCAGCATGAATTCTACCCCTTCAATCTGACCCTCAACCGCATCCCTTGACGCCTGGCCGTGCAGGTGCCCGTATATGCATTTGTTGACGCCATAGCTTTTCATCATCTCCAGAAAGTCCCTGGAACCGCTTTCGTGGTAAAGGGGCGGATAATGCAGCATAACAACAATCTGCTCATAGCTTTTATCCTGCAGATCCCTTATGGACAGTTCCAGCCGCCCCAGTTCCCTGCTGAATATCTTGGTATCATGCACGGTATAATCAGGACTTTCGGGGCTAACCCAGCCCCGGGTTCCGCAAATCCCCACCGACTGGCATATATAGCTGTTATTGTGGACAAAAAAAATATTGTTAAACCCCTTCTCTTCCCTGAATTTATTCATTTTATTAAAGGTTGTCCACCAATAATCATGATTGCCCTTGCACAGTATTTTTTTACCGGGCAGCATTGACAGAAACTCAAAATCCGCAGCCGCTTCTTCAAGATAGGTTGCCCAGGACAAATCGCCGCAAACCAACACCCAGTCGTCCTCACTTACGGTTTTATTCCAGTTTTCCTCAATCTTCTCCATATAATTCTCCCATCCTCCACCGAAAATATCCATCGGCTTGTTGACGGCTTTGGACAGATGAAGGTCGGATATTGCAAATATAGCCATACTCGATTCTCCTGTTTTCGCTTTATATTATTAACCCCTGAACAATCACCGGCCTATCTTTGACCTGCATACTCTTTAGACCTATCTTCGCATCCTCTTCAGGATAAGGTGGGATGAGATATACCCACCTATAAAACCTCCTATATGGGCGAAATTATCTATACCGGGGTTGGAAAAGCCTATAAAAAGGTTTATAAGCAGTATTGTGGCAAGATTTGCCGTAAAGCCCCTTCTGAAAACCCCCGGCCTTTTCCTGCCGAAATAAAGAAGCGCCCCCAGCAGGCCGAAAATTGCTCCTGAAGCCCCGGCGGATACCGCCCGCGTAAACAAAAAACTGAATACGCTGCCTAAAACACCGGCAGCGGCATAGACAACAATAAACTTTGACCTGCCATAAATTTTTTCGGCCAGTGTTCCCAAATTATAAAGGGCATACGAATTAAAGGCCAGGTGTATCGCTCCCACGTGCAGAAACATTGGTGTTATTAATCGCCAGTACTCCCCTCTTATTACAAGGGGAGCGTACATGGCGCCAAACCTGACTAATACGGCAACGTTGGTAGAACCTCCTGCCAGCGTCATAAGTATCCACATAATTATATTTATCCAAATGATACCGTAAGTGATAACCGGCTTTACATCTTTATCTACCCTGGTAAGCGTTTCAAGGTTTATCGGAGAATACCGTTCCAGCCTGGGTATACTGGCATACTCCTTAAGCAGGGAATCCAGCCTGTTAAGATGGGACGTGTCGCCCCAAACCATGCCCTGCCCTATGTCCACCCATATCCGGGATACCGATATACTGTCGTATAGGTCAGTTTCCATATCACAGTCATATGTATTGTGGTCCCCGGCCATAAATATATTCACAAGTCTGGCTTGTGTGCAGTTTAACCTGTCCATATATTCCCCGATACGGGGAAGCTGTTCGTAACAAATGAAGTCCCGGTTTTTACTGTCACTTATGAAAAAAACAAGCTCCAGATTTTGTCCCCTAATACGGGCGAGGGCATCTATACCTTCCCGCTCTTCTATCTTAAGCACCGAAAAGGCCATCCCGTCGATAAGCCGGACAGACACCGCGTTGATAAATTTTTCTTCCATACTCATAGTCACACCTTTTTTTCTACCCGGTTCGTTTTCTTTTTAATTTTCTTAACAATGTCAGGTACCATCTCTATCAGCCTTTCTATGCCTGCGTTACCGTTTAGGGGTATTACCGATATATCCCCTTCCTTTATTACGATAACCGCTGTGGGGGAAATCTTAGCGCCCAGTCCTGCTCCTGCTCCTCCGCCCTGCCGGTTGTTATCCTTTGCCTGATCTGTGCTGCCGCCACCGGTACCCATTCCAAAGGTTACATTAATCACCGGAATGAGGGTTATGCCACCCACTTCGATAGGTTCTCCAACAACAGCCTTGGTAGTCAGAAAATCTTCCATCTCCTGAAAAATTGCCTTTAGGTTATCCTTTAAATCCATACCTTTTACCTCCCTTTACGTTATTTCTGGTCAGGATTTGCTCCCTGATATAAACAATACCATATTTGACACCGATTAATATAAGCGCTAACGGTATTATTACCCCTTTTATGTATAAATCTACCTCAAAGCTGTCCCCTGAGAAATCCGGTGTATACCGCAGCACACCGCTGCAATAACTGAAAATACACGCTGCAAGGCCTGCTGCCATGCCGGTGTACGCCGGATCTTCAAAACCCAGTTTCAGTGCTATTCTGACCTTTTTCCCAATTATTGCACTGATTGTGTCCCGGATTATGCCCGGCAGTAAATATAGCAGCCTTTTTCTGGCCCTTATTTTTTGCACAAATCCTCCTATGGTGTCTGTTTTCCCGGGATCGTCGGGACAGGGCCGGGAGGAAAAATTATATACCGGCAAACCCAGCAGCTTCACAACCGCTTTGTTATCGGTATTACAACTCCCGTAAGTATAAGAAACTAACCCCTGCCCATAGGAAACCGCTGATTCTACAATCAGTCCGTCTGTATTATCCGCAGTTACACAAAACTTTATGGGCAGCAAAAGAATTATCAGCAATATTATGGCTATCGCTGCAAGTATCCCCACAGGCATCTCCTCCCCTTATTTCCGGGCGCTTAATACTATACCTGATATATTCTTGCTCGCCTGTGGAATACCTCCTTTTTGTCAATGAAATGTACCGGAGAAAACATATACGATGTCAATAACAAACAAAAAAAAATACAGCGGCAGCTACCGCTCTACCGCTGTATCCCTTTAACTTGGCTATTGGCTTATCTGATTGCCGGCCTGTGCAGCACTCGTCCTGTTTCTTATATTTTTCTCTGACTTAGGCATCCTGATCTCCAGGACACCGCTGTTCTGCATGCTGGCATCAACGGATTCCGCTCTAATGCTGGTCGGAAGGGCTACAGTCCTGTTGATAACAACACTTTGGCTTCCGGTCCACGCCGAAGCTGATATGGTCACCGAATTCTCGGTTACATTAAGGCTTAGGTTGTTAAGATCGACGCTTGGCACATAGGCTGATACCACCACATCACTGGATGTCTCCGAGATATCCACCGAAGGCTGTATCATGGAACTCCACTGGTTCTGGATAAAATGCCGCGGCTGGCCATACCCGAATTGAGCGCCGCTGACAGGTTGATTGTACTGGCCGCCCGTGATAACCGGCTGCATGGTATTGTAAGGAACTGTACTCCATGGCGAAGCAAAATAATTGCCGGCCTGTCCCGAGAATGCCTGTGTCGTGTTGTAAGCATTAACTGCAGTAGCATTCGGAATTCCATAGGTTACAGTTGTCCCCACATTGCTGAAGCTGGTTGCAATTGGTGTAAAATGAAAAAGCTGGGCTCCCGTACCGGTCTGTTGGTTGGAAAATTGCATTGACGTTCCTCCTTTAAAATTTTATTTTCCAATATATTTTGTATAAATTCCTTGCTTTTTATTCGTTCAATAAAAGTAAAAATCGTGAATAATAGCTGCACCGTACTCAGAAAATAATAAGGCATACTCAGGATTGGAGGACTCTTTTAACGATGAATAATACCAGCGGCTTGATAACAGAAATTTCCCGGTTGAGGGGCTCAAATGTATTATGCTATATCGGCGGAGACAGACAGACAATAAGCACCCGGATTGCGCCGGATATTATTCCTGTTTTTTACAAACACCTGGAACTCCTTGGCCCAAGTGAAAAAATCGATTTATTTTTATTCACGAAGGGAGGGGACGTGCTGACCGCATTAAGGCTTGTGCATCTTCTATACGAGTATACCGACAACTTTTCCGTACTTATTCCTTACAAGGCCTACAGTGCCGGTACGCTTATATCGCTGGGCGCGTCCGAGATAATCATGGGTAAGCTGGGAGAGCTTAGCCCGGTGGACCCCAATATAACAAGCGTGTTTAATCCGGTTGATCCGGCAAACCCGCAGATGAAACTTGCAATTAATGTGGAGGATGTATACTCGTACTTTTCGATTGCAAAAAACGAGGTTGGGATACAGGGCGACGATGCACTGGCAGGGGTATTTAAGCATTTGATAGAACAGGTCCACCCGCTGGCGGTTGGAACCATACACAGGACCTATTCACTCATTCGGCTTATTGCCCGGAGACTGCTGCTAACCCACATGGATGCGTCCCGGCAAAGCGAAATAGATGAAATAGTAAATACTCTGACCGAAAAGCTGTTTGCCCATAATTACATGATTAGCAGGATGGAAGCCAGGGATACCCTGAAACTGCCGGTGACCTTCAGCGAACCACAGCTTGAAACCCTTATGTGGGAGCTGTATGAAAACTACAAGGATCAGCTTGAGCTTGAAAGACCCTTTATACCGGAAGAAATTGCAGATATGAATGGTAACTTTTCGGTAAACTGCGGCGTTATAGACAGCATTAACAGGCTTGACGGCTATGTTTTTGAGGGTGTAATCCAAAAATCCGCTGCGCCTAACCAAGCCTACCAGAATAATGTAAGTATAACACACCAGGGTTGGAAAACCCTTGAAAGGAGCGGACAATAAATGCCAGGCACAAGCAGCCAGGGCCGCCGGAGATATATGAAGGTATCGCATAAATCAGGTTGTATTTCCGTTGACTATAACCTGATTGAGACAGATGCCGACAGTGAAATCGTACCCTATGACGACAATGAAACCAGCGGCATGTTCACCCCTCGCCAACCCCGCAGGCAGACTTGAACCGAAGCCCGGAAACAGGCTTGAATTATTCCAGGTTTTCCCGCCGGGCATAAATTATAAATACAAGCTGGTCTATATATACCGTTGCCGCTATAGAAATAATAGCGGCGGCAGCTGCCACGGGTATAATAGCCAGAACAGCCATACGCGTACCTATGCCAAGGACTGAACCCACATCCAGGCCAAATATGTTTAGATTCGACATGTTTAAATTAACATCCATACCGCCTGCATTGAAGTTATTGCCCCCGTTGCCACCGGAGCCTCCATTATTGTTGTTCCCGTCAAACATACCTCTTATAAAAACCACAACGGCCATAGGCCAGAAGAACTTTTTTGTAAATCTATAGCTGTCGCCAAAAGCCTCTATAACTCCTAAATCTTTAAAGGCCACAGCCGCTTTCCATGCGCTCAGAAAAACGCTTACCACCATCAGCGCTATTACCATGGCTATCCCTGCCAATATCCCAAGCAAAGGAATGGCAACAAAAACCAGGGCTGAAATACCAATGAGGAAAACGAGCAGGATATACAAAAGTCCGCCGACAAATATCCTGCCGGTAAACCTCCTGATACCTTCGGTGAAATCCTGCATGCCTACGGTATTGCCCATAGCCGCCTTTGCCAAAAGGTTAATCTGTCCGCTTTCCACAATGAGATTTGCAATCAAAAACAAACCGGTGAAAAACACAATCGCCAGCGGGAATCCCAGAAACCCTCCGCCCGGCAGGCCTCTTACAAAAACCGTCCCTATCATTAGTACAATAAGGGCAAACATAATCCCCATCATAAGCAGCCTCGGCACGAATAAAAAAAGCCTGCGCTTTACTACTCCAAAGGTTTCTTTGCAATAACTCCATAGTTCACTAAACTGACCCACTTTACTCCTCCTAACAATTTCAATATACAATATATCCGCCGCGGTTGTCACGGCCCAAACCATATTATAACCCATAATACCCTCAGGGTCTACAGTGGTCAGGCTTGAAATACCCCCGGCGGGGACTACTGTCCATACCCTGTTACATGTATATACCGGATTCCCCTCCAGTGGTAAAAAACAAGGGGATAGTTATCCCTGTCAACGGTATGGCATGAGATCAGTACCCTGTTGATGTTACCCGGTTCGGGGTTTGCAACCACAATAAGACAGTGGTTGAATGCATCGTTATGGGAAAAATCCAGCTGTATCACATCCCCGAGTTCAATCTCCGAGGGGGATACTACCTGCCCCCGGGGACCTATGCCTTTATTACCGGTAACAAAACCGTAAAAGAATTCTACTCCGGTCCAGGACGGGGATCGGTTATTAAGGCTGTAATAGTACCAACCGCTTGCCTTTGTATTGTTCATAGGGCATCCACCCGCATGGAGAACCTGGGAACAAAAATTGGTGCAATCTCCTCCTAGGTTTTCAAAATCATAAAACTTTGGGTTCCTGTCCAAAGCCCATATATGTGCATATTCAACGGCAGCCATGCGATCGTATTTTTGCAGCCTTAATACGGGTACATTATGCCTTTGCGCCAGAGCCCGGCAGCAATCGGGTTTAAAGCTTTTGGCAAACCACCTGTCTTTTAGTACCTCCGTTAACTCATCTTTATATATGTGGGAGGTAATGTACCACCGGTTATTGCTTGTTTGCAGTGTTAATGTGTGTATCAGCCCCTTCATGGCAGAAGTTGTATCCCTGGTTAATTTGAAAACCACCCGGTGCTGCTCTTTAACCCTTACCCATGCCCGGCCGCATTTTACTGTTATTTTTGTAAATTCGAGGTCAAATTCCCAGGAATGGTAACAAAGTCCCAACTCCTTTGCCCTTTCCAGTTCAAATGCGTATCTTTTTTTTTCGGCTTCCATACCTGTACCCAAGCAGTAGCTGTCAAAGCGAGCCATCCTTCCGCACTCAAGGCCATTATACCGGCTTTCAAAATATTCACGGACCCTGTTTCTTATCTTGTCCTCTTCACCCATTTGCCTTTCCCCTCCACAAGCCTTTTTAATAAAATATGTGAGTTTAACGGTAATAATGTCCCAATAAAAAAACCCGGCGTTTACCGGGAATTATGTCTTGTTTCCGCAGGATGGGCAAAACTCCGACCCTTCCTGGACTAAAGCTCCGCATTTACCGCACATCGAGCCGTTTGCCACCTCTACCCTGTAATTGGCACCCTCATCAACAACCCTGGCTGCCCTTTCAAGTTCCCTGCCGCACGTATGACAGTAACGCTGGGACGCATCCACCACTTCACCGCATTTTCTGCACAGGCTGCCCCCCTTTATCTGGACAACCTTCTGGTTCAACCTTTTTATCTTATAGTTTAACTCATCTATTAACTGACATTTTTCTATAATTTCTTTCTGTTTCAGATTGCCCGCTTTATAATCCTTGTACATAACCTTGCCAATCTCTTCATACAATCTTCCTATTTTATCCTTCTCGGATGCAACGTCCATTCTGACCTTGGCAATCTCAAACAATTCCCCCGATTTCTGTGTGACGACCTTTGTGCCGTAGGAAACCTTCCTGCTGATATCATCCCAAAAACCCATTGCTTCTCCTCCTAAAATTCGTTCTCACTACTATTATATACCACAACTCCCCTTTGGGTCTATTGCTGCCGGGCTGTTTCCTGCTGCTTTGCACCCGCCATGTTTATCAGTACCACCGCACAGATTACAAGTACTATACCGGTAAACTGTACCAGGCTAAGGTATTCTTTAAGTACAAGTACCCCCAGCACAACCGTTACCACAGGCTCAAAGGTGCTGAGGATAGACGCCCTTGACGGGCCCACCTCCTTAACCCCAAGGTAAAAGGTTATTATGGCAAGGGCCGTGGAAAAGAACGCAATGGCTATAACCGCCCACCAGCCCTTTGGTGTAATACTATTATACAGCTGGCCGGCAAAAAATCCCGTTACAAGCATTGACACGGCAGAAGAGGTAACGATGTAGGCGGATACTATTATCGGGTCAAGCTCGTCCAGCACCTTTGCAAAACTTCCCCCCAGCATAATTATATACGCTGCATAGCACACTGCGGCGGTCAGGGCAAGCAGCACTCCTATGATATTTACATAAATGCCCGGAGCCCATACCATCATTACGCTCCCCAAAAAAGCCATGATAAGCGCCGCAAGCTTTTTATACCCCATCCTCTCCTTTGCAAATATAAACATATACACATTTACAAACACCGGGTATAGGTAGAGCACTATGGACGTCAGGCAGGCGGGGATATAGTTTAACGACAGAAAGAAACACATGGATATTACAAAGTAAAATACGCCGCCCAGAACAAACATTCTGGCCAATTGTCCCCTGTTAACCCAGGCCCGTTTTATCCTGCCCGTGACGATATTATAAATCCACAGCAGCGCAGCACCTGTTGCAAACCTCATAAACAGAACAAAGACAGCATCTGCGCCTTCGGCATAGGCAATCTTCGCCGCTATGCCCATAATGCCAAAGCCCGCCGCTGAGATTAATACCAAAAGACTGCCCCATACATTCTTCCCCATGCTCACACCATCCATCCCTGAAAAATTAAGCCGGCTTTCTTCTACTTTTCATTCAGAGTGCTAAACAAACTATCCATCTCAAAGGGTTCCAGATAAAGAGGATGCTTTTTGCAAAGCCCCAGGACCTTGCTTCTGTACGTCTCCAGCTCTGTTTCCTTATCGGCGTTCCTTACAAGGTCTGCAATTATCCCGGAAATACTGTCTATATCCTCTTCCACAAAACCCCTCGAGGTAACTGCTGCAACACCAATCCTTATACCGCTTGTAACAGCCGGAGGGGTCGGGTCATAGGGTATCATGTTTTTGTTTACGGTTATGCCCACTTTGTGAAGTATATCCTCCGCCTGCTGTCCGGATATCCCCACCGGCCTTAGGTCAACAAGCATAAGATGGTTGTCGGTGCCCCCCGATACAATTCTTAAGTCATTTTGCCCGAGGTTTTCCGCCATCCTCCTGGCATTTTTGATAATTTGACGCTGGTATTCCCTAAACTGTTCGGTCATGGCTATTTTAAAGGTAACAGCCTTTGCCATAACGTTGGGCAGGATAGGCCCTCCCTGTATACCGGGAAAAATTGCCTTGTCTACCTTTTCTGCGTACTGTTCTTTGCATAGAATAACCCCGCCCCGGGCGCCCCTCATGGTCTTGGTGGTGGTGCTTGTCACTATATCGGCATAGGGCACCGGGCTTGGATGCAGTCCTGCAGCCACTAGACCGGCAATGTGGGCCATATCAACCATAAAACGGGCTCCTACGCTCTCCGCTATCTCTTTAAATCGGGCAAAATCAATCTGCCTTGGGTATGCGCTGGCACCCGCTATTATTAGTTTCGGTTTGTGCTGCGCCGCCAGCCTTGCCACCTCATCATAGTCAATCAGTTCGGTCTCTTTGTTAACCCCGTAATCAACAGCGTTATAGAACTGGCCAACAATGCTTGCCCGGCTTCCGTGGGACAGGTGACCACCGTGCTGCAGATTCATCCCCATTATGGTATCCCCGGGTTTAATAAGTGCCATAAAGGCTGCCAGGTTGGCATTTACCCCCGAATGGGGCTGTATATTAGCGTGCTGGGCTCCAAAAAGCTTTTTGGCCCTCTCAATGCCGATGCTCTCTATGGGATCGATAAATTCACAACCCCCGTGGTACCTTTTGCCCGGATATCCTTCGGCATACTTGTTGGTAAGCACCGAACCCTGGGCCTCCAGTATCGATTGATACACGAAGTTTTCCGAGGCTATAAGTTCAATAGTGGATATCTCCCTTACCAGTTCCTTTTCCATCCACAGCGCAATTTCCGGATCCACAACCCTTAGTCTGTTCACTTCTACCCCTCCGTTTTTTGATTGTCTTAGTTTATCCGTATTAAATAAATACAATATACATATTCTCCTGCCAAGGTTTTATTCCTTTATTAATACCACATTTTGTTTGCTCATGATATTTGCTGCTGTTATAATTGAATTAAGGAGGTGCCCTATGTCAATTGAATTCAATACCACAGAAGAATGTTCACTAATGCTGGACAGAGAGGATTCCCTAAGGGGTTTCAGAGACCGTTTTTATATTCCAGACGGTAAAATATATATGGACGGTAACTCCCTCGGCCTCCTTTCAAAGGATGCCGAGCAATCGCTGATTAATGCGCTTGATGATTTTAAGAAACTTGGAATAGACGGCTGGATGGACGGGAATCCTCCCTGGTTTACCTTAGCCGAAGAACTGGGCAAAAAACAGGCCTTTCTTGTGGGAGCCAAAGAAAACGAAGTGATAGTGCATTCGTCAAACACCGTTAATCTACATAATCTGATCGCCACCTTTTTTAAACCGGACAAAAGCAGAAATAAAATCCTTATGGATGAGCTTAATTTCCCGTCCGACAGGTATGCGGTAGACAGTAAGCTTATTATGCACGGACTGGACCCAGTAAAGCATGCAGTTATCGTTAACAGCCGGGACGGAAAAACCCTGGAAGAGGAAGACATAGTAAGGGCCATGACCAAAGAGGTCGCCCTGGCCATACTTCCCTCTGTGCTTTACAGGAGCGGCCAGCTTCTTGACTTGGAATATCTCACCACAGAGGCCCATAAACGGGGCATACTTATCGGTTTCGACTGCTGTCATTCGGTGGGGGCGCTGCCCCACAGGTTTTCCGAGTGGGGAGTGGACTTCGCCTTTTGGTGCAACTACAAATATTTAAACAGCGGACCCGGAGCCACCGCCAGCCTCTATGTGAACAGCAGGCATTTTGATAAAGCCCCCGGACTTTGGGGATGGTGGGGTTATGACAAGTCAAAACAGTTTGATATGGCCCCCGGGTTCCAACCGGCGCCGGATGCCGGAGCATGGCAGATTGGCACGGTACACCTGTTCAGCACCGCCCCGCTTAACGGGTCACTGAAAATATTCACTGAAGCCGGTATAGATAATATCAGAAAAAAATCCTTAAAGCAGACAGAGTATTTAATGTTTCTTATAGACAGCCAACTTGCCGGTGAGCCTTACAATTTCAGCATAGGTACTCCCAGGCAGCCAGGCCGCAGGGGCAGTCATGTGGCACTGGAGCATGATACCGAGGCGGTCAGAATTAACTCTGCTCTCAAAAAGCGGGGAGTAATACCCGATTTTCGTATGCCCAATGTAATACGCCTTGCACCGACAGCTCTTTACACCTCATATAACGAAATCTGGAGAGTAGTTCAACATATTAGAGATATTATCGATTTAAAAGAACATGAAAGCTTTTCTCTGACAAGAGGAACCGTTTCATAAAAAATAGGTGGGAAAAGCTCCCGCCTATTTTTCCGCCTCTATCCGCTTGTCTATTGTCTCCCATATCCCGGCGTCCTCAAGTCCTATCCGCCACAGGGCAATACCGCCAATATCAAACTCTTTGGCTATATCCAGCTTATGCTCGAGGCTGTATCTGCTCTCGAACCATACCTCGTGGGACTGCCCGTTTTCGCTGTACCTGAAATAGGGAACCCTGGCGGTTTCGTCCCACTGTACGCTGGCTCCCCTGGATGCAGACAGGCTCATAGCCTGTGAATAGGAAATATACCCGGCGCCTGTTTTGCCCGCCGTCCAATCAAAGCCATAGCCTGGAATGCCCATCAGTATCTTTTCTGCAGGTATTTCCCCGACCGCATATTCCATTACTTCTTCCACCCAGTTATACGAAGCGACCGGTCCCGGCCCGCTTGAATATCCGTGTTCATCGTAGGTCATTATTGCGACCTTATCGGAGTATTTGGCTATTTCACGGTAGTCGAAGGGACCCGACCATGTATTTGCTGGATTGTCGCCTGTCTTTGCCGGTACGCATACGGTAACTTTATAGCCTTCAGGCGACAGCCTTTCATACAGCTCTTTTATAAGCGCGGAAAACCTGTCCCTGTCCGCCACGTATATGCTTTCAATATCCATATTAATTCCATCGTAATTGAATTCCTTTAAATTGGCCTCAACACTATCGATAAAGGCTTTACGGCTTTCATTTGTGGCAAGCATCTGCTTTGCCAACTCCTTACCGTTGGCCTTGCCGCCGTAAAGCAGATTGTGTATCAGCATCAGAACCTCCATGTTTTGCTGGTGGGCCTTGTTAATTATCCTGTTTTTCTCCTGTACTGTAAAATCCTCCTGGGGATGATGCTCCTGCAGCTTACTCCCGTTTGCCGGAGAAAGCCTGTACCAGAACGGCGCGACAGCGCTTATATTTTCGCTGTGCTTTACCATCCTGTCATAGGAACTGGGGTGTATATATTCGTCATCAACATAAAATCCAAGAACATACCGGCTGCCAAGCCAGGAATCCGAAGCTTCATCGTCGTCTTCCCCGTATGTATCATCGTCCTCTTGCTTTTCCGGAGACCGGCCGTGTCCTTTCTGCCATGGCCCATCCATATCCCAAGCCTCTTTTCCTTCGGCAATACCCTTGATTATTGAGATAAATCCGTGCTGCCGCAAATATTGCTCAATCATTTTCCGTTGCTCCATACCTGTCTGTCCCGGATTGGTTTGGGTTGTACCAGGACCGCCAAACATTGCTACAACTGCCAAAGCCAGTATGGATACCACTGCGAAGACTGCTCTGCCCTTTATCAGTATATTCATTGGAAACCCCCTGCCCGTTCTTAGCCGTCCTTTCAATTGTAACATGCGCCAAATGGGCTGACACCCTGTAAAAGATGGTAGTTTCCATGCTGTCCTGCCGGCGGCGGGACGTCCCTGCAGCTCAAACATCGCTCCCGTACCGCCGGTACCGTAAATAGAGGATTTTCCTCAAATGAGTGGAAACAATAATTATGGATTAACAAATAAATCAAAGAGGGTATTGGAATGGATATAGTAAGCGCGTGCCTTTGCGGCATCAACTGCAAATACGATGGAAAGAACAATCTGAACGCGAAGCTTAAGGAAAGGGTAGAAAAGGGAGAACTGCTGCCCGTCTGTCCCGAGGTTTTGGGAGGGCTGCCAATTCCCAGGGTCCCGTGCGAGATTGAAAATGGCAGGATATATACCCGGGATGGCCGGGATGTTACTGAGCAGTTCCTCACCGGTGCACAAAAAACTTTGGAAATAGCCAAAGCCGCCGGAGCCGGGAAAGCCTTCCTCAAGCAGCGGAGCCCATCCTGCGGCTGTGGTAAGATTTATGACGGCAACTTTTCGGGAAAAATAATATCCGGCGACGGAATTACCGCCGCTCTTTTGAAGCAAAACGGTATAGCCATATTAACCGAAGAAGACCTGAAGTAAAAGGAAAAACAGCGGGAGTGTAAAAAAACTTCCCGACAATGATTAACTGTCCGGAAGTTTTAACTCTTAATGGTCGGAGTGAGAGGATTTGAACCTCCGGCCTCTGCGTCCCGAACGCAGCGCTCTACCAAGCTGAGCCACACCCCGTGGTATATAAAGCTTTATCCTTCATGTAGTATAACTCAAACCGGGCAAAAAATCAACTGTATTACGCCGGCAATGTGTCAAAGGTATGATCCCCGTGACAACCGACGCATTTTCATAATCCAAAAACAAAAACTGCCGGACTTTTACACGGTCCGGCAGCTTATTAATTAACTTACCTGAGCAATTGCTCCTGCAGCACTCCAACGCCTTTTCCAAGCTCCACAGGCATTCCTGCCCTGTATAAGGCTCTTTCTATCGCAGCAATGACCGAAACAAGGTCGTGTTTATCGATATTTCCCATATGTCCAAGCCTGAACATTCTGCCCGCATAGGCTGCCAGACCGCCTGCAACCATTATACCCTCCTCTGCCAGAAGGCTTCTGAATTTTGCATCATCGGTTCCTTCCGGATAAACCAGGTTTGACAGTGTAACAGCCCTGCAATTGTCCCCGGCTAATATTTCAAATCCGAGAGTCTCCAATGCGGCCTGCATTGCTGCCGCATTTTTCTTATGCCTTGCGTATCTGTTTTCAATTCCTTCTTCGTTAATAAGCCTAACTGATTCCTTGAGGGCCCATACCATGTTCACCGCCGGTGTTGCATAATATTTGGAAGGGTCTTTCATTATAGGAAGCCATTTTTCAAAGTCTATAAAATACTCAGGTATGTCTCCCAGATTTTTTCGTCTTTCCATGGCTTTTTGGCTTGCCCACAGCATTGTAAGGCCGGGAGCAACCCCAAAGGCTTTCTGTGTACCTGTAAACAATATGTCTATTCCCATATCGTCCACATATTCTGGTTCGGCTGCCGTTGCACAAACGCCGTCAACGATATAGACGGTTTCAGGAAACTCCTTGGCCATTTTACCGATTTCGGCAACCGGTGCACATACTCCGGTAGAAGTATCAACATGGGTAACCGTCATAGCGGCATATTTCTTGGTGCTAAGTTTTTCTCTTATTTTTTCCACAGGAACGGTTTCTCCCCACTCGCTGGAGATTATATCCACATTCAGGCCTTTTCTTTTACCTAGTTCAATAAATCTGTCCCCAAAAAAACCGTGTGAAACTATAAGTACATTGTCGCCCCTCCTGGCCGTATTGGCTATGGCCATTTCCATGCCCATGGTCCCACTGCCTGCAACAACAAATACTTCACCGCTGCATTTGAATAAAATCTTTAAATCCTCTATGAGTTCTTTAAAATCCTTAACAAATGCCGGATCACCAAAGGCTACCGTCTCCCTGCCCATCTGGTCCTGGATGGATCTGACCACCGGAGTAGGGCCGGGTATCATAACTAATTTTCTGGTTTTCATAAAAGCCCTCCTTTTACTATTAGTAAATTATGTTTTACTAATAGTTTAATTATACCGCCACCAGGTTGCTAAGTCAAGATTGGATAAGGGCTATAATAACGTCAACCCAAAACATTTGACTTTTTTAACAATAATGTAATATGATTTAACATAAGTAAATAATACTATCGCAAACCGACGGGAGTTGAGCATGTATGGATGACAAAATTAAAAAGGATACAAAAACCATAGGTTCCGTCCTGAAAGCCGTTGAAGTAATGGAGGAACTGGCTAAATCCGAGCACGGTCTCGGGGTTACCGAAATAAGCAGCAGGCTTAATTATGGGGTAAGTGCAACCTATCATCTGCTAAACACATTAAAGCAGTGCAATATTATCGAGCAGGATAAGAAGACAAAAAAATACAGGATAGGCTTTGCATTATTCAGAATTAGCGGAATGGCAAAACGCCAGAACGTGTTGGCCAGCCTTGCACAGCCATATCTGGACCAGCTAAAGGAACTGGTTGGCGAAACCTGCAACCTGATGGTCTTAGATGGCAGCGATGTCGTCTATATAGCCCAGTCTGAAAGCACCAACCTTCTCAAAATGTTTACCCAACTGGGCGCTAAGGTTCCGCTGTACTGCACCGGCGGAGGAAAGGTTCTGCTGGCCTATCAGCCCGTGAAAATACAAGACCTGATATTAGGCAAAACCAGCTTTGAAAAATACACAAAAAACACCCTCGCAAGTGCCCAAGACCTGAAAAATGAGCTTGAGGTCATAAGGAGACAGGGCTATGCCATAGACAATGAGGAAAGGGAAGAGGGAGTTACATGCATCGCAGCCCCAGTTTTCGATTGCTATGGCGAGGCAATAACATCTGTTAGTATATCCGGACCTACCTCCCGGCTGAAAGAAAAAGGGATGGACAAAATCATAAAAAACGTGCTGCTTATCTCAGAGAATTTATCTGCCCGGTTAGGATATACAGCCTCCGGTTAGGGCGCATTATTTCAGCTCTACCATCGTTACGCCGTCCCCGCCTTCTCCAAAACTACCCCTCCTAAATGAAGCCACATACCGGTTTGACCTCAAAAGCTGCTGGATGCCGCTCCTTAACACGCCGGTACCCTTTCCGTGGATTATGGTTACCTGTTTCAGCCCTGAAAGATGGGCATCATCCAGGTATTTATCCACATTTATTATGGCATCCTCCAGGACCTGACCCCTAACGTCCACCTGGGCTGATATAGTGGCGGCCTTTGACATCGACCTTTTATCCGCCTTCGATATATGCTCTTCCGCCTTCTCTTCAACCGTTTCCAGGTTGCTTATATTTACCTTAAGCTTCATAATGCCTACCTGTACCATTGCCTGTCCGTCGTCGGACACTTCCAGTACGGTACCTTTCTGACCAAGGCTTATTACCCTGACGGGGTCGCCGGGTTTAAGCTCCCCGGGGCCTGCAGCGGGACGCTCTTCTTGTATGCCCGTGTTTAAGGCTTCTTCCAGCTTTTCTATATCCCACCGTATTTTTTCCCTTGCCTTCTCTATTCGTCTGTTTCTTTCCGCTCCTTCAACCGAGGCCAGGCTTCTTAGTTCCTTTATAAGTTCTGTAGCTTCTTCCCTGGCCTTTTCAAGGACATGCTTTGCTTCCTGCCTTGCCTGGTCAAGTATTTTGTCCCGTCTTTCCTCAAGCCGGTTAATCTTTCCCTGGTAATCGGCCTTTACCCTTTCCACTTCCTGTCTCAGAAGCTGCGCCCATTCCTTCTCCTGCTGCGCTTCCTTTCTGTTCTTTTCCAGATCGCCTATCAGGTCTTCAAACCTGACCTCCTCACCCGAGATATACATGGACGCGCTTTCTATAAGGCCCTCATCCAGCCCCAGCCTCTTTGAAATCTCAAAGGCGTTGGATTTTCCCGGTATACCTATGGTAAGTCTATAGGTCGGGCTTAACGTTTCCACATCAAATTCCACGCTGGCATTTTCAACCCGCTCCTTTGTCAGTGCATACTGCTTAAGTTCACTGTAGTGGGTGGTAGCTATGGTACAAATGCTTTTACCGTGGAGATAATCGAGTATGGCCATCGCCAGAGCTGCCCCTTCTGTTGGATCCGTCCCCGCTCCAAGTTCGTCCAACAGTACAAGGCTGCCCCTTCCTACCTGCCTGAGTATTTCAACTATGTTGGTCATATGGGATGAAAAGGTGCTGAGGCTCTGTTCTATGCTCTGCTCATCACCGATATCCGCGAACACGTCCCTGTACAGCGTGAGTTCTGTCCCCTCCTGGCAGGGTATTTGCAGCCCCGCCTGGGCCATCAGCACCATAAGCCCCACCGTTTTAAGAGTTACCGTCTTGCCGCCGGTGTTGGGCCCCGTTATTACCAGCACTTCAAAATCTCTGCCCAGGTGAATGCTCACCGGCACCACAACCTTTGGGTCTATCAGCGGATGCCTTGCCTTTTTTAAGTTTATATATCCCGAGGTATTATAAAGCGGGCGGTTTGCTTCCATCTCTAGCCCCAGTTTGCCCTTGGCAAACATTACATCCAATTCTATCAGGATTTCCATATCCGCCTGGATATCTTCCAATATACCACTGACAAGCAGCGTCAGGGCAGAAAGTATCCTCTCAATCTCCAGTTTTTCACTGGCTGATAATTCCCTCAGCCTGTTATTCAGCTGCACCACCGCCATGGGCTCTATGAATAATGTAGCCCCGGTAGATGACTGGTCGTGCACAATGCCGGGCACACTGCCCTTATACTCCTGTTTTACCGGCACGACATACCTGTCGCCCCGGGTTGTAACTATGGCGTCCTGAAGAAACTTCTGAATATTGGCTGAACCAATCATGGAATTCAGCTTGCTTCTTATCCCCTCATTAACCGAACCTATTTGCCTTCGTATATTCCTAAGTGTCGGGCTTGCGTCATCGTATATCAGCCCCGGACCCTCTATACACCTTGATATTTCCCTTTCCACCTGAGGATGGGGAGTAAGGCTTCCAGCCATGGAGGCTAGAATATCAATTCCTTCTTCCTGGCCTTCCCTCTCGGCTTTCATATAGTCCTGCATATTACCCGCGCACCGGAGTAAATCCGCCACGCGCAGCAGCTGTTCGGTATCAAGGACCCCACCGGCCTCCACCCTCTTTAACACCATACCCAGGTGGGTAACGCCTCCTAAAGGAGGCGAGCCCTTCTTCATCAACGCCTTTATACATTCAGCGGTCTCCTGCTGCATCCTTTCCACCTCTTCCAAATGGAAGGACGGCTTTACCTCCAGACACCGCTTCTGCCCCGCCTCGGATGCAGCCATTTCCGAAAGCCTTTTCACAATCTTATCGAATTCAAGTGTTTTAAGCGTTCTGTCCTTCATCATATCGTTCCTTTCCCCGTAAATGACATGTCCTGTAAAATCATCGATCTATAACCTGTGTCAGCCCCCGGCATGGCAGCTATACTACGTGGTCTTAACTGCAGCGGTGTGTCCCGACCCGAGAGCTTATCAATCGGGGACATTCCGCAACAAGGAATTCTAATGGGGACATTCCTTGGCTATAAAAGGATACCAACTATGAAGGTGTGTCCCCTGACCTTATTGAAAGCGGTGTGTCCCGACCCGAGAGCTTATCAATCGGGGACATTCCGCAACAAGGAATACCCTCGTTAGCAGCGGTGTGTCCCGGCCCGAGAGCTTATCAATCGGGGACATTCCGCAACAAGGAATACCTGCGTTAGCAGCGGTGTGTCCCCATACCTTATTATATCAATTCAAAAGACCTTTTAACAAATGCCTTTTGATGCATAAACAGCGCATTTAAAAAGCAGGGCTATAACACCCCGCTTCTTATCATTTATCAACGCTGTAATTTTTCTCTAATCTTTTCAATCTTCTCCAAAGCGTGGTAACGCTTATTCCTAATCTCTCTGCTGCCAGCGTTTTATTACCTTTTGTTTCCTCCAGTACCTTCTTAATCATATCAGCCTCGGCATTTTTCAACAGACCCTCATCTGCCGTCATTCCTACGGATGAACTTTGTTTTTCTTGCGTTATGAAGTTTGGAGCTCCCATCATGACCTCAAATATTATATCAACATCAATTTCCTTGTCTTTACACAGTACCACCGATCTTTCAATAATATTCTCCAACTGCCGCACATTCCCCGGCCAATGATGATTAGTCAGCCTGGTCAATGCCTCTCGGGATATGCCCTTTATAGGTTTGCTTAATTTTTTGCTTTTCTCTTCAATAAGAAAACCGGCAAGCGCCGGGATATCCTCCGCTCTTTTTCTCAGAGGAGGCAATTCAAGTCTAAGCACACATAAACGATAAAACAGGTCTTCCCTGAATTCACCTTTTTCCACCTGACTGTAAAGGTCCCTATTTGTAGCAGCAATAATCCTGACATCTATCGGTATCACCCTGTCATCGCCTAACCTTACCACTTCTTTTTCCTGCAGCACCCTTAAAAATCTTGCCTGCAACATTGGCGACATCTCGCTTATCTCATCAAGAAGGATTGTCCCCTCATGCGCCAGTTCAAACAATCCAGCCTTGCCTCCTTTTCTTGCACCTGTAAAGGCTCCCTCAACATAGCCAAAAAGCTCACTCTCCAAAAGATTTTCCGGAAGAGCCGCACAATTTACTGCTACAAAGGGTTTATCATGACGGGAACTGGCGTTGTGTATGCTTTGTGCAAACAGTTCCTTCCCTGTCCCTGTTTCTCCAAGGATTAATACCGTACTGTCTACTTCAGCATATTGCTGTGCCTTTTCCTTAGCCTGTAATATTGCTCCGCTTTTCCCAATAATATCTTGAAATTTAGCTTTAGCCACATGTCCTTTATATAACAGCTTTTTACGGATTTTGCTTTCCATTTTCTGTATCTTGTCCAGTTCCTGAAAAGTAGCAACAACCCCCAATACTTCACCTTCAACTACTATAGGAACTCTGTTGGTTACTATCGATACTTCGCCTATCAGTTGAATTTCCCCCAATTCTGCTTCTCCTGTTTTAAGCACATAATTCATTCTGGTATTTTCCACCACGTCATCCACAGGTCTGCCTATTGCCGTTTCTGCTTTAACACCCACTAACTTTTCTGTTACCGGATTAAATACCGTTATGAGCCCTTCTTTATCTACGCCAAGGATACCGTCATATGCAAAATCAATTATGGACTTTGAAATTTCTGCTCTTTCCTTTTCCCGCAACTGAACTTCCAGCAAATTCTTTGCATGCTTTATTGCTTCGACTATAGTCTCACTTCCGGATTCTATAAGGATTCCATGGTAACCAAACCTTTGTACTGTATTTATTGCAACATACCCACCAATAAATACTCTTATACCCAGTTTATACAACTGTTTGATTTTTATCTCGGCTTCTCTGCCATTTCTAATGATGGCTGTAGTTATTTGAGTGGAAAAGGTATTCTGCATTATTTTGTTTACTCTTTCATAAGCGGAAATAAGATTTTGGAATCCTACTATCCCGAT
Source organism: uncultured Clostridium sp. (assembly GCA_964625335.1). Lineage (GTDB taxonomy): Bacteria > Bacillota > Clostridia > Ch29 > Ch29 > CAZGUG01. The sequence continues at coordinate 41,496 of CAZVBE010000005.1, read as the reverse complement.
ATTATTTGAATAGGTCACAGCATTATTGATTGTATTAATAATGTCGAAGCCGCTTGTTTCTAAATTGACTACAGGTATCTGTAAATTCCGTTTTATTAGATTCCCTGTTCCACCTCTGCTAATTACTATATTAGCTCCATTATTAACCGTCTGCTTTGCAATTCTTAAACCCTCATCCAATGATCCCTGATAAACTTCAATTTGTTCACCAAGTTCGTAAATCACTTTTTTGGCTCTGTCAGCCAGGTTCGTATCCGGTGCGATAAATACAATTTTTCCATTCATAGTTTTCCACCTCAACGGGTTTTTGAAATTGCATTAATAACAGTTCGTTTCCAATAATGCCTCGTTAATACTATTATAGCATCTTTCTTCAATTATGAAAGTTACTTGTCTGGATATGTGAGTTTAGTCCAAATTATGCCGTAAAGACTATATTTAGTAATCTTGAAAAATTAACAGTAAATACAAATAGGGCAATACCCAAATCTACTGGAACAGTAACTTATCTAACATTTAACGAAAGGTGGTATTACCCTATAGACAGAATTACAGTTTTAAATTGAAACCTGTTAATATACTTTCTTTATGTTTATAATTTTCCCTGCTCCTTTAACGTTCTTTTAACATATGGCAATAAGCCCCCATTTCCCACAAGCCCTTTAACAAACTCCGGATATGGCAAAAAAGGGAATTCTCCTTTATTCGTCCTAATCACACTATCGCCAAAATCTATCGACACCTCTTCCCCATTCAGAATGCATTCAACCGCCTCGGGGCAGACTACGGTCATCAGCCCTTCATTAAGACAATTTCTATAATATATCCTTGAGAACCCTTTTGCTATAATAGCACCAACGCCCTTGGCTTTCAGGCATTTTACAGCCTGCTCCCGTGCGGAACCGCATCCCCAGTTTTTACCCGCAACAATAATGTCACCTTTGGTACAATCCCTGTTAAATACAGGATCTAAATCTTCAAGGGCATAGTTACCCATCTCGTTTTCAGAAATCAAGGTATAAGTATATCTGCCAGGAAAAATGACATCAGTATTAACGTCATCGCCATATTTCCATACCCTTCCTGAGATAATCATATTAATACTCCTTTTCCCATACTCATTAAACTACACATCAATCTTCAAAAGCCTCTCTCGGGTCCCGTATCTCTCCAAAAAGTGCGGAGTAAGCCACTGTCATTGGACTGCCCAGATATATTTTACTCTTGCGGCTCCCCATTCTTCCAAGAAAATTTCTGTTTCCGGTTGAAATGCAAACTTCGTCATCGCCTAATACCCCGCCTGAAACACCAATGCAGGGTCCGCAACCAGGACTGTTGATAATACAGCCGGCATCAATCAGTGTCTGTAATATGCCCTCCACCAAAGCCTGCCTGTAAACCTTATATGAAACAGGATTCACAATTGTACGCACTGCCACCTTGCGGCCATTTAATATAATTGCAGCTAACCGAAGGTCTTCAATCCTCGCATTTGTGCAGGTCCCAATAAAAGCCTGGTCTATTTTTACCCCTGTTACCTGGGATGCTTTGGCGTAATTGTCCACCCTATGAGGAACAGAAACAGCAGGCTCAATTTCATCTGCTTTATAGAACAGGTCTGTAGCATATCTTGCATCTTTATCGGCCCAAATCTCTTTGGAATTAGCACTCTTAAGCTGCTCCCCAAGCATAATACTAACTTTTTTATCCGGTTTACATACCGAATTTTTTGCTCCCATCTCTACAGCCATGTTACACAAAGTCATTCGTTCTGAAACCGACATGTTTTCAATACAATCACCGTGGAATTCTATCGACATATAATCCGCTCCGTCAGATTTTACATCTCCAATTATTCTAATAATCAGGTCTTTTGCCGACACTCCGGGTCTAAAGCCACCTGCAAGAGTAATTTTCATTGTTACGGGCACCTTTAGCCAAATCTGTCCCGTAGCCCATATAGCAGCCATTTCGGTCCTGCCTATCCCTGTTGCAAAGGCTCCCATAGCACCACTGGTGCAAGTATGACTGTCCGTTCCAATTATGATAAGACCAGGGGCAGCATAACCTTCCTGGCACATTATCTGATGGCATATACCCCCATGTAAATTCATATCATAAAAATGCTGAATTTCTTGCTCTGCGACAAACTCTCTAATAATTCTATGTGCATTGGCATAAGCCTCGGTTGATGCCGGTACAGTATGGTCCAAAACGATTACTATTCTCGAACTATTCCATACCCTCTTCAACCCAATTGTTTGGAAAGTCTTATAAACCGAAGCGGCGTTCTCGTGGCACATACAAAAATCCGGTTGTACAACCACAACATCGCCGGCACTGACATTATTCCCTGCAGCCCTTCCAAGTGCCTTTTCAACAAATGTTTTACCCATGAACCCATCCCCTTAAGAATAAGAACTGCCCCTGAATATGAACGTCAAAGCTGTTAACCTTGTAATTTTTTGTAATACCCGACAACTCCGCCCGCGTTAAGGATATCTATCATAATAGCAGGTAGCGATTTAACCGGTATCTCTTCTCCAGTTGTTTTATTTTTGACTATTTCAGTGCCAACCTCATATTCAATAACATCTCCATCGGAAATAGATGAAGTATCACACTCTACCAGGGGTAATCCAATGTTTACGGCATTTCTATAAAATATCCGTGCAAAGGATCTTGCTACTATACATAATACCCCTGCTTCCTTTAAAGCTATCGGTGCTTGCTCCCGCGATGAACCGCAACCAAAATTACTTCCTGCCACAACAAATGCACCTTTCTTTACCTTATCAGTAAAATCTGAATCTATATCCTCCATAGCGTGAAAAGCAAGCTCTTTTTTATCAATGGTTTTTGTGTACTTGCCTGCAATAATCAGGTCTGTGTTTATGTCATCACCATATTTTATAGCTTTTGACAAAAGCTTCATGGCCAAGCCCCCTTTCGCCTCAAATACCAATATGCCTTGGGTCCGTTATAATGCCATATAAGGCTGATGCTGCCACGGTAGCAGGAGAAGCGAGATAAATAAATGCTTTATTGTTACCCATCCGCCCTTTAAAGTTGCGGTTTGCAGTGGATATCACTATTTCTCCATCGCCCGGCACTCCTCCATGGGTCCCGACGCATGCGCCACAGCCAGGCGTGAACAATACTGCTCCTGCATTAAGTAGATCTGTAAGTATTCCTTCTTTGATTGCCTTTAACAGAATATCCTTAGATGCCGGAACTACCAACAGACGTATGCCGTCAGCAATACGCCTGCCCTTCAGAATATCTGCAGCTATCCTAAGATCTTCAATTCGCCCGTTTGTGCAACTGCCTAAAAAGGCCTGATTAAAGGACAAACCCTCAACTTCACTAACCGGGCTATAATTATCCACAGTATGGGGCTTGGCTATACCAGGTGTAATTTTTTCCAAATCAACTTCAACAGTTTCGCAGTAGTATGCTCCTCTGTCAGCTTCAATTCCTAACCCTGAATGGCATATAAACCCTGATTTGCCACCCATTTCAACAATCATATTGGCTATGGTCATTCTTTCTGCATCGGTACATTCTTCCAAATACTCTCCATAAAACTCAATCGCTTTATAATTAGCTCTGTTTGCACCCAAATGGCCAATAACGTATAATATAACATCCTTCGCAGCGCATTGAGGCATTAGCTCTCCATGCAAATTTATACGAATGGTATCCGGAACCTTAAACCAATTTTTACCTGTCAAAAATGCAACTCCCATATCTGTAGCACCTACGCCAGTTGAAAACACACCCAGTGCTCCGTATGTACAGGTATGGGAATCCGTTCCGATTACAAGATCTCCCGGCTTAACAAAACCTCTTTCCATCACAAGCTGATGACATACTCCCTCTCCACATTCAATCAGAAGTACTTGCTGTTTCCTGGAAAACTCACGCATTTGCATGTGCAGGTTAGATATCCTTTCATAAGGCGCAGGACAGGCATGGTCCATAACAAGCACGATTCTGGATGAGTCGAAAACCTCAACTCCTCCCATATCCTTAAATGCTTTAATAGCCATAGGACCATTTGCATCATGCGCCATTAGAAAATCAATATCACAGAATACGGTTTCGCCAGCCGAAACATCCTTGCCGGAATGTGATGACAAGATCTTTTCTGCAATCGTTTTGGCTTCCATGCGTAATCACACCCCTTAAAGTCCATCATAAACTGCAAACATCTCATTGGAATCCAATCATGCTGTACAAACTTAACTACAGTATCCCTTTTGCATTTAGAATTTTATCTATATCCTTTGATATGATAATCCCATCATTTATATCTGTTTTACGCCTGGCTTCATAGTTAAGTTTTTTATTAACATTAAGCAGAAGCTCACCTACATCGTTTTGGGGTAGTACAACGATACCGTTAACATCACCGATAATTATATCGCCCGGATTAACCGGCATACTACCACATGATATGAGATAATTTATTTCGCCGGGCCCATCTTTATCACATCCCGTTGGTATAATTGCCTTAGTAAATACAGGGAACCCCAATTCCAACAATTCATCGGAATCTCTTACGGCGCCATCGACAACAATCCCTCCCAATTCCTTTGCCATGGCAGACATACACATAAGTTCTCCAAACACTGCATTAGTATAACAACCTGACGTATCTACTACCAATACATCTCCACTCTGGGCTACATCAATAGCCTTATGCAGCATAAGGTTATCTCCCGGCCTTACTTTTACCGTTATAGCCGGCCCTACAATTTTATATTTATCGTTAAGAGGTTTTATCAAATAATCCATAGCTCCAAATCTGGACATAGCATCGCTTATATTTGGTGTGCTATACTTGGCAAGCTCTTCCATTACCTCCTTTGAAGGCCTTTTGATATCATAACTAATTCTGAACCCACATTTTATCTCGCTCAATACTATTACCTACTTTCTCTGAAGATTTATTTCAATGTTGTCAGCTTGTCATATGCATCTAAAATCTCATGGAAGTCGCTGGGAGGAACTCCGTGAAAATGCTCCTTAAAGCCCGCTTCTGTGCACCATTTCAGTTTATTCTTAGTGCCTTCAGACATGGTATAATCAACGTCCAGGCTCTGTAAAGTTGCTATTACCTCTTCCATTTCATGTTCGCGGCGTGCTGAATGGATAACCCCTCTGGTTAGCAGATTATTGATAACTTCAGGAAATGAACCGTCTTCCAGAGTCTTCTGTATGGAAGACAGCACATCGTCTTCTATCCTGTATTTATGACTGGCAATAATTGTTTCTAACAGGATGGTTACAAAACCCTTCATGAATATACTTCTGAACATCTTGGATGCCGAAGCGCTGCCGGGTCTTTCACCCATATAAGTAATATTCATTCCGTATTCCGGGAACATCTCATGAAAATATTTAGCCCCGTTTCCACAAACAGATATGGGGACTTTATGCTTATACACAGGTACAGGACCCATTACCGCTGCATCAACAAATGAAGCCCCTGTTTTAATTATTACATCTGAAACTGCTTCCTTAGTCATAGGCGAGGCTGCATTTAGATCTACAAAGCATTTCTCTTCGTTCAAATAAGCCTGTGATTCCTGTGCCAAAGGCAGAGCCAGGTTGGCACTTACAGTACTAAAAATAAAATCTGCTTCCTTAATCATTTCACTCAAACTTGGTGCTAATGAAATACTGATTTCCGTGGCTCTGTTTCCGATAATAGAAGCCTGGGGCTCAATATTCCAAAACTTATCATAAGCTGCTATATGGGGTATCCCTTCTTCTTTCAAACCCTTTGCAATATTGTACGCAGCCTCTCCAAATCCGATAAAACCTATTTTTGGTGTCTTCATAAAATCCCTCCATTTGTCTTAAGCGCCCTCTTCTAGTCAGTACTTTCGGCGACCTCGTTCCTATTGTCTCTGATTTTTTTATATAAAGGTACTCCAACTGAAAGCAGTGTTAAAACTATTAGAATAAGAGATATTGGTCTTGCAAGCAAGAATAGCAAAAGGTTTTCGCCATATGATATCGTAAGTGTACCATTTAGTCCCTTTTCAGCAATAGGTCCCAGTATTATACCAAGTACAATGGGAATAACACTAAAACCATGGCATTTCAAAAAATAACCGATAAATCCAAATGCAATCATAACGTAAACATCAAATATATTACCCCTTAAGGCATAGGAGCCTATTACCGTAAGCATCATTACGCATGCTGAAAGTATATGTTTTGGTGTATTTGTTACAATAGTGAAATATGGTGCGCAGTAGGTACCAAACAAAAGCATCATAATATTAGCCAGATATAAGGCTATAATAAATGTATAGGCGATATCACCATTGCGTGCAAACAACTGGGCTCCCGGTTCTAATCCATGAACCATAAGCCCTCCCATAATTATGGCAGCAACTGAGTCGCCAGGCACTCCCAAAGTAAGCATAGGTATCAATGCTCCGCTTGCCATTGCGTTATTAGCGGATTCTGCAGCCGCAATGCCTTCAGATATTCCAGTGCCGAATTTCTCGGGATGCTTAGATGACCTTCTGGCTTCATTATATGCCATAAAACTTGCTATACTTCCACCGGCCCCTGGCAGCATACCGACATATGTTCCTATCATAGATGATTTTACGTAAATGGATGCGTGTCTCTTAATATGGCTTAGACTTGGAAAACCTATCTTTATCTTTCTGAATTCATTAATGTTTACCAGACTAACGCTGTCATCATGTATGTAACTGCTTATCAAATTCAGGGTTTCGGGTATCGAGAAAAGACCAATCATTGCAGGCACCAGTTTTACCCCATCGATGAGATTGACAATCCCCATGGTAAATCTTGGTATACCCAGTAAAGGATCCATGCCAATTGTACTTACTGTAAGTCCGAAGACCCCTGCTAATAAACCTTTCAACAGAGATTTTTCACTTATTGAGGCAATTATTGTCAAACCAAATATAGCAAGCAAAAAGTACTCAGGAGGACCAAACATCAAGGATACTTTTGCAAGGGGTGGAGCAAACAGAAGCAGTACCGTAACACCAAAAATCCCCCCTAAAAACGAAGCAAACACAGCTTCCCGCAAAGCCTCTCCCGCCAAACCTTTTTGTGCCATAGGATGGCCGTCCAAAGTCGTTGCTGCAGCTGAAGGAGTTCCGGGTGTATTAACTAAAATTGCCGATATAGCCCCACCATACATTGCGCCGCCAAAAAGAGCACCCAGCAATATCAGACCCGAAGCAGGAGGCAAACCGAAAGTAACAGGTAACAATACTGCAACACCCATAGCTGCAGTAAACCCTGGCAGGGCTCCAAAGATTATACCCATAAATGTGCCTCCTGCAGCTAACAATATATTCGATATAGTTAATATATTTTTTAAAGCTTCCATAAAATCTATGTTCATAGAATTTCACCTCCGTCATTTTACTACATAAATAAGCCTTCCGGAAACCATACATACAGCCATTTTTGAAATACAAAATAGATTATTGTAATGTAAACAGCTGCGACTATAATATATTTCTTTAAGTCTTTCTTATTGAAAACCCACATGTATAGAACAGCAAACAGAAATGTTGTTACAAAAAAACCCAATACAGGAAATACAACGGTATATACGATAAGCAGCAATGCAGCAATAACCTTCTCTTTCGGTACTATGGCTTTAAAACTATAATCCGGATGTCCTTTTGCAAAGATGAATAAGAGGACAGATAGACTTAATAAAATCCACAACAAAAAACGAGGAAATGATACAGTTTCCGGTGGATATCTAAAAGTAGCCGCATAGAAAATAGCAAAGAAACCAATCGACACTAATGCAATCTTCCTATCCAACAACAACTTGCTCCCCCCTTTTTAGATCAGGCTGGACCGGCTGCCTGCCAATCCAGCCCCACAATTTCTATTGTTGTGACAACTCTTTACCTATTGGAGTATAAATCTCATACTCAAGTTTAATCAACTCACCGAATTCTTCCGATCCCATATATTTTGCCGGCAGTCCAATCTTTTTCATTTCGGCTATATAATCCGGATCCTCAGAAGCTTTCTTAAAAGCGTCTTCAAGTATATCTATTATCTCCTTAGGTGTACCCTTAGGCGCTGCAAAGCCCCTGTTGGAAGCAATAACCAAGTCTATTCCAGCTTCCTTGAAAGTCGGAACATCTGGCATGTCAGGCAATCTTTCTTCAGTAGCTATCGCAATAACCTTAGCAGACCCGTCATTCACCATACCCATGACCTCTCCAACGGTCTGGGCAATAGCATCTATATGCCCTCCCAGGAAAGCAGCCTTGGATTCTCCGGCACCGCCGAAATGAACTGGCTGCGCTTCAACTCCGGCAGCGTTATTCATAACCATTATCGACAGATGACCTGATGTGCCTGCACCTGAAGTTCCTATTGTTAACTTTTTAGGATTCTCCCTGGCATACTCAATAAAACTTGCTGCGTCTGTAAATCTTGTCTCATCTGCTCTAACCGCAAACAGCCTTGGATCAGAAACTGCAAGGCAGATGGGTTCGATATCATCAATCGGATGATAATTTGCTTCTCTCAAAGTTGTCAATGTCACCGACGCTGAATTAAAACCACAAATGGTATAGCCGTCAGCCGGAGAATTTACCATTTCGGTAACACCCACCTCGCTGCCGCCGCCGTCTACGTTTTTCACTACCAGTGGCTGCCCAAGGTATTGTTCAGCATATTTTGTAACAATTCTGGTCCCGATGTCGGTACCGCCTCCTGCGGCAAAAGGAACTATTAGTGTTATCGGTTTTTCCGGGTATTTTATTTCCTGTACTTCTTCAGGAGCTTCTCCAGGAGTTTCTTCAGGAGCTGCGGGCTGACTGGTGCAGCCGGTAACCACTGATACCAAAATCATCATGACAATAAGGCAATAGATTGCTAATCGACCTTTCATTAATGAACCCCCTTTTTTTATTGGTTATTGGCTGTTACAAAGTTTTGATCAGCAACCACCTCCTGTAACCTGAATTTTATTCAGCGATCCATTCCTTGCTATTCGAGTGAGAACTGTCCCAACTATAAGTAGTATAAAATGCCAAGTATTCAAATACCACTATTAAAAGCTGGTGAATGATAATGCGGGTAAGTTATAGAGATTTGCTAATTCGTTTAAAGACTTTATTACTTTGTCTTCGATAAGGATGCCCTCACTTTTTCTCTTTTCCTCAAGGTCATATTCTATCTCTCCGGGCAGGTATATGGAATTATCGCCCATAGCATTAAGGGCCTTTATGGTATTAACTATTTGATCGATGTTACTTTTGAATATATCTGCATTCATGAAACTCGAGATATTTACAGCACAAAACATATGGCCTGTCTTTGATGGACCGCTCATGTCGTTTATATTTTTCACTTGTCCGGTCAAACAGCTATTTGTCAATATCCCGCATAAAATATCTATCATTAAAGCTAATCCCGAACCCTTAACTCCTCCTACAGGGACCAAACTGCCACCCTTTAGCACTTCATTGGGATTTGTCGTTGGTTGTCCAGTCGAATTCAGCCCCCAGCCCTCCGGAATATCTTCACCTTTTAAGGCTGAATATCTAATCTTTCCTCTTGCTACCGTAGACATTGCCATATCTAAAACAATAGGTTTTTCATGCTTGGCAGGCACTGCAATTGAAACTGGATTTGTTCCCAATAGTGGGGTGATTGTCCCATACGGGGCTATGGCAGGCGAAGAATTCGTTAAGACTATTCCAATCATATCTGCCTTTAAAGCTATCATAGAATAGTAGGAGGCTATACCAAAATGATTTGAATTTCTAACTCCTACCATTGCAACTCCATGCGTTCCGGCCATGTCAACAGCGGCATTGATTGCCTTATATCCAGCGGTCTGTCCAAAACCATTTTTAGCATCCAACAGTGCCATAGCACCGGTTTTTCGTTCAAACTCAATATTTTCGTTTAAAGATAAGACGCCTTTTTCCAGTCTTTTAACATAGGCAGGTAATCTCACTACACCGTGGGATTTTACGCCTCTAATTTCTGCACAAATGAGTGAGTCCGCTATTATTTCTGCGTCTTCGTCTTTCACTCCGACTTTAATAAGAATGTTTATACAGAAATCCTTTAATATATCACTTTTATACAGGGTAGTTTTATCCATATATAGCACCCCCTTGTACCAAAAATAATTCTATCTAATCCTGATATGAAACCTTTAATTGGTATTTTTATTAATGTATATTCGTTTTCTAATGGAATGTTGTGCTGATAAGAAAAACTATACGCTACAACATAGAAATAAAATCGCCAGCATATTCAATCTGGTCAATATTGAGTATTTCGTTAATAATCTCTTCTTTTCTTTCATCATTGAAATAACTATCCGTGCAATTTGCAAACTTTCTTATAAGCTCATCACGGGAAACAGGATTCTCGACCTCTCCCTTAGGGAGATTGATTCTTTTGAATAGTTTGCGGCCGTCATTCAAAGTAATATAAACTTCAGCTCCCTTTCTCTTCGGATATGAGCTTTCCAGACTTGGATCGGATTCTATAGTTACTTTGTCAGTCAAAGTAACTATTAATTGGTCATATAAACAATCCGGCTCTAATTCTCTCAAGCCAAGCTTCCCTTTTACCAGTGCGGCACACACACAATAGGGCATACTGAATTTGGCTTCTTCGGTGGTTTTAGGTTTAAATATCTCTCCGGTAAAACTTATTGCTGTAGGAAATGTCTTAATCAATATACCTTTAATATTTAAAGGATTAAAATCATTTTCATTAAGCAGGTCAAGTGCTGCGTCCACCGGAGAATGTGTATGCCTGCAGGAGGGGTAAAGTTTTATATAGCAATCATTAATATGGAATACTTCGTTTAAATCTTTGAGCATTAAATCATAATCGCATTCATCTGACATGGTTTTTGCAAAACCCTTTATCCCTTCTATAATTGTCTTAGGTCCCTGTACTCCATCCTTTGCCAGGAGAGCTGACAGGACACCGGCCTGGGCAGATTTGCCCGGGTGTAACGGCTTTGCCATTTGTCCGTCTTCAGTAACCTCAAGAAGTCCCGCCGCCTGTATACCGGCAAGCCCCAATGCATTTGCCGTCTCTTCAGAATTCAATCTGAATAATTTTGCCGCCGCCGCCGCCGCTGCCAATGTTCCGCATGTCCCGGTAGTATGATATCCGCGATTTAAGTGGGAAGGGTTTACAGAAGAAGCAACCCTGACAAACACGTCGTATCCTGCTACAACTGCTGTTATAAGTTCCTCTCCGCTGGAGTACAAGTATTCTGCTGCGGCTAAGGCAGAAGAGACTACAGTAACTCCGGGATGCCCTCTTGCAATTCTGTGCCCATCATCCAGTTCAACCACATGGCTTAACACCCCGTTACAAAGTGCTGCATTAATTACAGGCACTTTCACTGCATGGCCAATAATGGTTGCTTCTTCTGCCCCTCCATTATGTATTATTAATTCAGTAAGCTTATCGCTTAATAGGCTCCCTTTGTTGTAACCGGCTATTATGGCGCCAATATAATCAAGAATGACCTCTTTAGTTTTATTAACCACATCAGGGGATAAATTCTCAAATTCCAATTCATATATAAAATTTGCAAGCTTATTTGTTGCCCCATTCTTTGAGCTGATATCTTGTTTTGAATTAATTCCATCATTCATAATTTCACCCCCTGCACCGTTAATAATAAACTGCCGATAAATTATCCCAGATAACTGCATATATCGCTTTATATATTTACTATAGCATATTCATATTCGGATACCTATTGCCAAATAATATCCTACTTTTTAACTCTTGCCACCCCGGTTTCCATCGCAGCCCTAGCCACTGCCTTTGCAATTGCCGGAGCAACCCTTGGATCAAATGCCTTCGGGATTATATAATCTTCGGTCAGCTCTCCTTCAGGAATTATCCCCGAGAGAGCATACGCAGCAGCCAGCTTCATGTCTTCATTTATATCGGATGCACGCACGTCAAGGGCTCCTCTGAATACTCCCGGAAAAGCAAGTACATTGTTTATCTGATTTGGATAATCCGACCTTCCGGTTCCTACTATACGGGCACCCGCCTGTTTGGCGATATCGGGATCAATTTCAGGTACAGGGTTTGCCATGGCAAAAACTATAGGGTCGTTATTCATGCTTTTTATCATTTGAGCGTTGACAATGTTGGCGGTTGACACGCCGATGAATACATCCGCACCGGCCAATGCATCGGCCAATGTGCCGGCTTTCTTATCTTTATTAGTTACCTCGGCCATTTCCTCCTTGGCCCAGTTCATACCCTTTGCCCTGCCTTTATGGATAATACCGTTCCTGTCGCACATTATAAGGTCCTTAACCCCTGCGCTGAGTATTATCTTTGCAATGGCAATCCCGGCGGCCCCCGATCCGTTAATAACTACTACTAGTTCTTTAAGCTCTTTTCCTGTTATCTTTAGAGCGTTCAAAAGGGCCGCAAGCACAATAATGGCAGTCCCATGCTGGTCATCGTGAAATACCGGAATGGACAGCCTTTCTTTGAGTTTTCTCTCAATCTCAAAACATGCCGGTGCGGCAATATCCTCCAAATTCACTCCACCAAAGACCGGCTCCATAAGAGTCACCACTTCCACAATCTTGTCTATATCTGTAGTGTTTAGGCATATAGGGAAAGCATCAACTCCCGCAAAACTTTTAAACAATACCGCCTTGCCCTCCATTACCGGCAACGAAGCCGAAGCACCAATGTTGCCAAGGCCCAGAACCGCGGTGCCGTCGGATACCACTGCAACCATGTTGCCCTTAGCGGTGTATTCATAAATCTTATCCGGATTTTCATGTATCTCCTTGCAGGGCTCGGCTACTCCGGGTGTGTAAGCCAGGCTTAACCCTTCTGTATCCTTTACCAGAACTTTGCTTGTTACTTCCAATTTGCCCCTGTTGTCCCGGTGCAGTTTCAATGCATCTTCTCTTAATGACATGGCTATTTCCCCTTCTCTGTTTGTTTGTATTGTTCTTTACCGGTTTTGTATAAATCGTTTCCCTGGCTGTCAATTACCACAGTTACAGGAAAATCTTCCACTTTGAGCTTGTAAACCGCCTCGGGTCCCAGCTCATCAAAGGCCAGAACTTCCGCCTCCTTGATTGCCTCGGCAAGAAGCGCACCAGCTCCTCCTATTGCAGCAAAATATACGGCTTTGTTCTTAACTATGGCGTCTATTACTTCCCTGTTTCTTATGCCTTTGCCTATCATGCCCTTTAGACCCTTTTCCATAAGCAAGGGTGCATAAGCATCCATCCTCCCGCTTGTTGTGGGACCGGCGGATCCAATTACCTTTCCCGGTTTGGCCGGACAGGGGCCAACATAATAGATGATTTGCCCTGCAAGCTCCATAGGAAGTTCTTCGCCTTTCTCCATCATACCGACTAACCTTTTGTGCGCAGCATCGCGCCCGGTATATATGATACCGTTAAGCAGCACCCTGTCCCCTGCTTTTAGATTTTCTACAGCTTCGTCTGTTAAAGGCGTATTAACTGTCTTGGTCACTTTTTTTGCACCTCCGGTCTCTCGCTAAATTATTGCTTCTTTATGCCTTGCTGCATGACATTGGATGTTGATGGCTACAGGCATACTGGCTATGTGGGCAGGAAATGTTTCTATATTAACAGCCAGAGCCGTTGTCCTGCCGCCGAAGCCCTGGGGCCCTATACCAAGCTTGTTGATATCAGAAAGCAGTTCTTGCTCCAGCCTGGCTACTTCGGGGTTTTGGTTATGCTCTCCGACAGTGCGCAAAAGTGCCTTTTTAGCTATTAATGTGGTCTTTTCTATCGTACCCCCAATACCGACTCCTACTATTATTGGGGGGCACGGATTTGAGCCGGCTTTTTCCACCGTATCAACCACAAATTTCTTTATCCCTTTTACACCGTCCGAGGGCTTCAGCATGGCCAAAGCGCTCATATTCTCGCTTCCTCCGCCCTTAGGCGCGACAATTACCTTAACCTTATCGCCGGGGACAATTGTTGTATGGATAATAGCCGGAGTATTGTCCTTGGTATTCTTTCTTGCCAGAAAAGGATCATCGACACTCGATTTGCGAAGGTATCCATTCCTGTAACCCCGCCTTACGCCCTCATTGATGGCCTCGTTTAGGTCTCCCCCAACAAACCTTGCGTCCTGGCCCAATTCCAGAAATATTACAGCTAACCCTGTATCCTGGCAAATAGGAACCTGGTCGCATCTGGCAATTTCCGCATTCTTAAGGATATCCAGGAGAATTTCCTTTCCAAGTGGTGATTCTTCCTTTGCTGCCGCCTCTTCCAGTACCTTCTTAACATCCCCCGGAAGATTATAGTTTGCATCTATGCACAGCTCTTCCACAGTTTTTGTAACAACGTCCACGCTAATTTCTCTCATCCGATGCTCTCCCTTCAGCTTTGTACGGATAATTATCTCCTGCGGGAAACAAACTTCCCACAGGAGATAAAATTGGATTATTATTCAGGAACATGCATGTCCGGCTGTCCGGGTTTGCTCTGTACCGCTTCCGGATAGTATCTCTTAACCATTTCCACAACTATGGAAGACTGTCGTGCCATATCTATACCATTTTGTGCGGTTGTCAACTGCCCATGACCTGCTATACAGGAGTTACCGGTTTTTAAGTATACTGGAGCTGCAACGCGTACCATCTCAGGAGCTTCATAAACACGGATAAATCCGCCCGATCCCGGAGGATTGTCGGTATGAAGATCCAGCGGAACCTCAACAGCCTGACGTAATGCCGACAACATAGGAAGGCTTAAATCCCTGACGGGATTTATCGAATTCGCACCCAGTTTTTCCAGCAGCTTAAAGCTTGCGGGATTTCCCTGTCCGTTATGGGCGGAATTTTTAAATTTCATATTTGCAGGTAGTTCTCCTGCCTTTCTCATCTCATCAAGAACCCAAAGCAGGCCTTCATCATAGACAAGCACTCCGCGGCAGCCAACCTCGGCGATCCTCTTAACATCTTCAATTGCCCTTGCAATCTGTTCCTGTCCTCTTAATCTGTAGGCAATTACCCTGCCCTGTTGGCTTAGGCGGGTTGCACTGGTGTCATAGGCCGCCCTCGGACCCGTCGAAAGGTTAAGTGCAACGCCATAATGCTTACAGATTGCTACATATTCCTTTAACTCTTCCAGGGTATGTCGGAATGCACCGTATGTCTCATCTATACGGTTAATTGTTACTCCAATTCTTTCCGCTTCTTCCAATAGAGCTTTGCATGCCACTGCGGTATTGATTGTTGGAACCTCGATTCTGAAATGAGCTCCGTCAGGAAATCTTTTGTCGGATGTCGGCACATCAAACGCGTCACCCGCCGGCAAACCTAACTTTACTAAAAATTCTCTTGTCTTATCAAACATCTGCCATACCTCCTAAAATTTTACTTTCTTTGGTGCATAGACAATAAAGCGCTCTGCAGAGCTTAATAAACATATACCTTTCCGGAATTGGTATATTTGGTTTTACACTCAATTAAACATAGAAGCAAGACACATGCCAATAACTACAATTTTGTCATTTTAAAAAACTAATAAATTTGTTCCTTTATCCGTATTGCTCTGAAAGGTGCTTTTTCAGGCAGAAAAAATTAAGTAAAAAAAAATTAAAGACCCTCAATAAATGTATTGCATAGCATTTTTGAAGGTTTGATAATATCATTTTTCTTTTCATTATGAAAATTTCATTTTCCGTTTCTTTCATTTTGAATTATACAGGCATCCTACTTCTCAATGTATGGGGTTGTAACAACGCATAAAAAAAGCAGGGTTTTAAAACCCTGCCTCTGCCGGATACAATATTACTCTATCAAACCCAATTCCATCAAAAACTCATGGGCCACGTCCTCAGGCTCTTCTCTGTCCATATCCACCTTTCTGTTTAACTCCGCAAGAGTTGCATCATCCAGTACCTGTGCTACCTGGTTGATTAAATCTGGGAGTTCGGGATATGCCTCAAGTATCTCCGGGCGTATTGTTGGGGCCGGATTATAAATTGGGAAAAACCCCTTATCATCTTCAAGGTTAATGAAATTAAAGGCGGGAATTCTTCCATCTGTTGCAAATCCCATTGCCACATCCACATCATCATTTCTTAGGGCATCATAGGTCAGTCCTGTTGTAACGAAAACCATTTCGTCCCTGTCAAATTCAAAGCCGTAGACTGGCTCAAGACCAGGAATGCCGTCTTCTTCCCTTTCAAAGAACTCAATATTTGTTGCCAGGATAATATCCTCTTCTCCATTATTTATATAATCCGCCAGATCGGAAATGCTTTTAAGTCCCAGGCTCTGCGCCCTTTCTTCCTTCATCATAAGGGTATAGGTATTGTTTGCAGGCGCATAGTCAAGCCATATTATATTGTTTTCTTTCTCATCCCACTCTTTAACCTTATTGTAGGCCTCCTCTTCCTGGCTCATTTGCTGTTCGCCCATTTCGGTCATCAGAATAGAACCGGTGTACTCCCAGTATACGTCTATCTGCCCGGATTTTAAGGCAGGCCTTAATGTAGGCGTTTCTCCCAGTCCCAGTTGGTCCTCAACCGGGTAGCCGTTTGCTTCAAGCAGTTCTATAAGTATACTGCCCAGAATAAACTGCTCGGTCCAGGCCTTTGACGACACGGTAATGGCAGGCCCGTCTGCGGATGTATCCGTGCTGCCGCATCCCGCCAGCACAGTCGCCATTAACATCAGGCCCACGGCAACACTTAGTGTCCTTCTTTTCTTTCCAAAATAAAACACTTTGATAATGAATCCCTCCATTTTTTATTTTTACTCCATATCGGGAGTAGTCAGTAATCTGCTTATCAAACCCAACAGCTGATCTATAATTATAGCAATAATTGCTGCCAGCGCCGAACCTAATAATATTAACTCGGGTTCAAAAAAACTAAGACCGGTAAATATAAGCCTGCCCAATCCGCCACCGCCTATTAAATCCGCTATGGTTGCCGTACCAACCGTGACAACGGCAGCGGTCTGTATCCCCGACATAATGACAGGCAGTGCCAAAGGCAGTTCTATTTTCCAGAACACCTTTAAAGCAGGCATGCCCATCCCCCGGGCGGATTCGATTATACTGCGGTCAATGGCATCTATTCCCGCTATGGCGTTCCTGGCAACAGGCAGCAGCGCATACAGTGACAAGGCCATTATGGATGGAAATGTGCCTATGCCCGCCAAAGGCAGGAATATGGCTACCACCGCAAGGCTGGGAATCCCCTGGGATATATTCAATACCCCCATCACCTTTGGCAAATAGCGCCTAAACCTTGGCCTTGTCAGCATTATTCCAACCGGCAAAGCTACCAATATCGCAATAGTCAGAGAAATGCCCACCAGCTTCAGGTGCTGGATGAGTAATGCCTTGACGTCCAGGGTTATTTTATTGCTCTGTAAAACCTCCAACACCCTGTTCCAATCAAATTCCATTATATCTCACCTTCCCTGAAGCAGATTTTTCATCATCATTCCTTATGCCGGGGGACACCAGCTTCCTCTGCAGATATTCCATCAAATAGTCCACCAGTACAGCTATAATTGAAACCATAATTGCACCGGTAATAATCATATCTGAACGAGTCCTTTCGATACCATAGGTCAGCAAGCGCCCCAGGTTTTGCTCGCCTATATATACCGCAAGGGTGGCCGTACCTACCATCATAACAATGGCGACCCTGACGCCGGCAAATATTATCGGAAGGGCCAAAGGGAGCTGAACCTTCCATAATATATCCCTTGGTTTCATGCCCATACCTCTGGCCGACTCTATTATAGACGGGTCAATACCGTTTAGAGCCATATATACATTCCTCACTATGGGAAGCATAGAATAAAGTACAAGCCCAATGACCGCACTTGTACGGCTTAAGCCCAGCCCGGGGATAACCATCAGTATTCCGTAAAGCGATATGCTGGGGATTGACATCAGAAAACTCCCAACCCCAAGAATAGCATTCGCCGATTTGCTGTTGTTTCGCACCGCTATCCCCACCGATATCCATAAAACAAGGGAGCATATTATGCCTATCAGTATAAGGTTGGCATGGTTTACCGTATAAGTGAATATCTTGTCCGACTGTTTGATAAAATACTGTATTATTTCCACAGGTCAGGCACCCCGCCTTCCGGTCACTTTTATATCCGGTATATCATTGGTTTCTTCATCCTCATAGGCTTCTCCAACATATGAGCGAAGATCCTTCATCGAAACAATACCAACTAATTCACTATCATCGTTCACTATTGGGATAACAGCCACATCGTACTGTAACATCTCGGATAAGGCATCCTTCAGCGTTGCATGAATGGGCAGAGTAGTTGAAAACTCCCTGATTTTTCCTTGCCACGCTTCATCAGCATTTTGATTCATCTCCTGCTTGTTAACATAACCTTTGATCCTGAATTTATCATCGGTTACTATGATATAATTGTTTTTATGTTTCTCCAGCTTTTGTGCGATATCTTCCCTGCTGTCATCCCTTTTTGCCGTTATTATTTTCCTCTTCATTACCGTTCCGACATTCAACAGGTTTAGAACCTTCAGCGCCCTGTCAAATCCTACAAACTCCTCCACGAAGGGATTGGCCGGAGCAAATAAAATGTTCTCCGGAGTATCGTACTGGACCAGTTCGCCGTTGTTCATGATAGCTATCTTGTCTCCCATCTTTATAGCCTCGTCTATATCATGGGTAACAAAGCATATGGTTTTTTTGATCTTCTTCTGAAGGCGGAGAAACTCGTTCTGAAGCTGTGCCCTTACAATGGGGTCAACCGCTCCGAAGGGTTCATCCATCAGCATTATGGGTGGATCTGCAGCCATTGCCCTCGCGACACCTATCCGCTGTTTTTGTCCCCCCGAAAGGGCATTAGGATATTTATCCCGGTTCTCATCAGGCTCAAGGCCTACAAGCTCCAGCAGTTCATCCACCCTGCCTGCAATCCTTTTTTCGTCCCAGCCCATAAGCCGGGGAACGGTCGCTATATTGTTGAACACCGTCATATGTGGGAACAATCCAATCTGCTGTATCACATATCCTATATTCTGCCTCAGCTTATCCGGGTTTTGTTTCTGAATATCCTTGCCGTTAATATGAATTTTGCCTCCGGTTGGGCCTATCAGCAGGTTAATCATTTTCAAAGTGGTTGTTTTCCCGCAGCCCGACGGGCCAACAAAGACGCATATTTCCCCTTCCTTAATTTCCATTGATAAATCTTTTACTGCAGGCCTTTCCATCTGTGAATACTTTTTCTCCACATTCTGCAAACGTATCAAACTTTATTCCCCCTTAATCGTACGATACCGGTTAAATAAAAAATCCCGCATGCCGGTATTGATGAATCTGGATTCACAACGCCCCATTTGGGATTACAAAGCAATATTCTAACATAACCAAACAATTCAGCCCCTAAACCAGACGGCAGTTTGCCTCCTTAAGAAGTTTACTTATAAAGCCAAAGTTATGCGGAACAATCAATCCCCTAAGCCGTATGATAGCTTTTGCAGGCGATAATTTTCCAGTTTTTTTCCAGCTATATTTTATTATACTTCAATACTAAAAATCTGTCAAATTGAGGACATCTACAATGGTATAAATATTCATATGCTCTGCAATATTATGCATTGGCACAGTTTCTGCCCAGGTACCACAGGAAATTATCATTCTGTATTTCTTCTTATAAAAGTCAGCATTACTACATTTTACGGCATATTTCGGTAAAAAATTAATATTGTTATTTATGTAAGTTTATAGTATAATCAGTTAATGCAAGAGTTGTACATACCGGGCAAAATATCATCACCCGGGAAAAGCGAGAAATCTATTTATTTCAATAAGGGGGTAACAAGATGGTAAGAAAGTTGTCTATTCTGTTAGTCGCACTTCTGACTATATCCCTTCTGATTTCAGGCTGCACACCAGCAGCACCCGAAGAAACTGCAGCAGAAGATGATGTAATCAAAATCGGAGTATTCGAGCCGATGACAGGTGCGAACGCAGCAGGGGGAGAGCTTGAGGTTGAAGGCGTAAGACTGGCCAACAGGCTGTATCCCGAAGTATTGGGCAAAAAAGTAGAACTGGTTATTGTAGACAACAAGTCGGACGCAGTAGAAGCAGCCAGCGCCGCAGCACTGCTTGTAGAAAAAGAGAAAGTAGCGGCAATAATAGGTAGCTGGGGCAGCTCATTTTCTATGGCCGCAGGGGATATCATAAGGGATAAGATCCCAACAGTTGGAGCTTCATGTACAAATCCTCTGGTTACCCTGGGCAATGACTGGTATTACAGAGTGTGCTTCATTGACCCGTTCCAGGGCAAGGTTATGGCTACCTATGCCTATGAAAAGCTTGGAGCAAAGAAAACCGCAATTATCCAGGAGATTAACAACGACTATGCAATAGGACTTGCCAAATTCTATACCGATGCATTTGTTGAACTGACCGGAGATGACGATGCCATAGTAGCAGTTGCGAACTACAATACGGGAGACAATGACTTTAGCGCTCAGTTGACCAACATAAACACTGAAAATCCCGACGTAATATTTGCACCGGGTAACTTTACCGAGTCAGCGCTTATAGTAAAACAAGCCCGTCAACTTGGCATTACCACACCAATAATTGGCGGCGACACCTACGAGACTCCTGAGTTTGTAGATATAGGCGGAGATGCCGTTGAAGGTACCGTTTTCTCCACCTTCTTTACATCAGAAATACCTATAACCAAAGAATCCGAAACCTTTCTGGCTGAATACAGAGCAGAATACGGCAAAGAGCCGGCTGCCGTAACAGCCCTGGCATACGATGCATATATTCTTATACTCGATGCCATAGAAAGAGCCGGATCCACCGACCCGGCAGCATTAAATGCTGCAATTGCTGCAACCCAAGGTTTCGAAGGAGCTGCCGGTATAATAAGCTTAGATGAGAACGGCGATGCTGTTAAAAATGCGGTAATCAAACAGGTTAAAGATGGAGAATTCGTTTACCTGGATACCGTAGAACCTAAGTAGGAGCAGTTTTCCGTAAAAACGCGCTTCCTTCCCTATAGGAAGGAGGCGTATTTTTACGGACATTATATACAGGTGGTGATTGTATGGCTTTCGAAGTGTTCCTGCAGCATTTAACAAACGGGATATCCCTGGGCAGTCTGTACGCCCTTATAGCCATAGGTTACACTATGGTATACGGAATTTTAAGATTAATAAACTTTGCCCACGGGGATGTCTTTATGATGGCAACCTATTTTACCTTTTACAGCATTGCAGTTTTCGGGGTTCCCTGGTATGCAGCCTTTATGGTGGTAATAGTTGTAACCGGAGCGCTGGGAATAATCCTAGAAGCCTCTGCTTACAGGCCCTTAAGGGATGCACCGCGTATATCAATAATGATATCAGCCATAGGCGCATCCTTCTTACTTCAAAACCTGGCCGTTGTAATATTTGGAGGAAGACCAAAGGCCTTTCCAACTCTTGAACTCTTTACAAAGGTAATCAAGCTGGGAACTGTTTCTATCCAGAGGCTGACATTCATAATTCCGGTTGTGGCACTTATACTTTTGTTTATACTATTGTATCTGATTGACAATACCAAAAGCGGCATGGCAATGAGAGCCGTATCAAAGGACTATGAAACTGCCCGCCTTATGGGTATTGACGTGAACAGAACCATATCCCTAACCTTCGGTATAGGCTCAATGCTTGCAGCCGTTGGCGGCATTATGTGGGGAATGAAGTATCCACAGATACAGCCCGTTATGGGACTCATGCCCGGCCTTAAGTGCTTTATCGCCGCAGTTGTCGGAGGAATTGGCAATATTAAGGGCGCCGTGGTGGGCGGATTTGTTCTTGGTCTTGGAGAGATTATGCTAATTGCCAGCATGCCCGATTTGACCGGCTACAGGGATGCCTTTGCCTTTGTTTTGCTCATCGTAGTATTGCTGTTTAGGCCTACCGGTATAATGGGCGAAAAAATAGCGGAGAAGGTGTAGCCAATGAAAAACCAAAAACTAAAACAGATATTTGCCTCCATATTGGTTCAAATAAAAAAAAGAAATGTAATACTAACGCTGATATTCATATTACTATTATGCGCTTTTCTATTTTACGCCAACAATCAATTCGATGCTTATAAGCTCAGGGTACTTAACCTATGCGCAATATACACTGTACTTGGACTTAGCATGAACCTGATAAATGGGTTTACCGGCCTATTTTCCCTGGGCCACGCAGGTTTTATGGCAATAGGGGCTTATGCCAGTGCCTTGCTAACAATGCCCGCAGCCATGAAGGAGCAAAATTTCTTTCTTGCCCCGATAAACGAAGCTTTGCGCACAATAGTTCTGCCCTATCCTGTTGCGCTGCTTGTGGGGGGAATTCTTGCGGCGCTGTTTGCTTTCCTAATAGGAGCCCCTGCACTGAGGCTTAAGGGAGACTATCTGGCTATTGCCACCCTTGGCTTTGCAGAGATAATCAGGATAGTAATAACCAATCTCCAGACCATAACCAACGGAGCCCTTGGCCTTAAGGGCATCCCGGCCAAAACAACCTTGTGGTGGAGCTTTGGTATAGCAGGCTTTACTACGGTATTCCTGCTATGGCTGATAAACAGCAGCTATGGAAGGGCATTCAAGGCAATAAGAGAGGATGAGATAGCCGCCGAGAGTATGGGTGTAAGCCTGTTCAAACATAAGGTGCTCGCCTTTGTTATAGGGGCATTCTTTGCCGGCGTAGGCGGAGGTCTTCTGGGTAACCTGTTGGGAGCTATAAATCCGCTGCTTTTCAGGTTTACATTGACCTTCAATATACTGCTAATAATAGTTCTAGGCGGTATGGGAAGTATAACAGGCACGGTTATTTCAGCCTTCATAGTCACCACAGGTCTGGAAGCGCTGAGATTTCTCGATCAGTCCATCAACTTGGGTTTTGCGGTACTCCCCGGAATTTCAGGTTTGAGAATGGTAGTATTCTCGGCCCTATTAATGCTGGTGGTCCTCTTCTTCAGCAGAGGACTTATGGGTACAAATGAGTTAAGCTGGGATAATATAATAAACTTTTTTAAGCGTGTAGGAAAAACGCCGACAAAACCTCTTTCAAAGGGGGGTATCAAGTAATGGCGCACCTCAAAATAAATGCCATAACAAAACAATTTGGCGGATTGACCGCAGTAAAGGATTTCAGCATGGAACTGCAGGAGGGAGAAATTGTAGCCCTCATTGGCCCCAACGGAGCCGGAAAAACCACTGCCTTTAACATGGTCACCGGAGTGTATGCCCCTACCAAGGGTAAGATATACTTTAAGGGAAAAGATATAACAGGCCTTCGTCCCGATCAGATAACGAAATCGGGTATAGCAAGAACCTTCCAGAATATAAGGCTGTTTAAGGAGCTTAACGTATTGGATAACGTATTGATAGCAAACCATCTCCACCTTAAATCCGGTCTTTTGGAAGCAGTTTTTAACCTTCCAAGATATAGGAAGGAAAACAGCGAGATGCTGGAAAAATCCCAGCACCTGCTTGAAAAACTGGGCCTTATTGACCTTAGAAATGAAAAGTCCAGCTCCCTTCCCTACGGTAAGCAAAGAAGGCTGGAAATAGCAAGAGCCCTGGCAACCAATCCTGAAATACTGCTGCTTGATGAACCGGCGGCTGGAATGAATCCCAAGGAAACTGAGGATTTAACCGAATTCATCAAACAGTTGAGGCATGATTTCGACCTGAGTATTTTTATGATAGAACACCATATGAACGTTGTAATGGATATATCCGAAAGAATTTACGTGTTGGATTACGGAATCACCATTGCCCAGGGTAATCCCTACGACATACAAAACAACCAAAGGGTAATAGAAGCATACCTGGGGGTGAGTGAAGATGCTTAAAATCGATAATCTGGTGGTTTCTTACGGTGGAATTGAAGCCCTCAAGGGAATTAGCCTGGAGGTTGAGGAAGGCAAGATAGTAACGCTTGTTGGGGCAAACGGCGCCGGTAAAAGTACTACACTGAGGTCTATTGTTGGCTTGGTTAAACCAAAAAGCGGTACCATCACCTATAAAGGCAAAGA
Organism: uncultured Clostridium sp.; assembly: GCA_964625335.1. GTDB lineage: Bacteria > Bacillota > Clostridia > Ch29 > Ch29 > CAZGUG01. The sequence goes on along the minus strand of CAZVBE010000005.1, from coordinate 17,391 downwards.
TTTGTTAAGCGGAAAAACCCAAAATATAGTCAGAAAGGGTATTACACTGGTTCCGGAGGGCAGAAGGGTATTTCCAAACCTCACTGTGCTTGAAAACCTTAAAATAGGTGCCTTTTCGAGGACAAATGCCAAAGAAGTCAGTAAAGATATAGAATGGGTGTATTCAATATTTCCGATACTCAAAGAAAGAAACTGGCAGTTGGCCGGTACTCTGTCGGGAGGAGAACAGCAAATGCTGGCGGTGGGCAGAGCGCTGATGTCCAGGCCAAAGCTGATGATGATGGATGAACCTTCCCTCGGCCTTGCGCCGCTTATTGTCAAAGAAATTTTCGGAATAATCCAGGAGATTCATAAGCAGGGTGTTACTATACTGCTTATTGAACAAAACGCAAACGCAGCTCTTCATATTGCCGATACAGGATACGTTATGGAAACGGGGCGTATTACCCTTAAGGGCAGCGGCAAAGAACTTCTGGAAAACGAAGATGTAAAAAGCGCATATCTGGGAAAAAAGACAAGCAAATAAAGCTTTTGGAAGGATTACAGCCCTGGTCAATAAGACTTAGGGCTGTAAATTTATACAATTATTAATGTTATCAGGAGAGGCATCAAGGTAAGTATTATAGCAATTCGCAGAGCCTGGATAATACTAACCGTAACCACATCTGCATCCATATCCAGGGCAATAGCGCACATCTGGGTAAACCCCGCTGCAGCGCTGGCCAAAAGTGATGTAGTAATGTCCCAGCCGTAAATCCGGTGATTTAAGAAAGCAAGGGCTATTCCGCTTAATACAATTACCAAAGAAAACACCAGTGTAGGAAGCAGTAAACCTTGCAGCGTGACAACTATATCCGGTGTAAATGTGGTTCCAAGATAGCCCCCAAGTCCAATCTGGGCAGGAATAATCACCCACCGGGGAACTTCTTTAATGGGCACCCCTGCGATACGCAGAGTTGCCACAACAATCATTGCCCCCAGCATCCCGCCCACCGGAACTCCGAGATGCTTGGCTGTAAAACCACCGATCCCTCCTATTACCAGGGTAGTCAATATGCCAAATCCCTTTGCCTTGTTGTCCTCAGCCTTATCAACCTTCGGTAATATATTAGCAGCCGCCTCCTCCCTGTCGCTGTGATTGTATTTTGAGGCGATTAGGGGAACGCTTAAAATAACCGTTATAACCCTTACAAACTGGAACAGGGTTACTACCGGCACACTTAAATTGAAGGAAAGTGCAATAAGACCCATTTCGGACAGCCCGCCGGGCACCGAACCAAAAAGGGCCGTCCCCAGATCGATTTCGGTAACCTTTGCCAGCAATAAGCCAACTGCCAGGCTGATACATATCATCCACGCAGCACTAAACAATCCCGGAATAAACAGAGATTTAATTGCAGGCACCTTTTCTTTGCTGAATTTACATCCCAGGACTATTCCAAGCACTACCTGGTAGCACGTACAAACATAGGAGGGAAGTTCCGCCCATCCCGCGCCCTGGCTGGTAACCAGGGCTACCATCACCAAAGCTCCGGTGATAGCTCCGCCGGGTATATGTAAAAAATCAAAAATGCGGTAACCCAAAAAACCCAATAAAAAAATTAGTGCAAAAGTTGTCGGTATGGATAAAACAATGTCCTCCATCAGTCTGTCAAAGCCCCCAATTCAAATTAATATCAATAGCTTATCAAAAAACTGTCTTGATTTCGCCTATTATTTCCCTTCTGTGGTTGGTAATTTCCGTTTTACAGCTGTCCTTGAGTTTATTAAACTCCACGTCAGTAAGCAATCCAAGTCTTCCCAGCAGCTCAATAATCACTGTACCTATTGCCCTGCTGCTGCCATCGTCTATCTTAAGGGCTATGCCTATGCCTTCCCCCATAACCCCTACACAATAAACCCCTTCGGCGCCTAGCTTTGCCACCAATCTCCCCTTAGTGGTCTCCATAAGCGTTGTATCAAACCTGCTTTTACCCGCAACATAATATGGATTCCCAGTCATAACCCCGCCTACTTTAATTAAAGCATCCCTTCTTGCCGGAGTTTTAATCTTTTTAGGCCGGGACAGTTTTGAATAGGCCACAGCCATATTATAAACAGGCAAACCGAATACCGGTACGCCGCATCCGTCCACTCCTAACCTTATATCCTCCCTGTCAAGCCCGGCAATATCCGCAACCACATCAAGCATTTCCCTCTGCACAGGATGGTCCGGCTTTATATAGCCTTTTATATCGTAACCCCTGATCAGGGCCAAAGCAATCATACTGCTGTGCTTTCCTGAACAGGGATTATGAATTTGCCCGAACTCTTCGCCCTTTTCTATCATTTCCCTTGCATGGGGCCAGTACAAGGGAGCAGATACTCCGCAATCCAGAACTTCAACACCACAGCCCATCTTATCCAAAATACTCTTTATTTTGGCCACATGCCCTTCTTCCCCTCCATGAGAAGCAGTCATAACGGCAAGCTCCTCATCGTCAAAACCAAATCTTTCAATGCCCCCTGCTTCTATCATTGGCAATGCCTGAAAGGGTTTTGCAGCCGATCTCCAGTAAGTCCGCGCATAGGGGTCTCCGACGCTGTATATGATATTATTATCATCATCCAATACCGCAAGGTTTCCCCGGTGAATGGATTCTACCTCTTTCCCCCGCATAACATGGGCAAGTACCTCCGACATGGATACCCCTCCGCATACTTTTGTCTATACATTCCGGTTCTTATATTTGTCCTGTCTGCGCTGTCTCAAGTCCTCAAGCTCGTGCTTCAGTCTTCTCTCCTCGCTCTTTGCCTGACTGACCTGCATCTCCAATTCCTTTTTTTGCTCCTCCAGCATTTGTACTCTGGCTTTGGAATCCTTTGTTTCCTTCTGGACCTTTAACCATTCATCATATATATTGGACGCTTCCTCCTGGGAGTTGCTGAGCTGCTGTTTCAGATTGGCTGTTTCAGCCTTGCTCCTTTGAAGCTCTTCCCTTGTTTTTCTTGCCTGGTATCTGGCATCTTCCAATTCCTTTTCCGGTTTATCCGCTTCCTTCCGAGCAATCTCCAGTTCCCTCTTCAGCTTATAATGCTCATCGGCAATGTTTAGCGCAGCTAATACGGCCAGCATGGCATTATTCATAATATTGCTCTTTTTACTGAGTTCCTTCATTTTTTTGTCCACGTGCACAGCAATGCTGTGGATGTATTCTTCGGATTCTTCACCCACCATAGTATACTGATGTCCCATAATTTCAACCGTGACCCTGTTCTTTTTCCCCTGCATAGTTATTCCTCCAGTACCAGTATGAAATTAACCAATACCAGCTAATTATCTAATATTATAACACATGCTGAGGGCGCTGGCTAAATATTTATAAAACTGTTATCTCTGTATGGCTCCGGTTTGCTTAGACAACTCCTTCAAGACCCTTTCCATAACCTGGCCAGCCTCATGCTCGGTCAGGGTCTTATCCGGCGACCTGAGGGTCAGCGAGTAAGCAATGCTCTTTTTCCCTTCGGGTATCTGTTCCCCGTCATAGATATCAAAAAGTTTAATTTCTTCTACAAGCTCTCCCCCCGCCTTACGGATTATTTCTTCAATAATCCCTGCGTCAACGCCTTTGTCCGCAATAATCGCTATATCCCTGTTTACCGAAGGATATTTTGGAAGGGATGAATAGGTCAGGTTATTGTCGGCCTTTTCCATAAGCAGCTCAAAATCCAATTCCCCGGCAAATACCCGCCCGCTAATACCATAGTTTTTAAGAACATCGGGATGTATCTCGCCGATTATACCCAGTGTCTCACCGTCAATAAGTATTTCTGCGGTTCTGCCAGGATGATATGAACCATTCTGTGCTCTCTTAAAGCTGTAATTGGAAATGTTTAGTTCCCTAATCAGCGCTTCCACCCTTCCCTTAAGCGAATAAAAATCCTCGTCGCCGTACAGGCCTAAGGCTATTGTTAGTTTTTCATCGGGTAGTTCTTTAAGCGGTATTTCCCGGGGTATAAACCTTGGCGCTATTTCGTAAAACCCTGCGCTTTGTATTCCCCTGTTGTAATTTAGCGATACAACGTTAAGCATGGACGGCAGTAGAGTTGTCCTCATTATGCTGTATTCTTCCCCAAGGGGATTCTCTATTGTCACCGTTTTTCGCAGCGGGTGGCCGTCGGGCAGGTTTATCCTGTCAAATACCGCCGGGCTCTCAAAGGAGTAGGTGTAAGTTTCATACATGCCAGAGCCGCACAATACACCCTTAACCACATCCACAAATTTTTCCTTGCGGCTTTTTGTTCCCATGACCCAACTGCCTGTCATTACGGTTTTGGGGATATTGTTATACCCATAGAGCCTTGCTATTTCCTCAACAATATCATAATCAATCCGGATATCCTGACGGAAGGTAGGAACGGTGATACAGAGGGTCCCCTGTTTTTCCTCCACTTTCATTTCCAGCCTCTCCAGCATACCCTTCATCCTCTGCGCCGGTATGCTGATACCTATAAGCTTATTTATGCGTTCGGCGCCTACCTCAAGATAGTACGGTTTTGACGGATTGGGATACACATCGATTACACCGTCTACTATCTCGCCTGCACCGAGTTCCTCCATAAGAGCAGCCGCCCTGGCGGACGCAAGTCCTGCAAGGTCCTGGTATACACCCCTGACAAACCGGAAGGAGGCTTCGCTCCAAAGACCGAGTTTTTTGCAGGTTTTCCTTACATTATAGCCGTTGAAGGAGGCTGTTTCCAGAAGTATGGTACGGGTTTCGGATGTTATCTCGGAATACTCTCCTCCCATAACTCCCGCTATCCCCACCGGCATTTTTGTATCGGCAATAACCAGGTCATTTTGGTCCAATATCCTCTGCTTGCCATCCAGGGTAACTATTTCTTCACCCTTTCCCGCACGCCTTACTATAATTTTCCTTCCCTCTACCTTTTCAAGGTCAAAGGCATGCATGGGCTGACCCATTTCCAGCATTACGTAGTTGGTTATATCGACAATATTGTTTATTGGTCTCATTCCTGCCTGCATAAGCCTTTTCTGCATCCATTGGGGCGAAGGCTTAATATTAATATTGTCAATCACCCTGCCCAGATACCTGTAGCACATATCCGGTTCCTGAATGGAAATTCCCTTCAGATAGTCCTTTATGTGTCCCTTTTCGTTTTCAATAAACGCTTGGGGCATTTTGCAGGGAATGCCAAAGGTGGCGCCAACCTCCCGGGCTACTCCAATCATACTCAGACAATCCGGCCTGTTGGTGGTAATTTCAAAGTCAATCACCTTGTCGTCCAGTCTTAGTACCTTTCTTATGTCGGTGCCGGGTTTGTATTCGCCGTCCAGTATATAAATACCTTCCTTCTGCTGCCCGGACAATTTGTCTAAATCCATCGCAAGCTCGAGTGCTGAACAGAACATACCCTCGGAATCCTCTCCCCGTATCTTGCCTGACTTTATCTCGGTACCATCCGGCAGCACCGCACCGTCAAGGGCCACCGGTACATAATGACCCTGCTTAACATTTAATGCTCCGGTAACCAACTGGAGCACCGTGTTCCCAACATCCACCCTGCCTATTACCAGTTTGTCGGCATTGGGATGGGGTCTCATCTCAAGCACCTTGCCCACAACAACCTTCTCTATAACCTGACTGGCTTCTAATATAAGCTCCACCTTTGTTCCGGACATGGTTAAGGTGTCCGCCAATTCGTTAATGTCCATATCAATTTCAACATAATCCTTCAACCAATTAACAGGTACCAACATTATTATCCCTCCTTAAAATTGCCTCAGAAATCTTACATCGTTTTCAAACAACAGTCTCATATCGTCTATACCGTATTTAAGCATTGTAAGACGGTCAAGCCCCATTCCAAAGGCAAACCCGGAATACCTCTTGGTATCTATTCCGCACCTTTCAAGAACATGGGGGTGTACCATACCCGCCCCCGACAGCTCTATCCAACCGGTATCCTTGCATACCCGGCAGCCCTTTCCGTTGCAAACAAAACACGTAGCGTCAATCTCCGCAGAGGGCTCTGTGAACGGAAAATGGCTGGGTCTGAACTTAGTTTCCATATGCTCACCGTACAGTTTCTTTACAAACAGATCAAAGGTCCCCTTGAGGTCTCCCAGCGTGATGCCCTCATCCACCACCAGTCCTTCAATCTGGTGAAAGACCGGAGAGTGAGTGGCATCCACATCGTCTGCGCGGTATACCCTGCCGGGGATAATTACCCTTATGGGTGGTTTGGTCTTTTCCATTACCCTGGGCTCATCCGGCGAGGTATGGGTGCGAAGTACAATATCGTCAGTAATATAGAATGTATCCTGAATATCTCTGGCCGGATGGTTCTCCGGAATATTTAACGCGGTAAAATTATAATAGGCCAATTCCACTTCGGGCCCTTCAACCACGCTAAATCCAAGTCCCATAAATATGGTCTTTATCTCATCAAGGGTCTTGGTAAGCGGATGCCTTTTCCCCCTTGCAAACTCTCTGCCGGGTATAGTAATATCTATCTCCTCTGCCTTTAGGCTTCTTTCCTTTTCCAGTATCAGCACCTTTTCTTTTTGAACCCTTAAAAGTTCCTCAATTTTATCCTTGGCCTGGTTTACAAGCTTTCCCATGACCGGCCTTTCCTCGGGGGACAGGTCCCCCATGCCCCTTAAGAAAACCGTCAGTTCGCCCTTTTTACCCAGATATCTTATCCTGCTGTTTTCAACCCCGGTCAGTTCCTTGCAGCCCTTTATTTCACATGAGGCTTTTTCCAATATTGACTGCAATTTCTCCTTCATATTTCCATCTCCTTTCCATAATTTACAGTCTTACCTGTTTTAGTTTTAAATATAAAAAAACCTCGTCCAAGGGACGAAGTTATACTCCGTGGTTCCACCCTACTTCACCGCCAATTGGCGGTCTCGTTGAAATAGTCGTGCAAATAACGTTTGCCTTACGTCGGGACCTACTATCATAAGGAATTCAGTCCTGCCGCTCGGAAGGGAACTTCAAAGGGTCACATTTTGAGGAATGTTTTCAGCCGGTGACATTCCCTCTCTGCCAGATGAAACCATTTTACTTTCCTTCTTCATCGCGTTTATATATATTTACTGTGTCAGCAGACTTCTGTACATTAAATAAGCAACAATAGAGCCGGTAGCCTCAAACATTCTCCAGAACACATCAGCGGTAAGCATAGAAAAAGACCACCCTTCAAGTTAATACTACCAATATCAGCCTGTGCGTTTATTATATCACAGGCCTAAAAGCTTTACAAGGTTTTGTTATGTTAACCTTTGCTCCAGGGCTTTATACAGCAATATGCCGCAGGCAACGGCAGCATTAAGGGATTCCGCCCCGCCGGGCATGGGCAGTACCGCGCTCATATCCGAACAGCTTTTAACCTGCTCGGATATACCGTTGGCTTCGTTGCCTATTATTATTCCAATTTTGCCTCTGTAATCAATATCCCAATAGGGTATATCACCCTCCGGACTTGAAGCTATAAGCCTTACGCCGGTTTCCCGCAGCCAGTAAAACAGCTCCTTATTGTCGCCCACCTGTATTACCGGTATGCCAAAGACAGAACCCATTGTACTCCTTACCGTCTTAGGGTTGTAAATGTCTGCGGTTCCTTTCAGAAGCATCACCGCATGGGCACTGGCAGCATCGGCCGTACGTATAACCGTTCCCAGATTTCCCGGGTCCTGAATACCATCAACTATTACAAGAAGCAGTTCCCCGGATTGGAGTATGTCTTTCAACCTGTATTCTTTAATATTTATAACAGCCATAATATGCTGCGGATTATCGGTATCGGTTATTGATTTATATAAGCCTTCGCTTATCTCCACAGCTTTAATCCCGGTCTGTGAGATTCTTTCCATTAGCTCCCTGCCGCCGGTCGTTCGGTAAACCTTGTCGGAAAAAATCACCTTATCCACAGGCGCCTTTGCTTTCAGCGACTGCCCCACGCTCCGTATGCCCTCAGTGAAGTATTGGCCCGCCTTTTTCCTTCCGGCAGTCGTATGCAGCTTCAATATATTCTTTATAAGGGCATTTTCACGGCTGGTTATCACTTGACTGCTCCCTTCTAAACCCTGTTCTCCAATCGTATTATGCCGTCATTATCGCCTACAACCACAAGCACATCATTCTCCATGATTCTGTCTTCCGCCTTGGGTGATACGTTTATCTTTCCCTCACGTCTTATGGCAATAATATTTATCCCGTATTTTACCCTCATGTTAAGCTCCTTGAGGGTCTTTCCCTTCCATTCGGATAGTGCCGCCACTTCAACTATACTGTAGTCCGAAGAAAGCTCAATGAAATCCAATATATTTGTAGAAACCAGATTATGGGCCAGCCTTACTCCCATATCCCTTTCAGGGAACACCACCCTGTCAGCACCAATCTTGTACAAAACCTTCGCGTGCAGCTCGCTCTGGGCCTTTGCAACCACATATTTTACCCCCAGCTCCTTTAATATCAGTGTAACCAGTATGCTGGCCTGAATATCCGAACCTATTGTAACAATCGCCACATCAAAATTCCTAAGGCCCAAGGAGCGTAAGGTGCTTTCATCGGCAGCGTCCGCCTGAATAGCATGGGTTACCGAATCAGATATATCCTGAACTACTTCTTCCCTTTCATCAACCGCCAATACATCATGGCCCAACCCGTAGAGAGTTTTTGCCAGACTGCTTCCAAACCTCCCAAGTCCCAACACCGCAAACTGTTTCAACTAAAACACCACCCTATCCAACTAGTATTTTCTCCTCCGGATATCTCAATTTGACCTTGTTTCTACTATGCCTTCGGGCTAATGCGAATGTAACCGTTAAAGGCCCTAACCTACCCGCAAACATAGTCATGATTATTATAGCTTTACCGGCCGGGGTAAGGTAAGGGGTTATACCCATTGACAGTCCGACGGTACCAAAGGCAGATACAGTCTCAAATAATGCCTCCATAAAACCGGTATCCTCGGTTATGGTCAGTACCACTACAACTGCTACTATTATAAGCAAAGACATTGTCACAATCGCAAGGGCTCTGTATACTATCTCCTTGGGAATCCGCCTTTTAAAAACTTCGGTATCCTCTCTGCCCCTTATCACCGACACCACCGTCCATATGAGTATTCCGGCGGTGGTAATTTTTATACCGCCGGCGGTGGAGCCGGAAGAGCCTCCAATAAACATCAGAATAATATTTAAAAACCGGGTAGCAGTTGTCAGCTCATTGATGGGTAATGTATTAAACCCGGCCGTCCTTGGAGTAGCCGAATGAAACATGGATGCCAGCATTTTTCCTCCCTGGGACAGCGGACCGAGGGTAGAGGGGTTGGAGTATTCCAGGACAAAGGTAAATATAGCACCCAAACCCAGTAATATAGCCGTTATCAGCAGCGTAAGCTTGGTGTGCAGCGAGTATCTCCTGATCTTTTTCCCCTGTATAATTTCAGATATCACGGAAAACCCCAGGCCGCCGATTATAAGTAATACTATAATCACACCGCTTACCAGATAATCACTGACATATGGCGTAAAGCTTCTGTATCCGCCTATCAAATCAAACCCCGCATTACAAAAAGCGGATACAGAATGAAAAATTCCATAGGCAATACCCTTGCCAATACCGAACTGCGGCACAAATCTTACCGAAAGTAAAACTGCTCCGATTCCTTCTATCAGCATGGTTCCGAGTATAATATATTTTGTAAGCCTTACAACCCCCTGCAAACTTAACCGGTTTTGCTGCTCCTGTATAACAAGCCTCTCCTTCAGGCTTATACGTTTTCCAAGGGCAATAAAGACCATTGTTGCAAAGGTCATAAAACCCAGCCCGCCAATCTGTATAAGCAGGAGTATTACAACCTTTCCAAATACCGTCCAGTAAGTTCCGGTATCCACCACAACAAGACCGGTAACACAAACCGCCGATGTGGCAGTAAACAGTGCATCAATGAAACCGGGACCGGTTCCGTTCACAGCGGCAAAGGGTAAAGCCAGCAGCACAGCACCCAGAATAATTACTCCCGCAAATCCCAACACCAGCACCTGGGAGGGCTGCAGCTTTACATTGCGGCTTCTCCAACCGCCTTTATTGGCATCAAATTTTTCGTCTATTTCAATCACCTCTAATCAAACATCCTGTTATGGCAGCAGCCTGGACTACCACTGCTTAACAAAAAGTGAACCTTAGGCTCACTTTTAGTTTGATTGCTCTATGGGCTGGTTTTTGACTACGCTTACCAATTCGCTGAACCCTTCCGCATCGTTAACCGCCATGTCGGCCAGCATTTTTCTGTTTATTTCTATACCGGCATTTTTTAAACCGCTGATAAATCTGCTGTAGGACATTCCGTTTGCCCTTGAAGCAGCGTTAATTCTTGCAATCCAAAGCCTTCTGTAGTCCCTCTTTTTCAGTCTTCTCCCAATGTATGCGTACATTAATGACTTCATTACCGCTTGATTGGCTGTTCTGAACAGCTTGCTCTTTGCTCCCCTGTATCCCTTTGCAAGCTTTAATATTTTTTTATGCTTTTTCTTTGCGTTAACAGCTCTTTTTACTCTGGCCATATATATATCCTCCTTGTCCTTTACTTACGCGTAGGGCAGTAATTTTTTCACTCTCTTGGTTTCGGCCTCGCTCACATGGGTAGCCTGCCTGAGATTCTTTCTTCTCTTAGCTGATTTTTTTGTAAGAATGTGGCTTTTATAGGCCTTTGCTCTCTTTACCTTCCCTGATTTTGTAAGCTTAAACCTTTTTGCCGCACCCCTGTGGGTTTTCATTTTTGGCATATCCAATACCTCCTGTTTAGTAAGTCTACTTAGGCGACATAATCATTATCATGTTCTTGCCTTCGAGTCTTGGTCTTCTCTCTATAACCGCCAGTTCCTCAAGGTCGCCGGCAAATTTATCCATTATTGTGCGCCCTATATCTGTATGGCTTAGCTGCCTTCCCCTAAACCTTATGCTTACCTTCACCTTGTCACCGTTATTTAGAAATTTTTCCGCGTTTCTCCTTTTTACATCCAAATCGTGCTGTTCAATCGTGGGCGAAAGCCTTACTTCTTTAATGCTTACAATCTTCTGGTTCTTTCTGGCTTCCTTTTCCTTCTTGCTTGTTTCATATTTATATTTACCGTAGTCCATAATCCGACAGACCGGCGGTTTTGCCTGGGGTGCCACTTTCACAAGATCTAACTGCCTGTCGTAGGCAATCTTTTGGGCCTCCCTGGCAGACATAATACCCAGCTGCTCTCCATTAGCATCGATAAGCCTCACTTCTCTGTCTCTGATTTTCTCGTTTACATGCAATTCCTTACTAATACCCAGCCACCTCCAATAATTTTTTAATTTTCCTGCATAATAAAAAATACGGATAGGTAAAAACCTGTCCGCAGAAACCAACAAAAGTTCCGTTGATTTAACCCGGCGCCCTAAACGCAGGGTGAGAAGCGGAAGGCTTCTACTTTATTTTCGATTCATATTATAACACCGCTCATATTATCTGTCAAATCTTTCAAAGGTATGTGTGTTGTTATCGTATGATCCTCGGCTAGCATTGTAAATGCAACGGTAGTGAATCTGTAACGGCAGTCCTGGCATAAATTGTGAGTATACTTAAATTCCCGGCAACCTGTGATTATCATACGATAATTCTCCAGAAATTCCAGTATGCTCTTCCATATATTTATATGAATATATCTTTATTATTTAACCGGCTTTAGGTAAAAATATTGTTATAGAACTACCTCTGAAAGGCAGGAAATTCCGTTGAAAAAGAAAATTGTTTTCTGGTGTTTGATTCTCTCTCTTGTTTTGACAGCTACAACGATAACAGCCTTTTGTTATTCAAGCAAAGGCTTTGCCGGTAATCCGGGCCAGTTTGTGCTGCTGCTTATCACTACGCTGGTGTTATTGGTGTATTATCTGAAACTGGATGGAAATACGGAACTGGTTCCTGCCGCAATTAAGGTGAAGGAACAGAAAAACAAGAAGGATGAAGCTTCAAAGTCGGTTACCTTCCAGGATGTTGCCGGTCTTGAAGAGGTTAAGGAAGAGCTGTCGGAGGTAATAGATTTTATTAAAAACGTGGAAAAGTATAAAAAAATGGGTGCCAAAATACCAAAGGGAATACTCTTTCACGGGCCCCCCGGTACGGGTAAAACGCTGATGGCTTCGGCTGTAGCCGGCGAATCAAACTCCAATTTTGTATATGCAAGCGGTTCCGAATTCGTCGAGAAATATGTAGGGGTTGGCGCCAGCAGAATAAGGGAAGTTTTTGAGAAAGCCAAGAAGAACAGCCCGTCGGTGGTGTTTATTGATGAAATAGACGCCATTGGTTCTGTTCGTAATGCTGATAACAACAGTGAGAAGGACCAAACACTAAACCAGCTGTTGGTAGAGATGGACGGCTTCAATACCGGTGACAACATCGTAATAGTTGGCGCCACTAACCGTATTGATATGCTGGATCCGGCGCTTTTACGGCCCGGGCGTTTTGACCGTCACATGTTTATTGGCAATCCCAACATTAAAGCACGGGAAGAGATACTGAGGGTGCACACCAGAAATAAACCTTTGGGAGAAGACGTCAATATAGCCGAAATAGCGCGCAAAACCCATGGCGTATCCGGAGCCCACCTGGCCAGCATTGCCAATGAAGCTGCTATTCTGGCGGTTAGAAAGAATAAGGCAATAATAACCGCCGAAGAATTTTCCCAGGCCATAGAAAGGGTATTGATAGGTCTCCAGTTAAAGAACTCTTCGGTTATGGAAAAGGAAAGAAAGGTTGTGGCATACCATGAAGCGGGTCACGCGTTGATAGGCAGAATACTCAAGAACAACCCCATTGAAAAGATTTCGATAGTTCCAAGGGGTCAGGCTATGGGATATGTCCTTAATTATACCGATGAGGACAGGTATCTCCATACAAAGGATGAACTGCAGAGCAAGATATGCACTTTGCTTGGAGGCAGGGCTGCCGAAGAAATTGTCTTTGGTGAAATAACCACCGGGGCAAAGGATGACCTTTGCAAAGCCAATGAGCTCGCCCAGCAGATGGTATGTGAACTGGGAATGTCAGGCCTCGGGAACAGGGTATACAAGTACAACCAAAACGGGGAGACAATCCCCGTTGTGGAGCGGGAGATAAAAAAGATAATAGACCTGGCATATAAAAAAACAGAGGATATCATCAATGACAACCGTGGTTTTTTGGAAAAAATCGCTTTGGAATTGTTCCATAAGGAAACCCTGACCGGAGAAGACCTGGATAAAATATGCAATTTTTAAGCCTTAACCTTTGGCTCTGGTTAAGGCTTTTATTTATTTTCGATACTTCTCCAAAGATACCATGTGGCCAATGTGGCAAAGGGATGCCATCTGCCTGCTATTTCCCTGATACGGTCGCTTCCGGGCATTTCCTTCAGCTTGTATTGGAACCATACCGCTTTTTTCAGACCCAAGTCATCCACCGGCAGCACATCGCTCCGGTTTAACGCAAATATCAGAAACATCTCCGCTGTCCAGCGCCCTATGCCCTTTACCTTGGTAAGGACATTTATTATATCCTCGTCGCCCATGCTGTCAAATTCAGAAGGGTTAATGTCCAGCGAAATAATTTTCTCCGACAGGTCTTTCAGATAACCTGTCTTCTGTTTTGAAATTCCAATCCCTCTAATTATCTCATCATCAAATATGAGCAGTTCACAGGGCTTTGGAGTGCTGCCGTCAAACAGTCCACAAAACCTCCTGTGGATTGTATCCGCTGCCTTTACCGAAAGCTGCTGCGATATAATGGATTCGCAAAGTACTGCGAAATAGTCGGATCTTTTGCTTAAGCTGCAGGGCCCATGTCTGTCTATTATCGCTGCCAGAGTTTTATCAACTCTTATTAAGTGTTCTTCCCCTTTATCAATACATAACTCCTTTTTCATAGTCCCTCCCTGTAATGTCCTGCTTCCCTTTACCGGCAGCAGCTTCCCTTGCCGCACCGTTTTTTACAAAAGCCACTCTCCCCCATACACCTGACGTCCTCCGAAGTACAGCGGGGACACAGTATTTTTTCCTTTTCAAAGGGTTCGTTGAACTCATTGCCGCATTCAGCGCAGCTGTAACGGCATATATTTACAGTATAGTTTCCGCCCCTTATCCTTATGGCTTTTCCCTCCACAAGGGCCCGGGCGGTCTTGCTCCTTGCACGGTCTATTATAAGTTGAAAGGTCTGACGGGATATATTCATTTTTTCCGCACATTGTTCCTGGTTCAGGTCCTCAATGTCTTTAAGCCGCATGGCCTCGAGTTCCTCGACCTTAAGGACTACTTCTTCCAGTGCGCATTTGGCCTTGCCCTCCGGTGTAAAATACCTTTCCTCGGGCAAAAGCCCTACCCTTCTCCACTTTACCGGTCTTGGCATAGTATCACCCCTGCTTCAGGCGACAGGAGACTGTCCTCTGTCACCCAATACTTTGATTTTTTCATGCCCGCCGTTTTTGCTGGTTTTATTATACCAGTCTTTCTACATCTCCGGCAAGTAGGGTACGGCTCATGGCGACCCCTTTGTATTCTCTTTATGCAGGGCCAGGGGACAATTTTCTCTCCCCTGGCCCCCGCTAGTCAGTTTTTATTTGCCGCAGTTCCCTTCAAAGCTATGGCTGCTGCATACACCGCCCACCGACTTTAATGTGCCTGCCACATAGGCGTCAATTATTGATGATGTGTTTCCCTGGGCTCCTGTATACACCTCTATACCGTTTTGTACAAAAAGGTCCTGGGCTGCGCCGCCCATACCCCCTGCTATTATTACTTTTACTCCCTTTTGGGCCAGAAATACCGGCAAAAACCCCGGCCTGTGTCCGGGGTTGGGCACCGTCTCGTTGCTTATAACCTTACCCTCTTCAATCTTGACCATTTCAAAGCCTTCACAGTGACCGAAATGCTGTGAAACGTTGTTTCCTTCCTTAGCTATCGCTATTATCATAATTTACCTCCTCTTTATTTCCCCTAATTAAATTCATTACCGTCCGGTACATATCTCCTATTGCACCGGCCGCCGGACTGTCCCTGTACAAAATTACAGGCTTTAGGGCCTTAAGGGCTTCCAGGACCTTCCCGTCATAAGGTATCCTGCCTGCAATGTCATATCCCCTGTCGGTGCAGTATGCTTCGATCTCTTTGCACATACACGCGTTTAAGTCATATTTGTTTATGCATACATACGACTTTATCCCAAAGTGGTCACACGTCGAAAGAGCCCTTATCAAATCCTCCAGGCCTGACCGGGTGGGCTCTGTTACCAGCAGTGCCGCATCGCAGCCTGTGATTGATGCAATCACGGTACACCCAATACCCGGGGAACCGTCAATAACAACCAATTCATCGCCTTTATCGTGGTCCAGGGCCCTCTTTCTTACCTTGGTAACCAGTTTACCCGAACCGTCGGCCCCTATCTCCAGCCTTGCGTGGGAAAATACCCTGTCGTTGCATTCGGTGATAAAGTTAATCCCGGTAATTTGGTCTTTCATGGTAACCGCCCCATCAGGACATACAACCTGGCATGTACCGCACCCTTCGCAGCCCAGTTCACTAATTGTAAAGTCGTGTATCGCATCAAAACGGCAGGCTGCTTGGCACAGACCGCATTGTGTGCATTTCCCGCCGTCAATGGTCGCTGCTCTGGCTCCTATAAAATCCTCCTCCAAAACATCCCGGCCCTTTATTAGCATATGAAGATTTGGGGCTTCGACATCACAATCGGCTATTGTGGCATTTTTGGCAAGCCACGAAAAAGAAGCAGCTATTGTGGTTTTCCCGGTCCCCCCTTTACCGCTTATTATCACAAGCTGTTTCATGATTCAAAACTCCCTCCAGTTTTTGGGCTATATCCTCAAAGTATTTTCTGTACCTTTTGTCGTCAACCAAAAGGCAGCCTCTCGAATAGATTTCGGCTATCGCCCGCTCAAAGGGGATTTTTCCGAGCACCGGGATTCCTGCACTGTTGCAGTATTCCTCTATTATGGCATCGTCCTCCCCGGAGCGGTTTATCACGACGCCCCCCGGTATTCCCAGTTTATCTGTAAGCCGGGCTGCAATCTTTAAGTCGTGAAGCCCAAAATTGGTGGGCTCTGTTACCAGCAGCGCAAAATTGCTGTCCTGGATAGAATTTACCACCGTACAGGAACTCCCCGGCGGACAGTCAAGGATAGTGAGTTTGTCTTCCTCAAGACCTGATTTCATCTCCCTTATGATAGGGACCCCCACCGGCTCGCCTATCTCAAGCACTCCCCTTACGCACTCTAACTTTTCCCTGTAGCCGGTCTCAATCCTTCCGATATCCTTTTTGCTTTCTGCTATGGCATCATGGGGACATGCAAAGAGGCAGCCTCCGCATCCGTGGCATATCTCGGGAAAGAGAATGACCTTTTTTTTGACCACCGCCAGGGCATTGTAATAGCAAAACCTAGCGCATTCACCACAGCCGGTGCACTTATCTTCTCTGATTTCGGGTATCATAACCTCTACCCGTCTTGCGTCCGAGTATTCCGGATTAAGGAATATATGCCCGTTGGGTTCTTCGACATCACAGTCAACGTAGCGCGAATTTTTAAGCAAAACCGCAAGGTTTACGGCAATAGTAGTCTTGCCTGTACCACCTTTGCCGCTGAGAACCGAAATAAGCATTACTGCCCTCCCTTTCTCTGCTGCATTCCATAATGAGCGGATACCGGAGCGTCAATCGACTGCAGCTGCCCTGCCTTATACATTTCCAACGCCTTGGCGATGTCTATGCCACCTGCCCTGAATGCCTTTATCCCGGCCGAGCCTAACACGCCCATTGCATTGGGACCAAGATTGCCGGTGAGCAATACTTCCACTCCTTCGTCCACCACCTGCTGCGCGGCAGCTATGCCTGCACCTCCCTGGGAGAGTGCTCCCTGGTTTTCAACCACCCTTGTCTCTTTGCTTTCGGTATCATATATGCAAAAAAACCTGCACCGTCCAAACCTGCCGTCTACCGTCGATTCCATATCCTTACCCGAGCTGGTAATACAAATCTTCAACTTCTGCACCTCCTGTTTTTTATAGCTTCTTAGCAATGTAACAGTTTATGTTATTAGCATATGCTAATAACATAATACTTAAACTATGGGTTTTTGTCAAATGCCAATTTCATAAAAAGTCCGGTTTGTGACCGGCCCCTTCAAAAAAGTAAAAACCGGCGTTCCCGCCGGTCTCTCTTTTAAACTATAGTGTTGTTACCATCTCCATCCGGCCATGTTTATAAAAAACCGGGAGGGAGATATTTTCATATTATTTTACTTCCAAAACCCAATTTTCGGGTGCTTTAATGTCCCCAAACTGTATTCCGCACAGAGTATCATAC
>CAZVBE010000004.1:0-133576 GCA_964625335.1 uncultured Clostridium sp. | reverse complement strand
ACCGTCTCTCCAACGGAAGTATCGCTTTACACTCGATGCAAGCGTCCGTAATTTCGCCTCCGGCTCAAACGGTCGCTAGGCACCAGGGTTTGCTCTACTAACCGTCAGAGCGCAAAACCATCTCTCCAACGGAAGTATCGCTTTACACTTACTTTATCCTTAAAGCTTTTACTATGTCCCAGTACATCTTCAGCCTCTCTGTAAACCCGCGTATTATTCCCAGTTTTTCTTCCTTCATTATATGTGACACATGTTCCAGGGTTACTTCTTTAAGCCGTACTTCGTTTTTCTTAACATACCTGGTTAGGGCAACCTCCGCACCGTATCTGCTTATTTCCAATCCGCTTATATCGTTTAGAATTTTTCTTTTTATGGCTCTTTGCCCGGATAAAAAGGGTGCCACTTTCTGAGCAAGGTCAGTGGTTAATCTGCCGTTTGCAAAAATACCGATGGTCATATCATAATTTCCGGAAATTACAGGAATAAGCATCGCATCAATATCTTTCGGCTCCAGACCGCAAAGATCGGCATCCAGAAAGAGTATTACTTCCGAAGTGCAATTCCTGAGGCCTTTGCACAGGGCCCCTCCCTTACCCATATTTTTGTCGTTTTTTATAACCATTACATCCATTTTTTCTGCAACTTCGGCGGTACGATCTTCGGATCCATCGTCAACCACTATTATTCTATTCACTAAACTTGATGCCTTAACTGCCTCTAACACATTGGCTATTCTTTCCTCTTCGTTAAAGGCCGGTATTATCGCTGTAACTTCCATTATTTCTCCTCCCTGGTACTACAAAAAACTGTCTTATATAAATATTACCATAATTTCCGCATCTACAACAAACTCTTATGGACAATATAAGAACAATGGGGCTTCACGAAAACAATATTTTAAATTTCATTATTGAACAGGTGCAAGTTTCATGAAGCCTTCCACAAGAATTCTAGTACGCCTTAGCAAAATATGCAATTCTTTCGGCATGTTTTTCGCATACCACACACCGTCCGACGGGTTGTTCCTGTTCAAAGGGTATACACCGTAGAGTGGCCCCGGTCTTTTCCTTAATATTCGCTTCGCATTGTGCGTCCCCGCACCAGGGCGCCTTGACAAAACCCATTTCGTTCTCTATCAGGGAAATCAATTCCTGCATATCGGCAGCGGTACGGGTATTATTTATCCTGTGCTCAAGGGCTTTTTGATATATGCTGCCTTGAATATCCTCAAGAAGGACACCTATTCTTTCTCCCAGCTCATCTATCATAATGGCAGTTTTTTCACCGGTGTCCCGTCTCACGGCAATAACCTCACCCTTTTGAATGTCCCTGGGCCCTATTTCAATCCTTATTGGTACTCCCTTAAGCTCCCATTCATTAAACTTCCACCCGGGACTGTAGGTGTCCCTTGCATCCAGGCGAACCCTGTACTGCCCCGAAAGGCTGTCAAAAAGCTCCTCCGCCTTGTCCAGCACTCCCTCCTTATGCTGTGCAACAGGCACTATTACCGCCTGATACGGTGCTACCTTAGGGGGTAACACGAGCCCCCTGTCATCGCCGTGTACCATTATTATACCGCCAATCATTCGCGTGGAGGTACCCCATGATGTAGACCATACATATTTAAGTTCTCCGTCCTTATCGAGATATTGTATGTCAAACACTTCCGCGAAATGCTGTCCAAGGTTATGGGAGGTGCCCGCCTGAAGTGCTTTGCCGTCAAGCATCATAGCCTCCATTGAATATGTTCTTAAAGCTCCGGCAAATTTTTCCTTCTCGGATTTCGCCCCTACAACCACAGGAATAGCGAGTACGTTTTCTGCGAAGTCCCTGTATACCTCCAGTATTTTCAGTGTCTCTTCCTCCGCTTCCTCCTCGGTTGCATGGGCAGTATGCCCCTCCTGCCACAGGAACTCGGCAGTTCTTAAAAAGGGTCTTGTACTTTTTTCCCATCTTACCACATTACCCCATTGATTTAACAAAACGGGCAAATCGCGGTAGGACTTAATCCATTTTGCATACATGCTGCAAATAAGAGTTTCTGATGTTGGTCTTACCGCCAGCCTTTCGGTTAGCTGTTCATCACCCCCGGCAGTAACCCAGGCAACCTCCGGAGCGAACCCCTTGACATGTTCTATTTCTTTTTGCAGCAGGCTCTCGGGAATAAACAGCGGAAAGTAGGCGTTATTATGCCCGGTGGCCTTAAACCTAAGGTCCATTTCCCGTTGCATGTTTTCCCATATTGCATAGCCGTAGGGCTTTATTACCATACATCCCCTTACCGGCGTATAATCAACCAGATCAGCCTTTAGTATAACATCGGTATACCACTGGGAAAAATCTTCCTCCTGCTTCGTGATATGGGTTACAAACTCATCATTTTTTTTCGCCATTTTATCACTCCTTTAAACTAAATAAATCCTCCCCCCCAAAGGGACGAAGGATTCGCGGTACCACCCTTTTTGGCTAATAAGCCCTCTTAAAGATGATAACGGTTTCACACCGCCGTTACTGGCGCTTAAGGGGCGGGTTCAAAGCTTTAAACCGGGGGTTTCCACCTTCTCCCCCTCTCTGTGGGCCATATTACCTTTACTATTCCCCGTAGCAGCGTAAATATCTGAAGTTATACTTAATATTAATAAATATTAAAGTCTTTGTCAATATTTATCTATTTCATCCATCAGCGCATCAAGAAGTTTGTCTTCCTCAACATTCCTGATTATTTTCCCATTCTTAAATATAATGCCTTTGCCCTTTCCCGCGGCGATTCCAATATCCGCTTCCCTGGCTTCCCCCGGTCCGTTGACGGCACATCCCATTATCGCTATCTTAAGCGGCTTATCCAGGTCACTGAGCAAATCCCTGGCCCTGTTAGCCAGTTCTATTATGTCTGCTTCGCACCTGCCGCAGGTGGGACATGATATTATCTCCACACCTTTCTTATAAAGGCCCAGACATCTGAGTATTTCCTTTCCCACTTCTACCTCCCTTACCGGATGATCGGTCAGGGAAACCCTTATTGTATCCCCTATCCCATCCAACAAAAGACTCCCTATTCCAACCGAAGACCTTACCGTCCCCGATACAAAGGTACCTGCTTCTGTAACACCCAGGTGGAGCGGATAGCCGGTCTTGTCCGCAATTGTCCTGTACGCCCTTATGGTGGTTAAAACGTCCGAGGATTTCAGGGATAACTTTATATCGTAAAATCCCAATTTTTCTAGGAACCGGACATTCCTCACAGCACTCTCTATCAGGGCTTCCGCACAGGGGGCTTTATATTTCTCAATTATATCCCTTTCCAGTGAACCACCGTTTATTCCAATCCTTATTGGTATACCCTTTGCTTTTGCCGCCTTAACCACCTGTTCCAGCCGATCCGGGGAGCCAATATTTCCCGGGTTTATCCGCAGGGAGTCTGCTCCCATTTGGATGGCTTTCAGGGCAAGACGGAAGTCAAAGTGTATGTCTGCTACAAGAGGTATTGAAATAGCTTTTTTAATCTCCGCCAAAGCGCAGGCTGCATTGTTGTCGGGTACCGCAACTCTTACTATATCGCACCCTTCTTTCTGGAGCTGCAGTATTTGGTTTGCTGTTGCCCCAATATCAGAGGTTTTGGTATTGGTCATGGACTGCACGGTTATGGGATTTCCGCCTCCCACGGGGGTATTTCCCAAAAGTACGGTTTTTGTATTCTTTGCCAAGCCATTATCCCCCTTTATACTAAAAAAGGTTGATTTTGCTGATATCATTCCATGTGATTACTATAATCAGCAGTATCAAAAATACAAAGCCGATGAAGTGTATCAGCCCTTCCTTTTCTACATCGATGGGCTTGCCCCTCAATCCTTCTATCAATAAAAAAACTATTCTTCCACCATCCAGGGCTGGAATGGGTAAAAGGTTTATAACCCCCAGGTTAAGGCTTAGAAAGGCAGCAAGGAACATTAAGTTGAGTATTCCCGTTTTGGCAGCTTCATTCACAAGCTGTACAATTCCCACCGCGCCGACTACCTCACCGGCAACCGCATTACCCGTTACAAGGTCAGCCAGAAAGCTAACCATTAACCATATAACTGTAAAACTTCTTGTAATTCCGGTACGCACCGATGCGATTAAGCTCTTTTCAAACCGCGGTGTAATTCCTATTACCCGCTGGCCTGTTTGGCTGTCGGTTATCGGAATTACCGTAAACGAAAGTATTTGTCCATTCCGGTTTACCGATACTTCCATTTGTTCCTGCTCAAAGGCCGAGATAGCAGACTGTAGTCTGTCCCAGCTGTTCACCCTGATATCATTTATTTGCACCACCCTGTCCCCGGGTACTATTCCTGCGACCTGTGCCGGATAATCATCCATTACCGTATCTATAACAGTTGTAGGTGTCCCTATAAAGAAGAATATAATGCTGAACAGAAGTATTGCCAGTATAATATTCATTACGGGTCCGGCCAATAGAATACCCAGCCTTTTTCCGATGGATTTATTGTGAAAGGAACCTTCTCCTTCCGCATAACCATCTTCACCCAGCATTTTAACATATCCGCCTATAGGAAAGGCTCTTATTGAATAACTGGTATCACTGCGTTCCCAGGATACAATCTTAGGCCCCATACCGATTGAGAATTCCTCTACTTTTACCCCGGATTTCTTTGCAGTGATAAAATGTCCAAACTCATGGGAAAACACCATTAGTGAAAATATAACTATGGATGCGACTATTGTGCTTATTGTCGTTAACAAATCCCTCCACCGTCCTTTTTAACAATTCGGGCTGCTTCTTCCCTGCTCCATCTATCCCAGTAAATAATATCATCAATGTCCGGATTATTAAAGACCTTGTGCCCTTCCATTACCCTTTCCACGACCACAGGTATGGAATTAAAGGGTAATGTTCCGTTTAAAAACAACTCTACCGCAGCCTCGTTGGCTCCGTTAAGAACAGCAGGCATTGTACCTCCCGATTCCAGAGCATCATAGGCAAGCCCCAGTGCAGGAAAAGTTCTTAAATCCGGTTTTGAGAATTCAAGTTTTCCTGTTTCGGCGGGGTTATACCTGGATACGCCCGAAGGCATTCTTTCCGGATAGGTCAAGGCGTATTGTATGGGTATAATCATATCCGGCTGTCCGAGCTGCGCCAAAACGGCACCATCGATAAACTCCACCATAGAGTGTATTATACTTTGCGGGTGTATTACCACATCTATCCTGTCCGGCGTAAGTCCAAACAACCACCTGGCCTCTATCACTTCCAGGCCCTTATTCATAAGGGTGGCAGAATCAACAGATATCTTTTTGCCCATATTCCAATTCGGGTGTTTTAATGCATCCGACGGGGTTACTTTTTTGAGCTGTGCGGATGTTTTCCCCCTGAAGGGCCCTCCCGAAGCGGTCAGTATAAGTCTGCTTATCTGAGGGGTCGGCGTGCGTCCGATACACTGAAAAACAGCAGAATGCTCGCTGTCCACCGGCAGTATGTTTACTCCCGTCTTTTTTGCAAAGTCGGTAACCAACTGTCCCCCCGCCACCAGGGTCTCCTTATTGGCCAGTGCAATATCCTTTCCCGCTTCTATCGCCCTAAGGGTTGGTATCAGCCCCGATATGCCGACCATTCCGTTTAACACCATGTCGCAGCCGCTTTCCGTAATACATTTAATGATACCGTCCAGTCCGTCCAGCACCACCGTATCAACGTTGCTCCCCAGACTGTTTCTTAAGTTTTCCGCACTGTTGCGGTCCTGCAGGGCTGCCAATTCAGGCTTGAACTCGAGTATCTGCTCCAGCATTACCTGGTGGCTTTGGTTTGCAGCAATGGCCACAATATCAAATTCTGTTTTATTTCTTCTAACCACTTCCAGGGTCTGCACGCCTATGGAGCCTGTAGAACCCAGAACAGCAATTTTCTTCACATATTTCAACTCCTCAAGTACTTCCTGGCCAATAGCCGGTAATTTACATTAAATAAAATACCTAGTGTAATAATATACCACCGGTATGGCAAATAATACACTGTCGAATCTATCCAGAATACCGCCGTGTCCGGGCATTATATTCCCATAGTCTTTGACACCTGTATGTCTCTTAATGAGCGAGGCGGTTAAATCCCCCAGCTGGGCCAATACTCCTCCTGTCAATCCAACCAATGCTAAATCCACTATCCTGTAGTTTATGCCAAACAGTCTCCATGCGATATAGCCAAACAAAGCCGAACCCAGAATACTTCCCACAAGTCCTGCAACCGATCCTTCAATGGACTTCTTAGGGCTGATTGCAGGACAAAGCTTATGTTTCCCGAATGTAATACCAATAAAATAAGCAAAGGTATCGCCAATCCATGCCAGTATAAATACCAGCCAGATATAGAGATTCCCCTTGTCAAGGTTATATAGCATAAGCATCATACCCATAAGTACCGATATGTATACCAAACCGAGCAGCGTAATTCCCAGATCATTAAGCCGTTCCTTGTTTTGCAGTATCATCTGAAAAAAACACAACATAGTACATGCAACAAGTATTATTGTCGTAAATTCAAGTGCTTTACCCGGATAGTATCCGGCTATAAATATTATTGCAGCGCTGGAAAACAATCCGGCCGTCTTAAAGGGAAAGATGTTCGCCCTTATGAACACACTGTAAAATTCCATGAGGGCAATATGGGTTACAACAATTAAAGCACCGGTTATGTATATTCCTCCTGTATTCAGAATAAACACTAATATTGGCAGCCCTAAAAGCGCGGTGATTATCCTAGTCCGCATTATTTATTCCTCCGTATCTTCTATCTCTGATAGCATAGTCTTCCAGCGCCTTTTCGAACAGTTCAGCATTAAAATCGGGCCAATAACAGTCTGAAAACCAGAGTTCCGAGTAGGCAATCTGCCAAAGAAGGAAGTTACTTATCCTGAATTCTCCGCTTGGCCTTATTACTAAATCCGGATGTGGGATATCCTTTGTATAAAGATAGGATTCAAATAATCCCTGATTTATATCCTGTATATTGACCTTCCCTTCCGAAACATCCCTTGCTATATTATTAACCGCTCTTATTATCTCATCCCGTCCGCCGTAGTTTATGGCCACGCATAATACCAATCCGTCATTGCCCGATGTTTTAGCCACTGCTTTGTCTAATTCCCTCTTTACGATGGGACTGAGGGGTGAAATATCTCCCAAGATCTTTATACTCACATTGTTAGCCCTTAAGTTATCAACTTCTTTATTAATGAATTCCACCAGCAAATCCATTAGATTTTTTATCTCCAATGGGGGTCTTTTCCAATTCTCTGTAGAAAAAGCATACAGAGTAAGGTATTCAAGCCCTATCTTACGGGCATATTTAATTATATTCCTTAACGCAAGAACACCGGCCCTATGGCCCTGTACTCTGGGTAGTCCGCGTTTTGTTGCCCATCTCCCGTTTCCGTCCATTATTACTGCAACGTGCCTGGGATAGTTTTCCCTGTTCTTCATTGTGCTACCTCCACCCGAAAAAACCCCCTGGTCAGGGGGCGTTAAACATATAATGAACTCAATAGTAATAACATTCTAGACCTCCATTATTTCCCCTTCTTTTTTCTCGATTTCCTTATCCACCAATTCGATATGTTTATCCGTAAGCTTCTGAATATCCTCTTGTGCTCTTTTTTCATCATCCTCGGTTAGTTCACCGTTTTTTTTCATTTTTTTCAACTGGTCTTTGGTGTTTCTTCGTTCATTCCGTATTGCCACCTTTGCTTCTTCACCATACCTTTTCACCAGTTTCACAAGTTCTTTACGCCTTTCTTCGGTAAGCTGCGGTACTACCAGTCTTATAACCCTTCCGTCACTATTTGGATTAAGTCCTAAATCGGATTTTAATATTGCCTTTTCTATATTCTGTATAGCATTATTATCGTAAGGCTGTACCAGAAGGAGTCTTGGTTCGGGGGCGGATATGCCCGCTATCTGACTTAACGGCGTCTGTGTGCCGTAGTATTCTATGCTGATTTTGTCCAGCAATCCCGGGTTTGCCCTACCCGCTCTTACCGCTGTCAGTTCTTCCCTGAGTACCTTTAGAGTCTTTTTCATTTTCTCTTCGGCTTGCTCATGGATTTCCAAATGCATATTGATTCCTCCTTTTTTAAGGTATGGGGACACACCGCTGCCTATAAGGTCAGGGGACACACCTTCATAGCTGGTATTCCTTAATGGCCAAGGGATGTCCCTATTAGAATTCCTTTTTACGAAATGTCCCCGATTAACGTGCCAATTTTTTCCCCGATAATAACTCTTTTAATATTATCCGGATTTTCAAGTCCAAATACAATAATGGGAATCCTGTTATCCATACACAACGAGGTGGCTGTACTATCCATAACCTTCAACCCGAGTCTTAAAACGTCAAAATAGCTGAGCTTGTTAAATTTTTGTGCATCCGGATTTTCCGCAGGGTCCGAATCGTATACCCCATCAACCTTTTTGGCAAGAAGGATTACTTCCGCATCTATTTCCGCCGCCCTTAAGGCTGCAGTGGTATCCGTTGAGAAAAAAGGATTACCGGTACCGGCTGCGAATATTACCACCCTCTTTTTCTCAAGATGCCTTACCGCTCTTCTTCTTATATAGGGTTCGGCGATCTGTCTCATTTCTATTGCAGTTTGCACCCTTGTGGCAACTTCCCTGTTTTCCAGCGCATCCTGCAGGGCCAATGCATTAATTACCGTTGCCAGCATCCCCATATGGTCGGCGGTTGTTCTGTCCATGCCCTTTCCAGTCCTGCCACGCCAAATGTTCCCACCTCCGACTACTACTGCTACCTCAACCCCTAATTCAACAACATCTTTTATCTGCTGTGCTATCAGGTTAATTGTTTGGGAATTTATTCCAAAGCCCTGGGGTCCGGCAAGAGCCTCCCCGCTTAGTTTGAGTATAATTCTGTTGAATATTGTTTTTTGCATTATACTACCTCCACTTTTGTAGTTTCTACCCGGTGGGCTAATATCCTTTATTTTTTTAATGGGACACAATAGTGTCCCATTAACTCACTTTAAAAGGCTTATTTTTTTGCTTGTTTCATTACCTCTTCAACAAAATTATCCTCTTTTTTTTGTATTCCCTCTCCCATTTCATATCTTGCAAACCTTCGTATGGATATATTTTCCCCTATTTTTGCAATGGTTTCGGTAAGAACCTGCCCAACCGAAATTTCCGGATCACGGATATAGGGCTGCTCCAGGAGACATACTTCCTTATAGTATTTTTCAATCCTTCCCACCACCATTTTTTCTACAATATGCTCTGGTTTCCCTTCATTTAAAGCTTGCTGCATTAGTATCTTTTTTTCCTTTTCTATTGTTTCTTCCTGAATTTCGTCCCTTGATATATATCCAGGATTGGAAGCGGCAACCTGCATAGCCATGTTTTTTACAAAGCCTTTGAACTCTTCAGTTTTTGCTACAAAATCCGTTTCACAGTTAACCTCAATTAATACCCCAATACGTCCTCCCATATGTATATACGATTCAACTATACCCTCGGCGGTAATTCTGCCTGATTTTTTAGCCGCAGCTGCAAGCCCTTTTTCACGAAGCAGGTCTACAGCCTTATCTATATCTCCGTCTGCCTTAACCAGGGCATTTTTACAGTCCAGCATTCCAGCTCCTGTTTTCTCCCTCAATTCCTTTACCATACTAGCTGTTATCATTATAACTACCTCCTAGCTCGTTTTTTAAATTGAAAAATAAAAGGCAAGGGCGAACCCTTACCTTTATTCTTGCTCCTCTGTAGTTTGTTCGCCCTGTTTAGCTTCAAGGACCGCATTTGACATTATTGAAGTTATTAGCCTTACTGCTCTGATTGCATCGTCATTACCCGGTATTACATAGTCAATCTCGTCCGGGTCACAATTAGTATCAACAATACCAACCAGTGGTATTCCTAATTTTCTCGCTTCTGCCACTGCAATTTTTTCTTTTCTTGGATCTACCACAAACAGAGCTCCCGGAAGCTGTTTCATAGTCTTGATGCCTCCCAGGAATTTGTTTAGCTTTTCATGCTCATGCTTGAGCTTTATTACTTCCTTTTTGGGGAGCAGGCTAAAGGTTCCGTCCTCGTCCATTTTTTCAAGCTGGTGCAACCTGTCAACTCTCTTTCTTATGGTTTTGAAATTGGTCAGCGTTCCTCCCAGCCATCTCTGGTTGATATAGGGCATTTCACAGCGTTTGCTCTCTTCCTCAATGGATTCCTGAGCCTGCTTCTTTGTGCCTACGAACATTACTTCTTTATTCTCGCCCACAACATCCTTTATAAACTGGTATGCAATTTCGACTTTCTCAACGGTTTTTTGCAAATCGATGATATAGATGCCGTTTCTTTCGGTAAAAATGTACTTTGCCATTTTGGGGTTCCATCTTCTGGTCTGATGCCCAAAATGAACTCCTGCTTCAAGCAGCTGTTTCATACTTACTACTGACATTTCCCAACGCCTCCTATGGTTTTTACCTCCACTCTCTTCATTCGAAAGGACAGCCCTTTGGCACCTATCCTTTCTTCAGAGGGTGTGTGTAGTTTTATTGCCTTGAGTAGTATACCACAGTTCCTATTTATTAGCAATATTATTTTGCGAAGGTGTTGTTACCAACTTCCTGTCCGGCAAACCTCAGCACCAATTCTACCTCTCCTGTACCTATGCCAATTCTGCTTGCTATTTCCGACGGAGAAATCCCCGATTTATGCAACTCAACTATGCTCTTCCTTTTATTCTTCATCCCGGTTTGGTCATTAAACACCTTATCCTGTCCGGATTCTTCCTGTTCCTGCTGTTCTGTTGCCGATACCGAAAGCAACTCTTGATATGTATCCAGCATTTTATTATATTTCTTTTCCATTTCGTCCATTATTATGGATGAAAGCTCGTTTAACTCCTCAATAAGGTATTCGGTTTGGGCATTGGCCCTTTCCAGATCCCTAATCTCAGAGTTGGTCTTTTTTCTGTCCAGTATAAACAATCCTAGTGCAAATATTACCAATCCTATACCGAAAAACAGCAGTAAGTAATTCATTTATAGTACACCTCTTATATCTTGATATCTATAGTTGAAGCGCTGCCCTTACTTTCCTGTCGCCCTTCTTTTGCTTTACCGCCCTTTTCATTGTTCTGTCTCTTTTTGCCGCCCCGTTCCTTGTTTTCGTTTATTGCGCTTTTGTCAGGCCTTTGCAATGTTTTTACCTGACGGTTATCGATTTCTCCTTTTTGCTGAAGCTGCTGTGCCTGATGCTGAAGCTGGAGTCGGGTTTTTGAATTTTCATTCTGTTGACTTCTCATTATTTCGGCAGATTTTTGTACAACCACCTGGAGATCCACAGACCTTACCGTCATATAACCACCCCCCGTTATCCTTCAAAGGAACCAAGCCTGATTTCTCCGCCTTCCCGGTAGAAGGTCGTGTACTCAATAAGATCCTTCACATGCATGGTGGACGAGCCGATATTTACTATGGTCCCCGGATGAACAGCTTTTTCCACCTTCACGCATCCTTTGGAAATATAGTTTAGCTGACTGTTCATTTCAGCCAATAGTTTTTCCCTCTGACTTATGGTTTTTTCCAGTTGTTCTTTCAAAGCCACGCTTTTTTTGAGCAGTATTTTTTTATCCTGTGTTACATAACCTTGTTTTGCCATTTTGGCAACCAGTCCAATATTGAGATTCACCTGTGACAGAGTTTTCTTTTCCTTCTCGAGACTTTTGCCTTCAATCTCTATGTTCCGCCGCATTTGCGGATCCACGCCCACTTCAACCTGTGTTAAGGTTGCCATATGCGAACCGATTGTCCTGGCTCTGATTTCATTCCTTGCAGATGTAATACCTCCAACCAGCAGCCCCTTTTTACCCTTTACATGTATCTTCGCTTTGCTGCTTACATTGCTGTGCATTATAGCTTCGGCTATTACATCTCCCCCCGCTATAACGGTACAATTTTCTATAAATTTGGAAGCCAGATTCCCTTCACACATTAGTACTCCCCTGCCGCTGCCCTGGACTCCTCTTTTTAGTATTATATCGCCGCCCGATTTCAGCTTTGCTCCTTCCACCACCCCATCCACTTCAATATTCCCTTCGGCGTCTATTTCAAACCCCGTTAATACATTACCCCGTATTATAACCTTCCCCACAAATTTGATATTGCCTGTGGAGTTGTCAACGTTGCCTTTTACTTCGTATATTGGAAGAATGTTTATTACCCCATTGGTTACGCTAACCTGTCCGTCTATTAATGCTATTAATCTTTGCTTATCTTCGGTTAACTCGGTATTCTTTCCCTTTGGAAGTTTTGCCGGGATACCGTCCTTTGCCTTTAAGGTATTCCCCCTTACATCCTGTCCATCCTTTCCCTCGGTAGGTGGAAAAATATTAGCCAGGACCTGGTCTTTTCTTACGTTCTCTATGAGCCCCAGCTCGTGGAAATTCACGCTGCCGTCTTCTTCGACATTAAGATTTGTTTTTCTGTTTATATCAACCTTGTATTCCACATAACCGTTTTCTCCATCTGTTGGTTGCAGGGATGCGGCTATCTGTCTTGGTATACCATAAATATTTTCTGTTATCATTTCCTGCAGGCTTTTTTGATGAATGCCGGCTACAACTCCATTACTTTTAAGTATTTCCGCAGCTTTTTCCAAAGTCAGGGGTTTCCCTCCGTCCGGAGGTATCATTGTGGCATAGGCTTCGCTTCCATCCCTGCTCACTTCAACTGTCAGGGAGGCATCGAATTCAATTTCCTGCTGAGACGGGGCAATTTTGAAAGTATTATTCTTCGTTGTTTCTACTGCCTCGGCTACAGCTGTTTCGTCTATATCCGTTACTTTTTTGTAGGCAAGCCTTTCCCTAACGTCTTCAAGCTTTATTTTTCTGCCGTTTCCAATCGGCGGGTTTATTTCTATATATACCCCGTCATCTTTGTACACAAGCTTATAACTTCCATCCACTGCGAATTCCAAATTCGGCTTCGGTGCTATATCAACTGAGAACTTTTCAATGCAAATGCCCTTAAAGGTTTTTCCTTCCTTTAATACAGTGATTTTAGCCAGTTCCCTTGTTATTCCGAAATGCTCAAGTCCTTTTTTTACGGCTTCATCCATTGTTTTCCCCTCAAATAACATAACCTCCACCCCCTATATAGATAAATCCCTTCTATGTTCCGAAAGACTGTTTCGCATTCGCATAACTGCCTTTGTATGCAGTTGGGATACTCTTGACTCCGAGACAGACAGGATAATCCCGATTTCCTTGTATGTAAGTTCCTCAAAATAGTATAATGTAATAATCAGTTTTTCTCTCTCCGGAAGTTCATCGATTGCCTGTTTTAAAATCCTCTTCATTTCCTTCGCCTGGGCCAGCCTTTCAGGTTCACTTATCCGGAAATCTTCTCCTTCCCTGCTTATTGCGCCAACCCTGGCCTCCATCTTGTTTTCCAGCATCTCTTCAAGGGAAACCATTGACAGTGTACTTACCTGTCCAAGCAATTCGAGGAACTCATCGGTTTCTATGCCAATAAGTTCAGCCACCTCTTCATCGGTAGGATTCCTGCCAAATTTGTTCTCCAATTCCCTGTATGCGTTTTCTATCTGCTTTGCTTTCTGCCTCATTGATCTGGGCGCCCAATCGTTCTTTCTCAACTGGTCTATCATCGACCCGCGTATTCTCATTTGCGCATAGGTCTCAAATTTTACGTTCTTTTCTAAATCAAATTTATCTATAGCATCAAGCAGTCCGAGAAC
Source organism: uncultured Clostridium sp. (assembly GCA_964625335.1). Classification (GTDB taxonomy): domain Bacteria; phylum Bacillota; class Clostridia; order Ch29; family Ch29; genus CAZGUG01. The sequence goes on along the minus strand of CAZVBE010000004.1, from coordinate 119,818 downwards.
TCCATAGCTTATCAGGTCATCCATTTCAACACTGCCGGATGTTATGGTGCTCTTCAGACGGCCTGCGGTTATCTGTACCAATGGAATATAGTTGTTTATCAAAATATTCTTTACCTGACGGTCACCGCTTTTTTTATATTCCAGCCACGCCTTTTTTATATCCATACAGTCTACCCCCTGCCAATAACTTCGTTTTCAGATTCATTAATAATTGGTAGATCAAGCTCTGCAAACTCTTCATCGTTATCAGCTATCAAATCAATACTCCCGGGTGGTTGGGGCTTAGTGCTCATGTCCTTTATAAGCATCCTTGAAATACAAAGGCCCAGCATATAGAAGATCAAAGCTGCCGGTAGAATTCTGCAGATAGCCCTTACTAAGCTTATCCTGTTCAACAGGGATACTATTATTGTCAGTATTACAGCCATTAACGAAAAGTATTGTGGTATTCTTTTTATTCTCATCATTGTTTATCACCTATATTACACTGATTCCGTGACCTATGGTTTTTACGCCCAAGGCCCCGTTTTCCGAATAAAATTCTATGGTTCTGCCGTAATTGCCGCCAACATCCTCAGCCAGTATAGGGATTGTCAGACGTTTTAATTCTTCCCTGACCGCATGGACGTTTCGTTCCCCTATCCTCATAAGCTCATTTGCCGAGCTAAAGGAAAACATTTGTGCGCCACCGGCGATTTTAGCGGTAATCCTGCGCCTCTCTGCACCATATTTGACCATGCCGGTTATCAATAATTCCACTGCGGTATCCGCAAACTTGGCTCTGTTGCTGTTATTCTTAATGTCCTTACTGGAAGGCAGCATAATATGCGCCATTCCTACGATTTTTTTTGTTTTATCGTACAGGCATATACCTACACATGAACCAAGGCCTAAGGTTACAAGGACAGCTGGGTGATTTGCTGTGCACACTTCGGCCATACCTATCTTTGTAACGTTCGCTGTCATAGTTATGCTACTCCTAACTTTTCCAATAGTTTAGTAAAGGAATCCACATCGGGGATAAGTAAAAAGTAACCCTTAACCTGTGTGTCTCCTTGAAAAAACTGTGTTTCAATAAGCATTACGCTGTCCCCCATCTGACCGAATTGGATTATCGGAACGCTTAATACAGCACCTACCATGTCAATGGCAAGGGCAGGTACTGATATTTTAATTTTCATGTCGGTCAGCGTAGATAAAGAGGATATGTAGGATCCGGCAAGAATATTGCCTATTTCTTCAAGAGCAGATTTATCCATTTCGCCAAATTCATTTCCGTCCCGATAGGGTCCCATCAGCATATCCAGAAGAATCCTTGAGGAATCCGTGGGTATAAGGAACATAATGTTCCCGGAAATATCTCCCTGTACGCGGAAGTATATCCCTGCCACCGGTATTTCTGCTCCGCCCAGTATTTCCGCCACTTCCTTGAATTCCAGTATTCTGACCTTTGGAACCTCCATATTGACCTTTTTATTCAGCATCTTTGACAGGGCGGTCACTGCATTGCCTGCCCCAATGTTGCCAAGTTCTTTGAATACGTCTATCTGTATAGAATTAAGATTGTCATAGTTTATTGTCATAAGCCGCACCCCCAGTCAACTAATCGATTCTAAGTATTTTTTCAAGATTTAGTATTACCACTATCCTGTTATCGGCTTTCCCCACCCCTTCAACAAAGCTGTGCTCGATATTCCGTGTAAAATCCAGGTTGTTGTCTATGTGTTCGTCCTCAATGTTAATTACCTCGGTGGCGGAATCGGCTGTCATTCCTACTTCCATTTCATTTACTGTGACAATTATAATCCTGCTCTCATCGTCAAATTCCCTGGGCTCCATATCCATTCTCTTTCTCATATCCACAACAGGTATTACCTCGCCCCTTAGGTTTATAACCCCTATTATGAAGTCCTGGGCTCCCGGAACCCGTGTTACCGGAGTAATCTTTTCTATTGTTTTTACCCTGTTTATGTCTATTGCAAACTCCTGCCCATTGATATCAAAAACCACATACTGTTTTTCAGCCATCAAAACCACCCCTTATCGCTAGAAAAATTGATTTGTATCCAGAATTAATGAAACCCGTCCGTCGCCTAGTATTGTCGCTCCGGCAATATGCTTAATTCCCACAAGGTATTTCCCGAGGGACTTTATTACGATTTCCTGTTGGCCAATTAGACCGTCAACTACCATTCCTGCTAATCTATCGCCTTTTTTGACCACCACCACCGTCATCTGGCTTTCTTTATTTGGCTTGTCTTCTGCATCAAGTTCTTTGCCGAGCCTTATAACAGGCAGCAGGTCACCCCTTAGCAGTACTACTTCCCTGTCCTGTACATTTTTTATCCCGGAATGCTCCATCGTTACTATCTCCTTTATGGAGTTTAACGGGATTGCATAGTTCTCGGTTCCTATATTGACAAGCAGCGCCTGTATAATAGCCAGCGTTAACGGTAGTCTGATAATAAACTTGGTTCCTGTATCCGGGTTGCTTTCTACCTCCACCATTCCACCAAGAGATTCAATCTTTGTTTTAACTACATCAAGCCCGACACCCCGGCCTGAAAGGTCAGAAACACCGTTGGCGGTACTAAAACCGGGAGAAAAAATCAGTCCTACCAGTTCTTCACTGCTAATCTGTTCAACCTCCTGCCGGCTGTGTATATCCAATTCAATTGCCTTCTTGGCTATTTTACCTACATCTATCCCCTTGCCATCGTCTTCCACTTCTATGACCACCGTATTTCCGTCATGAAAGGCCCTGAGGGTTACCTTTCCCTCTACTGGTTTTCCAAGCTGTCTCCTTGCCTCCACCTGCTCAATCCCGTGGTCTATCGAGTTTCGTATCAGGTGTATTAACGGGTCTCCTATTTCATCAATAACGGTCCTGTCAACCTCTGTCTCTTCTCCGTACATCGAAAGTTTAATTTCCTTGCCAAGGTCCTTTGACAGGTCCCTTACCATCCTGGGAAATCTGTTAAATACCCTTTCTATTGGCACCATCCTTACTTTCATCACAGCATCATGAAGGTTGGTTGTAATTCTCTCCAAATACTCGAGAGCTTCTACGTTATTGGAATTTTCATGGTTATCCTTATTCTCCTCCAGCCGTGTTTTGATGATTATCAATTCGCTGACCAGGTTCATCAGATTGTCCAGCCTGTCGATATCAACTCTGACGGTTTTCCCGGTGATGCTTTTTTTTGTAAGGTTTGTTTGTCCGGAATCTGCCCCGGCAGCATCTCCATGCTCCTCTTCAATACAAAAATTATCAATCTCGTCGGGAATACCGGTTTCCCGTATTTCTACCCCGGCGATCTCAGAAATTGAGTTAAGACTGTCTCTGACTTCGTCTATACTGCTGTTGCTTATAAGAACCATTTTTATTAAATCATTAAACCTTTCGTCTTCTATATCTTCAACACTCGGAACGGATTTAATTATGTCACCTTTTTTTTCAAGGGTATTAAATATTATAAAGGCCCTTGCGGCTTTGAGCATACAGCTTTTATCCAGCCTCACCTGTATTATATAACAGTTGAACCCCTGTTGTTTAGCCTTGCTGACAACCCCTGTTTCATGGGTGTTAAGCTCTACATCCTCATTAACATCCGCACTCTGCGTCTTCTTATTGGCTTCTTCCGGGTTTAGAATTCTTTGTAACCGATTTACCAATAATGACGTGTCATTGTCCCCCTCGGCTCCCTCTACGGCAATTGTATTAATATAGACCTGCAAACCGTCAAGGCATTCAAACAAAAGATCTATCAGACCCGTATCCACATTAATTTTTTGTTTTCTGATCGCATCCAGAAGGTTTTCCATTTCATGGGTAAGCTCTGCGGTCCTGTTAAACCCCATAGTACCAGCCATGCCCTTAAGGGTATGGGATACCCTAAATATCTCGTCCAACGTTTCCTTATCCTTCGGGGATTTCTCCAATTCAAGCAGACAGTTACCCAGACTTTCCAAGTGCTCGTTTGATTCTTCCAGGAAAATATCCAGGAATTGATTTGGGTCCACGTCACGACACCTCCAGACTTTTCAGTATTTCTTTTCCGATATTACAAAGGGCTGTTATCTTGTCTATGGCCCCAAGCTTTATGGCAGAACCTGGCATCCCAAACACAACCGAGGTATCTTCATCCTGTGCGATTGTCATCCATCCTCGCTCCTGCTTCAGCTTTTCGATACCCCGGGCACCATCGCTTCCCATACCAGTCATTATGACAGCCACAGCCTTTTCAATATCAACCATGCTTAAGGATTCGAACAATACATTCACCGAAGGCCTGTGTCCTGAAACAGGTTCTCCCCTGTCCAGCTTTATCAGATATTCCCTGTCCCTTTTTCCCTGTATAACCCGCATGTGCAGCCCCCCCGGCGCTATATAGCAGTATCCTGATTTTATTATCTCTCCATTCTCCGCCTCCTTCACCCTTATCTGGCTTAATGTATCCAACCTTTCGGCCAGGGATTTGGTAAACTCCGGAGGCATGTGCTGTACAATCAGTACTGCACCCTCCAAACATCCGGGTATTACCGGCACTACCTCCTGCAGCGCCCTGGGGCCTCCCGTTGAAGCACCAACTGCAATTAAGCTTCTTATGGGCGAACTGCCTATCCCTGCATCCCCGTATACCCTTTCATTCGACTGCCTGTAGGGTGTACAGCTTTTCAGCCTTGCCTTGTAAGCAACGGTTATCTTTTCTATAAGCTCGGTTTCAAATTGTCTTGTGCCTAAATCAAGTATATTTGAAGGCTTGGTAATAAAATCAACAGCTCCTACGTTTAATGCTTCTATGGTCTCCATCGCCCCGTTTTTGGTAAAACTGCTTATCATTACTATGGGGGTTGGTTTTGTACTCATAATCTGTTTTAAAGCCTCCAGCCCGTTCATACCGGGCATCTCCACATCCATTGTTATTACATCCACTTTATTTTGTTTGATTTTCTCCAGGGCTTCCATCCCATTTCCGGCCCTTGCGACGACCTCTACGGCTTCATGCTTTGCCAAAATTCTATCAATAAGCTGTCTCATAAAAGCTGAATCGTCTACTATCATAACTCTTATTTTGTGCAACTATATCAGCCCTTTTCTTTTAAGTTTTCTTTCCTCCTCAAATATAAAGCTTATAAGCTCCGATCTTGTTTTTTCATGTAATCCTATAAACTGTACCCCGATTTCATATTCATATTCTTCATTATAGACGGCAGTACTTCTTACTGTTCTGCCATTTATCGACAGGACTTTATCCATAATGTTTATTTCACATATAATATAGTCATCTTTTTTTATTTCAACGTTTGAAGCCAATCTAAGGCCTCCGGCGCTAATATCCAGGGTAACGCATTTTATATTTGAAAGTCTCTGGCTTTCAGGTTCGGGCTTATAAAATACATTTGTCGTCAAAACCATGTTCAATCTGAAGTAATCTCTCCGCTGGTTTTTGTTGGGAGGCGACAGGGCCTGTATCCTTAAATTCGGGAGTCTTCCTCCTTTCCTTCCTGTAATCTTTGCTCTAAAACTATATATGCCGTTCTTCCTGTAATACACAAGTTTAATTTCGCTGCCTATATGTAATGGAACCAGCCTCCCCTTCAAAATTGGCATGGCTATTACAAACTTACCGGTTCCGCAATTTTCTATTAGCTGACTCACCGGCAATCCTATATCCTTCGCATTTTTACCGGCTAAAGCTATACAGAGTTTTTCGCCAATTTTAATCGGAATGTACATTTTTACTGATCCCTGCCTTTCATTAAGAAGAACTCAAGGACGTGTATATCCTTGCCAAAAATTGTTTTACACCCTTTGGTTCCTTAATTAATTCGGTATTTTCAACAAGTCTTGCGGCAATTTGTCTGACGCCTTTTGCGGCCAGACTTCTGGGATAACCGAGCATAAAAGGAATTTGCAGCTTTATTGCCTTACTCACAATTGAATCCCTTTGCAGGTAACCCAAATTTTCTATTTCCGTTCCCAGGAATTTTTTTGCTGCTGTGTTTAACCGTCCAAATATATCTTCCGCCTCTGAGGGGCTTTCCACCATATTGGCAATTATTTTCACCCTGCAGTCCCTGTTTTCAACACTTATTATCTTAAGTATCGCATAGGCATCGGTGACCGAAGTGGGTTCAGAGTTTGTGACCAGTATTACTTCCTGGGCAGCCAGCACAAAGTCTGTAACGCTCCGGGAAATCCCTGCGCCCGTATCAATCAGTATAAAATCGGCATAATTATCAAGGGCAGTCAGTGTAAATAATATCTTATCAAACTTCTGTTTTTCCAGACCGGCCATTTCGATAATGCCTGTCCCGCCCGAAATGAACTTTATGCCTGCCGGACCCTCGGTAATAATATCCGAAAGGCGTTTTTCCGAATTGACCAGTTCGTATAAACTGTACTTAGGCACTATACCAAGCATTACTTCTACATTTGCAAGCCCCAAATCCCCATCAATAACAATTACCCTGTACCCTTTGCAGCTAAGCTGTATGGCCAGATTTACCGTTAGGCTTGTTTTGCCCACTCCCCCCTTACCACTTGTTACTGCAATCAGCCGGGCGCTCCTTTTCGATTTTCTCACAGAGCGTTCGATAATTTTTTCAGACTTTTCCTTTAAACCACTGACAATTCTTCTCAAATTGTCCGCCTGGTCCACCACCGTGCTTGTTTTAGCCATGCCTGCACCCCCGTTTCTTATCTACTGCCTGCTTAATATCAGGGAAGCTATTCTGTCTCCGTCAACCTTTTCAATGTCGTCCGGCACGTTCTGACCGGTTGTTATGTAGGACAATGCTCTGGAACTCTTTACAGCAAGGTTTAATATTAAACCATTCGCTATGCTCTCATCTACCTTGGTTATCAGTATCCTGTAATCCTTCAGAAAACTGTAGCTTGAAATAATGTCTATTGAATTTTTGTAATTTGTTGTGGCGCTTATAACCAGAAAGGTTTGCTGTTTGCCTAAACATTTCAGCATCTTTTTCAGTTCCATAATTTTCATTTTATCCCTGTGACTTCCTCCTGCCGTGTCGACTAGTATGACGTCCATATCCTTATATTCAAGTATTGCATCCTCAATATCCTTGTACTGATATACTACCTTTATCGGTACGTTCATAATCTCGCTGTAGGTCTTAAGCTGGTCAACTGCAGCTATTCTATAAGTATCACAGGTTATGATACTAACCTTTTTCTTCATAATAACCGCGTAGTGTGCCGCCAGTTTTGCAAGGGTAGTTGTTTTTCCCACTCCGGTAGGCCCCACAAATACTGCAATTGCCGGCTCTCCGGTCAATAATTCGATGGGTTTAATCTTTTTGAAGCATGCCGCTATCTCCTGTTTGAACTTGTAGTACAAATATTCCTGGTCGTAGGTGGTATTCAAGTTAATTTTGTTTCTTACGCCCTCCATTATGAAGTGAATGATTTCCGGATCTATATCGTTGTCCTTCATTAATGCATAGTAAGGCGCTAATATGTCCGGAAGCTCTTCTTGGTTGTCGGGTGCCATTTTATTTATGATTGTATCTATCGTCGTGTTAAGCTTGTCTACCTTTTCTTCCAGCACCCGATATCCACCGTCGGTGGTTTGACTGGCAATATCGGCCTTATACTCATACTCGTCTATTGCTGCCAGTATCTCATACACGGGTTTTTTGAAAATCCTTAATATACCCTTGCCTGGCTTTATTCTCCTTTTATTTAGTATTATAGCGTTGTTTCCCATTTCATCCTTGATTTTTTGCAGTGTATCTTCGACGGATTGACCTACATACCTTTTTACTTTCATTAAGCGCTCACCATCCCCATCGATTGAATTTCTATGCCGGGATCCAATTCATTGTAAGAAAGGACCACCAGTTTTGGCACAAACTGTTCGGTAAGCTTTTTGAAATACAGCCTTACAACCGGTGAAGTAAGTACTATGGGCTGTTCTCCCAATTGACTGAATTTTTCCAACTGTGTTGAAAGACTGTTAATTATCTCATTGGTTACGGCCGGATCAAGGGTTATGTAATTACCCTGTTCGGTTTGCTGAATCGAATCCATTATCTTATCTTCGAGATTTTGGGCCAACGTAACCACTCTTGCCTTTTTGTCAGGGATAAACTTCCTGGAAATGGTACGGGCAAGGGCTTGCCTGACGTACTCTGTCAGCATATCCGGGTCCCGGGATACGTTTGCATAATCCGCCAGAGTTTCCAGAATAGTCACCAGATCCCTTATTGAAACCCCTTCCTTTAATAGATTGCTCAGTACTTTTTGCACTTCTCCATAGGTCATTAGTTTTGGTACTAATTCATCCACAAGGGCCGGATAGTTTTCCTTGATATTATCCACTAATTTTTTTACTTCCTGTCTGCCAAGCAGCTCATGTACATAGGATTTTATTGTTTCAGTAAGATGGGTTGAAATTACCGTAGGCGGATCAACCACAGTGTAACCAAGGAGCTCGGCTTTCTCTCTTTGCTCCTCGTCAATCCATTTAGCAGGCAGACCAAAGGCCGGTTCTAATGTTTCGGTTCCGTCGATATCCCCTTCGGCTGTTCCCGGATCCATAGCAAGAAACCCGTCCATCACCAATTCCCCTTCCGCAACCTCTATACCTTTTATTTTAATCCTGTATAGATTAGGTCCCAGCTGTATATTGTCCCGCAGACGGATTATAGGGACCACCATTCCAAGGTCAAGGGCTAACTGTCTTCTTATCATTACTACCCTGTCCAGAAGGTCACCTCCCTGGTTGACATCCGCCAGGGGTATGATTGCATAGCCAAACTCCACTTCTATAGGGTCTACCTGAAGTAAACCCATAACATTTTCCGGTTTTCTCATTTCCTCCAGCCGTGCAGGCTCAATCTCTTCCTGCTCCGACGTTTCCTTGACATCAGCTGCCCTTTTAATTGCATAGCCCATTACTGCCAGTAATATGGCCATTGAAAAAAGCGGTAACTGTGGCAGGGCAGGTACCATTCCCAGTACTGCCAGAACCCCGGCTGATATTTGCATCACCTTTGGCTGTGCTATTAACTGTCTTGTGACCTCGCTGCCCAGATTGGATTCGGACGCTGTTTTTGTCACTACAATACCGGCTGACGTGGAAATTAGCAGCGCAGGTATCTGGCTTACCAGCCCGTCACCCACCGTCAACAGCGAGTATGTGGATATAGCGCTTTGAAAATCCATGCCCCTTTGCACCATTCCTATAACCAGCCCGGCGCCAATATTTATAAGCGTAATAATAATCCCGGCAATGGCATCTCCCTTGACGAATTTGGTCGCGCCATCCATAGCACCATAAAAATCCGCAGCCCTTTCTACCTTCTTTCTTCTTTCTTTGGCCTCTATTTCATTTATAAGTCCGGCGTTCAAATCGGCATCGATTGCCATTTGTTTACCGGGCATAGCATCCAGTGTAAATCTCGCCGCAACTTCCGCTACCCGTTCCGCGCCCTTGGTGATTACGACGAATTGAATAATTACTATTATAAGAAATATAATAAATCCAACAACAGCATTGCCCCCCACAACAAAATCCCCGAAGGCTCTGATAACCTCTCCCGCATCGGCATCCCTTAATATCAACCGGGTGGTGGATACGTTAAGGGATAATCTCAATAGAGTAGTCAGCAGCAAAAGGGATGGAAATATTGAAAACTGCAGCGGCTCTGTGACATACATCGCAATAAGCAGTATAAGCAGCGACAGGGTTATATTGAATGTCAGCAGGAAATCTAGCATACCTGTAGGCAATGGTACTATTATCATTATTACTATTGAAATAACCATAATGGCTACTATCAAATCTCCAAACTTCATTTACCAACACCTCGAATTTTCAGCTATTATTGCCGATACTATAAACAAATGCCAGAACCTCCGCCACTGCCTGGTATAGCTCAGGGGGTATTACATCCCCTATATCGGTGGTTTCAAACAAACTTCTTGCCAGACCTACATTTTCTACCAGCTGTATTTCGTTTTCCGTGGCTATTTCCTTAATTTTTAAAGCTATCAAGTCCTTGCCCTTTGCCACCACATAGGGAGCCTTGGCATAATCCGGCTGGTACTTTAAAGCTACCGCCAAATGGGTAGGGTTTGTTATTACAACATCTGCCTTGGGTACCTCTGACATCATTCTTCTCATAGAGATAAGTCTCTGTGTTTCCTTTATTTTGGATTTTATTTGGGGATTACCCTCTATCTGCTTATACTCTTCTTTGATCTCCTGTTTAGTCATCATTATACTTTTTTCATGTTCATATCTCTGATAATAAAGGTCCATTATGGCTAAGGCCAGAAGCACCGCACCCGCTAAAATACCTACCCTTATTACCGTTACGCCAATCATTCCCATAATATTTTCCGGTTCCATGTCTAACATTTTTGGAGTTTCCGGATATCTGGCTATCAGGTACCTGTAAGTTAAATAACCCACTGCCCCTATTTTTATGAGCGATTTAAGCAGCTGCACAAGGGTCCTCCGGGAAAATATCCTTTTGAAGCCTTCCACAGGATTAAGCCTGTTAAAATTGGGCATCAGCGGCTTTGTGGTAAACACAAAGCCCACCTGAACATAGCTTGCAATAATACCAAGGCACAGGGCGGCTCCTGCCACCGGAGCCGATGCCTTTATTAATCCGGTCACACTGCTTATCAGTAAACCCTGGATACCTTCAACAGAAAACAGTCCGTCGTTTACAGATATGGTGAGCATATACTGAACATGCTCCCTTAATGTATTAACTATAAAGGATGCAAATATATACAATACCGCAAAACAGCCTATCAGCGCCAAAGCGGAATTGAGTTCCCTGCTTTGGGGAATATTTCCCTTTTCCCGGACGTCCCTTCTCTTTTTCGGGGTCGCTTTTTCGGTTTTTTCCTGGGCGAAAAGCTGTAAATCGAAATAATCCTCCATTAGGGGGCCTCCCTATCTTAACTGCAACAGAATTTCATATATACTATCCGCCATATTTCTAAAGAGAGCCTCAATTATTGAAGAGAATGCCGGCATCATAATCATTAATGTAAATATTCCCACCAGTATCTTGAGAGGCATGCCAACCATGAACACGTTCATCTGCGGCATTGTTTTTGCCAAAATTCCCAGGGCAACATCGGTGAGCAGTATAGCGGCGATTACGGGGGCGCTTATCTTGAAACCTATAATAAAGGTATCCATCATGATTTTTGTAATCGCATCAACCGCCAGGGCGGTAATTTGCAGCTTGCCGACCGCCACAATTTCAAAGCTTTTTATCAATGCAGACAGTAGCATATGATGGCCATCTATGGTTATAAAGACCACCAGGGTAAATACGTACAAAAAGTTGCCCATTATCGGCACCTGCGTATTGGTCTGAGGGTCTAAAACGTTAACTATACCAAAGCCGGTTTTCATATCAATTATCTGCCCGGCAAAGTATATGGAAGCAAAAACAACGTAGGTCACAAAACCTATAACAAGCCCTGCTATAACCTCTTTTATTATAAGAAACAAAAACTGCACAAAACCATTAAACAGGTTTAGCGGAACTTCAACTATATTTACAAGGATTATGCTTATCATAAAAGCTAATCCTATTTTGAATATAACGGGCAGGTTCCTCCGGCCAAATATTGGGGTTATTAAAAATATTGCCGAGCTCCTGGCCAGTATCAACAGGAATACCTCAAATTTAATTGTCAGGTCATACAAAATATTCTCCATTAGAACACCCTAAAAAACAAACGAATTAATATTGCCAAAGAGTCTTGTTGTAAAATCCATAATTATTCCAAGCATCCACGGACCGAATACTATTATTGAAAATAATACCGCCAGAATTTTCGGGATAAAGGTCAGTGTGGGCTCCTGAATCTGGGTAGTAGCCTGAAAAATGCTAACAAGCAGCCCGACAAGCAAAGCCAGCCCGAGTATAGGTGCCGAAATAACCAAAATTGTATAAAGCGCTTCCCTGGCAATATCCAAAACCATGCCTTCTCCCATGATTAACCCCCTATCTGAATCCCATTACCAGGGATTGTACAACCAAATTCCATCCATCCACCATAATGAAGAGTAGTATTTTAAAGGGCAGCGAAACCATTATCGGTGGCAGCATCATCATTCCCATTGACATCAATGTGCTGGCTACAACCATATCTATAACCAAAAAGGGTACAAATAACAGAAATCCCATTTGAAAGGCGGTTTTTAATTCGCTTATTATAAATGCGGGAATAAGCGCCCTGCTGGTTATCTCATTGATATCGTTTACCCCCTCCTGACCCGATATATTAACAAACAACGCCAGATCCTTCTGCCTGGTCTGTCTGAACATAAACTGCCTTAAAGGCTGAATTGCCCTTTCTAATGCTTCCTCAAACACGATCTCTCCCTCCATGTATGGACTGTATGCCTCCTGGTTGACTTCAGAAATCACCGGAGACATTACAAAGAGGGTTAAGAAGAGGGCAAGGCCTATTAGAACCTGATTGGGTGGCGTTTGCTGTGTTGCCAGTGCATTTCTTATGAAAGAAAGCACTATTATTATCCTTGTAAAACTGGTGGTCATTATAAGAATCGCCGGTGCAAGGCTCAGTATTGTCAGCAGGAACAAAATCTGGAGGCTTAAGGCCACATCCTCAGGCGTTTCTGCCGGCTCCATATCCAGTCCTATACTGGGTATAGGTATATTCGGTGCAGCCTGTGTATTTGTTTGCAACAAAACCGCACCTGCAAGTATCAAAATCAGCATTATTAATTTTCTTTTATTTGTCATTGGTTTCATCCCTGCCACTTACTTTTTTGCGTAGAGAACTGAAGAATCCCCTGTTGTAAGAAGTTCCATATTTCTTAAGATAACCATCAAAGCTGTCCCCGGCAATATCTTCATCCTCGGTAAAATCGTCCAATCCTTTAATAATTTCTATTCCCTTTACAGAGGAGGACATTAGCAGAAATTCATCCTTCACCTGTACAATTATCAGGGTTCTGTCATTCCCTACGAACAGGGTGTCGACTATCCTCATATACTTTCCTGAATTTGCCGATACTCTTTTTCCCAGAATCCTGGTTGAATAATATGCAAGTACAACAATAATACCGAATACTATCAGGAAATAAACAGCTTTAAAGAATAAAGAAAAGAAACTGTCCATTAATAACCCACCTTCTCAGATTGCCTTGCTAACAGCTTCCAGTACCCTGTCGGGCTGGAATGGCTTCACTATAAAATCCTTAGCTCCCGCCTGAATCGCTTCTATTACCATAGCCTGTTGTCCCATAGCGGAACACATGATTATTGTGGCTCCGGCATCCATGGATTTGATTTTTTTAACCGCTTGTATGCCATCCATTTCAGGCATTGTAATGTCCATGATTACCAGATCCGGCTTTAACTCAACAAATTTCTCCACCGCTTTTATCCCGTTTTCTGCCTCTCCTACCACTTGGTATCCATTTTTGCCCAGGATATCTTTAATCATCATTCTCATAAAGGCAGCATCGTCAACTATCAAAACTTCCTTTGCCATATGGACCCTTTCCTCCTTCTTTTTCAGTTACTGTGATATGCTGTTTATCCTTTTCGAAGGATGTACTATATCGGTTATTCTTACGCCAAAGTTTTCGTCAATAACCACAACCTCACCCTTGGCTATAAATTTGCCGTTAACTAAAAGCTCCACCGGTTCGCCTGCCAGTTTATCCAATTCTACGATTGTACCTACCCCGAACTGAAGAATTTCCCTTATCTGTTTCTTTGTCCTTCCTAACTCCACGGTAACATTAAGCGGGACATCCAGAATTAGATTAATATTCTCTTTCCCTGCAAACGATGGGGTTTCTTCAAAATTTTTCAGGCTTGCCGGCTGTATCTTGATTTCCTGTTCACCGGCAAGGTTGTCAGCCGGTTTTTCCTTATCGTTTTGGTCAGGAAGCGGAGGAAAGGCTAGACTTTCATCCGTTTGGGATGTCGATGCTTCATCCGTATAGGCCTCCCCTTCTATTTCAGAGGCTGATATTTCGACTGAATGCTTTGCCTCCATATCTTCCTTATTTATCAGGCCGGCTACCATCTCCTTGGAAAAATCGATTGGGAGCAGCTGCATTATTTCGCTGTCTATCAGTTCGCCAACCACCATCCTGAAGGAAGTCCTGACAAACTTTTCGTTGTCCTCGAAGAATTCAATGTTCTGGGCCTCCAATCCGAGGTTTACTCTGGTTGTCGTTGGCGGTGATATATGTATAGGTATATCCAGCAAAGTGGAAAGGGACGTTGCAGCGGAACCTATCATTTGATTCATGGCTTCACTGACAGCACTTATCGCCATATCTTCCATCTCTTCCGGCGGATTCTTTCCGTCTCCTCCCATCATCAAATCTGCAATAATTTTGGCATCATTTTCCTTGATTAGCAGCAGGTTTGTTCCTTCTATGCCTTCGGTAAACTTGACGTCTACCGCCAAAAAGGGTACAGGATACTCCCTGACTACCTTCCCGGCATCGGTAATCTCCACGTTGGGTGTGGTAATGGTTACTTTATTTTTAAGCAGTGAATAAAGGGTTGTCGCTGAGGTTCCCATGCTGATATTACCAATTTCCCCCAGGGCATCGGCTTCCTCTGCTGTTAGGAATTGTTCCTGCCTGGGCGCTTCTCTTTTTAACAGTGCATCAATTTCCTCCTGGGACAGCATTTCATTCATCCGATTCATCTCCTTTCCTTACGATATCTACAATTTTAACTGCAATTCTATTTTTTTTCACCCCTGGTTTGACACTGAATATGTGTTTATTACCCACGTACATCTCCATCGGCTGTTCAGTTAACCTGCCCAGCCGCATAACATCTCCCTTTTGCAAATCGGTGAATTCCTCAACCGTTACCTCACATTCTCCGAGAACCACCTTCAATAAAACACTGGCATTTTCAATTCTCTTTTCAAGCAGCTTTTCATCTCCGTCCCCTCTGGATTCACCGTTTGTTGTAAACCAGTATCTGGTGGATATTTTGTTCACAATGGGTTCCACCGAAAGATGAGGAATTGCTATATTCATCATGCCCTCCGCCTCGCCGATTTTGAGTCTCATGGTTATCAGTGCTATAATTTCATTTGGTGACATCACCTGTAGAAATTGTGAGTTCGTTTCAATTTTTACTACATGGGGAGAAAACTCAACAACATTGCTCCACGGTTCCACAAGCAAAGCCGCTGTTTTTTCCAGTAAACTCCTCATTATCGAAATCTCAATCTCTGTGAAATTCCGCGCCTTCATATCACCATTTCCGCACCCACCCAGTATTCTGTCAATAATCGCATAGGTCAGGGAAGGAGTGACATCAAATATTATATTGCCCGAAAGGGGAGGTGTTTCACAAAGGGCCAATATAGTAGGGTTAGACAGAGAATTGGTGAATTCGTGGTAGGTAAGCTGCTCCACCGACAGCAAATCCACAGTTACAAAACTCCTCAGATAACCCGAGAAAAAAGTGGAAACCAGTCTTGCATAGTTTTCATGTATCATCTCAAGAGTTCTCAGCTGGTCCTTTGCAAATTTGTTCGGACGTTTAAAATCATAGGATTTGATTCGCTTTTCGTTGCTGTCATGTACTACTTCCTCAACGTCCAGTTCTCCTGTGCTAAGAGCCTTTAAAAGGTCGTCTATTTCGGTTTGGGTAAGTACATCCGGCATATTTTCTCCCCCCTCTATTGAACCACTAAATCGTCAATAAACACGTCTATTATTTCCTCCCTGCCAAACAGAGAACGATAATACTGCAAAATTTCCGTTTCAAGGTTAACCTTTCCCTGGGTTCCATCCACCTCTTCCATAGTCTTATCCCTTAAAATATCAAGTACCCTGCTCCTTACTTCCGTACATCTCTCATCTATCAGCGCCAGCAGCTTTTTATCGTCCTGTACCTCAATCTGATAATTAAGCAGAATAATATTTTTGCTGTCCTTTAGATTTGTCTGGAACTTTCCTCCGGTAGGTATTATCACAGTCTCCAGTTTCTTTTCTCCTGACTTTGCTTCGGTTAAATAATAGACAGCTGCAATTATTATTACGATTGCCAGAATGACTAACAGGAATATTAAAAGAATTTTCTTTGTATTCATAGTTTCACCCCGTCCTAATTAGGTTCGTTTATTGCATGTATTTCTCTTAGGATAACCACATCCACTCTGCGGTTTTTCTGGCGGTTTTCGTAGCTGTCGTTATAAGCGATAGGATGATATTCTCCGTATCCTGCCGCCGAGAGCCTGGCAGGGGCAATGCCAACCTCCTCCAGAAAAAACTTAACCACGTTTACCGCCCTGCTGGTAGACAACTCCCAGTTGGAAGGATACAGCAACGTACTTATAGGGACATTGTCGGTATGGCCTTCGACCCTTATAAAACGGTTATTTGTCATAAGAATCTCCCCAATGTTCAGCATAATAGGTATGGCCTCCGGCTTAATTACCGCCTTCCCTGAATCGAAGAGTACCTGATCGGTAAATCTTATAAGCAGTCCCCGTTCCTCCACGCCCAGCACAATAGTCGCCTCAAGGTTATTCTCCTTTATGTACTCATCCAGCTTCATGTGTAGTTTTTCAAGGCTTTCTGCCTCAATCTGGTCCATGAAGAGTTTGTCACTGCTTAGGGCCTGACTTATGTACCTGTCCTCGTCAATGGTCTTGCCCATATCCAGCACACCGGCCGACCCCTGAAAGGATTTTACTATTGCCTCAAACTTTCTCGCATCAATCTCAGAGAAAGAGAAAAGTAAAACGAAAAAACACAGAAGCAATGTTACAAGGTCGCTGTAGGTTGTAATCCAGTCGCCGTTCCCGGCGTCACCATTGCCGTTTTTACTCTGCCGCGTTCGCATTGGCTTCCTCCCCGCTTTCCTTCTCCTTTTCCTTCTTAGCCTTTTCCCTTATTTTCGGTGCCAGGAATGCGATAAGCTTTTCTTCAATAATTCTCGGATTTTCACCGGCCTGTATCGAAAGCATACCCTCAACAAGGATTTCCTTCAGCAGTATCTCTTCCTTGCTCCTTACCTTAAGTTTTCGTGCCATTGGCAGGAAGAATAAATACGCTAATACTGCGCCATAAAACGTAGTTATAAGTGCCACCGCCATATTGGGACCCACAGTGGAAGGATCCTCAAGGGTTTTTAACATATTTATCAGACCGATAAGGGTCCCTATCATACCAAAGGCCGGCGAATAACTGCCCATTGTCTCGAAAAGTCCCTGACCCATACTGTGCCTTTCTTCCACAAAGGCAAGCTCGGTCTCAAGTATATTCCTAACAAGCTCCGGGTCTGTACCGTCGACTATCAGCAAAATACCTTTTTTTAAAAAATCGTCATCCAATTGCAAGGCGGCCTCTTCCAAGGCAAGCAGGCCTTCTTTTCTGGCAACGTTGGCCAATTCAATGATATTTTCTATAGCCTCGGCGGCATCCAGTTCCTTACCAAAGAATATATGCCTTACGCTTCTTAACGTTTCCCTGAACTTAGGCAGTGGAAAGCTGATGAGGGTAGCTGCAATAGTGCCTCCTAGCACTATCATAATTGAAGCCTGGTCATAATAGGTGCCCAGTGCGCCATTTATTAAAATCCCTATTATCAGGAAGGTAATCCCCAGTGCTATCCCCAACGCGGTTGAAATATCCATTGTCTACACCTCACTTGTTCATTGAAATGAGCGAAGAATGCTGCTCTTATACTCAACAACCCTCCGGATAATCTCGTCTATGCTTTCGCTCACTACAACCTTCTTGCCGGATATCAGGGAAATCACGGTATCCGGCGTTTCTTCGGCAAATTCTATCTGCTCTGCGTTTATTACAAACTCTTTCCCGTTTATCCTTGTAACCTTAATCATGATAAGCCCCCTCTTTTTTTCCGGCGGAGATACCCTTTACAATACAGGAATCCCCGCCGGTCTATTTATCTCTTCAGATTAACCAGTTCCTGAAGCATTTCATCCGAGGTGGTAATTATCCTTGAATTTGCCTGAAACCCCCTCTGGGTTATTATCATATCGGTAAATTCCTTTGAAATATCCACATTGGACATCTCAAGGGAACTCGGATTTATTGTGCCCCTTCCGTGGTCCCCCGCTATACCAACCGAAGGTTGTCCCGAATTGGGAGTCTGAACATACAGGTTGGTGCCCAGCTTTTGTAAACCGGAAGGGTTGTTGAAGCTGGCCAGCGCTACCCTGGCTATTACCTTTTCCTGTCCGTTTGTGAACACCCCCGTGGCAACCCCTGAAGCGTCAAAGTTGAAGGTTTCAAGACTTCCTAAGGCATACCCGTCCACCTCCAGGGGGTCTACACCGGATTCCGCTGCAAACTGGTGGATATCCGATATATCAACGGTTATATCATCAGGTATCGGCCCTAATCCGTCTATGGTAAAGCTTCCGGCCGATGTCAGCCTCCCGTCGTCAAACACTATTGTAGGAGCCCCAGTAAGGGTTACCTCCTGAGCAGTTCCATTTGGAGGAGTGACTTTTACTCTGCCGGAATTTCCATCCGAGCATATCTCCCACGTATCATCAGCGGTTTTTCTCAGTTCAAAGGACAGCTTGTTCTTTCTTCCAAGTTCATCGAAAATCTCTGTTTCAAAGGGTACAATACCATCTACAGCAGTGTCTGCGTCCAAATTCCCGATTATCTTTATCGCGCTTGTCGCCAGGGGCTGCATCTGTAAATCCTTGGGTATCTGAATTGCGCCGGGAGAAACGGTGGTATCAATATCTCCTAATTGATCCGCCATCCAACCCAGCACCCTGAACCCGTTGCCGTTTACTATGTTACCCTCGGTATCCCTTGTGAAATTACCCGCCCTTGTGAACTTGGGGGCGCCTCCATCGGATACCACAAAGAAGCCATTCCCTTCTATCGCCAGGTCAAGTGGGTAGCCGGTAGACTCAATGCTGCCTCTTGTGTGCAGTGTATCTATTGATGCCAGGCTAATTCCAAGTCCCACCTGCTGTGGATTTGTACCTCCCCTTCCGCCTTCCGGCGCTCCGGCTCCCTTCAGTGTTTCGCTGAAAATCTCCTGAAACGTTGCTCTTGACGACTTGTATCCCACCGTATTGACATTTGATATATTATTACCTATAACATCCATTCTGGTCTGGTGTGCCCTTAGGCCCGAAACACCAGAAAACAACGAACGCATCATATTGCGTGACCTCCTTTTATAGCTGTAACGCTTTCCTTCTGTCGTTCGGGAAAGCAGTGCCCCCTGTGAAGGTCCGGCTACACTATTACAGCTCCGTCTATATTTGTAAATACTCTGTCTTTTAAGGCTTCACGGTTTGCCGCGGTAATTATGGTGGTATTCTTGACGTTTACCACAAAGGCCTTATCGTCCATAAGTACAAGGGTATCCCTGATCCCCTTTTGTCTTGCCCTTTCTACCGCCAGATTTAACCTTTCCACCTGACCCTTATCAAGCATTATGTTCCTTGACTGCATCCTAACCTGGGCGTGTTTTGACACAGAGACCTTAAGGCTGCTGTTCGCAGTATCCAGCAATTCCTTGAAGCTTGCGTCAGGTTTGACCCTTGTTTCGCCAGGCTTTTTTACTGTTCCGCTGGTTGCAGGCAGTATTTTGTTGTTGATTTGATTTATTCCGCTCATCATTGCCCCTCCCATTATGGGCTTGATTTCTGCTGCGACAGTTACTGTTCTATATCAAACTGTGTAATCTCGTCCATATAGATCTGACTGCCATCAACTTCAATTTGCACTCTGCCCTCTTTAAAGGAGACACTCTGGACTGTACCCTGTATGGTTTCCTCTTGCCCATCCGTTTCTACGACCGCAGTTATATCCTTCCCCAGCAAATTCATGGCCTGGAAGTTCTGCTGCATTATAAGATTGCTGTTAATGCCGACCAGGGCCTTATAATTGTCATACAGTCCCCCGTCCACCGTTTCGAGCAGATTATTCAGGCCTGCATTAAAGCTTTCATTCAAATTCTGTACCTGTTCAAGGGTACTGAACTGGGCCATCTGCGCCAGAAACTCCTTATCATCCACCGGATTAAGCGGGTCCTGATTCCTGAGCTGATTGACAAGGAGCTGTAAAAAAGCATCCTTACCCATCGCATCGTTCTTTTGCAGCTCGCTGCTGTAGGTTTCTCCATATCCGTTTGATGAGGCCGTACCGTTTACCTGCATATATTTCACCTCCTACGCCAGTAATTCGATTGTTCCTTCCCCTTTCCAGCTTATGAATTCTTCCTCTTCAATTTCCCCGTATGGGTCGGCCGTGGGTTTCCCGTGAAAGGTTTGCCGGTTCTCCTGGAAGAACTGCTGCTGTTTATATTCGCCTCCCCCTCCCACATTTACTTGAAATTTGCTAACCGGGATACCTTGCTGTTCAAGGCTTTCCCGTAGTTCGGCGAGGTTTGCCTGTATTAAGCTCTTAGCCTGGTTGTTTTGTACAATCATTTTTCCATTAAGCACCCCATCTACCACTGTCAATTTAAGACTCAACCTGCCAAGGCTTTCCGGTTTTAGCTGCATACTGATCTCTGTCTTTCTGGAACCTATCATTATCTTCATTTTGTTTACCACCTGGTCTATTAGAGCAAAATCCCTGCCTTCCGGAGGTTTAGACTGATGTTCCGACCTGTCATATGTGATTTTGCTCTCAAGTTGGTTCCAAAAATCCGTTCCCGGGCTGTTGCTCTCCGGCCTGTGCTTTAAATCACCAATCTCTTCGCCTTTATTCTTTCCTGAAACAAGACTCCTCTCCTCAACGGGTGGGAGTTTGTCATTGAGCCGGGGTTCATATGGTATGGGCTTGTCCTCACTAATACCTTCCCCCTGGTTACGGCCTCTTTCATTGTTGGCAGTCAGTTTAGCCGCAGGTTCCCCACGTGTTTCATCAGAATGCCCCTCAATCGGTTTGTTGCTGTCCGCCTGCTGTTCGCTGCCCGGCCGGTCTGTCCTGCCCCTTTGCAGCTGCTCACCGTTACCGGTCTGGCCAGGCTTTGCCTGAAGGTTTTCCTGGTTTTCTTCATCCGTCTGTGGAAAAAGAACTGGTATTTCTTCATCGTCTGTATTCTCCGGTATGCCGGACTGCAGCATTACATCGCCGGTATTCTCAATGCCTGCGGGGACTTTGTTAAGGGGCTTTGCATAATTACCCTCAGGGATTTCCTGTGTCTGCTCTTCTTCCGGTTGAACACAAAAACCTAAAGGGTATAAAACCCGTGGCATTTGCGTAATTTCCATTTCTTCTTCCTGCGCGGCCTCCTGTTCTTTGTTTCCGGTCTCTATCATGAGCAATTCTCCCAGAAGACCTGCAAAAGGCGTTTCCTTTAGGTTTTGGTCCTTTTCCGGAACCTGACCGCCCTTTCCTGCTGCCGACATCCCGCCGGCAGTTTCCACCGCTGCTATTTGCATTTATTCACCTCCCTTCCTTATATGCTTATGTACACGGGATGTCTTATCCCCGAAATACCTGTTACATGACAGACATTATCTCTATAAGCCTTGCCGCCTTTCTCGGCTCCATTGCAGCAAGGATTTCGGAGCATTTCTGCTGCTTCATATTTTTCAAAATTACTATTATAAGTTCATTATCGGATATATTGTTCAATATATTTACCGCATCGGATGCATCCATACTCTCATAATAGGAAACCAGTTCCTCTATATTGTGTAAGCGGGTATCCAGCCTCTGCTGCAGTTCTGCAACAGCTTCTTTTTGTTCCATGAGTTCCTCTTCCTTTGCCTTAAGCTGCAGTTCCCATGCAGCCAGATTGTCGGATAATTCCTCAAGATTTGTCCGCTCCTGCTCAAGCATTTTCATGGCGCTTTCCTGGCTTTCCTTTTTCAGCTCCTCTGCGGTTTTTGCTTGCTGTACCGGTTTGATGAAACTATTAGCTATAGGGATACCTGCCAGAAAATTATTTGTCTTTACGCCCATACCTCCCAGATTGAATGCTATGCCAATACCAAGGGTTAATGCCACTGCTATTATTATCACAAGGAGTATTCTCCATATTTTGTAGTTCCTTTTATCCTTCGGTTTCTTCTCCTTTGTCTTTTTCGCCTTAGCCATGGTTACCTCCTAAAGGCTTATATTTCGGTTATTTACCAGGTCTTCTACTTCCTTCTCCTGTTCCATTGACAGGTGGTATGAGAACCTTCCATAATGCCTTGCCTTGAGCCTTTCAATAACCTCTTTGTTCCTTGAGGCCTCCACAACATTTTCGCGGCATTCTTCTACCCTTTTTTCAATATCTGATACGTTCTCCCTTTGCTTGTCGATAAACCTGTTTAGCTGATCTATGTACTTGTTACACTGTACCAGGTACCCAACCTGTATTCCCTCATTGCATTTGCTGTCCATATCATCGACAAGGCTGTTTTTTGTATCCGCCAAACAGCTCAGGGCATTTTTTTCCTGTTCCAGATGACTTATGTATTCAGTGAGTTCCCCTGCTTTTTGCTTTTTTAAATGTTCCCTGTAATCCAATACCCTCTGCAACCTGAAATTAAATCCGCTGTTCATCGAAAACACTCCTTAGTCAAGCAAACTGGTCAATTCTTCAATGGTGCTTTCAAAACTTACCTTCTCTTTTATCCCCTGCTTCAGAAAATTATTAATTATTTCGATTTTATCTATTGCATAGTCTATTTTCGGATTGCTTCCCCGGTTATATGCCCCTATGCTTATCAAATCCTCTGCGTTTTTGTAAACCGCCATAGTATCCTTAATCCTCAGGGCACTGGTGTGATGACCGGTATCAACTATGTTTGGCATAAGCCTGCTGATGCTCTGCAGTATATCGATGGCGGGGTAATGATTCTTGTTGGCGAGGCTCCGGGACAGTACAATATGTCCGTCCAGTATTCCCCTTACCGCATCCGTTATCGGTTCATTCAAATCATCTCTGTCTACCAGAACTGCATACAGCCCTGTTATTGACCCGGATGTTGCCGTGCCTGACCTTTCCAATAGTTTAGGCAACACTGCAAATACCGAAGGCGTATATCCCCGGGTGACAGGCGGCTCCCCTATGGCCAAACCGACTTCCCTCTGGGCAAGGGCAAATCTTGTAAGAGAATCCATCATTAAAATCACATCCTTGCCCATGCTTCTGAAAAATTCGGCAATTGCAGTAACCAATTGTGCGCTTTTCAGCCGCACAAGCGCCGGCTGGTCTGAGGTTGCCACTACAACCACTGACCTTTTCAATCCCTCCCGGCCCAGGTCATTCTCAAGAAACTCCCTTACTTCCCTGCCTCGCTCACCAATAAGCCCTATTATATTTATATCGGCAGAAGTGTTTCTTGCAATCATACCCAAAAGGGTGCTTTTCCCTATACCGCTTCCCGAAAATATGCCTATTCTCTGGCCCTTGCCGCAGGTAAGCAGTCCGTCAATGGATTTTATGCCCAATTCCAGTACTTCGTTTATCTTCTTTCTTAACAGGGGATTTGGAGGTGGATTGGTCACCGGAAACATCCTGCTAAACTGCAACGGCCCCAACCCGTCAATGGGATTCCCAAGACCGTCCAGTACTCTACCCAGCAGGCCTTCCCCAACCGGCACCCTCAGTGTATCCCCCGTGGCTACTACTCCGCTCCCCGGTCCTATCCCTTCCATGTCTCCCAGGGGCATAAGAAGCACTGTATTATTCTTGAAGCCTACCACTTCAGCCTTTATCGGATTTTTGTTCTTTACCGAAAATACATCACATATTTCCCCTATATTTACCGATGGGCCTATCGCCTCGATGGTAAGGCCTATTACCTTGCTCACCCTGCCACTGTATTTTAAAGTATCCAGTTCCTTTAAAGCAGCGCTGTACTTGTCAAGTTTAATGCTATTCATGGCCCAGTAACTCCCGGAAGGATTTTTCTATTCTGCTCAGCTGCACTTCCAAACCTGAATTAATATAGCCCGCATCTGTTTCCAGCAAGCAGCTTCCCAAAGGCAGGGCATCGTCTGCTATTATCTCCAGTTGGGATATCCCTTCCAGCTCGGCCAACAGCCTATTCTTTGACAATTCCACAACGTCATAGTCTTCCGAAGAAACCTTCATTATGACCTTGCTTGAAAATGCGCATTTCTCCAAAGCTTTTCTGACAGGCCACAAAACTGCTTCCCTGTCAATTTTCATCTGCTCTCCAATCAGCTTTCTTGAAACCTCCAAAACAATGCGTATTATTTCGGCTTCGGCTTCCTTTATTATTTGCTCCTTAGTCTCAAGGGCCCTGCGCCTCATTTCCAAAGCTTCTTCAATCATTTCCTGGGCTGTGTCCAGCCCCTGCTGTCTGCCTTTTATTTGCCCCTCTTCAATTCCCTTTGTATACCCTTCTTCAAATCCTGTATTATAACCGTCTTCCTGTGCTTTGGCGTACATATCCAAACTTTTTTGTTTTGCCTGGTCTATCAGCTGCACCGCATTATCCTGGGCCCTTTTTATTATTTCACTGCTCTTTATATCAAGAATATCCTCTTTTTCATTATGTTGCCCGACCTGCTTCTCACTTACAGCAATGCTGTTTTGTTTCTCTGTTTCGTTTTTTATCTCAAGGGGATCTCCTACTACTACTGCCTGGGACTTATATAATCTAGACAATTATTTCATCCCCTCCCCCTCTCGAAATTACAATTTCACCTGCATCCTCTAGTTTCCATATAACATTGACTATTTTTTGCTGCGCCTCCTCAACATCGCGCAACCTCACCGGACCCATAAACTGCATATCCTCAGTGATCATTTCCTTCAGACGTTTTGACATATTGTTGAATATCACGTCTGTAACCTCATCATTTGCGCCCTTAAGGGCAACAGCAAGCATATCGTTTTCCACTTCCCGCAAGAATCTCTGTATAGATCTGTTGTCAAGACTCATTATGTCTTCAAAGACAAACATCCTCTTCTTAATCTCTTCGGCTAATTCCGTGTCCTCCACTTCAAGAGTCTCAATAATATTCTTTTCGGTTCCCCGGTCAACCGAATTCAGTATATTTACAATGGCCTGTATCCCACCTGCAGATGTATAATCATGGTTAAGCAATGAAGAGATTTTCTTTTCAAGTACCCTTTCAACCTCTTTTATTATGTCGGGAGAAGTTCTGTCCATAACGGCTATACGTTTTGCTACCTCTGCCTGCTTGTCGGAAGGAAGGGAAGCCAAAACAACCGATGCCTGCTGTGGGTTTAAGTATGCCAGTATAAGGGATATTGTCTGTGGATGCTCATTTTGTATAAAATTGAATATTTGGCTGGGGTCGGCTTTTCTAACGAAATCAAAGGGACGGATCTGCAGGTACGATGTGAGTCTGTTCACAATATCAAGCGCTTTCTGACCTCCGAGGGCCTTTTCCAGAACCTCTTTCGCGTAATCTATCCCACCCTCCGAAATATACTCCTGGGCAACGCATATTTGGTAAAATTCCTGAGTTATCTTGTTTTTGGACTCAGGAGTTACCGTCCTCATATTGGCAATCTCCAATGTAAGTTCTTCAATTTCCTCATCTGTTAAATGTTGGAATATTTTTGCCGAATTCTCCGGGCCAAGACTTATAAGTAAAACCGCTGCTTTTTCCCTGCCCGATAATTCTCCTTTACCCCTTGTCATAGTAATATCACCCACTATTCGTTAAGCCAGGTTTTCAGTAGCTGAGCCGCAGTCTCAGGTTTTTTGGCTATAAATTTCTCCACCTGTTTCCGTGTCCCATGTTTATCCTGATCAAGGCTGATTTCTTCTATTTCATCGCTTGTAACCGGCTGTGCTTCTGAAATTAGCATATCTTCCTTTTTGAGCCTTCTGCCGCGTACAATTAAAAAAGAGCCAATAATCCCTGCTAGCAATAAAGCTCCAATACTGCCCGCATAGGTATAAAGCTTGGTCTTTTCCATTCGCTCCCTGTTTTCAAAACCCTGTGCAATTTCAGCCGCTAAGCTTGTATCAAAGGGCAGCGACTGTACTGTCACGACCTCGCTGTCAATACCCGCAGCTGCAGCAACCATATTTACTATATTGTCCCTATCCTGCTGACCCAGTTCCTGCATTAGGGAAGTACTGTTCAAAAGAACCGCCACCGAAAGATTTTTCACCTGTCCCTGGGCCTTTACTATCTCTTCCTTAATTTGATTGAGTTCATAGTTTACTGTTCTGCTTACCGTATCATACTTGGAGGTCTGGCCATCGATTTGCGCATAGCTCACTACATCGTCTATATTGCTGTCGGTACCGGGTATACCTCCGCTGCCCATATTAGAAGCATGCTCCTCAAGTTCCTGCATGCTTGACACGAGACCTTCGGCTTCTCCCGGTATGGGAGGCTCAAATCTTACTATGTTGGTTACTCTGCTGTCAAAATCCAATTTCAGGTTTACCCTGACATCCACATTGTTTTTGCCGTAAGCGGTCTCTAAAAATTCCCTGATACTTTTTTGAAGCCTGTCCTGGGTATTGTGCTCAATCTCCAGCTGTTTAAGCAGTATCCCCTGTTGAGAATCTGCCTGTGCCGACAACTCCCCTCCGGTTTGGTCGATAATGGAAATATTATCCTTTTCCAGTCCCTTTACGCTCTTTGATACAAACTGTACTATCCCTTCTATCTGATTTTGGCTAAGTTCTGCACCAGGCTCAAGTTTCAAGAGTATTCCCGCACTGGCTTCATATTCTGTATTGCTCATTGCGAACAGGCTGTCCTGGGGTATATACAGGTTAACCTGTGAATATTCTATGCCGTCAATCGTTTCGATAGCCTGGGCTATTGCATATTCCTGCCCAACCCGTATCCTTTCTCTTCTTTCCATGTCCGTTGTGCCCAGACTAGTATTGTCCAGGGCTTCTACCAAACTAAATCCGCCTCTGGGCAGGCCTTCGGTTGCCAGTTGCATTCTCAGCCTGTTAACTTCCTGTTTTGGGACCAGGATGCTGGAATCACTGTCGTCAATTTCCCATTTTATTTTCAGTTCATCCAGTTTTTTTGTTATTTCCCCTGCATCCTTAATATCAAGCTCATTGTACAGGGGAACCATTTCTGGCCGGGAAGTAAGGAAAACCAGCAGAGCCACACTAACTATAAGAACAACCGCACTTATTCCGATTTTTATCTTTTGTTTATTGGTTCGCCCCTGCCAAAACTCATTTAATTGATTTCTAATTCTTTCAAGGGTTTCTCCCATTATGGTCACCCCGTCTCCTATTGTCAGTTTTGCAGTCGGTTTATACCTGCATCCTCATGATTTCCTGGTATGCTTCTATTATTTTATTTCTGACCTGAATAGTGAACTGAAGTGCGATTTCTGCCTTTTCCGCGTCTATCATAACCTGATGCAGGTTTTGTATTTCCCCGGTTGCAAGGGCAACAGCGGAACTGTCCGCCTCTTTTTGCAGTTTGTCCACCTCGTCCAGTGCGCTCCATAAATAATCGGAAAAATTAGAGACCTGACTTTCAACTTTTTCCGGCTTACTGCTTATGCCATTAGATGCCGGTACTGAACCGGGAATCGAAATTCTCATATGTCTCTACCTCCCTTTTATTTTCCTATTTCCAGCGCTTTTATCGCCATTCCCTTTGATGCGTTAAGGGCAGTTACATTGGCTTCATAGGCCCGGGCAGCCGATATCATATTTACCATTTCAATAACCGTATCCACGTTAGGCATAAGCACATAGCCTTCCTGATCGGCGTCGGGATGACCCGGGTCATAGGTTCGCCTGAATGGAGTTTTGTCATCTGCTATTCCTGTAATCTTTACCCCACCGTCCTTAAGAAAGCGCCTGCGGCTTTCATTCGAAAGAAATCCCGAGAAGGGTGTATTGCTGCGGTTTTCTTCAAAAACAACCACCTGACGCCTGTAAGGGAGCCCGTTTTCAGTCCTGGTAGTATTGGCATTGGCAATATTTTTTGCTATTACATCCATTCTCAGCCTTTGGGCCGTAAGTCCCGTTGCACTGGTGTTTATCGAACCAAAAACTCCCATTTAATTACCTCCTGCCTTCGTTTATTACCGTCCTTAGCCTTGCCAGTTTTGCAGACAACTGGTCGACCAGAGCTTGATACATTATTGTATTATTGGCAAGGTTGGCTGTTTCAACATCAATGTTCACATTGTTTCCGTCCAGGCGCGTACTGGTACTTCTGTCCCTTACTATTCTGGGGGTAACCCTGTTTAGGCTTCCGCTTCCTATTGTAATATGCTTTGGATTGGTCGATGTAACCGGCATTTGATTGCTGTCAATTGCCTTCTTCAAAAGCTCTTCAAACTCAACCCTGTAAGCCTTGTAACTCGGGGTATCAACATTCGCAATATTATTGGCTATCACATCGTTCCTGACCCAGGATGCATCCAAAGCTTTTTGCAGTATATTTATGGTATCAGTTTCATTTGACATATCTTTCACCTCCGGGCTTTTTCACCGGTACAGCCGTCGGCAAGATCTTTTCTCAATACTGTAAGCCATGGATAGCCGACGCCGGCACCTTGATTTGCGGGGCTAAACATCTGTGGTGAAAGCCCACACCTGTGATTGAAATTTCGCAATATTGTCCAATTTTTATTGTCCCGTATAGAAATAGATATTCGATAGTTTTCATCATATTCCTTCATAGTTTTCTAAAATTATCCCATTATTCTAGTTTTTAATATCAACTTCACCTTATTTCCTAAATTTTCATAAAGGCTGTCACTCTCCTTTCAAAACAAAAATACCTATTTCTGGAAGCCGGTAATAGGTATTTGTTCCCCCTCCGGCAACCCGGCTGCCATAGCATTAAGAATACCTTAGGCCCGTGGTTTTGCGTCCCTGACTTTAGAAAGGTTTGCCTTTTTCGGAATATTTTATATTTTTATTATTATTCTACAAATTTCTACTAATTCCTCCTTGCGGTATGTAATTTTTGTTAAATTATAAACCTGCTTATATCCTTTTCCATAATAAACTCCCTGAGCTGTTTTGTAACATAATTACAGTCAATATCTATGCTCCTTTGGTCAAAGTCCGGAGCTGAATATGAAATCTCTTCAAACAATTTTTCCACAATAGAATGCAGTCTTCTGGCGCCTATGTTCTCTTCCGACTGATTTACATAATAGGCAATCTCTGCAATCCGCTCCAGCGCATCCTCCTTAACGTTTATGTTTATTCCCTCGGTCTTTAACAGGGCTTTATACTGCATAATAAGGGCATTCTTGGGTTGGGTGAGTATCTTTCTAAAGTCCTCCTTGCTTAGACTGTCCAGCCCGACTCTTATAGGGAAGCGGCCCTGCAGTTCGGGTATCAAATCCGAAGGCTTGGCTATATGAAAAGCTCCGGCAGATATAAAAAGAATATGGTCGGTTCTGACCGGTCCATGCTTGGTCATTACTGTGCTACCCTCAACCAGCGGCAGTATGTCCCTTTGTACACCTTCCCTCGAAACATCGGGGCCTCCCTTGTATTCTCCCGAAGCAATCTTGTCTATCTCATCCAAGAATATGATGCCGGTCTGCTCCGCTTTGGCAATGGCCTCTGAGGTAATCTGCTCGGAATCCACAAGCTTGTTTGCTTCATCCTGGGCCAGGATTTTTCTTGCTTCTCTGACCGTTACCCTTTTTCTCTTTTTCTTGCCTGGCAGCATACCACCAAGGATGTCCTGGAAATTGATATTCATTTCCTCGGTACCCATCCCGGTAAAGAATTCCACCGCCGTCCCACCCCGGTCTTCAACTTCCACTTCTACCGTTTCTTCCTCCAGTTCGCCTATTTTCAGTTTTGACCTTATTATCCTTCTTTCCTCTTCTATTGTCTTAGTTTCTTCCTTATTCTCATCCCGTTTATCCTCTTCGGCCGGATTGCCAAACAGTGCTTCAAAGGGGTTTTTGTAAGAAGACTCCTTTGAGGGCCGAGGCACCAGTAATTCCACAATCCTTTCATCGGCAGCCGCCTCTGCTTTGCTCTGTACCCCTTTAATCATATTTTCCCTTACCATTCTTATTGAGGTCTCAACCAGGTCCCTTATCATGGAATCCACATCTCTTCCTACATAGCCAACCTCTGTAAACTTGGTCGCTTCAACTTTAACAAAGGGAGCATTCACAAGCTTTGCCAGCCTTCTGGCTATTTCGGTTTTCCCCACGCCGGTGGGACCTACCATTAGTATATTCTTAGGCTTTATTTCCTCCTGCAGTTCCTGCGGCAGGTGTCTCCTTCTATACCTGTTTCTAAGGGCAACCGCCACCGATTTCTTGGCTTTGTCCTGACCTATAATATATTTATCCAATTCCTTTACTATCTCGGAGGGGGTTAATTCTCTCGTCATCACACTTTGCACCTCTTTTCTGACACTATAATTCCAATACCGATATGTTATCATTGGTATATACGCATATGCTGGATGCTATTCTTAACGCCTTTTCCGCAATATCACTTGCTTCCATGCCGGTGTTCTCACATAACGCCTTTGCCGCAGCCATGGCATAGGGGCCTCCCGAACCCACAGCAATGACCTCGTCATCCGGTTCGACTACTTCACCGTTTCCTGAAATAACCAGCAGTGATTCATTGTCTATTGCAATTAGCATTGCCTCCAGTTTCCTGAGTATTTTGTCGGTTCTCCATTCCTTTGCCAGCTCAACCGAAGCCCTTTTTAAGTTTCCGCCGTACTGTTCCAGCTTACCCTCCAATTTCACGGTAAGTGTCATGGCATCCGCCACCGAACCGGCAAATCCGATAAGCACCTTATCATTATATATTCTCCTTACCTTTTTTGCTGAATGTTTCATTATTGTACTCTCGCCCAGGGTTACCTGCCCATCCCCCGCTATGGCAGCCTTGCCGTCCTTTCTTATTGCCACAATTGTAGTTCCCTTCAGCATTTTAACACCACCCTATAGAGAATCCTTTCTTTAATCTTTATTGTAATTTTCGCAGTTTTCGTTAAGGCAAACCGGCCCCGTTTCTTTTTTGCCCTTCTTTTCCCACAGTATGTTCCCGCAGCTTTTACATTTTGCTTCGATTGGTTTGTTCCAGGTCATAAAATCGCAATCGGGGTACCTGCTGCAGCCGTAAAAAATTCTTCCTTTTTTTGTTCTCTTAAGAACAACATCTCCCTGACATTTAGGGCACTGCACACCCACTTTCTCCAGATATGGCTTTGTATTTCTGCATTCGGGGAAACCCGGACAGGCCAGAAACTTACCGTACCTACCATGCTTTATTACCAGATTTCTGCCGCATTGCTCGCATACCTCATCGGTTTCCTTATCCTGTATTATTATCTTTTCCATTTTTTTCTCAGCCATTTTTACCATTGTCTCAAGGGGACGATAGAAATCCTCCACAACCTGCCTCCATTCAAGTCCGTTTTCCTCAATCTCGTCAAGTCTTTCTTCCATTTCGGCTGTGAATTCAACATCTACTATCTCCTTAAAATATTCGGTCATCACTTCATTGACAATCCTGCCAAGGTAAGTAGGCAACAGTGATTTTTTTTCCTTTTCCACATACCCTCTTTGAAGTATTGTAGAAACAACGGGAGCATAGGTGCTTGGCCTGCCGATACCGTCTTCTTCAAGGGTCTTAATAAGCGAAGCCTCTGTGTACCTTGCCGGCGGCTGTGTAAAGTACTGTTTGTCTTCCAGTTTTTTCAACCTTAACACATCGCCCTCGTCAAGAGGAGGAATTTTGTCTTCCTGTTTTTCCTCATCGCCAATTACCTGCAAAAAACCCTTGAAGGTGATCGTTGAGCCAGAGGCTTTAAACAAAAAATCACCGCAGCTTACGCTGACATTTAACGTATCGTACTGAGCGTTGCTCATCTGGGAAGCGACAAACCTCTTCCAGATCAGGCTGTATATTTTATACTGATCGGCTGTCAGGGAGTCCTTTAAGCTTTCGGGTTTCCTGAAAACCGAGGTGGGTCTTATGGCTTCGTGGGCATCCTGAGCTCCCTTTTTACCCTTGTAGTACCGCGGCTTTTGGGGCATAAAACCTTTACCCCATTCTGTTTTTATCAAGTCCCTCACCTGGCCTAATGCCGTTTCTGAAACCCTCACAGAATCTGTTCGCATATAGGTAATAAGCCCTTCGGTCCCTTGGCCTTTTATATCAATTCCCTCATACAACTGTTGAGCGGCAGCCATGGTTCTTTTAACCGTGAAACCCAGTCTGTTATGCGCGTCCTGCTGCAGGTTGCTTGTTGTATAGGGTGGATTTGGTGTTCTGGATTTGGTACCCCGTTTTATCCCGGATACAGTGAATTCTCTGTCGGTTATGCTTTCCAGAATTTTTTCCATTTCCTCCTTATTCTTAACGGCAACTTTTTTACCGCTGCGGGAGTGAAGTTCTACCTTAAAGCTGTCCTTTTTTTTGTCCTTGTATAATACCGCAAACAGCCTCCAATATTCTTCGGGCACGAATTTTTCTATTGATTCTTCACGGTCGCAAATTAGTTTCAGCGCAACCGACTGCACTCTCCCCGCACTAAGCCCCTTCTTGACCTTTTTCCAGAGCAGAGGGCTTATTTCATAGCCCACCAACCGGTCCACTATTCTCCGGGCCTGCTGGGCTTCCACAAGCTTTAAATCAATGGGCCTGGGATTCTTAACCGCCTTTTTTACCGCATCCTTTGTTATCTCGTTAAACTCTATTCTGCAGGATGACTGTGTGTCAATATCCAGTATATAGGCAAGATGCCACGAAATAGCCTCACCCTCTCTGTCCGGGTCGGTTGCCAGCAGAATCTTTTTGGCTTCCTTTGCGGTCTTTCTGATTTTCTCCAGAACCGGTCCCTTTCCCCTTATGGTTATATACTTGGGCTCAAAACCCCTTTCCTTATCAACGCCCATCTGGCTCTTTGGCAGATCCCGTACATGCCCCATGGATGCTTCAATTCTATATCCCCTGCCAAGGAATTTTTTGATTGTTTTAGCTTTGGCTGGGGATTCAACAATAACCAAACATTTTGTCATTTCCTTACACCTCCGTCATTCCTTGGTTATATAATAATTACCCGGCAGCTTTTCTATATAGCCCTTTACTTCAAGAAAAGTAAGTATAGCATTTAATTCGTTTATTTGCATACTGCTTTCGGTAAGCAGTTGGTCTATATGAACGGGCTGCGCCCCTATAAGCTTCATTACCTTGTTCTCAGTTTTTCCAGCGGTGTTGTCGTTTAACCCGAAGACCTGAGATTTATGTAGATTCCTCTCTAAACATACTTCCGGAAACTCCTCCAGAATATCTTCCACCCGGTTGACTATTTTGGCCCCCTGTTTTATCAGGCTGTTGGTTCCGGCGCTTGTTATGCTGTTGATATTCCCCGGCACTGCAAACACTTCCCTGTTCTGCTCAAGGGCAAAATCGGCTGTAATAAGGGCGCCGCTCCTTTCAGAGGCCTCCACCACCACCACTCCTGCCGACAGTCCGCTGATAAGTCTGTTGCGCGCAGGAAAGTTTCCCCGCAGCGGGCTTGTTCCCGGGGGATACTCGCTTATCAAAAGGCCGCTGTCTGCTATCTCCTTCATCAGGTTATAATTTTCCCTTGGATATATAACATCCAGCCCATTGCCCATCACTGCTATAGTTGATCCACCCACAGCCAATGCGCCCTTATGGGCATAGCTGTCTATACCCCTCGCCAGACCGCTCACTACTGTATACCCTGTCCTTGCCAGCTGTTCAGCCAGTTTAAAGGCTACCTTCTTACCGTAATAGCTGGCATTCCTTGAACCAACAATAGCTATACAGTTTTGCAGTATCAGGCTTCTGTTACCCTTGATATATAGCAGGTATGGAGGGTTATATATTTCCTTGAGCAGCTTCGGATAGTCTTCGGATGTAATGGCTATAGTAGAAATATTATGCCTTTTAAGATTATTTATGCAGATGTTTAGTTTTTCCTCATTTCGGTTTGCAATAATCAGCCTTACCAGCCCTCTGTCAATTCCCTTTACCATCTTTAATTCTTCCGGGCCTGCTTCCCATACCGCCCATGCCGATCCAAAGTGTTCAATAAGTCTTTTTATTCTGATGCTGCCCAGATTTTTTATACCGGTCAGCCAAATCAGATATTTGTCCTGTTCCATAGTTTTCACCTCTTAACCGGAAATTCTGTATTGAAGAGCTTCTGCAATGTCTGCTTCCCCGACGCTGTCCCTGCCTTCAAGGTCGGCTATTGTCCGGGCCAGTTTGAGTACCTTCACATATCCCCTTGCGCTTAAGGCCAGTTTTTTGTATGCATTGCTTACAAACTCCATGGCAGCAGAACTTACCGCGCAAATCTCTTCTATATCCTTTATTGAAAGCTGTGAGTTATACATAATACCTTTGTCTTTCAACCTATTATATTGTATTTTACGGGCTCTGATTACTCTTTCTTTTACCTGTGAGGAGGTTAAACCGCTGCTTCTTTGTTCCAGGTCCTCCAGTTCCACCCTTGAAACTTCAACCTGCAGGTCAATTCTATCCATCAATGGCCCTGATATCCTGCCAAAATACCTCTGTATATCCCGGGGTGAGCACCTGCATTCCCTTTTGTTGTCTCCATAATGTCCGCAGGGGCATGGGTTGGAACTGGCCGCAAGCAGAAACTTAGCCGGAAAGGAAAAGGTTGCGTTAACCCTTGCCACGGTAATCGTCTCATTTTCAACAGGCTGTCTAAGGGCCTCGAGGGACCTTCTGGGGAATTCCGGCATTTCGTCCAGGTATAAAACACCATGGTGAGCGAGGCTTATTTCACCGGGCTTTGGAAGAGCACCTCCACCTACCAGCGAAGCTGCGGATATGGTATGGTGAGGTGTTCTGAAGGGAGGAATCTTTATAACAGATTTTCCCTTCAGCTTGCCTGCTATACTGTAGATTTTTGTTACTTCAAGGGCCTGTTCCGGGTTTAAATCCGGTAAAATTGTCGGCAGCCTCTTTGCAAGCATGGTCTTTCCTGAGCCCGGAGGGCCTATTAGTATTATATTATGCATGCCGGCTGCGGCTATCTCCAACGCTCTTTTTGCATTTTCCTGACCCTTCACATCACAAAGGTCTAACTTCGGCCCTGAGGGCGGAGCATTTCCCGCCCCCTTGTCCTTAACCTTGCCGCTGACAAACCTGTCCGGGTTTTGCAGCAGGTCGGCAGCATTTGCCAATGATTTTATCCCATATACTTTCATGCCTTCAACCATATAGGCTTCCTCAACATTTTCCTCGGGCAGCACTATCTTGGCAAATCCCATCTGCTTAAGGGCAATCGCCATGGTGAGCACACCCTTTACACTCTTTAACTGACCACCCAGAGAAAGCTCCCCGATAAAGGCTGTGTCCTCAAGGGAACATGCAGGGGAAATCTGCCCTGAAGAAAGCAGTATCCCCAGTGCAATCGGCAAGTCATAAAACGCTCCCTCTTTTCTTATATCCGCCGGCGCCATGTTAACGGTTATTCTGCTTAGGGGAAATTCATAACCGGAATTCTTGACAGCCGACCTTACCCTTTCCTTCGATTCGTTTACTGAAGCATCCGGCAGACCGACTATCGAGCAGGATGGCAGTCCGTTGGAGATAAAGGTTTCTATCTCAACGCAATAACCCTCCAAACCCAAAAAACAACAGCTGAATATCTTTGACAGCATATAAACCACCTTTTTATAGAGGTATGGGGACACACCGTTGTTAACGGGTATTCCTTACTACGGAATGTCCCCGATTGATAAGCTTTCATGTTACTGCTTCAAATGCATCCTTGATAAGCCGTATCTGCCTGACCTCGCTGCTTTGCGCTATTACTTCCACCACATCAAAGCGTATTTGCTTGTACAATATCCTGTTTCGTGCCAGATAAGAACGGGCAACCCTTGTAAGTTTCCGCTGTTTAATTTCGTCAACGGCTTCCCTGGGGGTTCCGTATCTGGTACTTCTTCTGGTTTTTACTTCAATAAACGCAAGAACATTATTGTCAAAACCAATAAGATCTATCTCTCCCAGGCTGTCCCGATAGTTTATTTCTATTATCTTATACCCCATATCCTCCAAATATTGTTTTGCCGCTTCTTCCCCCAATTTACCGATTGTCTTGCCCGAGGTCATATTTTTCATCCCCTTTTTCCTGATTAAGGCGGTATATAAAGGATAAAACTTCGGCAACTATGCCGTAGAGTTCCTGAGGTATCTCCTTACCTATCCCTATGCTTCCCAATTGCCTTGCAAGATTTTCTTCCTCGTACAGCGGCACCCCCGCCTTGGCGGCCAACTCAAGTATCTTGTCGGCAACAATCCCTTCTCCATAGGCCGATACCCTTGGAGCATTGTCTTCGGCATTATACTCAATAGCTGCGGCAATACGTTTTTTATCCATAGCTACACCCTCAAATCAACAAACCTGTCTACCGACTGCTGTGTCTTACTTGCAAGCTTCCGGCAGCTTATGCCGGTTACCCTGAAACCATTCTTTTCAATACTGCGCTTTAATGTTTCGGCATCCTTGTCTATCAACCTTTGTATACTTTCCTTCTGCACATAAAAGATGCATCCCAAATCTTTACCGCTTATTTTTATGTTTACTTTTACCCTGCCCAAAAATGACAACTGTGTGTCTATATCAAGCTCTAAAACATCCGGCTGCCGTTCCCTTGAACTGTCTTTTTTCCTGTTGATGCCTATTATACACTCATGGACCTGTTGATTGAATAAAAAAGGGAAAATACAATAGTTTTGATTTTCCAAGGCTTTGTTTAGAAATATGAGTTTTTCCGAAACAAGCTGCGCTGCCGCCTTTAATCCCGGAGCAGCCCACTTGTGTTCCAAAGCTTTCCCCCGTTCAGACCTTTCCTGCTCACTTATTTTTACAAGCAGTTCAAATATATCAACAGGCTTTATTCGGGAACCGTGACCCTTTGCATTCCGGATATGGCTAACTTCTGTTTTTTCTTCCCAATTCATTCCCTGCCTCAGGTTTTGGTATCTTTTATCTTCGGTACTGCCTGTATCTTCTAATTCTCCATTTCCATAAAGTATTTTCAACAGTATATCCAAAAATCCTTTATTTTCCCGCAAGTTTTTTGCCAGAATAATATTATTGGGAGTTATCTCAAGGGTAAATTTCTTAAGCCGTATTATATCCTCGGGTATAATACGGTCAAATTCCTTCATTAAAATAAGAAACTTTTCGCTTTCAACTGATTTTTCTGCAGGGCCGGGTGTTTTGGCCGGCGGTTCTTCCTTATTTAATACCATCCACTTGACGATTTCGTCCAGAGCTGTTTTTTTAACGGTCCAGTCCGCCGGTATTGGATATGTTTCAACCAAACCCAAATTTTCAACCAGGTACTTGACGGATTTTACCGCTTTTTGCACTTCCTTAATCCTGTCCGCCGTAGCCGGCATCCCGTTCTCGGTAAGTTTTTCTATAATGGATATGCTTTCTTTATCAAGCACAATCCCGTATTCCCGGGAAATGCTCTTATAGACACTTTCCTTATAATCCTGTACAGAGGCTATGCCAAGCACTATTTCATCCGCTTTTATTCCTCTGACCTGTAATACTAACTCCTGCCCCGGCTGCAGTTTCAAATCCTGCGCCAGCCTTGACTGGATCAGCGTATTATTGTTGACCATAAGCAGCAGCATTTGGTCTTTGATTTGTACTATCCGGGCATTAATAAACTCGCCCACCTTTAAAGGCAGAGCCTGTGTAAAATTTTGTGTTTTGAATTCCAGCGTTACAGGCTTCAGTTCCATTTTTCCTACCCCCGGATGCTTTGTATAAAGGTATCCCTGTGAAAAGGGCACGGACCATGCTTTATTATTGCACCTATATGCTCCCTTGTGCCATAGCCCTTATTCTGGCTGAAATTGTATTGAGGATAGCGTTTATGCAAATCGTCCATAAACCTGTCCCGGGAGACCTTTGCTATTATACTGGCCGCTGCAACAGATAAACATTTACAGTCTCCTTTAATGACGCTTTTCTGGAACAGGTCACAACCGGGCAAAACAATAGCATCCAGCAATAAACAGTCAGGCCTTTTACTCAGCTTATCCACCGCCATTGCTGCTGCCCTGTAGGTTGCCCTGAGAATGTTTGTTCTGTCGATCTCATGGCTGTCCACCATGCCCAGCCCGTAATCAACCGCCTTCTCAATTATTTTATGATACAGGTATTCCCGTCTTTGAGGAGACAGTTTTTTTGAATCGTTAACCCCTTGCTCATAAAAACCCTCCGGCAATATTACTGCGGCAGCCGCAACCGGGCCGGCCAAGGGACCCCGGCCCGCTTCGTCTATACCTGCAATCAATATGTATCCCTCTTGTTTAAGGCCCCTTTCAATTTCTTTCATTCTATTGATTCTTTCGTACTCTTTAGCCTCTTTCTTTATTCTGTTTTGCAGTTTTTTCCCAAGAGCCCTGACGGTAGACCTCTCATCCTCCAGAAGCCGGGGTATGATTTCCAGCAGTCTTTCTCTGCTTAGCCCCTTTGTATAGGACTTAATTTCTTCATATTTCAAATCCAAACGTCAACCCCCCCTGTCTTTGGATTTATACGACAAAAGCACCTTAATCCCAGGTGCTTTCAGGTGACTCCAGTGATATTTTTCCCAGTTTACCCGTTCTGTAATCGTCTAACAGAATTCCCAAAGCCCTTAGGGTATCTACTTTCCCTCCCTTTAAAAGACAGCCCCTGACGCTGCCAACCTGTTCCAATATCCCATAGGAGGTGTCATCCATGTTTTCAATGCCGTAGTAGTTACCTATTATGAAAGGATCAATAACCATCAGCCTGTCTATCAGCTTTATTGCCAGCGCTTCCCTGTCTATTATTTCCTCCTTGATAGCCCCTGTAATGGCAAGGTTTATTCCCACTTCCTCGTCCCGGAACTTTGGCCATAATATGCCCGGAGTATCCAAAAGGTCTATACGGTCGGTTACCTTTATCCATTGCTTGCCCCTGGTTACACCTGGTTTGTCTCCGGTTCTTGCGGTACCTTTTCTTGTAATTCTGTTTATCAGCGAAGACTTGCCGACGTTTGGGATGCCCACTATCATAACCCTTATCTGTTTTTTAATTCTACCCCGTCGCTTCCATTTTTCCATGACTCCTATCCCAAGGGCGGATATTTCTGCCAACAACTCCTTAACCCCGTTCCCTCTCAGGGAATCGACAGCCAGCCCTGATATCGACTTGCCTTTGTAGTATTCTATCCACAGGTTGGTTGTTTTAGAGTCGGCAAGGTCGGATTTGTTCAGCGCTATAATCCTTTTTTCTGCCGGGATAAGTTTTTCCAGCTCAGGATTGCTGCTGCTGCGTGGTATCCTTGCGTCCAACACCTCGATTACAAAATCCACCAGCCTCAGGTTTTCCTTTATTTGCTTCAGGGTCTTTGCCATATGGCCTGGAAACCATTGAATTCTCACTGTATACATACCTCTATCAATTAATTTTTTGCGGAGGCAGTGGCCACATCCTGGCTACAGCCTCTCCCCGTATATTGTCCCGGGGCACAAATCCTACATCCGAGTATCTGCTGTCTCTGCTGTCGTTTCTATTATCACCCAAAACAAATACGGTATCCGAAGGTACAACAACTTCGGAAAAATCCGCAAGGGGTCTTTCATTTATATAGGGCTCGTCAAGCACTGTTCCGTTAACATACACTTTATGGTTTTTTATCTCTACTTTGTCCCCCTCAACCCCTATAACCCTTTTTATGAATATCAGCTTTGGGTTGGCCGGATATTTAAACACTACAATATCGCCGTGTTCTGGACCGTTAAACATATAGCCAATTTTACTTACGGCCAGTCTGTCATTGTTCGTCAGGGTTGGAAGCATTGAATATCCATCAACCAAAACCGTCTCAAATATAAAGGATTTAATTATTATGGCAATTACAACCGCAATTATTATGGATTCTATCCATTCTCTTTTCTGACTTTTGGTGCTTTCGGTCATATCTTACCCTCCGGAATATTTTTTGCGTCTTCCGTATATTTATTAAAGCCTGTAACAGGATGAATACTGTCTTAACGCATTTTGAACGGAGCTTTAAGCAAAACAAATTATGGGACTGACAGCAGTCCCATAATGACTATTTTTTTCTCTCTTTGACCCGGGCTGCTTTTCCCACTCTGTCCCTTAAATAATAGAGCTTTGCCCGTCTTACCCTTCCCTTTCTCACAACTTCTATATTATTCAGTTTAGGCGAATGCAAAAGGAAAGTCCTTTCAACCCCTACACCGTACGATATCCTTCTTACTGTGAAGGTTCCATTGACACCACCGTGCTGTCTCTTTATCACAATTCCTTCAAAGACCTGTATTCTTTCCCTGTTTCCTTCCTTAATCTTAACGTGTACCTTTACTGTATCCCCTATTCGGAAATCGGGAATATCCTTTTTTATCTGTTGGCTTTCCACCATTTTTAGCAGATCCATTTTGTACCTCCTTTCCTTTTAGACGTTCGTACTGCCTTAAGCAGAAGAGGACCGCCGATAATACCACATGCTATTATAGCATATTGCTTATTATATAACAATTTATTTCTCCCTCTTGACCGGCCGGTCTCCTGCCGTTTCTATCGGTTCCGCTCAAGCAGGTCCGGCCTCTGGCTCTTTGTTGTTTCCAGGGCCTTTTCCCTTCTCCATTCATTAATTTTCTTATGGTCGCCGGACAGCAAAACCTCCGGCACCTCCATCCCCATAAACTTTGCAGGCCTTGTATACTGGGGATACTCCAACAATCCCTCATTAAAGGATTCCTCCTCCAATGACAGGGGGCTGCCAATGACATCCGGCAGCAGGCGCGTTACTGCATCCACTATAATCATGGCAGGCAGTTCGCCGCCTGTCAGTACATAATCACCGACGGATATTTCCTCGTCCACCACGCTGTCCGTTATTCTCTGATCTATACCTTCATAGTGTCCGCATATAATAATCAGGTGTGCTTCCCGGCTCAGCTTAAGCGCCTTTTCCTGTACAAAGGGTTTTCCCCGGGGGCTGGTGAGTATCACCCGGGCCTCTGGATTATCCTTTTTGACTGAACTTACGGCATCATACAGTGGCTGCGGAGTCATAACCATGCCGGCGCCCCCGCCGTAGGGATAGTCGTCAACTCTTTTGTGTCTGTCCCGGGAAAAATCCCTGATATTAACAAGGCTAGCCTGTATGATACCCTTTTCGACAGCCTTTCCTATTATACTGCTGTTTAGAATTCCATGAAACATTTCCGGGAAAAGCGTAAGAATATCAATTTTCATTCTATCAACCCCTCCGGCAGGCTGACCCTTATGGTCTTTTCCCTGATATCAATATCCTTTACCATTTCTTT
Organism: uncultured Clostridium sp.; assembly: GCA_964625335.1. Lineage (GTDB taxonomy): Bacteria > Bacillota > Clostridia > Ch29 > Ch29 > CAZGUG01. The sequence goes on along the minus strand of CAZVBE010000004.1, from coordinate 78,531 downwards.
GACCGCAGGAATTAGTATTTCTCCGTGCTTTCCCATAACAACATACAAATCGTGTGCGCCGGGCGAAAGTACATCCACCACTTCGCCAAGTACACAACCATCGGCATTTATTACACTGCATCCAATAATTTCAAACACATAATAATGACCCTCTTCCAGTGTGGCAAGGTTGTCCCTGTCCACCTCCAGGTACTTTCCCTTAAACCCCGTTACAGAATCAATGTCATCATATCCTGTCAGTTTCAACGCAATGCTGTTGGTTTTATAGGGCCTTTGTTTTTCCACCCTTACCTGCAGTTTCCCGGTACCGGTATCAATATAGCAGGTCTGCAGGGTTTCAAAACGGTCGGGGATACTGGTAAGCAAAACTACCTTAAGTTCTCCCTTTACACCCAGAGTGTTGGCTATATACCCAATTCTAAAATATTCCACTACGTCACCACCGGCTTTTTGAACAAAGAACCGGGCATATCCGGCCCTTTATTCAATTATCTCGACTACAACCCTTTTGTTTTCTTTCATCGCCGAAGCCTTAACTATGGTTCTGATAGCCTTGGCAATCCTGCCCTGTTTGCCTATTACCTTACCCATGTCTTCCGGATCTACCTTCAGCTCCACTATTACTGACTGCTCTCCATCCACCTGCTTGACTTGTACGCTTTCTGGATGGTCAACAAGGGAACGGGCGATATATTCAACAAGTTCCTTCATAAATGCACCTCCGGTTACTCCTCTTTGCCCTGATCTTCAAGCTGCTCAAAGACACCGTTGGATTTGAACAATGCTTTAACGGTATCTGAAGGCTTTGCGCCCTTACTCAGCCACTCCGCTGCTTTTTCCGAATCTATTTTTATCTCCTTTGGTTGGGATATGGGATTATAATACCCAATCTCCTCAATAAACCTTCCATCCCTTGGAGACCTGGAATCCGCAACAACAATCCTGTAGAAGGGTCTTTTCTTTGCTCCCATTCTTCTTAATCGTATTCTTACTGCCATTTTTTCACCTCCTTAATTTTTTCAAGACAATTTATTACATCAATGGGAAACCGAACTTTCCTTTTTTGGGTACTTTCCCCATATCGGCAAATTGTCTCATCAGCTTCTTGGTTTGCTCAAATTGCTTTAACAGCCTGTTTACCTGCTGTATTCTTGTACCGCTTCCGGCTGCAATCCTCTTTCTTCTGCTTCCGTTTATCATTGACGGCTCTTTTCTTTCTTCCGGTGTCATTGAATTAATAATAGCCTCCACATGGACAAGTTCCTTCTCGTCTATTTCCACAGGCCCTGCCTTGCCGGCCTTCATGCCGGGTATCATGCCCATAATCTGGTCTATGGGGCCCATATTCTTAACCTGCTGCAGCTGTTCCAGGAAATCTTCCAGTGTAAACTGCTGGTTTTTAAGTTTCTTGCTTAGTTCCAAAGCCTTTTTCTCATCAAAGCTCTCCTGAGCCTTTTCTATAAGGGTGAGCACATCACCCATCCCAAGAATACGGGATGCCATACGGTCGGGGTGGAAGAGTTCAATGTCTTCCACCTTTTCGCCGGTACCGGCAAATTTGACAGGTTTACCGGTGACGGCCTTTACAGAGATGGCGGCCCCTCCCCTGGTATCACCGTCAAGCTTTGTAAGAACAATCCCGTCTATACCAATCCTGTTGTTAAAACTGTCGGCCACATTGACCGCATCCTGCCCCGTCATGGCATCCACAACCAGCAGCACCTGGTCAGGTTTAATTTCATTTTTCATAACTTCCAGTTCGTCCATCAGCACTTCGTCAATATGCAGCCTTCCGGCCGTATCAAAAATAACAACGTCCCTGCCGCTTCTTCCCGCCTCTGCTATTCCAGCCTTTGCAATATCGGCAGGTTTGCTTTTTTCACCCATCGAAAACACCGGTATGCCTGCCTTCTCTCCCACAACCTGCAGCTGTTTTATCGCTGCAGGTCTGTAGACATCGCAGGCCACCAAAATCGGATGCTTGCCGTTATGCTTTTCAAAATACTTTGCAATTTTTGCTGCAGTGGTTGTCTTTCCTGCTCCCTGCAAACCCACCATCATAATTTTTGTTACGTCCCTGTGGGAAAATACCGGTTTGCTCGGGGTCCCCCCCATCAGTTCAACAAGCTGCCCGTTTACTATCTTTATCACCTGCTGACCGGGGGTCAGACTGTCCATTACCTCGCTGCCCACCGACCTTTCGGTAACCTTCTTTATGAAATCCTTCACCACAAGAAAACTGACATCCGCTTCTAGCAGAGCGATTTTTACCTCCCTCATGCCTTCCTTGACGTCCTTTTCGGATAGCTTGCCTTTGCCCTTCAGCTTTTTAAAGGTCTGCTGCAGCTTTTCGGTTAATCCTTCAAAAGCCATATATATTACCCTCCTATTATAGAACGGATAAACTCTCTTATATCCTGCAGTTCTGTTACTGTATCATTGTTACTATGCTCCTTATCAAGGGCCTTTATTACCCCGTCAAGGCGTTTAATGGTTTGGGTCCAAAGCTTCTCATCCCTTTTGAACCGCCGTATCAACCCCAGCCTGTCTTCCAAGTCTTTCAGCTGCTTTTCGGCCCTTTTTAGGTTGTCGTACACTGCCTGCCTGCTTGTCATTAGCAGTTCCCCAATTTCACCCAGGGAAAAATCCCTCATATAATAAAGGTCAATTATTTCCTGCTGCTTCGCAGTCAGTATTTTTCCATAAAAGTCATACAGAAGTGCCATCTCGACAAATTTATCATCCATTTTCCCATCACCTTAAAAGCCTGTAAAGGCATTATGCTTTACAGGCGTATTTTATATTATTATTATCAGGTTGTCAACAGTCCCACTAAAAAAAATGCCGGTGCCAATATTCATCCCAGTAATGCATCGACAAAGGCATCGCCGTCAAAGGGCTGTAAATCCTCCATGCCTTCTCCTATACCCACATATCTTACCGGAATATCCAGTTCCTTTTTTATGGCCACTACAATACCGCCCTTAGCTGTGCCGTCCAGCTTGGTGAGTATTATTCCGGTAATATCCGTTATCTCCCTGAACGTTTTTGCCTGCATCAGGGCGTTTTGTCCCGTTGTGGCATCCAGTACAAGAAAGGTTTCCCGTTTGAAGCCTTCGGCTTCTTTGTTTACTATCCTCTGTATCTTTTTTAGTTCCTCCATCAGATTCTTTTTATTTTGCAGCCTGCCGGCGGTGTCGCAGATGAGTATTTCAGATTTTCTGGCCTTAGCTGCGTTTAGTGCATCGAATACCACGGCGGCGGGATCCGAGCCTTCTGTGTGCTTTATTAAATCAGCCCCGGCCCTCCGGCTCCATATCTCGAGCTGCTCTATCGCCGCCGCTCTGAAAGTATCGGCGGCGGCTATCAGCACTTTGCTGCCTTTGCTTTTGTAAAGGGCAGCAAGTTTACCGATTGTGGTGGTTTTTCCTGCGCCATTTACCCCCACTACCAATATAACCATAGGTGTTTGTTCATTGGCAGTTTCCGGGGCTTTTGTATCAAGCATTTCCTTAAGTATTCCTTTAAGCTCTTTCCTTACATTTTCCCCGCTGACCGTTTTGTCGCGTCTTATCCTCTCGCCGAGGGTATTTATTATTTCAAGGCTGGTGCCTATCCCAACATCTGAAGTGATAAGAACCTCCTCAAGTTCCTCCAACATTTCCGGATCGGGTTTGTTCCCCAGAGGGAATATCCGGTCAACCTTTCTCCTTATATCCTGCCTGCTTTTTTTCAGACCTTCCCTCATGCTTGAAATAAGACCTTGGTGTTTTTCTGCCATTCATTATTCCTCCCTAACTAACCATGTCTTCCAGTTTAACGGAAACCAGTTTAGAAATACCCTTTTCTTCCATGGTCACTCCATACAGATTATTTGCAATTTCCATGGTCCCTTTTCTGTGGGTTATGACAACAAACTGTATATCGGCGGACAGTTTTTTCAGGAATGCGCCGAACCTTTCAACATTCGCATCATCAAGGGCTGCCTCTATTTCATCCAGCATACAAAAAGGTGATGGCTTTACCGAAAGAATTGCAAACAGCAGCGCAATTGCCGCAAGGGCCTTTTCACCCCCCGAAAGCAGAGAAAGCTGCTGCAGCTTTTTGCCGGGCGGCTGTGCTATTATATCAATCCCGGATTCCAATATATTATCCCGGTCGGCAAGAATCACCTGTGCCTTTCCCCCTCCAAACAGCTCACGGAAAACCGAGTTAAAACTCTCGTTTATTATTTCAAACTGCTCGCTGAACTTTTTTTTCATTATATCAAGCATTTCGTCTATAATCTTGTTAAGGGAATCCCGGGCTTCTTCCAAGTCCTCTCTCTGGGTGTTTAAAAAATCAAACCTTTCCTTTACCCTTGCATACTCCTCTATGGCATTCATGTTTATGTTCCCTAGTTCTTTTATACTTCCCTTGAGCTCGTTGATTCTGGTTCGGGCTTTTTTTTCGTTTTGTATATCACATTTGTAGTCAACAGCCTGGATATGGGTGAGTTCATATTCTTCCCACATTCTGTCGTGCAGGCTGTTAAGCTCCATCTCCACCTTTGTCAGCTGTACTTCATGCCTGTGAAGTTTCTTTTGAAGTTCGGATATTTCACTGCCCATTTCTTTGTTTGCCTGTTCCTTTTCCTTTATCCTATGCTGAGATTCTGCCTTTGTCTGCTGGAGCCTTACCATTTCCTCGTTATCCCTGTCCTTTTCCTGGGCAAGAGCGGCTATTTCCTGACGCAGGGACGAAATTTCGTTCTCCAGTTTTAGTATGTTTTTCTTATTTATTTCTATTTCCTTTTCTCTCTCAATAACCGATGCCCTCATCCTCTGCAGAATTGAAACCGCCCTTTGAAACCCGGCTTGTACATCCTCAAGTTTTTGCCCCAGCCGGGCAGCCTCAACCCTGTTGGCTGTAATCTGCTGCGCTATGTATTCTTTGTCCTGTTTTCTTTCAGAGCTTATTCTCTGCAGATTCTTTATGATCTCCTGCCTGTCCCTGTTTTCCGTTTCTTTCTCTTTGATTGTTTCGTAAATTTTTTCAATACTGCTTTGGGTTTCGTAATAGTCGGTTTCCAATACTGTTTTCTCGGATTCCAACTGCAATATTTTTGATTCCTTCTCTGCCATCTCTTTATCCTTTGCTTCCAGCACCTCTTTTAGCCGTGTTATCTCAAGTTCAAAACCATGTAAACTTGCGGCTGTGGTTTGTATCTCCCTGTCAATGTCCTGTTCCTCATCCAACAGCGTCTTTATTGACTTTTCCAAACTATCAATTGCCTCTGCCATTTTGTCAACGGTGCCGTCCAGCTTCTGGATCTCTCCCTTTCGCTGTAAAAGCCCTGCTTCTTTGCTGTAACTGCTTCCTCCCGACATGGAGCCTCCGGTGTTTATTACGTCTCCGTCCACGGTTACTATTCTAAAACCGTATTTATATGACCTTGCCATTTGTATGCCGCTGTCAAGGCAATCAACAATTATTACTCTGCCCAGCAGGTTGTCAACAATATTTTGCACATCCCGCGGACAGTCCACAAGCTCTGCTGCACTCCCTATGCATCCCTTCATTCTCATCGCTTTTTCTTCATGTTTATTAAGGTATCTTGCTTTTATTGAACTTACCGGCAAAAACGTTGCCCGTCCCAGGGCATTGCTCTTCAAAAATTCTATCGCCGATTTGGCATCCTCTTCGGTTTTGGTTACTATGCTTTGAAGGCTGTAACCCAAAGCAATCTCTATGGCCTTTTCGAGGCCAGGCTTTACATTAATCAGCTCCGCCACAGGCCCGATTATACCCTTAGAAAAACTTCTCTGACTGCCGCAGGCTTCAATCAGCCCCCTCACACTCCTGGAGTATCCCTCGTGGTCCTTTTCCATTTGCTTTAACAAAACCAATTTTGACCTGTCTGAACCTATTCTTTCTTCCAGGGATCTTTGCTTTCTTTCAAGCCCCTGGCGTTGCTGCCGCAGGTCCCTTAGTTTGTTAATATGCCTGTCCCTTTGCCTTGTTTTTTCCTCCGACTTCCTACCCAGTCCCTGCAGTCTTTTTTTAAGCTCTTCCCTCTCGTGCTTTAATCCGGCTGTCTGTTCTTCGGCGGTTTGCAGTTCCTCCAGCAATTGTACTTTACGCTTATATATGGTCTCATTCAGGGTCTTGAGGCTGTTTGCCCTACTGCTCAAATCCGATATGCCGTTTAAGTTTTCGATGATCTGGGCCTTAATCTGTTCCGCCCTCTCCTCTTCCTCACCCACCTGGACACCTATGGAATCCAGATTGGCCTGAAAAGCTTCTATTATTCGCTTCTTATCTTCCAACTGCAGCTTTAGATCCTGGATTTCCCGGTTTCTTATTTGTTTTTCTTCCTCAATTCCTTCGGTCTCATGCTCAATTCTTACAAGTTCTTTTTTATGCATATTAATGCTTTCGTTTTCGCTTTGAATTTTTTGCACAAGTACCTTTATTTCTCCCTCTTTTTTTTCAGTCAGGTTGAGCCGCAGGTATATTCTATCCTGAATTTCCTTTAACTCCTCTTCAATCTGCTGTATCCTGGTCTCCAAACTGTGAAAATCTGCCTCCAGGCGGTTTACCGTAACATTTTTATCGTATACCATTCTCTGGGATTCTTTTATATCTTCGTTAATCTTGGTTTTTTGACTGTCCAGCCTTTCTATGCTCCTGACAAATATACTGAGTTCCAGGCGCTTAAGTTCATTGCGCATTTCGATATATGACTTTGCAATCTCGCTCTGAATTTGTAATGGGCCGATCTGTTTCTGCAGCTCTTCGATAATGTCTCCAAGCCTCAAAAGATTCTCCCTGGTTCTTTGCATCTTTCTTTCGGCTTCTTCCTTTCTGGTTTTGTACTTGACTATCCCTGCAGCCTCCTCAAATACTTTTCGCCTGTCCTCGGCTTTTGAGCTGAGTATTTCATCTATCCTTCCCTGTCCGATGATTGAATAGCCTTCCTTGCCCACACCCGTATCCATAAACAGTTCATTTATGTCCTTAAGCCTGCAACCGGTTTTATTGAGATAATACTCACTTTCCCCGGACCTGAACACTCTTCTTGTAACCATAACCTCGGAGTATTCTATAGGCAAAAAACCGTCCCTGTTATCGATGGTAATGGAAACCTCGGCAAACCCCAGCGCTTTTCTGCTGTCGGTCCCGGCAAAGATAACATCCTCCATCCTGTTGCCCCTCAAAGCTTTTACGCTTTGTTCCCCCAGCACCCATCTTACGCCGTCGGCGATATTGCTCTTACCGCTCCCGTTAGGCCCTACGATAGCTGCAATGCCTTTGTCAAACGCAAGATTAATTCTGTCTGCAAATGATTTGAAACCCTTCATTTCAATGCTCTTAAGATACATAGGTACTACCTCCGGTATTAATGCTAGTGGGTTTTGCTTATAACCTGACGGTAATCTATTTCATAACGGGCATCCCCGTTACAAAACCCTATTACGGTTTTGTCCAGGCTGCTGTTTTGTAATACCCTTATGTGAAGCCCGGGATACTCTGCCCTCAATGCTTTAATGCTTTCTTTCCTGCTCCCCTGCAGTGTAGATAAAATAGAAGGATTTACTTCAATGACCAGTCCGGCTTCTGTTTCTATACCCCTTTGGTCAATAACCTTTTTTACGGTTTTGTGCAGAAGACGTGAATCAACCAGTTGCCTGAAGGCAGGATGAAAAGGACCCGCAACAACCTCTCTGCCCGTATTTATCAGCTCGGTGGGCTGCAGTCCCATCCTTATGATATCTATGTTCTCCCGTATAAACATTTCGGATAAAATCACGCAGGTTTGTACCGCCCCATCCAAAGAAAGCGGTGTGTACTTCCCGTTTCTGTACATTGCCTCAAGGGCGGTGCCCCTTATGACCAGTGCAGGATAAATCCTTACCATTTGCGGTCTTATCCTGCAAATCTGTCTTGCGGTTTCCATCTCGGTATCCCTGTCAGAGCCGGGCAGCCCTATCATCATTTGCAGTCCAAGAACAAATCCGCTTTTTTGTATTAGCTTTGAAGCACGCATAACATCCTCGAAGGTATGGCCTCTTAAACTTTGTGCCAGCACTTTATTGTTGGCGGACTGGACACCCAGTTCTATGGTGTCCACCCCGAATTCCTTCAATCTGTCAAGTATAGCACCGTCGATATAATCCGGCCTTGTGGACAGTCTTATCCCGTCAATAAGCCCATTCTTTTTTGCATAGTGCGCTTTTTCCAAAAAAGCAGTCTGCAGCTTTACGGGTATCCCTGTAAAGCTGCCTCCGAAAAAAGCAACTTCAACCCCGGCGGCATCCCGGGGGAAAGTAGCCAGGTACTGCTTTACTGTGGGGAGAATCTCCTCCGGAGAAATTGAACTTTCCTTTCCGGTAATTCTATTCTGGCTGCAGAATACGCAATTATACGGACATCCAATATGGGGAATAAAAAAGGGTATTATATAATGGGTCTTGGACATATTATCCCTCCAGCCTTTCCAGAGTCCGCTTCGCAGCATCCTGTTCGGCTTCCTTTTTACTCTTGCCAATACCCTCCCCAAAACCTTTGTTTCCAATATAAACCTGTACGTGGAAGGTTTTGTCGTGGTCAGGCCCTTCCTGGGCGGCAAGCCTGTATTCTATCCTCTGACCGGTTTTTGACTGTATTTTCTCCTGCAGTGCAGTTTTGTAGTCTCTGGTATAATTATCGTCTGTCAGTTTGTCAATACGGCTCTCAATATACTTTATAATGAAATCCCAGGCCTTCCGGTAACCACCGTCAATATATATGGAACCAATGACAGCTTCTAATGTATCCGCAAGGATGGAAATCCTTTCCCTGCCGCCTCCGGCTTCCTCGCCTTTTCCCATCAACTGGAAGGTGCCCAGGTTCAATTCCTTTGCGTATAATCCTAATGCCTGACCCCTGACCAGGGAAGCCCTAATTTGAGTCAGGGTCCCTTCAGGGTATTCTTTAAACCTTTTATACAGGAATTCGCTGGTTACCATCTCAAGTACGGCATCTCCCAAAAATTCAAGCCTTTCGTTATAATGCTCCATCGAAAGGTTCCTTTCATTGGCATAGGAACTATGGGTTAATGCAGTATTGAGAAGGTCTAATTTTTTATACCGATAGCCAAGTCTTGTCTGTAATTTATGAAGCTCCGCCAGCCTTTTGGGATCGGTGCTCAAGGCCAACACCCTTTCGTAATGCTGTTTTTGTTGAAAATTGTTTCTTTTTATATTATAGCATATTTTGTCTGCTGAAAACCAAAGGGGTTGACGGCACTCTATTTAAATTTTTTGAAGCAAATGCTGGCGTTTTGCCCGCCAAACCCAAGAGAATTGGATATGGCATAGGCTACATCCCTCTTCTCTCCTTTGTTTGGTATATAGTCCAAATCACAGTCGGGGTCGGGGGTATTGTAGTTTATGGTAGGCGGTACAAATCCCTCGTGTATTGCCAGTATTGTCGCAATCGCCTCCACTCCCCCTGCCGCTCCCAGCAGATGGCCTGTAACTGACTTTGTGGAACTTATTGCAAGCTTATAGGCGTGTTCGCCGAATATGCACTTTATTGCCTCGGTTTCAAACCTGTCATTATACTCGGTGGAGGTGCCATGGGCATTTATATAGTCAATGTCCTGTGCTGTAATTCCTGCATCGTCTATAACCTTTTGCATAGCAGCAGCAGCTCCTGCTCCTCCCGGCGCAGGGGCAGTTATATGATGCGCATCGGCAGTCATCCCGTAGCCTGCAACCTCAGCATAAATCTTTGCCCCTCTTCTGAGAGCATGCTCCAGTTCTTCGAGGATTAATACACCGGAACCCTCTCCCAGTACAAACCCGTCCCTTTCCTTGTCAAAGGGTCTGCTGGCGCCCTCTGGGTCTTGATTTCTGGTAGAGAGAGCCCTCATTGAACAAAATCCTGCTACCGCAATAGGGGTTACTGCAGCCTCGCTGCCCCCGGTAATAATCATGTCTGCATCTCCCCGCCCAATAATCCTGAAAGCGTCCCCGATGGCATTTGTCCCCGAAGCACAGGCAGTTACAACCGTTTCATTCGGCCCCTTTGCTCCAAACACTATGGATACCTGTCCTGCAGCCATATTCGAAATCATCATGGGAATAAAGAATGGGCTTACCCTGGAGGGACCCTTATCAAATATAACCCTGAATTGGTTCTCCAGCGTTTCTATACCTCCAATACCCGAACCAAGCACTACTCCAAGCCTGCTTTTATCAACCCTTTTCATATCAATCAGACCGTCCTCCACCGCCATTTTGGCGCCTGCAATCGCATACTGGGTGAAGGTGTCCATCCTTCTGGCTTCCTTTTTATCTATAAAATCTGCTGCCACAAAATCCCTGACCTCAGCAGCTATTCTGCATTCATACCCATCCGCATCGAATTTGGTTATCTCACCAATGCCGGATATCCCGTTCTTAAGCGAGGACCATAACTTGTCCTTTCCCAATCCAACAGGAGTTACCGCCCCTAATCCTGTAACCACAACTCTTTTTTCCAATCCGGTGACCTCCTATCCAAAAAATAAGTTTATATTAACAAATCCCACAGATTTGCAGACTGCTCAAGAAAGTCCCGATTTCAATCGGGACCTTCGGATTAGCTGTTATTCTTTATGTAATCTACCGCATCCCCCACAGTATTGATTTTTTCAGCATCCTCATCGGGGATTTCCATATCGAATTCTTCCTCCAAAGCCATAATCAGCTCAACCAGGTCTAGGGAATCCGCTCCCAAATCATCTATAAAGGAAGCGTCGCTGACAATTTCCTCCTCGTCAATGCCTAATTGATCTGCAATTATCTCTTTAACCTTTTCAATAATCATCTTGTCACCTCCTTCCAAGCTTAGCTATAAAATATATATTAAATATATTACATAACAATTCCACCGTCAACGCTAATTATTTGTCCGGTGATGTATGAACTTAAGTCGCTGCTCAGGAATGCAGCAAGCCATGCAACATCCTCCGGGGTGCCCGGCCTACCCAGAACTACCCTCTTTAGCATCTCTTCTTTTATATTTTCGGGCAGCTTCCCTGTCATATCCGTTTGTATATAGCCCGGAGCAATGGCGTTTACCGTAATACCTCTGCTTCCCAGTTCCTTTGCCACCGACTTTGTAAGGCCTATAACCCCAGCCTTTGAAGCACAGTAATTGGCCTGACCTGCATTGCCCTTTATGCCCACCACAGACGATATATTCACAATCCTGCCCCATTTTTGCCTTGCCATTATTCTCGCCACCGCCCTGGTGCAGTTGAATACTCCTGTCAGGTTGGTCTGTATGACCCTTTGCCAATCCTCATCCTTCATTCTCATTAGAAGGCCGTCCCGGGTTATTCCTGCGCTGTTTACCAGAATATCTACCGTCCCGAAGTGCTTTGCAGCGTTTTGAATAAGGGCATTCGCCGCTCCTGCATCCGCCACATCCGCACCAATGGCTGTGGCATTCCCTCCAAGACCGGTTATCTCTCTCACAATTTCCTGGGCCGCATCGGAATTGCTGGCATAGTTTACTGCCACATTTGCGCCTAATTGCGCCAGGGTTTTGGCTATTGAACTCCCTATACCCCTTGAGCCCCCGGTAACAACGGCGGTCTTTCCGTTTAACTGCAGCATTTTATCCCCTCCAATTTAATAAGGGCCTTTTCCAGTGTCTCCAAATCCTCGATATTCATGACAGTTGCCCCTTTGTCTATCTTCCTGACAAAACCAGTTAGAGCCTTACCCGGTCCTATTTCAACAAAGGTATCCACACCCAGGGCAAGCATCCGCCGGACGCTCTCTTCCCATAATACCGGATTGCTTACCTGTTTTATCAGGTTTTGTTTAATAAACCGGCTGCGTGTTTCTTCCATAGCCGTTACATTTGCAATTACCGGTACCGACGCATCCTTTATATTGATTTTATCCAGTTCCAGTTTCAGCTTCGCTTCCACCGGCTTTAACAGGCTGCAGTGGAAGGGGGCGCTTACCGGCAGAATAATTGCTCTTCTCGCACCCATTTCTTTTGCCAGTTCAACAGCCTTTGCCACAGCTTTTGTCTCTCCCGATATGGCTGTCTGGCAGGTACAGTTATAGTTTGCAGCTTCTACCACACCTAAATCCGAAGCCCGGTGGCAGCAGTCCTCTACCCTTTCCTTGTCAAGTCCGATGATTGCCGCCATTGTGCCGGTATTCACGGGAACAGCCCTTTGCATATACCTTCCCCTTTTCATAACCAGCACCGCTGCATCCTCGAACTCCATGGAGCCCGCCGCAATAAGGGCGGAATATTCACCAAGGCTCAAGCCCGCTGTTATATCAGGGCTTAACCCATGCTTTGTCAACTGCTCCAGAATAGCCGTGCTTACAGTAAGTATTGCCGGCTGTGTGATTTCAGTCTCACAGAGCTTCTGTTCAGGTCCTTCGAAAATTATCTTTTTGATGCTAAATCCCAAAACGTCGTCGGCCCTGTCAAAAACATCCGCTGCATCCGGAAGTCCCTGGTACAGGTCTTTGCCCATACCAATATACTGTGCTCCCTGTCCCGGAAATATAAATGCAATCTTCCCCATAATTTACCTCCCTAAAATCCGGCCTGTATTATATATTACTTGCTGCGCCTCTTCCACCAATTGTTCAATTATCTGTTCAACCGTTTTAATATCATTAATAAGTCCTGAGATCTGACCCGCCATAACCGAGCCGGTTTGTGTGTTCCCTTCCACCACTGCTTCCCTCAGTTTGCCTGCACCCAGCTTCTCCAGTTCTTCCAGCGTGGTCCCCGCCTTTTCCAATGCCTCAAATTCCCGGGTCAGCTTGTTCTTAAGACATCTGACCGGGTGTCCGGTACTTCTGCCTGACACTATTGCGTCCCTGTCCTTTGCCTTTATAAACGCTTTTTTATAATTATCATGGGCTGTACATTCCTTAGAGCAGACAAAACGCGTACCCATTTGCACCCCTTCGGCTCCCAGGGCAAAAGCCGCCACCAGCCCCCTGCCGTCGGCTATGCCACCGGCAGCTATAACGGGTATTTCAACCGAATCCACAATCTGTGGTACAAGACACATTGTGGTTAGCTCCCCGATATGTCCTCCCGCTTCGGTTCCCTCGACTATTAAAGCATCGGCTCCTAGGGCCTCCATCCGTTTTGCAAGGGCTACACTGGGAACCACCGGGATTATTTTCGCCGATATTTTCTTGAGATTCTCTATATATTTGCCGGGATTACCCGCACCGGTGGTCACCACCCTGACTTTGTGCTTTATTATTACCTCCATGACTTGGTCCACAAAGGGGGACAGCAGCATGACGTTAACTCCGAAGGGTTTATCCGTCAACTTGAGTGTATTTATAATTTCTTTTTCTACAACTTCTGCGGGAGCGTTCCCGGCACCTATTATACCAAGTCCTCCTGCATTGGATACCGCAGCTGCCAGTTCGGCGGTGGCTGCCCATGCCATGCCCCCCTGAAGAATCGGATACTGCGTATCCAATATTTCACACACCCTAGTATGTATCATTTTTGCCACTCCCATTCCATTATTAGAGTTATTTGATCCATTTCATAGCACAGGAACCCCAGGTAAGCCCTGCCCCGAATCCTACCAGCACCACATTATCCCCTTTTTTGATGCGCCCCTGTTCCAAAGCTTCATCCAGCGCTACAGGCACAGAAGCCGAGGACATGTTACCGTATTTGTTCAGGTTTACGAATATTTTTTCGCCATCCATTTTGAGTCTTCTGGCGGCTGCTTCAACAATTCTGCTGTTTGCCTGATGGGGCACAACGTAGTCAATATCCTCCAGATTTAGACCTGCCTTTTCAATAACCCGCAGTGTAGCCTTAGGCATGATACTGACAGCGAATTTATACACTTCACTGCCGTCCATATGTATGAAGTGTTTACCGGCCTTTACCGTCTCAACGCTCGCAGGCATTCTTGAACCCCCGGCAGGGAGCGTAAGGGTTTCACCCTTCCAGCCTTCGGCGCCTAAAGCGCAGGCAAGTATTCCTTCGCCCTTTCCGACTTCTCTTAGTACGGCAGCCCCTGCGCCATCGCCGAATAATACGCATGTGTTCCTGTCCTTCCAGTTGCATACCTTGGACAGTGTTTCTGCTCCTATTACCAAAACTGTCTTAGCATCACCGGTTGAAATGAATTTTTCCCCTACCGAAAGCCCATATATAAACCCCGTACACGCAGCTTCTATATCAAAGGCCGAGGCGTTTACAGCCTTAAGGTTTGACTGTACTATACAGGCCGTGGACGGGAAAGCCATATCCGGTGTTACCGTTGCCACTATAATCATATCAACCTCTTCGGCGCTGACGCCGGCGTTTTCCATTGCCTTCAAAGCGGCAGCGGTCGCAAGGTCGGAGGTGGCGGTATCTGCTTCACTAATCCTGCGTTCAGAAATACCTGTCCGTGTTCTTATCCACTCGTCGCTGGTATCCACAATCTTTTCCAGTTCGTGATTGGTAAGAATTTTCTCCGGAAGACATCTGCCCGTACCAACAATACCAACTGACTTAACTATTCTATCCATCTTTTCCCTCCAATTGTATGTTATCAGATATTTTTTCTGTTACCTGCTTATCCACATACCTTACCGCCTGCATTATTGCATTCTCGATTGCCAGTGAATCCGAGCTTCCGTGGGCCTTTATACAACCCCCGGCTATACCAAGAAAGGGGGCTCCGCCGTATTGTTTGTAATCCATTCTGGCTTTAAACCTCCTAAGTCCCGGTTTCAGTACGGCTGCAGCCATCTTTGAAGCTGTGCCTGCGGTAAATTCCTTCTTAAGCTGTGAAAACAGCGACATCGCCAAACCCTCAGTAAGCTTTAAAATAACATTTCCGACGAAGCCGTCACAAACCAGTACATCGGCAGCCCCCTCCGGAATACTCCTTGCCTCAATATTACCAATAAAATTGAGCCTGGATTGCCGAAGCAGTGTATAGGCTTCCTTTGCCAGAGCATTTCCCTTGCCCTCTTCTGTACCTATATTGACCAGGGCAACCCTTGGATTGTCTATCCCCATCACACCGTTCATATAGGCAGAGCCCATCATGCCAAACTGTAACAGGTTCAGAGGCTTACAATCGGCGTTTGCCCCTGCATCTATGAGCATCGCACCACCGTTTACAGTGGGAAGTATAGGGGCCAATGCCGGTCTGTCTATTCCCTTAATCCTGCCTATCTTCAAAAGTGCGCCGGCCAGAAGTGCGCCGGTATTGCCGGCAGAGATGAATGCGTCGGCCTGCTTGCCTTTGACTGTTTCCAGCCCCAATACCATAGATGAACCCTTCTTTTTTTTGATGGCCTGCACCGGCGGTTCATCGCTGCCTATTACCTGCTCAGCGTTTATTATGGTAATTCTTTGGGTATCGTACCCTTCAAGGATACTCTTTATGCTTTCCTGTTTACCGGCAATAATAATCTGCAGGCCCTTTTCCCTTTCCAGGGCTCTTATACAGCCCTTTACAACCTCCACAGGTGCGTAATCGCCGCCCATTGCATCAACCGCAATTCTCATCTGTTTATCCCCTTCCCTAATCGTCCAGAGCCACCAGAATGAACTTTCCCCTGAAAACCTCCTGCATTCTCAGCTTAATTCTGACCCAAACAAAGTATTTGTTTCCCCTTTGCCTTACAATCTCAGCCTGGGCTACCAGTTTTTGTCCGGACCTGACGGGCTGTTTGTATTTAATATTGGCCACTCCAATCAGTGCAACATCAGCATCTATTACAGCTATGGCAAGGGATTCTGCCTGTGCATATATGAATTGGCCCCTCACGATGTTGGTTTTTTCAAAAGCCATGGAGTCATTGGTTTCAAGTACTGAAATCCCTTTCTTGCCAAGGTCTATATCCAGCAGCTCTCCGACAATTTCCTTGCCCGATATTGTTCTGACCTTTGCATATGTACCCTCTGCCACGCTTTTTATTCTTTCCCTCAGTTCAGGAATACCAAGTTCCAGCCTGTCAAGTCTTATGGTTTGTATGCTTACTTCGAAGTGATCGCTTAGCTCTTCGTCGGTCAGAAACGGATCCTTAATAATTTTATCCGAAAGGCTTTTCTGTCTTTCCTTTTTCCCCATACCTTTATTCGACATTGAAATCACCTCTTTACTCCGGTTAGTTCTGCTGTATATTAGCAGGTCTGTCGCATAAGTGGAATATATTGCGTGTAATGCGGTATCGTTTTATGACTTGGATTTAGTACCAGATACTAATATTAAGTATATATTATACTTAAGGGCAAATCAACTAAAATTTACCCCCGCACCACTATTATGCAACAATGGTACGGGGGCAAACCTTCAAGGCAGTCGTTGGAACATATGGCAAACCGTTTTGTTAAATCATTCCTCCTCAAACCGCATTATTCAAAACCCTTGTTGCCGAAAGCAAATTTGTCTGTATCCATGCGCTTCTTAATAATGCCAATACAATCTTCGCCGTTTAAGGATAATCTGGTTCCCTTAGGCCCTTTCCTGGTTATTACCAGGCCATATTGCGACAGTATATTAAGCCGGTTCCTTACCATTTGCTCTGTCATTCGAATTTCCCTGCTGCATAGCTCTGCGAGTTTTTTTCTGTTCAAATAGGCATTCCCCGCATCTTTTTCACGTTTCAGGGTATCTAGAATAAGCATTAGTTCTTCCATCGGCATTTCCTCTTCAATGGCTTTTAATATTTTTTCCTGCTGCAAAGATTTGTCATTTGAAGTAAACGGCAGGTCCTTGCTTCTTACCTCCCCGTCGCCTACGATATGAAATAGGTACTCAACTACATTCTCCAGTTCACGGATATTTCCGGGCCAGTCATATTCCATAAATTTCTCCATAGCTCTATCGCTTATTATCATTTCCTTCTCCGGCGGGAACTTTTCCAGCATTTTTTTAATTAGTAAAGGGATATCCTCTTTTCGTTCCCTTAAAGGAGGTATTCTGATTGGCAGCACCTTCAATCTGTAAAATAAATCTTCTCTGAATTTTTGAGCCCTCACCAGCTCCTCTAGGTTTTTGTTTGTAGCTGCTATTATTCTGACATCTATAGGTATGATCTTTGTGCCGCCTATACGGAGCACTTCCTTTTCCTGAAGCACTCTTAACAAACGGGTCTGAATTCTCATGGAGGCATCTCCGATTTCATCAAGAAATATGGTTCCTTTATGGGCCTGTTCAAACAGTCCGGCATGCCCTCCTTTTCTTGCCCCGGTGAATGCCCCTTCTTCATAGCCAAACAGCTCGCTTTCCAGAAGGTTCTCAGGCAGCGCCGCAAAATTCACAGCCACAAAGGGCCCATGCTGTTTGCATGAAGCCTTATGTATGGCATGGGCAAAAAGTTCCTTGCCGCTTCCGCTTTCACCTATCAGCAGAAGTGTTGAATTGCTTTTGGCAAGCTTACATGCAATCTCTTTTGTTTCAGATATTATCCTGCTTTTTCCGGCAATATTTGAAAATTCATATTTTGACGTATGCCCTCTCTTCATAAGGTTTGCCCTTACTATATTCTCCATCTCAATTATTTCGGATAGGTCTTTAAAAGTGATGATAACTCCGTTATTCTCACCGTTTCTGATAATTGGCATCATAGTCAAAAGTATCTTCTTGCCCATTATTTCATGGATTTTCCTGTATAATCCGAAATTCCCCCCCAACAGCGCCTTTGCGTCGAAATCCAG
Organism: uncultured Clostridium sp.; assembly: GCA_964625335.1. GTDB lineage: Bacteria > Bacillota > Clostridia > Ch29 > Ch29 > CAZGUG01. Next base: position 60,840 of record CAZVBE010000004.1, on the reverse strand, counting down.
GATGTCATCCAGATTAATCTCCATATTTTTGTCCTTATTGTCCTTAACCCTTGAATTGAACAGTTTTTTTGCATTCTCATTGCTGAACATAATTCTTCCATTATTATCAATACCTACTATCCCGTCGTTGATAACGTTTAATATAGTATTTAGCTGCTTCTTCATATTGTCTGTGGTTTCCAGGGCCTTTACAACTTTCTTGCCCGAATATACAAAATCCTGGAGAAATCTTGCAGATAACAGATTGGTTCTTTCATCGAGTATACTTAATTTAAGCATTATTTCGGTAATAGTCGTCAGGTCGATTTTACTGTAACCCAAATCTATAACATTCCTGATGCAGTCGGGAACCATGTGTGTTTCACCTGTTGTTATTGCATAATCTGCCTGCTGGGAAAACTTTTGCCCGGGATAATACGGATACATTCTTATGTGGTTGATACCCAGTCCTTCAAGAAGTGAAATGGAGTTCTCCGCAAGGTATTTATTAACGTCGACAAACAGCACATCTTCATCATGGGGGATGCACAGTACATCCTCAAGCTTAGAGTGATTAAGGGCTCTTCGCGCCACCAGAACCTCGGCCCTTGGATCGATATATCTGTAGGCTGTTTCTTTAAGGTATTCATGGCTTATTAGTACCAGCCTATCATATATCTTTTCCTTTATTCCTTCCAAAATCGAATATCCCTTTATTGATATCTCCGGCCCCAACAGATTTGTAAGCTGATTTATAACATTTTCCTTATGCTTTTCTGAACGGGTGATAATCGAAAGGCCGAACGGTTGAGTATTGCTCATTATATTACCCACCTTCCTGTGTTTTTACGTAAGATCTGCTGTAAAGACATTATACCAGAATTCTTTTTGGTTTTAAATGGTTACTATCGAAGACCCTATAGCAACCATAATACTGACAATTAATCGGAGTTTAACTCAATTATTGAAAAAGTAACCCGACAGGTATTCCGTCGGGAACAACCCGAAAACCCAAATAGGGCTAATTTTTCCGTTCTTGACACAGTTTGGTTGTTTGATTTATTATTATTATTAATACCACATATATCCAATTATGTATTTGGCATGTATATTGCATTTAAATACATATAGCTGATCAGCAAGATTGTTTGTGGAGGTGGAAACTGCCAGTTATACATCCCGCTATAAGGGATTATAAGTTGTTTGCTCCTTTTGGTTCATCATTTCGCATTGGCTTACAGTTGCGTATCTGTAATATTAACACTTCGTCCTTCTTAATAATGCCGGTATGCAGTAAAAATCCCGGTACACGCTATATGCAATTTGGGCATTACGTCATATATTAACATCTGAGTATATATACATAATACAACAGAACTTCAATAATTCGCGAGGAGGTCTAAAGATGGATCCTTCTAAAAAGAGTTCCCGGCAAATATCCCTCGAAAGGGCAGAGATACTAAAAAGCCGTATTGATCCCTATTTGGAAGCCAGAGAAAAGATCTTTACCGGCTTGGACCTTAAGGATGAGATTGAGGCCAGACAGTCCAACATAAAAAAAATACTTGGAGCTACCCAAGACGACTGGAACGATTGGCACTGGCAGATAAAAAACAGAATAACCGATTCAGAGACACTTTCGAAATTTATTAAACTAAGTGCCAAACAAAAACAGGATATTAATAAAGTAGGGGATAAATTCAGATGGGCTATATCACCCTATTTCCTGTCTGTAATTGACCCGGAAGGCGACCATTACCGCAACCCGGTATATCTGCAGTCAATTCCTACAGGTCTCGAATTAATAGAAGGTATTAGCAGCGCCGATCCAATGGCGGAGGAGTTTACCAATCCTGCCCCCTGTATAACCCGCAGATATCCCGACAGACTTATTATCAATGTAACCAATCAGTGCGGCATGTACTGCCGTCACTGCCAGAGAAGAAGAAATATAGGCGAAATAGATACGCCACAGCCTAAAGAGCACCTGCAGGAAGCCGTCAACTACATAAAAAATACGCCTGAGATAAGGGATGTTCTTATTACCGGCGGCGACCCCTTTACATTATCAGATGAATTACTGGATTGGCTGCTGGGGGAACTTGACAGAATTCCTCATCTTGAATTTAAGCGTATCGGCACACGAATGCCGGTAACGCTTCCCCAGAGGGTAACTCCCAAGCTATGTGAAATGCTTAAGAAACATCATCCGCTCTTTATAAACCTTCAATTCAATAACCAGATGGAGGTTACCGAAGAATCGAAAAAAGCCTGTGAAATGCTTGCCAACGCAGGAATACCCCTTGGCAATCAGACAGTACTTTTAAGGGGTATAAACGATGACCCGTATATAATGAAAAAACTCTGCCAGGAACTTCTCAGAATCAGAGTCAGACCCTACTATATATTCCACGCCAAGGGCGTGATAGGTACGCTTCACTTCAGAACCAGCGTGGATATAGGAATTGAAATAATGGAACACCTGAGGGGATATACCTCAGGCCTGGCAATCCCGACTTTTATCATTAACGCTCCGGAGGGCAGAGGCAAAACGCCCATGCTGCCCGAATACCTGATTTCCCAGGGCAGAGACACAATAACCATAAGAACCTGGGAAGGACAGATTATCAGGTATCCGAACAAGGATGCCGAAATTGACTTTGAATAGCGACCGGATGGCCCGTAACTCATTATACAATTAAGGGTAATAAAAATTTAAAATATTTTTGGTAATGAATGATTGCCAGAAATATCAAATTAAAAGGGGGTCTATATATGAGGAAGAAACTGGCATTTTTATTGGTGACACTGTTTATCATGAGCAGTTTATTAGTCGGATGTGCGCCGGCACAAGAGGCTGAAGCACCGGATAATGGTGAAGAAGAAGCACCGGCACCGGCTCAAAAAATGCAGATCAATATTATAACCGGTTCAACCGGCGGTACCTATTTCGCTCTGGGAGGGGCAATGGCCAATACCTGGAACGAGTATCTTGACAGTGTGCAGGTAACAAGTCAGCCTGGCGGAGCCTCGGTTGAAAGTATAAACCGGGTTCATGCCGGCGAGGTGGAATTGGGCATGGCTATGAACAACATAGCCGATGATGCCTGGAACGGTACCGGTGCCTTCCAAAGCAAACAGCAGAACTTCAGGGCAATAGGCGTCATTTATCCGGAGGTTTATCAGGGCGTGGCCTTAAAGGAAAGTGGTATTACGTCATTGATAGATATTAAGGGTAAAAGGGTGGCGGTCGGCCCTGTCGGCAGCGGAACCGTTGTAATGACAGAGACAGTACTGACTGAGGCAGGCATGACCTTTGACGATGTAAAGGCTGCATATGACGGTTTTGGAGATGCCGCCAGCAAGATGAAGGACGGTCACCTGGATGCCGCATTTAACGTACTGGCAGTCCCCGCCGCAGCAATACAGGATATTATGACGTCCCGTGATATAGAAGTAATCGAAATAGGCGACGAACTGTACGAAAAAGTAAAAGCAAAATATCCATTTTTCAGCCAATACGTTATACCCGCAGGTACCTATGGCAACGAGGAAGACAAACTTACCATCAACTGCGTAGCGGCTTTATACGTGGCACCCGACATGCCGGAGGATATAGTATATGATATAACCAAGGTCTGGTTCGAACAAACTTCCCATACTGCAGCGGCCCACGGGGCAGCCCAGTGGCTTACCGATGAACTGGCTGCAGGGAATAATGAAATTATGATAGACGGCATTACAACCCCGCTGCATCCCGGTGCATACAAGTACTTTACCGAAATAGGCCTTGATGTTCCGGATATGATTAAACCCATAGACTAATCAACGGGAGGTGAAGGCCGGGGCGGCTGTACAGTCCTCGGCCTTCCTTATTGAAAAAGTTATATGTATTATACATATTTATAATAATTGCAGGTATAATGATGTCTGTTGCATTACTGCCGGTCCATGTTTTGGAAGTAAGGGTTGACGGTTCGGAAGAGCTGGTTTATCAACAAAGGGCCAAAACCGGTGGACTTTTTGATATTCACTGGATACACTCGGTGACATTACAGCCTGTTGTCGAAACATACCGGCTTGAAGCTCCGGGCAGGATTCCCATAGTCAAAATGACCTTTGATGAATTCGGTCCCAATTTACCTGCCCACCCCGAGTTTAACCAATACTGGGTTATTGAGGGCGGTAAATTTTATGTATTAGGCTATGAACTTGTATTTGATAGGGTACCGGTAACCATAGGCGCGGTTATCGCAAATCATACGCTAATCTATGACGGACTGACAACCCCGTTAAAGGATGTGTATCGCCCGGGCGGGTATGTGCATATAGGTCTTATGAGAAAAACCTTTAGCCAATACTTAATTGAGGAGGTAGAAATATGGCAGAAAGGCAAAAGGAAGACAACCTTATAAAAGATAATATAAAGATAGACGAGAAAGAATCCGAAAAAATTCTTGCCAAGTATGACAGAGAATTTGCTTTCCGGCGATTAGAGGGACCGGTCGCCAAATTTATTTTTATCCTGGCGGTTGTCTGGTCATTAGCTCAATTATACACCGCGGCCTTTGGGGTTTTTCCCTCAACTTTGCAAAGAGCTCCCCATGTGGGTACGGCCCTGGTATTGATTTTTATACTCTATCCGGCCAAAAGAGGCAGTAAAAACAACCAAGTCCCTTGGTATGACTACATGCTTGCCTTCTTAGGTTTTTCTGTGGCCGCATATCACATTGCATATTACGAAGAATTGGTTTGGCGGGCAGGGGTATACAACAATGTGGACATGATAATCGGAATTATCGCGGTATTATTGATTATTGAAGCCACCCGAAGAATGGCAGGGCCTGTTATTATCTCGCTGGCTACATTCTTCCTGCTTTATGCCTACTTCGGAAGGTATTTCCCATCCTTTATGGCCCACCCCGGCCTTAGTATAAAAAGGATAGCTGTCTTCCAGTGGCTTAGCACCGAGGGAATTCTGGGAATTCCAATTCAGGTATCGTCAACATTTATCTTTCTGTTTATGTTATTTGCAACCTTCTTAAAGAAAACCGGTATCGGGGACTGGTTAACCGATTTGGCAGTAGGTTTAACAGGAGGCTCTATTGGCGGACCGGCTAAAGCAGCCGTAATTGCAAGTGCTGCCCAGGGTACTGTTTCGGGGAGCTCGGTTGCTAACACGGTGGGTACCGGGTCTGTGACTATCCCCCTTATGAAGAGTATCGGATATCGCAAGGAATTTGCCGGCGCCGTCGAAGCGGCTGCTTCAACCGGTGGTCAGTTAATGCCGCCCATAATGGGTGCGGCAGCGTTTATAATGGTGGAGTTCCTGAATATCCCCTATATAACAATTGCCCTGTCGGCAGCAATTCCAGCAGTGCTTTATTTCACGGGAATATTTATTACCGTGCACCTTGAGGCTAAAAAAACCGGTTTGCTGGGAATTCCAAAGGAAAGGCTGCCTGATTGGAAACAGCTGTTAAAGAAGAAGTGGTTTCTTGCCACACCCATAGCGGGTATTATTTACCTTCTTGTAAAGGGCTACACTCCGATGTTGGCTGCATTTTATGCAATCATATTGTGTATTGCCGCCTCAATGATACTAAAAGAGACCCGCATGTCTTTTAAAAAGATAATTGAAGGATTGGAAGAGGGCGCCAGATCGGCTTTACCGGTTGTGGCAGCCTGTGCCACCGCTGGAATAATAGTTGGAATTATCACCCTTACCGGTTTAGGTATGAAGATGTCGGGAGGCCTTGTAAAATTAGCAGGCGGCAACATCTACCTGACTATGCTGTTTACCATGATAGGCTCTATAATCCTTGGTATGGGTGTGCCGACGACAGCTAACTATATCATCCAGGCAACAGTTTCTGCTCCTGCATTAATCTCGTTGGGCGTGCCTCACATAGCAGCTCACCTTTTTGTATTCTATTTCGGTATTGTAGCTGACATTACGCCTCCGGTGGCCCTGGCCGCCTTTGCAGGGTCGGGCATAGCCCAATCCGATCCGCTTAAAACAGGCTTTGAAGCCTTCAAGTTAGGATTTGCCGCTTACCTGGTGCCATATATCTTTGCCCTGTCGCCTATACTGGTTTTGGTAAGGCCGGAGGGAACCACAACCATGGCCTTTACCTTCAGTGTTGCCCTGGCGATAATTACAGCCATTGTTGGTATGGTTTGTATAGGCGCCTCGACAACAGGCTACTTTGTTACCAATGATAAGTGGTATGAACGAATATTGTTCTTCGTTGCCGGACTTACGTTGATTATTCCGGGCATTTATTCGGATATATTTGGTATTGCCGTATTAACGGGAATCTGGTTCCTGCAAACAGCCCGGGTAAAACGAGTGGCAAATAAGCAGTACGTTTAAGTTAGAGTAAAAGGCCTGGGGTCAACTTAACCCGCAGGCCTTTTTTTATTCTGCCTTTAATATTTCCTTGCCCTTGTAGTAACCACAGGATTTACATATCCTATGGGGCATCATAAGAGCATGACATTGCGGACATTCGGCAAGGCCTGGCTTTTTTAGCTTCCACTGGGACAACCTTTTATTCCTTCTTGATTTGGAAATTTTCCTTTTTGGTACTGCCATAATAACACCTCCTTGCGCTTACTACTCTTCCAGCAATTCTTTCAGCTTTAGCATCCTCGGATCTGTTTCCTCCTGGATGCAGCTGCATTCTTTTATATTCCTGTCCAAGCCGCACACGGGGCAAAGACCTCTGCATTCCTCTTTGCATACCACCTTTATCGGGAGTTCGAGAAGAATGCTTGCGATAACCGGTTCTTCCAAATCAATTCTGCCTCGGTACGCTGCCGGCTTCTCTTCCTCTGTTCCGGGCTCCGGGTATTCTTGTTTAAAGGTGGCCTTCACCGGGTATATGACACTGCCAAGGCACCTGGAACACGCAAGTATAACCCGGGCATTGATATCTCCTGTCACAGAAAATAAATCCCCGTCCTTCTCCACACAGCCTGTTACTGATACAGGGCCGTTGAAACTTAACTTTTCGCCTCTGTAATCAATTTGTCCGAGGCTTTCTGCCAGCTCATAAGCTGCATGGCCCTGGCTGTCCCAAAGCAGCCTGTTTACATATATTATCATTATTGGCACACTCCATAGTCAACAAAGTTTATTATACAAAGCAGCGGGGTATTTGTCAATACTCAAGCTATCCGATGATTTTGACCGTTTCCCTGGCAATCATGAGTTCCTCGTTTGTGGGAATAACCACTGCCTTGACTTTGCAGTGGGGTTTGCTAATTATTGTTTCCTTACCCCTTACGTTGTTGGCAGTGCTGTCCAACTCCAGCCCGAGATACTTCAAACCGCCACAAATCTTCTCCCTCATTGAAACTGAATTTTCACCAAGGCCAGCGGTGAACACTATAACGTCTGCTCCATTCATAACCGCCGAGTAGGAACCTATGAATTTCTTAACCTTATATGCAAATACATCGATGGCCAATCCGGCTCTCTTATTGCCCTTTTCGGCAGCTTCTTCCAAGTCTCTGAAATCACTGCTTATTCCTGATATACCATGTACTCCGGAGCGCTTGTTGAGCATATTGTTGACCTGTTCTATGGTCATCTGCTCCTTTTCCATTATATATGCAATAATTGCCGGGTCTATGCTGCCGCAGCGGGTCCCCATGGCAAGGCCCTCAAGGGGAGTAAAGCCCATACTGGTTTCAACGGATTTGCCGCCGTCTACCGCAGTTATACTGGCACCATTCCCCAGATGGCAGGTAATTATCTTCAAGCTTTCCAGCGGCGCACCTACAATCTGCGCAGCTCTTTCAGCCACATACTTGTGTGAAGTCCCGTGGAATCCGTATTTCCTTATGCCATACTTTTTATAGTATTCGTAAGGAAGGGGATAAATATATGCAAAATCCGGTATTGTATGATGAAAAGCCGTATCAAAAGTTCCGGCCATCGGTATCCCGGGCATTAACTGCTGACAGGCTTCTATTCCCATAATGTTAGGCGGGTTATGAAGCGGCGCCAAATCCGCGCACTCCTGCAGCGTATCCATAACCTCATCAGTTATCCTGACAGAACCCGAAAACTTTTCTCCGCCGTGCACTACTCTGTGTCCCACTGCGAAAATCTCTTTGGTATCCTTAATTACTCCGTTTTCCTCATCTATCAACACATCGGTTATAGTTTTAAGCGCAGCTTTGTGATCAGACATTGCTTTATCTATTACCACTTCACTTTTCCCCCGGGCCTGGTGCTTCAGCCTGGATCCTTCGATTCCTATTCTCTCTGCCAGTCCGCGGGCCATCACACTTTCATCTTTCATGTTCAGTAGCTGGTATTTTACAGAAGAACTGCCGCAATTTACAACCAATATTTTCATTTTTTTTCCTCCCCCATAAGTTCAAATAATCAAACCTTTATAAATTTCTTCATATTTTTTAAATATCCTGCCAAAAAGCCTAAAATAATATATAATAAGGAATGTCCCCGATTGATAGTCTTTCGGGTCAAGGGACACACATTTATAATACTCTGACCTGTGATCTATGATCTAAATAATGCGGAAGGAGGCGTCGGATTTGAAGGTTTTGGGTATAGTTGCTGAATACAACCCATTTCACAACGGGCATTTATATCATCTTGAAGAATCCATGAGAGTTACCGGCGCAACCCATTCTGTGGCTGTTATGAGCGGCAACTTTATGCAAAGGGGTGAACCCTCCATAGTAAACAAATGGGCCAGGGCCGAAATGGCGATAAAGGCAGGTGTTGACCTTGTCATAGAGCTGCCGGTGGTTTATGCATGCCGAAGTGCGGAGGCCTTTGCCATGGGTGCCTTGAATATACTTGACGGAATTGGTACTGTGAATTGCATTTGTTTTGGAAGCGAATCCGGAGACCTGCATGGACTGGAGCATATATCGGCTATACTTGCCGAAGAGCCAGAGGGCTTCAAGGACCATTTGAAAACTTTTTTGTCAAAGGGTCAGAGCTTCCCCTCGGCCAGAGGAAATGCCCTGGAAAAATACCTCGGACCTTCCGCCGAAGGTCTGCGCCGGCTTCTTTTATCCCCCAATAATATACTGGCAATTGAATACCTGAAAGCTATAAAACGTCTGGGCAGCAGGATTGAGGCTTTCACTATTAAGCGATTTGCAGCCGACTACCACTCCACTTCAATAAATTCCAGCATTGCCGGCGCATCGGCAATCAGGAAGCAAATTTTAAAAAGAAACTCTCTGACAAAAAAAGCCACCATGTCCATCCCTAAAACCACATCAGGCGTTCTTAAACGGGAACTTGTCATGGGCCGGGGGCCCGTTTACAGTGACCGGTTCAGCCTTCCGGTTATTGCAGAGATTAGAAAACTAAAGGGCGAAGATTTAAAAAAATATCCGGAAGTTACCGAAGGACTTGAAAACAGGATCCTGAGCGCAGCCAGGGAAAACATAACAATTACCGATATGCTTAAACAGATTAAAACCAAACGTTATACCCATACACGGATCAGAAGAATATCAACTTATATAATGCTGGGTATATACAAGGACCTGCTGGAACAGCTAAAACAACAAAAATACCCGTGCTATGCAAGGGTTCTTGCCCTTAATACAAAGGGCAGGGAAATTCTTAAGAAAGCCAATGATCGGTCATGTATACCTATTATAACAAAGGCTTCCCACTACAGCTTCGGAGAAAATTCCCCCCTGCCTGAAATTTTTCAAAGGGATATTTTGGCCACCGACCTATATGTAATGGGATACTTTAACGGGGAATATGCTTTCGCTGGACAAGACTTTGTAACCAGCCCCGTTTATCTGTAGAGGTTAAGCCTGCACACAGCTCATCCATTACCTCAAGGGCAGCTTTCCTTCCGGCATGGATACACTCTTCCACCTGATTGAAGGTTACAGGATTTATTTCTTTCAGGTAAGGGCTTATAAGCAAATCCGCCTCTATTCCCCTGAGCATTAATATCTCGTTCTGCAATATGTCAATACTCTGGATAATCACATCGTATATACTGTTCATTTTTTTGCCTTCAATCCAGGAACCTAAGTTTACGCCAACCGTATATTCGGAACCCATCTCTTTTACAAGGTCAACGGGTACCGGGTCCACAATTCCACCGTCGGCCAGGATTTTACCCTCCAGTTCCAGCGGCGCTATTATTCCGGGTATTGCGATGCTTGCCCTGACTGCTTTGTAGACATAACCTTGGTCCAGTATCACCCTTTCCCCCGTCGAGAGGTCGGACGCAACCACCGCAAAGGGTTTTTCGAGCTCATCGAACCTTTTGTTACCGGTGTATTTTTTTATTAATTGTTCCAGCCGTCGCCCCTGTATCAGTCCTGTTTTGGGCACCGAAATATCTATCCACTCCCAGGGTACCAGATCCAAAGCCAAGTCGCTTATCTCGGCAACCGACATTCCGCAGCAGTACAAAGCCCCTATCAACGACCCGATACTGCACCCCGAAATATAATCTATTTGTATCTCCTTTTCTTCGAAGGCCTGCAATACTCCCAGATGGGCAAACCCCCGGGCGGCACCTGAACCTAATGCAAGACCAAGCTTTTTTTGTTTCATAGGATTACCTCCTGCGTCATTCATATTATCGGGCTTTTATAAATATATTGAATCAATAGTCAAAAAATCTTAGGAGTATATATATGCTAAATATTCGTTTCCCCTATACAATTGTAATTATCCTTATTATTGTAATTACCCTTTTATACTTAAAAATATCTGGCCGCAAATTAAATAAACGCAAAAAAAACGATTTGTTAAACTTTATTGCCGCCCTTACAGTCACAATTTTCGTTATCAGCCTTTTATTTTTTCCTGAGGAATGCTATCAGGCAGCCGTGGAAGGCGTGGACACATGGATTAATATAGTTCTGCCTGCACTGTTACCGTTTTTTATCGGTGCCGAACTGCTAATTGGTTTGGGAGTAATAGATTTTGCCGGTACCATGCTGGAACCTGTTATGCGTCCTGTGTTTAAAACACCGGGCCTTTCCGCCCTTATATTTATTATGAGTATTACATCCGGTTATCCGGTGGGTGTTAAGTTAACCTGCAATCTCAGGGAGAAGGGCATGTGTACAAGGGCTGAGGGGCAAAGAATGCTGGCCTTTTGCAGCACATCAGGGCCCCTTTTTATGATTGGTGCAGTCTCTATAGGAATGTTTGGCAGCCGTTCGGCCGGCACCATAATTGCCATCTCCCACTATCTGGCCGCCGTTTTAATAGGGATTATGGCAGGTATCCTCTTCAAGGACAGAAACGAACGGAAATTTGACAACCTTAAAATGCCAAGCCTGAAAAATGCACTTGATACCATGCTAAAAAAAAGAAGCCGGGATGGCAGGCCTATCGGAACCCTGCTTGGCGACGCGGTCAGGGAAAGCATAAATACTCTTTTGATTGTAGGCGGGTTTATTATTATGTTTTCTGTGGTAATTCGCCTCTTTCATATTACGGGAGCATTGCAATACATCGCCCGTCCCATAGAAGATTTACTCCGCAGCACTGCTTTGCCATCCGCTTTGGTACAGCCGGTTTTAAGCGGTATGCTGGAAATCACCATAGGCAGCAGGCTAATTTCCCAGGTAGAAACCCTGCCGCTAGTCTTTATAATAGCCTCTGCCAGTCTTATTATAGGATGGAGCGGGTTCTCGATACATGCACAGGCAATCAGCTTTATCAGCAGAACCGACCTCAGCCCGGCTGTTTATATGCTTACAAAACTGGGCCACGGCATCCTGTCGTGTGCAACTTCGTTTTTAATATGTAAAATTGTATTATCAGGAGCATCCAGGGACGTATTCTTACCGGAAACCCCTTTTCCGGCTGCCCTTAGCTTCTCGCAGGGACTTTTAGCCTCTGCCGGGTTTTTTATTGTAATAGTCCTTATAATGCTTGTTTTTGCATTTTTCTGCAAGCTGTTGGTGTCTGTTACAGGTTTTTGGACAATGAAAAAGTAATATATGGTCTAGCTTCTTAGATTTTTTATTTCTTCTCTGTTTTTTTCAATCAATTGTATATAGTCCTTAAGCTGTTTTCCAAGCTCCGCAAGCAGATTATCAGCATACTCCTTTGTACCTACCCTTATTTCCCTGGCATTTTTCTTTGCATTTTCTATTATCTCTTCTCCCTGCATATAGGCACGCCTTAAAACTTCGCTCTCCTCCACCATGCCCTTAATATGCTCCTCGGTCTCTTTTATCATAAGGTCCGCTTCCTTTTGGGCCTCTATAAGTATTCTGTTTCTCTCCTCTTTTATCCAGTTTGCCTGTTTAATTTCCTCCGGTAAAATATCTCTGATTGAATCGATTATTCCCAGGACCTTTTCCCTGTCCACCAGCGTTTTATCCGAGAATGGTACCGCTAAACCTTCATGTACTATTCCCTCCAGCCTGTCCAGCAATTCACTAATCTCCATCTGGTTTCCCCCTTCGTTCCGGCGTATCTGTTTTTAAATACTAACCTTTGTTCTTCTCAACAAGTCTTTCAAATACATAGTCGGGCACAAGGTCCTTCACGCATCCGCCAAGTCTTGCCACTTCCTTTACAAGGCTTGAGCTTAAAAAGGAATATCTGCTGCTTGTCATCATAAAAACCGTCTCCACATTCCTGTTGAGCTTTCTGTTCATAAGTGCCATCTGCAGCTCGTATTCAAAGTCCGAAACAGCCCTTAAACCCTTTAGTACGGTGTTGGCATCCCTTTTTTCCACGTAATCGATAAGCAAACCTGAAAAACTGTCAACCTCCACATTCTTTAATTCCATGGTAGCTTTTTTTATCATATCCATCCTTTCGGATGCAGTAAAAAGCGGAGCCTTGGATGGATTGTTTAAAACCGCCACAATTACATTGTCGAACAGCCTGGAAGCCCTGTCGATTATGTCTATATGCCCATAGGTAATAGGGTCGAAACTACCTGGATACACTGCTGTCTTCATTGTCATCCCCCTTAGTAAAAATGCTTACCCGTGTAGTGCCGTATTTTTTATTCTTGATTAGAGTAAGTGAATGATACCTCTCATTTATATTAAGAGCTGCCGGATATTCGACTATAACAAGCCCTCCGTTTTTAATAATACCATATTCTGCAATAGAAGTAAGGATTTTTTCATATAAATTTTCCATATATGGCGGATCGACAAAAATAATGTCAAAGGTTGCGCTGTCCCGGCCCAGCCTGACTATTTGATCCATGGCATCCGCCGGAAAAACCTCGCATCTCTCCCCAAATCCAAGAAGGTTGATATTTTCATTTAGAACTTTTATTGATTTTGCACTCTTTTCTACAAAGGTGGCAAAATCTGCTCCCCTGCTCAGGGCTTCCAGCCCAAGGCTTCCCGTTCCTGCAAACAGATCCAGCACCCTGGAGCCGTGTATCCCGAACCCCAACATGCTAAATACTGCTTCCTTTACCCTGTCACTGGTAGGCCTTATTTCGTTGTCCCCGGGCGGTACTAACTTTCTCCCCCGGCAACTGCCAGCAATAATTCTCATTTATTTATCCTCCATTTTAATATTTTAGCACAACAGCCAATCTTAGACAAAAGGTTTTGGAATAATAGATTGCTGACGAGGTAAATCTATATATAGAAACCTTAAGAAAATTCCCTTAAGAGCCTGTCTGAAAATTTCTTCTCCCCTCCGGTACCGGTGTATCATTCACCGGTACTATTTTTTATATCCCTGCATTATGGTAAGAAAAAAGGAAGAACCCTGGGGTCCTTCCTTTTTTTATATTAATAAGAACTACTTGCCGGCCATTTGTCTTTCCGCCTGTTCAATCATCTTTTTCACCATATATCCTCCAACATAACCAGCTTCCTTGGAGGTAAGGTCTCCATTGTATCCTTTTTTCAGGTTAACGCCTACCTGACCGGCTACTTCATATTTCATCTGGTCAAGGGCTCCTCTTGCTTCTGGAACTACTTTTCTGTTATTGTTCCTTGCCACTTGTCTATCACCTCCTGTTCGCCTTTGTAATATTAATTTAACCACTAAGGTTTATTTTAAACTAGCAATTATTTCTTAAAATAACTTGATAAACCGCTTTTGATATACTATTTATCTTATTCCGCAGTCTAAAAGGAACGGAAAACCGTTCCTTTTTTAAGTATAATTTTATTTGCCGCTCATTTGCCTTTCTACCTGCTCAATCATCCGTTTTACCATAATTCCACCAACACTCCCTGCGTCACGGGCCTTAAGGTCTCCGTTATAACCGTCCTTTAGATTAACTCCCAACTGGGAAGCCACTTCAAATTTCATCCTGTTCAGCGCTTCTTTGGCCTCCGGGTAAATAGTCCGGTTTGTGCCCGTAGTGCCTCCGGTGGTCCCGCCACCTCCGCCTAGTCTGCCTGTTAAATTGTCCAAAAATTTCACCTCCTGTCACCTGTTCTATTTTTAGTTTGTACAAGGAGGTGCTTTTTAAACTAGTAATTATTGTTGCTTTTTTTAAATTGTGCCGATTGGCAAGTTTTTGTCGTCAAAGATTTCGTTAATCCTTCCGACTACACCAAGCCATTTTGGGTCGGTAAAAAACCCGGGGTCATTTGCTGTCTTTAGCGCTGCCGATTGAACGAGTTTCAATATTTCCATATCCCGGGGCAATCTCGCTATCTTAAGGTCAGGCAACCCATGCTGCCTTGTACCGAAATAATCCCCCGGCCCCCTTAGCTGCAGATCCTTCTCTGATATTTCGAATCCATCGGCGCAGCTAGCCATAATTTTCAATCTTTCGCGGGCAATTCTGCTATTGCCACCGTTTATCAAAATACAATGGGATTGATGGGTACCCCGGCCAACTCGGCCCCGCAGTTGGTGCAGCTGGGCCAGTCCAAATCTCTCGGAATTCTCCACCACCATTATATTGGCATTGGAGACATTAACGCCCACCTCAATAACTGTGGTGGATACCAACAGGTCCGTTTTACCGTCCCTGAAATTTCTCATTATCCGTTCCTTCTCCTGGCCCGAAATCCTTCCATGTAATAGAGCCACTCTGTATTCCCCGAAAAATCTATTTACCAGGTCATTATAGACCTCCTGTGCAGATACTGCATTTATGCTCTCTGATTCCTCTATTAGTGGACATACAACATAGGCCTGTCTGCCTTCCTTTAACTGCTTTAACACGAACCCGTATGCCCTGTCCCTTGCCCTTTCGCTCACTACATAAGTCTCCACCCTTTTCCTTCCGGGAGGCATTTGGTCTATTACTGACAAATCCATGTCTCCATACAAAATCAGTCCAAGGGACCTTGGAATTGGTGTTGCGGTCATAACCAGGATATCCGGATTGCCCCCCTTCGCGGCAAGCACGGAACGCTGTCGGACGCCAAACCTGTGCTGTTCGTCTGTAATAACAAGACCTAATCGGGAAAACACAAGACCTTCCTGGATAAGGGAGTGGGTTCCAATCACAATATCAGACTGGCCATTTTGTATCCGCCTGTAGATTTCACCGCGCCGGCCGGCGGTACAACTGCCTATCAGAAGTTCAATGCTAAGTTCAAAATCCAAAAGCATATCCCTTAGGGTTTCAAAATGCTGTTCTGCCAGTATTTCGGTAGGCACCATAAATGCCCCCTGGTACCCGTTTGCAGCTGCCTTCAACAGGGCTAATGCGGCTATAACGGTTTTTCCCGAGCCCACATCCCCCTGAAGCAGCCTGTTCATTATGCCGGCGCTCTCCATATCACCTTTTACCTCGCTCCATACTCTTGCTTGTGCCTTTGTAAGGCGGTAAGGCAAAAGGTCCATCATCCTGTCTTCCTGGGGTACAGGGTCAAAACAAATACCACCTTTGCTGTCACCCGTTCTCTTTTTCAAAATAAAAAGTCCCAGCTGCAGCAAAAACAACTCTTCGAAGACCAGCCTGTACCTGGCTTTTTCAAGACTTTTCACATTGACTGGGAAATGTATGTTTTTCAGACAATAGTTTATACCCTCCAGGCCGTATATCTCCCTGAACCCGGCAGGCAGCATGTCCTCAATATTTCCAATTGAGACCTCCAGAACCTTCGATATCATACTTTCAAAGTCCCTTGTGCCCATCCTTCCATGCTTTGAATATACAGGGCTTATGCTTCCCTGGTAGCCCTTTGCATTATTCTCCGCTTTACTTATCCGGGGATTTTGTATCTGAACCTCTCCCCAATGCCTTTCTATGCGACCGTAAAAGTCATAAAGGGCGTTTTTCTTAAGCTGCTTTGCGGTATAGGGATTATTAAACCATACCGCAAACCCTTTGCCTGTATTGTCCGAAATAGGTATACGGGTAATGGTAAAATTATTTCTCATACGTTTTGTAAAGGCATTCCCCGCCGCCATTGCCCTTGTACCCGCCCTTTCCCCATGGGGCAGCTCAGCTATGGTGTATGAATTGGTCCTGTCTTCGTATTCCCGGGGAAAATAATGCAGTAAATCCTTATAGTTTTCGATCCCCATTGCCCTGAGATATTCCTGTTTTTTTGGACCTATCCCCTTTAAACAGGAAACCTGCTGCATTAGAACGCTCATATACTCACCTCAAACATAAAAAAGGCCTACTCTGCTGCAAACACATAATAGTACAGCGGCTGCCCGCCGTAATGTACGTCTATATCACAGTCCGGCTGCTTATCCTTCAGCTTCTCGGCAAGGGCATTCGCCTGCTGCCCGGCAACCTGCTTTCCATAGAATATAGTGAATACTTCACTGTCGGCTGTGATAAGGGAGGAAGCCAAATCAAATGCTACCTCATCCACATCTTCTCCCTTGTTATTGATATTTCCATCGGCAATCCCGATGATATCCCCCTCGTTCATGTTTATGCCATCAAACACCGAATCCCTGACCGCATAGGTAACCTGTCCTGTTTTAACCGTATCCAGCACCGCTTCCATTTCCTCAAAGTTCTCCCGGGCACTGCGCAGACTGTTAAATGCAATCATTGCCGAAATACCCTGGGGCATGGATTTCGAAGGTACTACAAAAACACTTTTATCAGTTAACTCACCCGCCTGGTTTGCCGCCAGTATTACATTGCTGTTGTTAGGCAGTATGAATATATTCTTGGCCCTCAGGCTGTCTATGGCTTTAATTATATCCTGGGTGCTCGGATTCATGGTTTGTCCTCCCTCAATAACCACGTCAACACCTAAATCTTTGAATAAGTCGCTAAACCCGTCACCCATTGCAACGCTTATAATGCCAAATTCCTTTTGGTCAATCTCATTCTCTATTGTGGCACGATGCTGTTCTTTCATATTATCTATTTTTATCTTTGAAATCTCGCCCAGCTTCAATCCTTCCTCCAATACCCTGTGGGGCTGGTTGGTATGAATATGTATCTTTATTACCCGTTCATCTCCAACCACCAGGGTTGAATCTCCAATGCCAAGCAATGCTTGTTTAAGCTGCTCTGCCGTTCCTCCGGGATTCTTAATAATGAATTCGGTGCAGTAGGGAAACATAAGCTCCTCTTCTCCTCCGGCAACCACATCCCTGACTGCCTTAATACGGTTTTGCCCGTTAAGTACTATCTCCTCGCCCTTTACTGTTTTAAGAAACCCAAGCAATATGTATACAAAACCCTTTCCGCCTGCATCAACAACCCCCGCCTGGGCCAGAACCTTAAGCATCTGAGGTGTCCGTTCCAGTGTAGAGGTGGATTGTTTTATGATTTCCTCCAAAAAAACATCAAAGGACCTAATCCTGTCGCAAATTTCCTTTGCCCTGTCTGCTGTCTCCCTTGCCACGGTAAGTATTGTACCTTCGGTGGGTTTCATAACCGCCTTATAGGCCATATCAACCCCCTCGGCCAAGGCCATGGCAAAGGCTGTGGTGTCAAGCACCCTGCAATTTTTCAGCCCTGCGGCAAATCCCCTGAAAAGCTGTGAAAGAATCACGCCGGAGTTCCCCCTGGCACCCATAAGGGATCCGTTTGCCACTGCCTCTGCAACATCACATATATCTTCCTTGTCCAGCCGGTCTAATTCCTCAACGGCTGAAAACATGGTTAAGGACATATTTGTTCCGGTATCACCGTCCGGAACCGGAAAAACATTCAAAGAATCTATAATTTCTCTGTTATTGTCCAGGGTGTTTGCAGCATTCACAAACATTTTTTTAAGAGTACTTCCGTTTATGTTTTTGTTGACGTTGATGTTTTTGTCTTTATCCAATACTGTCCCCCCTTTCGATCCCTATACCCGGACGCCCTTAACGTTTATATTAACCTTTTTAACTTCTATTCCGGTCATGGTTTCAACCGAATACTTTACCTTATCGATTATATTCTGCGCAACGGTGGAAATCTTGGTTCCAAACTCCACAACTATGTAAAGGTCAATCACAAGCTTATCTTCCTCGGTATATACCTTTACACCCTTGCTGAGGTGCTCTTTCTTCAACAATTCCACAATACCGTCGGCACTGCTCCTGGAAGCCATCCCCACAAGCCCGTAACATTCAACTGTCGCCATTCCTGCTATATTGGCAAGCACATCCTCGCTTATACATATGCTGCCCATTTCGTTATATAATCTTGACATCATCCCATTACCTCCTAATCAATCATAGGATATTTCTATTCTATAATAACGCCAGCTTTTTTACAATAAAGAAGAACGCACAAAATAATCGTCTGTTTTATTGCCAATAATATGGTTGTATGTTAGAATAAGAGTGTTTTAGCGGTGTGTGCCCATTCCATTAAAGAGGAGGTGTTTTCATGGCTACAGTATGTCATGTGTGTAATAAAGAACGACAGGCAGGCAGCAAAGTCAGTCACTCAAACAGGCATTCCAAAAGACGTTGGAGACCCAACATACAAAAAGTAAAGGCTATGGTAGACGGTACTCCAAAAAGTATTTATGTGTGTACCCGCTGCCTCCGTTCGGGAAAGATAGAACGAACTGTATAATATACAAAAACGTGCAGAGCACAAATAACTCGGCACGTTTTTTATATTCTTTGCCTCAAATCTGCTCTATCCTGCCGTTTTAATTCTGAATACCTTTTTTAATAAGTTGCTCAAAAACTTTGGCGGTTTCAATACAAAAATTCTCATACAAGCACCTCCCCTGCCATAATCAGTCTATCAGTATTTTATAGCCCGCCATGATAAGCATAACCCCAACTATAAGCACCCACCACCAACCTGGCATGATAATACTGAATAATATTCCCAGAATAAATGCTGCAGCTATTGAATTTCCGGTCTTCCTGTTTATGCGCTTGGGCATCCCAACACCACCTTCGCAGATGTCACAGGCTATTAGCTATGTATCCGGCGTATAAGTATTATAAATAGATACATCCCAGAGTATAAACAAACAGGACCAGTAAAACCGCAAGTATTATATACCAGACCCATGGGGGTACAAAGATAATAATAAGGAACACCCCTGCCGTTATAGCTGCAATTCCAACGATTTTTCTCAGATGGAATCTCCTCCTCAAGGCCTCCTCCTCCCAACCATTACTATTGATTCAAGACGGTTATCGACCGCAAAACAAAAGCTCCCTATACTATGGTATTCGGGAAGCTTTATATTTGACACTCAATATTTTATTAAATGTAATCTATTAATCCCCGGCCTGGATTATTATCAGCGTTCCATCCCGTATACTGATTTGTCCCGTATCCTCCTCAAGTACATTGCTTACTCCTATGGACGACCCCAACCTCATATTAAAGTTGTCAAGGGGATACTTAAAACCTTTAAGGGTAACACCTTTAACGTCTCCCCCATAGGGTACCAGAGAAAAGAGCGTTCCCCTTCCCTTTACACAGGCTCTGTCTTTGATAATAAAGGCTCTATTGTGTTCGTTGATGATTTCCCCCCTGGCACCCTTTTGCCGGATAAACAGCAGCAATCCGACATTGGCAAGGGTATGATCAAGCCTTGTACCGGTGGCCCCAAGCAGCATTATATGCTTTTCTCCCTGTGAGAGTGCATATTCCACAGCCAGGTGGGCATCCGTCTTATCCTTTTCGGAAGGGTATTCTATAATTTTGGCGCCGGCAAAGCTGTCAACAAACTCCCTGCTGCAGGAATCAAAATCCCCTATTATAACATGGGGCTCAATGTTCATTTTTTTTGCATAGAGGGCTCCGCCATCGGCACAGATTATCAAACTGCATCCCTCCAGTAACCTTCTATGAAATTCAAAATCCGATATATCCCCGTGACATATGATTGCTGCGGTCATCCCTGCATTCCACCGCCCATTATTTTTTTAAACTCACATACCCTGTCCTCCACCGATGGAGCGCTGTATATCGACGAACCGGCCACCAAAACCGTCGCCCCCGCATTTATTACGGTTTGCACGTTATCCAGGTTAATACCTCCGTCTACCTCTATTTCGAAACCATATTTGCCTTCTTCCTTAAGCCTTTTAAGCTCGCAAATCTTATCCAAAACAGCGGGTATAAATTTCTGTCCTCCAAAACCGGGATTTACGCTCATAAGAAGTACAAGATCTGTCTCGTCCAGCATATTCTGAATGCTCCCCACAGGAGTTGCCGGGTTAATGGATATGCCTGCCTTCCTGCCCAGCTCCTTTATCTTGGAGACGGTCCTGTGAATGTGCTTGCAGGCCTCCCAATGAACGGTAATTATGTCTGACCCTGCCGCAGCGAAATCCTCCAGATACCTGTCGGCGTTTTCAATCATCAGATGGACGTCAAAGGGTAGTGCCGAGACCTTTCTTATGCTCCGTATTACCGGGGGTCCGATAGTAATATTGGGTACAAAATGCCCGTCCATAACATCGATATGTATCCAATCCGCGCCTCCCCTTTGGGCTATGGCTATTTCCTCTTCCAGCCTTGCAAAATTGGCTGAAAGCAAAGATGGAGCCAGCTTAGTCATATCTTCTCCTCCTACTCTCCTGCAATTCTTCCAATAGCTTAACGTAGTTTTCGTACCTGATAACAGCAATGCTTCCCTCGTTCACAGCTTGTTTTACAGAACAGCCGGGTTCCTTCAGGTGCCTGCACCCGTTAAACCGGCATTTTTCTATATAGGCACGAAACTCCGGATAAAAATGGCAAAGATTGCTTTCCTCCATATCCGAAGTTTCTTTGACCGCCCCAAGGCTTAAGGAGCTAAAACCCGGCGTGTCAACCACCATGCCGCCAAATTCCAGCTCGATCAGCTGTGCATGACGGGTTGTATGCCTGCCCCTCTTAGATTTGTCGCTTACTGTTCCGGTTTTTAAGCCTAACTGCGGTTGCAGTTTATTCATAAGACTGCTTTTACCGACACCCGACATGCCTGCAAACACCGAGATCTTATTCCTTAACGCTTCCTTTAAGGCTTCTATTCCTTCGCCGGTCTTGGTGCTGGTACGCAATACAATGTAGCCTGCCCGGCTGTACATATTTATTATCTCATCGTATTCCCCCTGCGGCTTTAAATCCATCTTGTTAAAGCATATAACCGTTTCCAGGCCATTTATTTCGGTCAGCACCAGCAGCCTGTCAAGCAGCAGTAAATCCGGCTTTGGGCTTACTATTGCGGATACAATGACGCATTGTTCCACATTTGCTACACTGGGACGCAAAAGCAGGCTTTCCCTGGGCAGTATTTCTTCAATCACTCCCTGTGTTTGAGTGCCCCGGATAAGGGAAATAGTCACCCTGTCTCCCACCAAAGGAGACAGGCCGTCTTTACGGAAAATACCCCTTGGTTTGCATTCAATCAATCCAAAGTTGGTATTTACGTAGTAAAACCCTCCTATTCCCTTTACAATCCTGCCTTGATGCATGCTAATCCCCCTTGTTGAAATCTATTACATCCTCCCACTGCTTTACATCGTCAAAAAGGACCACTACCCTGATTTCGCCCTTACCGGTTACTTCCACCTTCAGGGGACCCTCCGAGGCATCGTGCCGTCTCTGGTATTCAATATCCTCTATACCGTCCTGATACTTCTTGACGGTTACCTTAACATCCTCGCTGCCCTGGGGCAGATTTATTGTCAGCACCTTTGTCCCTTCCACCGGTTTGACAGGATCAGGCGCTTTACTGCCGGTACTTACCCAAAGGCCTATGGATGCGCCCTCTTCCGCTATACTGTTGGGCGGAAGGCTCTGGCTGATAATAAATCCTTCGGGTACCAGATCGCTTTCCTGGGGGTATATATCCCCTATTATCATACCGGCGTTTTGTATCCTTGTTTTTGCGGTTTGCAGGTCAAGTCCCACCACCGGAGGAACGCTGATCTGTTTCAGGTCCGGCCCCGAGCTTATAACCAAATCTACCGGTGTGCCCTCGTCTACCATTATACCCGGCTGTGGGCTTTGATCCATTACAACCCCTACTGTCACCGTTTCGCTGAACCGGGTTTTGATTTCCCCCTCTTTCAGCCCTGCCTGCTGCAGTTTTGCCTGGGCTTCGTCAGAACTTTGGTTTATCAGGTAGGGAACCTCGGTTTTTTCCGCACCCAGGCTGACTACCACCAGTACAGGATTGCTGACCTTGTTTTCGGTTCCCGCTATTGGATGCTGCGATATAATTGTTCCCGATGCAAAATCGGGGCTGTTTTGCCTCTCCCTTACTTCCATATTCAAACCTAACCTTTCAAGCTGGTCCTCGGCCTCTTCTTCCGTTTTACCCAGCAAATCCGGAACCTCGGCAGTCTTAACAAACAGCAAGTCCCTTATCAGAAGACTGCCGCCATAGCCAAGTGCTATTAGGGTTATCAGTATTACTGCTATAGATATAATAAACCTCTTTTTATTTATTTTTCTCTTGTTTTTGCTGCTTGTATTGCTGCTGCTATTATTTTCGTTTTCATTATTATTTTTTCTTTTCCGGTTTTCGGTTTCGCTGTTCCCAACGGCAGGCATTACAAGAGTGGGACTGTTTCCCTCTTCAAAGCCCATACCGTCAAATACTATATTATTGTCCTTTATAAAGGCCTTTAAATCCGCCAGCATTTGCCCGGCGGTTTCGTACCTGCTGCCCGGGTCTTTTTGAATGGCTTTCATTATTATTTGTTCAAGCCCCACCGGAATATTGTCGGTTATATCCGCCAATGGAGTCACCGTCTCCTGTAAGTGCTTAAGGGCTATGGATATAGGGCTTTCCCCTTCGAAGGGCACCCTGCCGGTTGCCATTTCATACATGACTATCCCTAAGGAATAAAGGTCGGATTTTTCGTCAACATATCCTCCCCTGGCCTGCTCGGGAGAAAAATAGTGTACAGACCCTATTACACTTCCGGAATTGGTAACTGTGGAACTGGTTACTGCCCTGGCAATACCAAAATCGGTAACCTTGGCTGTGCCTTCCCTTGTCACCATAATATTATGAGGTTTAATATCCCTGTGCACTATATGATTGTTATGTGCGTGTACCAACGCCCTGCAAATCTGCTGGGCTATTCCTGCAAGCTCCGCAGTATCCATCTTTCCTTTTTCCCTTATCAGCTGCTTGAGCGTCTTTCCTTCAATGTATTCCATAACAATATAGTATGTGTCCTGGTCTACTCCCACATCATAAATGCCTACGATGTTTTGATGTGACAAACTTGCCGCAGCCTGGGATTCCTGTCTGAACTTTTTAACAAAGTTTTCATCACTGATAAATTCAGGCCTTAGTATCTTCACCGCTACATATCTGTTCAGTAGAGCGCACCGGGCTTTATATACATGAGACATACCACCGCTGCCGATTTTTTCCACTATCTCGTATCTGTTTCCCAATACCCTGCCTATCATTTATCCCACCCCACTTTCACTGCTATAACAGTTATATTGTCTCTGCCACCCTTGCTGTTTGCCTTTTCCACCAAAGCTTCGGACAGAGACTGAGGATTGTCTTCGACTCTGCACATACTCACTATATCATCCAAATCAAGCATGTTGGTAAGCCCGTCGGTACACAGCAGTATTAAATCGCCGTCTCGCAAATCCTTGGTGAGTAAATCCATTTCAACCAGCCTGTCTGTACCTAGCGCCTTTGTTATTATATTCTTCTGGGGATGTTTGTCCCCCTCCTCAGGGGAAATGCTGCCCTTCTTAATGAGCTCTGCAACCAGAGAATGGTCTTCGGTTAGTTTCTCGCATTCCCCGTTTCTCATCAGATACATTCTGCTGTCTCCTATATGGCCTATATGAAGTTTTTTTCCTTCAATCAATGCCATTGTCAGGGTAGTGCCCATCCCCTCCAAACCCTCCGTGCTCATCGCATGGCTGTACACTTCCCGGTTGGCCCTGCTCATTGCTTCCTTTATCATATACAGCCTGTCCTCCAGGTACCCGGTTTTGTCCTGGTGTGTTTCAATGAAGCATCTGATGGTTTCAACCGAGGTTTTGCTGGCTATTTCCCCTCCATTATGTCCGCCCATTCCGTCGGCTACAATGTATAGGAATAAACTCCCGGTTACGGCTGAACAATAATAACTGTCCTGGTTTATATTTCTGACCAATCCAATGTCAGTGGCAACTCCTGCCTTCATCCGACTACCCCCAGTTCTTTACAAGTTTTTTTCCTCTATATAACCCGCTTTGAGTTGTCCGCATGCCCCATCGATGTCCCTTCCCATCTCCCGCCTTATGGTAACGGAAATCCCCGCTCTCTCGAGCATCTGCTTAAACCTTTTCACTTTGCCGGCACCCGGCTGTTTATAACCGGTGCCCTCAACGGGGTTAACAGGGATCAGGTTAACATTACACAGCATTCCTTTAAGTAATGCCGCAAGTTTTTTTGCATCCTCAGGTCTGTTGTTTATTCCTTCAACCAACGCATATTCAAAAGTTATTCTCCTGCCTGTCCGTTTTATATAATACTTACAGCACTCCACTATCTCGTCTGTTTTATATTTTCCGGCCACCGGCATCAAACGCATACGGGTTTCATCAGAGGCTCCGTGGAGGGATATTGAGAGGGTAATTGGAAGTCCTTCCTCCGCAAGCTTCTTAATTTCGGGCACCAGCCCGCAGGTGGAGAGGGTAACACTGCGCAGCCCTATGTTTAAGCCATCTCTGCTGTTCAGCTGTCGGATAAACCGTAAGGTGTTTTGATAATTATCCAGGGGTTCGCCGCTTCCCATAATAACTACATTGGAAATCCTCGTTTTGGCATCCCTTTGTATCGCCAATACCTGACCTGTCATTTCGCCCGGCGAGAGATTCCTGATCAAACCGCCGCGGGTGGAAGCGCAAAAGCTGCATCCCATCCGGCAGCCTACCTGGCTTGATATACAGGCGGTCCTGCCGTATTCATAGATCAGGTATACACATTCAACCATGCTTCCATCATAATACTTTACCAAATATTTAGTTGTCCCGTCAATTTCCGAGACCTGCTTTTTAATAATTTCCGGTATTCCGGTTACAAAATCCTCATCCAGCCGGTTTTTAAGCTCCTGCGGCAGATTTTTCATTTCCCTAAGGCCGATTCCTTTGTAAAGCCAGCCAAATACCTGTTTGCTCCTGTATTCCGGGTATCCATATTCCCTTAGAGCCAGACCCAGTTCCCTGACGGTCATATCGAGTATATTCCTTGCTTCCATCTGTACACCTTCCTTATATTATACACTATCGCTGCCTTGCAGAATATATCCATATTATAACACAGGTCCTGCACAGTTATCATCAACTAAGAAAAAGTGATGCGTCCTAAAACGCATCACCGGTTTGCAGATAAATATAATTGGCTGACAGCCGTTTAAAACATGCGCTGCTTATCCGCTAATCCCCGGGGCTATCTCCTCCGGTTGGCAAGCATTATAAATCTAAGCAGCTGCATTACAGCGGTTAAGGCCGCTGCGACATAGGTCAGGGCTGCTGCATTAAGCACCTTTTTAGCAGGGACAATTTCCTGATCTGTAATAATACCACCTTCAGAGAGCAGTGCAATGGCTCTTTTGCTGGCGTTAAATTCGACGGGAAGGGTAATTAACTGAAAAATAACCACCGCCAGGAAGAATACTATCCCTATCTGTATAAACTCAAGCCGGTTTAACAACAGACCAACTAAAATTAAAATCCATGACAGGTTTGAGCCAAAACCGGCTGCAGGAGCTATGGTATTTCTCATAAGCAGCGGTATATAGCCGGTGGAATGCTGTATAGCATGGCCTGCCTCATGGGCTGCCACTCCAAGGGCAGCTATCGAAGTGCTGCTATGCACCGTATCTGACAGCCTGAGCACCTGCTTTCTCGGGTCGTAATGGTCGGTAAGGTTTCCCCTTACTCTTTCTATCTTCACATTTGTCAGGCCATTCATATCCAATACCTTCCTTGCCACAACGCTTGCCGTAAACCCGTTTTTGCCGGGTACCCGCGAATATTTTCTAAAGGTACCGCTTATCTTTGATTGAGCGTACATGGTAAACAGTATTGCCGGTATCAGCAGTATCATTGTAGAATCCCAGTAAAAAAACATCAGTCACACCTCCTGTTACATAAAAATTCTATTGCGTCCTCAACCTTTTTTACATCCACCTTTGTATCCCGGCAGGGTCCCCATGGCCTCTCATTGGGTATCCCTATAACCGGAAGAGAACTTATATCCCTCATACCGCTGCACAAATCCCTTTCACAGGCCACCGCAACTATAGCCTTTGGTTTGACCTCGGCGACGGTTTTTCTTGCCAGAGTTCCACCGGGTACCATCCTTATCTTAATCCCCAGCCTTTTCCCAAGCCTGACCAGGTCTGATACGGAACACCTGCCGCACCCGGCACAGTTGTATATGTCCCCTGTTATTCTGTGCTTGCATTTGCTGCTCTGAATACAATGGGGCAGCAAAATCAGTATGTCTTCCGGCAGCAAATCCGGTCTGCTCGAATAAACAACCCTGTTGTTTATACTGGCATAAGCTCTTTGTATTCTTTCCCTGTCCAAACCTATCAGTTTTCCAAAGCCAAGGACGGTAGAGAATATTATATTAAGCGATCTTTTAGCTATCCTCCCTGTCCTTGCAACATTCCCCCTGCCCGAGTAGACCATAATAATTGAAATCAGGGTTATGAGTATAAATAGCGCGAATACCGCAGCAATAACCAGAAGTATAACTACCGACACTGTGGCAAAAAGCCGTTCCTGCCTGATCATCATACTGACAAAAGTCCCCGTCACAAACAGTACTGCCGTAAGCAGCAGCGTTAACAAACCGATAAATAATCTTTTCCCGTCTGCCGTGCTGTTATCATCATACATATTACCGCTCACCCAATACGCTCTTAACATTTATATGGTTGCCCCTTAAATACTGCTCTACCATCATTCTCCTCGAGGACGGCATCTGTATCTCGGTGACTAACAGGCTGCCCCTGCCGGTCTGTACAACCATTCCTGCCGAATCCACCCCGGTTATCTCTCCGCTAACCCCTTCGCTTTCCTCTTCCAATACCTTTGCCTTCCACAGCTTTATACGTTTTCCCTGGTAATGGGTATAGCAGCCGGGCCATGGATTGGTACCCCGTATAAGGTTGTAAATGCTTCTTGCATCCAGCTTCCAGTCTATCCTGCCGGTCTCCCTGTTAAGCTGCGGAGCATAGGTTGCCTGTGCGTCATCCTGGACTTTCCTGACCAAATTACCCTTTATAACCCCTTGCAGCGTTTCCACAAGCAGGTCTGCCCCCATCACCGCCAGCCTGTCATGAAGCTTTCCGGCGGTTTCATCATCCCCAATTCCGGCTGCCCGGCAAAGCAGCATATCCCCAGTATCCATCCCTGTGTCCATATACATGGTGGTTACGCCTGTTTGTTTTTCTCCGTTTATTATACACCAATTTATGGGCGCTGCACCTCTGTATTTGGGCAGCAGCGAGGCATGGACATTTATACATCCCATGGCCGGCAGGTTTATTATTTCCTCCGGCAGTATCTGTCCAAAGGCAACTACTATAATTATATCAGGCTTAATCTCCTTTAATGCGCCAATAAACCCTTTATCCTTTACCCGCTCGGGCTGCATTACAAGAATCCCTGCCTTCAAAGCCCTTTCTTTTACAGGCGGGGACTGCACTCTGTTACCCCTGCCCTTCGGACGGTCAGGTTGGGTGATAACCCTATCAACCTCATACCCCTCTGCAATAAGCCTTTCAAGGCTTGCCACAGCAAAATCCGGTGTCCCCATAAAAATAATTTTCAATTCTTTCACCTGCCTTCGCGTAGCATCCTGTCAACAAACAAAATACCGTCAAGGTGGTCTATTTCGTGACACAGCGCCCTGGCCAGCATGCCTTCGCCTTCAACTTCCACCTCTTCACCTTTTCGGTTAAGTCCCTTAACCCTGACCCAGGCCGGCCTTTCCACATCCCCGGATTTCCCCGGTATGCTCAAACAGCCCTCGGCACCGATTTCCTTTCCCTTTGCTTCCAAAAGCTGTGGGTTTATAAGCTCTATAAGACCTTCGCCGGTATCAACTATTATCACTGTCCTTAAAACCCCAACCTGTGGTGCAGCAAGACCAACGCCCTCAGCGTGTTTCATAGTCTCTGCCATATCCTCCAGCAGGGTTTTTATCCTTGCATCAACTTTTTCAACGGTTCTGCATTTTTTCCTGAGGATAGGATCCCCTTCAATCCTGATTTTTCGTATTGCCATACTCTGCCTCCTTTTGATCAGTTAAGGCTAACGGGGTCTACATCGACAATAATACTTAAATTTTTCGTTTTTCCCCGCAGAAATTCCAGCCGTGTCTCCCTTACATCCCTTATAATCCTTTTCAGATCTTTTCCCTTGATTATTACCTGCCATCTATGCTTCCCCTTAATTTTCGAGTGGGGTGCCGGGGAAGGACCATATATCTCATATTCCGGTTCATTTCGCTTTTGCAGCCTTTCTCTAATCCTGTCGGCTATATCGCTGCATTCCTTCGCAACTTGATCGGGCACTGCTCCCGATACAACTATATTGATAAGCCTAGTGAAGGGTGGATACCCAAACCTTTCTCTTATTTTTATTTCCTGGTCATAGAATCCTTCATAATCCTGGGATTTTGCCGCAATTATGCTATAATGTCCGGGCAAATAGGTCTGAATAACCACTTTCCCAGCAAGGCTGCCCCTGCCCGCCCTGCCGGATACCTGGGTCAACAGCTGAAAGGTTTTCTCCGCTGCCCTGTAATCCGGCAGGTTCAGACTGTAATCGGCCAGAATCACACCTACAAGGGTAACGTTGGGAAAATCCAGGCCCTTTGCAATCATTTGAGTGCCGATAAGTATATCCGCCTCTCTGTTCCTGAAGGCTTTTAATATGTTGTAATGGGAATCCTTCTTCCTTGTGGTATCCATATCCATACGGAGTATTCGTGCTTTTAGAAAACTGCTTTCCACCGCCTTTTCAAGCTTCTCGGTACCCGAACCGAGGTGTTTTATTCTTTTGCTGCCGCACACTTCGCAATGTTCGGGCAGTTTTCTCCTGTAACCGCAGTAATGACATACAAGGGAATTTTCACTCCTATGATATGTCAGTGAAATATCGCACCCTTTGCACTTCACTGCCGATCCGCAGTCCCTGCAGCTTACGAAGTTGGAATAACCCCGGCGGTTCAAAAACAGCATTACCTGTTGGTTAAGGGAAAGGGCGTTTTTCACCTCATCGGTCAGCTTTTTACTGAACACCGACCGGTTGCCCTCCTTCAATTCCTCCCTCATGTCCACTACCTCCACCGCAGGTAAAACACTGCCTCCTGCCCTTTCATTTATTTCAACCAGCCCAATCTCTCCGGTTTTTGCTCTGTAACGTGTCTCAACAGACGGAGTTGCGGAGCCCATAACAAGTAGTCCGTTGTAAAAACTGCACCTTTGATGCGCAACCCTGTGGGTAACATATCGGGGTGAGCTTTCGGATTTATATGTATGCTCGTGCTCTTCGTCTATTATTATCAGACCGATATTTTCAAAGGGGGCAAATATCGCCGACCTTGCACCTATGGCTACGTCATAATCACCCCGTTTAATACCTTCCCACTGGTCGTACCTTTCACCGACAGACAGCTTGCTGTGAAATACAGCAGCCCTTTTCCCGAACCTTTTATGATACCACTCCACCATTTGTGGCGTCAGCGAGATTTCCGGCACCAAGACTATGGCTTTTTTGCCCTCATTAATAGTATTCCCTATAAGTCTCATATACACTTCGGTCTTTCCGCTCCCTGTAATACCGTGCAATAGTACTTCCCCAAAGCCCTGAGCGTACAGGCTTTGTATCCTCGCTACCGCTTTTTCCTGAATGTGGCTCATCTGCTCTACCCTGTCCTGTATAAGACCCGACGGCAAATGGGGCTGCCTTAATATCCTCTTGTCAAACAGCTCAATCAGTCCCTTTTTTTCCATTGCCCTTAGGGACTGGAGGCTGCATCCGGTTTCATCCATAAGCATGCTGCAGGATATTTCCTCAAGGGTATTATCCGAAAAAAAAGACATCACCGCCTTCATCCTTACCGCATTGCTGGGAAGAACATCATCGGCCTTATTTGAAGCGGGACGCACCCACAGCCGGTGCTTTCCTGTATTTTTTGTCTCCAGTATTTCTTTCTGTAATATATAACCGTCCTTTATAAGCCTTTCCAGGGGTTTTAGCATATCATCCCGGTCCCTTAAGCTGATTGATTCCAGCATGCCGCCGGCACTCTTAATAGCCTGGATAATCCTGTGATAGGCTGCTATATCCCTATGGTTTTCCGGCGGATGCTTCCCGGGCACAAGGAACTTTACACCTTTGTTAACTATCCTTGCAGGCATAATACAATGAAGAGCCTCGGACCACGTACAAATATACTCCTCTCTCATCCATGCCGCGAGACCGATCAATTCCCTGGAAAACATGGGAACCGTATCGATCGCCCGTGTTATGGCTTTTATTCTGTCTATGTTATCAGGATATCCTTCGGAGATGCCTACTACATAGCCCTCAAGAGGCTTGTTTGAATAACCGAAGGGAACAGCCACCCTGGAGCCTGTCGTTATTTTACTCTTTAAATGGGGTGGTATAAGATAGTGGAAGGGTTTATCAACCAAAGGACTTGGGTTGTCAACAACTATTAGGGCATACAATATTAACCACATCCTTCCGTCCCGGGCAGGCGATCAGAGACAACTATTTCTTGCTTTCAAAAAAAAATGCTACTTTATCTAATATAATATCCGCCATTTGCTCTTTGCTCATTTGGGGAAGGTGTTGCAGCTCTCCCCTTGCATCCAGTAAAAAGCCCTGGTTTGTTTCGCTGCCAAAGCCCGCCCCTTCCCGGGTTATATCATTGCCAACAATCAAGTCCAAATTTTTATTCTTAAGCTTATCCGTTGCATACTCCTGAAGCCTTTCGCTTTCGGCTGCAAAACCCACCAATATTTTTTCGCCCTTATTTTTTCCCAATTCAAACAGTATATCCGGGTTCCTGACCAGCTCAAGTACAATCCGGCCTTCAGATTTCTTTATCTTTTCGTTGTGTACCCTGTCCGGCCTGTAATCCGAAACAGCCGCTGTCTTTATCACGGCATCGCACCGCGGAAAAAGCTCCATAACTGCATTATACATTTCAACAGCGCTTACAACCGGCCTGAACTCAACCGACGGGGGGGGCGGTAAATGTGTCGGCCCGCTTATTAAATAAACCTTTGCTCCCCTTTGTGCCGCTGCCCTTGCGATCGAATACCCCATTCTTCCGGAAGAAGCGTTAGTTAAATATCTTACAGGGTCAAGCACTTCCCTGGTAGGGCCGGCGGTAACCAAAACCGTTTTCCCGGATAAGTCTTGTCTTTTACTTATCAGCCCTTCGAGATATTCTACAATAGCCGATGGTTCCACCATTTTTCCCATGCCTTTGTCCCCGCAGGCAAGCCCTCCTTTGACCGGGCCAATAAACAGGTACCCTTTTTGAACAAGGCCTTGTATGTTTTCCTGAACTATTGTGTTAATATACATATTGGTATTCATTGCAGGAACAATTATGAC
The DNA here is from genome assembly GCA_964625335.1 of uncultured Clostridium sp. Lineage (GTDB taxonomy): Bacteria > Bacillota > Clostridia > Ch29 > Ch29 > CAZGUG01. The sequence goes on along the minus strand of CAZVBE010000004.1, from coordinate 28,933 downwards.
TTCGGCCTTTGAAGCCATAACCGTGGTAGTCAGAAGGTCGTCCGCAATGCCCGAAGCTGCCTTGCCAATGAAGTTTGCTGTGGCGGGTGCTACAATAATATAATCCGCCCACTTTGCAAGGGAAATATGTTCAATTTCCCAATGCCGGTCAAAAGAAAACATATCCGATGCAACCCTGTCTTCCGAAAGAGTCTCAAGGGTAAGGGGCGAAATAAATTCCCTGGCATTCCTTGTCATTACTACCCTGATACGGGCGCCCTTTTTCCTCAGCCGGCTCACCAGGTCGGCGCTTTTGTATGCAGCTATGCCGCCGCATATGCCCACCAATATTTTTTTATCTTTTAGCAATTTTCTTCCCTCCGTTACTTTATCCCGTCCCTTGTGCGCACATACCCTACTTTCCCGCTTTCTATCTCCTTTATTGCTGCAGAAACACAATTGGTTGTTTCCTGCTCTGTATCTTCTTCGCTTTCCCGGGTCAGCTGCCTCGCTCTCTTGGCAGCCATGACAACCAGAGTATATCTGCTGTCCGCCTTATTCAGAAGAGACTTCATGGAAGGATACAACATATAATTACCTCCTTACCGACCTATAAATTTCATTTTGAATCTGTCTACCCTGCATTTTTCAGCAGCAATTATTGACTGAAGCTTTTGTGTGGCAATGTCCACTTTATCGTTAATTATAAAATAATTATATCTTGACACATAGTTTATTTCTCTGTAAGCGGATTCAAACCTCCGCAGTATTTCCTTTTCTGGCTCTGTACCGCGTTTTATTATCCTTTTTTTTAGTTCCTGCATAGAAGGGGGCAGTATGAAAACAAATACACCCTCTTTATAGCTTTCCTTAACCTGAAGGGCACCCTGTATATCTATTTCAAGTAAAACATCCTTCCCGCTGTCCAGGTTTGATTCCACATACTTCTTTGGCGTACCGTAAAAATTCCCGTAAACTTCCGCATATTCTATAAGCCCGCCGTCATTCTCCAATTTCAGGAACTCGTCTCTTGAAACAAAGAAATAGTCGCTTCCGTCCACTTCCCCTTCCCTGGGAGCCCTTGTTGTAACCGAAATTGACGCCACTAAATCCTTTTTTATCTCCAGCAGTTTGCTGCAAATGGTTCCCTTACCGGCTCCGGAGGGGCCGGAGACTACTATCAGCAGTCCCTTTTCTGTCATATTGCTCATTCACTGCCTGCAGCGCCGCCGGGCATTTCCTTGGAATACATTCTATGGGCAACGGTTTCGGGCTGAACTGCGGAAAGTATTATATGGTCACTGTCTGTAATTATAACTGCTCTTGTTCTTCTGCCATAGGTAGCGTCTATCAGCATTCCCCTTTCCCTTGCATCCTGAATTATTCTCTTAATCGGGGCCGATTCCGGGCTCACTATAGCAACCAGTCTGTTTGCGGAAACGATGTTGCCAAACCCTATATTAATGAGCTTCATATCCATTTAAACCTCCCTATTCAATGTTTTGTATTTGCTCTCTCATTTTTTCAAGCTGGGCTTTTATGTCTATAACCGATTTCGAAATATGTAAATCGTTTGCCTTTGAGCCAATAGTATTTATCTCCCTATGCATTTCCTGTACCAGAAAATCCAGCTTCCTTCCTATTGTGCCTCCTTCGTCCAGTATATTATGCATTTGGGAAATATGGCTCTTAAGTCTTACAATTTCCTCGTCTATATTGCTCTTATCAGCGAATATTATTACCTCCTGATAAATTCTATCCCTGTCAAGGTCTATTCCCCTGCTAAGCTCCTCAATTCTCTTCTCCAGTTTTTCCCGGTATTCCTCCACAATAAATCCTGCCCTTTTTTCTATATCCAATACCCTGTCATTCATTTTTTGAAGCTTATCGAGAATATCCTTTTTATGGTTTCCCCCTTCCTGCCTTCGCATTTGGACAAGTATATCCATAGCATTGACAAGGGCATCAAGAAGCTGTTTCCACAGTTCCTCTTCATCCAATTCCCTTTGTTTTGCCACTATTACATCGGGAAAGGTAGCAACTAGGGAAAAGGGTATCCTGTCCTCTATGCCCGCCTTTTCCTTGAGCTGGGTCAACGCATTGTAATAGCTGTGCGCAAGGTCATAATTGACCTTCACTTCCGGGTCCCTGACTTCGGACAGTTCATAGGAAATAAACACATCCACCCTGCCTCTTGAAATGCGCGACTGCACATACTGTCTTACCCTTTCGTCCAGAAAAGACAAAGACTTCGGCATTTTGATAGAAATATCATTATACCTGTGATTTACCGAACGGATTTCTACCGTAATGCTGGTCTCCCCTGTCCTGAATTCACCTCTGCCAAATCCGGTCATGCTAAAAACCATATTTATGTAACATCCTTCCTCAGATTATTTATCGACTTCATAGCTTTCCAGCCCGAGACACCGTGTGTCTCCTTTCCTTTAAATTTAACACATTTTGCTAGCTTTGCAAAGGATAAATTTCGCCGGACAGCTTACCCAAAAACACATTTGCCGCATCCCCCTCCATAAGCACCTGACCGTCCTGTTCCCATGATACAAGCAGCTGGCCAAGCTGAAGCTTAACCTTAACCTTTCTTCCCGTCTTACCCAAAACAGCCGAAACAACCGCTGCGGCACAGCTTCCCGTTCCACAGGCCAGGGTTCTCCCGACGCCCCTTTCCCAGGTGCTTACCCCCAGGACATTGCGATCTAACAGCTGAACAAAATTTACATTGGTTTTGCGGGGAAACAGCGGATGATTTTCTATAGCGCTGCCTATGCGTCCTATATCAATATCCTGTATGTTATCGACATATATTATCGAATGGGGCACTCCCATTGCGATGGTTGAAATATTATATACCCTTTTATCTATTTCCACGGGAATATCGATAAAACGTTTGCCGCTGCAGGCCACCGGAATGCGCGAAGGCTCAAAAACCGGACAGCCCATATTAACAATTGCTCCCTTAACCCTGCCGTCTTCCTCCAGCACAAGCCGGGGGTGCATAATCCCCGCCGGCGTATCCACGCTGAAGGTGGTTTTGTTAACTATCCCTTCTTCATACACATATTTTGCAAAACATCTCAAGCCGTTACCGCACATTTCCGCCCGGCTGCCGTCCGAATTGTATATAGCCATTTTTATATCTGCCCTTTGGGAGGGAAATACCATTATTAAACCATCGGCGCCAACTCCTGTGTTGCGGGCGCATATTTTTTTGCTTAAACCGCCTATATCATGGATTTTGCGGTTCCTGCCGTCTATTATAATAAAATCGTTTCCCAGTCCGTGCATCTTTTTAAAATCCATAGCCTTCACTCCCTGTCCAGTATTCTCAATATAAACATTATACTGCAAAAATATTATATCAAACAGGGCTATTGTGTCATACCGTTTTATTTTATACCGTTAAATGCTATACTAAACGTAACAGCTCGCAGGTACCGGGTACCGGTTACTTGCCACTGATATTTCAACTATTAGGACAGCAGGTGATATTATGGCCTTTGATGGCTTTGCAATGAAGTGCCTTTTGTCAGAACTTACAGACAAACTGCAAAAGGGCCGTATTGAGAGGATATACCAGCCCCAATCCGACACCCTTTTAATTAATCTGCACACCGGCGGCGGCCGCCAAAAACTCCTCGTGTCGGCAAATCCGTCTAATCCCAGGATTCACCTTTCAGGCAAAGCAGAATCCAGCCAGCAGCATCCCCCAATGTTCTGCATGCTGCTAAGAAAGCATCTTGGAAGTGGTACCCTTGTGTCTATTAAACAGCACGGGATGGACCGTGTGTTGGAATTCACCATAAAAACCACCGACGAGCTTGGAGTTCAGGGAACAAAAATTCTTGTTTGTGAAGTAATGGGCAGGCACAGCAATATAATACTTCTTAACGGGAACAGGGAAATTATTGACGCAATAAAACGGGTAACGCCTGAAATGAGTTCATACAGGCATGTTTTTCCCGGAGTGGTATATAAATACCCGCCTTCCCAGTCCAAGCTGGACTTAACCGGTGTGGAAACCGGTGTGTTGGAGAAGGAATTTTCAATACACATTGGAGTCAAAGCTGCCAGGGCGGTGGCAAACACGCTGGAGGGATTTGGGAAACCTCTGGCACGGGAGTTTTGTGTAAGGAGCGGTATCGACCCCGACAAGCCCCTGGAGGAATGCTCTGTAGCGGATCTGTGCCATACCGCCAGTTTATTCCGGGATATAATTCACAAGGGGGATTTCTCTCCTGTTATTTATTACAGGGATTCCGATGCTGCGTACTTTTGCCCCATTATGCTGACTCATCTCAATCTGCCCTTCAAACTACAACAGAACATTAATACTATGCTGGACAATTTCTATCATCAAAAGCTCATGCTGGAAACCGTAAACCAGGAAAAGGACAGGCTGAACAAGGTGGTAAAAGCCTTAATCGAGAAAAACACAAAAAAGCTTAACAACCGGCTTCAGGAATTCCATGATGCCGAGGATAAGAGCCATTACAAGCTTTATGGCGAGCTTATAACCGCAAATCTGTACCGGTTAAAGGAAAGGTGCAGCAATGCTATACTGGAAGACTATAATAAACCGGATATGCCTTTGATAAGAATAGAGCTGGACCCGGACCTAACCCCTCTGCAAAACGCTCAAAAATTCTTCAGCGAATACAATCACGGAAAAAGGGCAAAGGAAAACCTGAAAAAGCTCATACGACGTACAAAGAAAGAAATTTCTTACCTTGAAAGCCTTGTTTACAGTATTGAAAAATGTACCCTATGGCCGGAATTGCACGAGATAAGGCTGGAACTCAAAAGCGGAGGCTACATAAAACCAGCAAAAACCAAAGACAGAAGAAAAATTAAGGAAAAGCCGCACAGCCCATCCAAACCCCTGGCCTTTATATCCCGGGATAATTTCACGATTTTTGTGGGACGCAACAACCGCCAGAACGACTACCTTACTTTGAAGTTCGCCCGGAAGGATGATGTATGGCTGCATACGAAGGATATTCCGGGATCCCATGTACTGATACGAAGTGAGGGTAAAGACCTTCCTGACACTACGCTGTACCAGGCGGCACTTCTGGCTGCTTACTACAGCAAGGCCAGACAGTCCAGCAGCGTGCCGGTGGATTATACTGCGGTAAAGAATGTGTCGAAACCCTCGGGTGCAAAGCCTGGTTATGTAATATATAAAAACCAGAAAACCATATTTGTCACACCTGACGCGGAGGAAATCGGTTTAATCGGGAAAATTAATAATGATAATACAGCCGATTAATAGGTATCCCCATCCGGGAAATCCTGCAAAGACCGGATTGTTTCGAGAAAATGCCCGGGCAGCGGCGCATTGAACTCCATGTATTTATTCCGGGCAGGATGGACAAAGCCTAATACGGCGGCATGCAGCAGCAGGCTCTTTGCATCCAGTTCCCCTTCCCTGCCGTATTTCGGATCCCCCACAACGGGATGCCCGATATAATTCATATGAACCCTTATCTGGTGAGTTCTGCCGGTCTCAAGCCTTGCTTCAATAAGCGTGTATTCAGCGTATCTGTTAATAACACTGAAATGAGTGGTGGCTTCCCGTGAATTCCGGGCTGTAACAGCCATCTTTTTCCTGTTGGTGGGATGCCGGCCGATTGGTGCCTGTATAGTACCCTCATCCTCTTCAATGGCTCCCCGTACAAGGGCAATATACTTTCTGTTTATACTGTGCTCCTTAAGCTGTCCGGCAAGGTGCCTGTGGGTTTCTTCGTCCTTTGCCACCATTATAAGGCCTGTCGTATCCTTATCAATTCTGTGCACTATTCCCGGCCTTAGTACACCGTTGATACCCGACAGATTATCACAGTGATAGAGCAGTGCGTTAACAAGGGTGCCGCTGTAATTGCCGGGAGCCGGATGAACCACCATACCGGCCGGTTTGTTCACTACAAGCAGGGTATCGTCCTCATAAACAATGTCAAGGGGAATATTTTCAGCCTTCACCGGTATGGTCTCGGGTTTGTGTATTTCAACCTTTATACTGTCCCCTGTCTTTAACCTGTAATTGCTCCTGGCTTCATGCCCGTTTACCGAAATATGGTTATGTTCAATAAGCTTTTGTACAGACGAACGGGAGTGTCCCGGCAGCTTTGCTGCTAAAAATGCGTCTAGCCGGTCGTTTTTGTTTGCTCCGTCCACAACTATCTGAAATTTATCCATAGCTTATACCTTCACCCTTTACAAGTACAAGGTATCCCAGAATTAACGCCCCGACAACTACGGAACTGTCGGCAATATTAAATACCGGCCATATCCTGAAGTCCAGAAAGTCTACAACATAACCCAGCCATATCCTGTCTATGAGATTCCCAACAGCCCCTCCGGCTATCAGCGCAAGGGAGACCCTCATTAATTTGCTGTTGGTCTTAACCCTTATCAACATGTATAGCAGTATAACCAATATTATCAGGGTAGCCGGAATAAAAAACCAGGTTTTATTCTGCAAAATGCCAAAGGCTGCCCCTCTGTTTTCTACATAGGTCAGATGAAAAATACCTTTTATAACAGGCACAGAGCCAAGCGGCTGCAAAGAAGTCTGGCATATCCACTTTGATATCCTGTCCGCAACAACTACCGATAATGCAATAATCCATGTCATGAAATACCCCCTGAAAGCTTATTTATCCATAAAGATTTTATCACAAACCTTCTATTTGTAAAACCGGTTATTCCTCATACTCCTCATCAAGCGTATTTTTAAAGTACCGGTTGCTTATCCTGTCAATATCCTCCACCAGCCCCGAAGGAATTTCATCCCACAGCCCCTGTTCATCCCCCGTCTGATTGCTTGGGTCATCTTCCCTTCTATTGTATCTGGCAACCGCCTGCCAGCTGTCTTCACCGTCGAATATTATCCGGTCGTTCTCTGTGCCCGGCTCCCGGTTATAGGGAAAGTTAAGCGATTTTTCCTCAACGGGTCTTCCTTCCCTTATCCTTTCACCGGGTAATCTGGTACCCCTTGAGCAATCAAGGCAAATATCCGACTCCGGATGAGCTTCCAAACGTTCATGGCTGATTTCTTGTCCGCACAGGGCACATATCCCGTATTCCCCTTTTTCCAACCGGTCAAGGGCCTGTTCTATTTGCTGGATTCTGTGCATGTTTTGTTTCTTAAGCGCCAGATTCTTTTCCATTTCATAGGTCTCGCTGCCGATATCCGCCGGATGATTGTCATAAACCGACAGTTCCTTAGTATATTCTGCCTGGGATTCATTGAATTCGTTATCGTCCATCTGTTTTACCGTCCTAATTGCGCTTTCCCTTTCCCGTTCCAGCTTATCCTTGAATACCTTGAGGCTTTTGCTGTCCATTTTTGATCCTTCCCTTCTTTATAGACTTCTGTTTACCAGCTTAATAATTTCTGCAATAAAATCGCCTATCAGGGGCAAATTTAACACTACCAGCCTTCTTAGAATGAGTATCGCCACAGCGCCTAATACCGAAAAACCCACAGCTATACCTAATCCCCTTGCCAGTCCGGCCACAAAATTTATCAGCAGCAGCCTTTTGGGATTTTCCATCAGGTTTACATACTCAAGAATCTTTGCCCTTTCAATATTGTGTGACAGTTCGTGTATCTTTCTGCTCAATGTATTTATTTGTTTGGTTTGGTCTTCCATACCCCATCCTCCCGTAAATAATTTTCCCCGCCGCCTTCCAACTGATACGCCATAAAAAAAGTAGTTAATCAAAACCTATACGGGAAAAGCAGGAGAGGCATTATCCCACAAGGGATAGTGTCTCTTTTACACAGAGCTAAAAAGGTTGTGAATATTCATTGACGGATGTTATCGTATATGATAACATAATTATCATAACAGGCATATAATATTAAGGGAGGCAGCGAAATCCCTGTTGAAGATTTTTTACTATCGCTGAATCCAAAGCTGCGCGCCAAAGCATACAGCGACATATTGCTGCTTAAGAAACTGGGCATCAACATCCGCGAACCTTTTTCAGCCGCGATCAAGGGCAAACGCTATAAAGGACTGTTTGAGCTGCGGGTAAAGTTTTCATCCGATATTACGAGGATATTTTACTTTTTATATGAGAAAAATACCTTTGTACTGCTGCATGGCTTTGTAAAAAAAACAAATAAAACACCCGAACGAGAGCTTGAAAAAGCATTAATCTATAAATTATATTATGAAAGAAGGTGTCAAGATGAATAAAGCAGGAGTGAAATTAGAAGATATTGAAGCAAGGTTGATGAAGGACGAGGAATTTAAAGCAGAATACGAAAAACTAAAACCCCGTTATGAGTTGATCGCACAAATCATTGATGCCCGGAATCAGCTAAACATTACCCAAGAAGAGCTTGCATTACGTGTCGGGACACAAAGATCCAACATATCCCGTTTTGAAAGCGGTACCTACAACCCCTCACTGGATTTTGTCACTAAAATCGTCCGCAGTCTTGGCAAGGAAATCCATATTACAATTAACTGAGAAGTAAAGACTGCTCCGCCTTACCCATGGCTCACATTATATAAAAAAAGAAAGCCGCCTAAAGGCGCGGTTATAACTACTTTGGCGGCAGTCTGCCCGTGAACGGCAAAATGCATTTTATTTTGCACATTAGCAAAGAACTCGTGGGTTGTATTTGCATTTTTATCATAGTCAGGAGCGATTGCGTATATATATGTGACTTTCTGGTAAAAACTGCGCTCGGAAAGCAGTATTTCGCGGGCTACCTGGCGTGAACCTTCAGTTTGAACTATTCGGAAAATCCGAATAGTTGCCTCCTGTGAAAGCTCTCCATCTGTATGAATTTTAGAAATATGCTCGTTTATGGTATGAACCTCTACGTTGTATAGAGTTGCAAGCATCTTCTGAGTGAGCCATATGTTTTCGTCTTCATAACGCATTTCAACGCTTTGCGGATTGTCTCCTGTCGAAGCGATGTATGTAAGGCAGACAGCTTAGTCTGCTGTCTGCCTCACCAAATACCCATGGTTCATAAAATGTCCCTATGGGAATTCGCGTAATGCGCTTATCTTTTTTATTCTATATTAGCCGCACATCTTTCACATATCCCGGGATGTTCTTCCACCCGCCCCACCGTGGTACTGTAGTTCCAGCACCTTGCGCATTTTTGTCCCTCGGCCTGGGCTACGGCCACCTTGAGGTTTTTGAGCTCTTCGCCTTCCACCGCGTCCTGGCTTGCTGTGCTCCCCGGCGGGCAAATCTCCACCTGGGATACTATAAATAAGAAGGGCAGCTCTTGCTCTAATGATTTGAGAAAATCATGCAGTTCTTTATCAGCGTACAGGTCAACCTTTGCATCCAGCGAATGTCCGATCACCTTATCGGCTCTGGCACGCTCTAATGCCCTTGAAACTTCATACCTGACATCCAGTATTTTCTGGAATTTGGCTTCCAGTTCGTCGTTTTTTATCTCCTGCTTAACCTTCGGGAATTCCTCCAGTTGAACGCTTATCTCCCTGTCGGATTTATCTCCCGGCATGTACTGCCAAATCTCTTCCGCCGTAAAGGACAAAACCGGTGCAATAAGCCTTACCAATATCGATAAAAGCTCGTGCATAACCGTCTGTGCCGCACGCCTTTCTTTGGAATCCGCCCTGTAGGTATACAAACGGTCCTTTATTACGTCAAGGTAAAAGTTGCTCATGTCCACCACGCAGAAATGATGAATAGCGTAGAACAATATATGGAACTCATAATCCCTGTAGGCCTTTACCACCTTTTCCAGGAGCCTTTGTCCCTTAAGCAGTGCCCACTTGTCAAGGTCGGGAAGGTCGTCGTATAAAACCCCGTCTTTGGATGGGTCAAAATCATACAGGTTACCCAGCATAAACCGGGAGGTGTTTCTTATCTTTCTGTATACCTCGGACAGCTGTTTCAATATCTGAGGCGATATTCTTATATCCGTTTTATAATCGGCGGAGGCAACCCACAGTCTGAGCACATCCGCTCCGTATTCTTCTATCACTTCCAATGGGTCCATACCGTTCCCAAGGGATTTTGACATCTTTCTGCCTTCTCCGTCCACCACAAACCCATGGGTCAGTACTTCCTCATAGGGCGCCCTGCCCCGGGTGGCAACCGCTGTCAGCAGTGAGGACTGGAACCATCCCCTGTGCTGGTCGCTGCCTTCCAGGTACATTGTAGACGGCCATTCAAGACCCGGAGTGGTTTCCAGTACCGCAGCATGGCTGGAGCCGGAATCAAACCACACATCCATCGTATCCGTTTCCTTGCTGAAACTTTCGCCTTCACAGTCTCCGCACCTAAAGCCCTTGGGAAGTATTTCCCCGGCGCTCTTTTCAAACCATGCATTTGAACCTTCTCTGGCAAACAATTCCTTTACCGCGTTTATGGTGGTATCGTTTACCAGATGACGGCCGCATTTTTCACAGTAGAATATGGGTATCGGCACGCCCCATACCCTCTGCCGTGAAATGCACCAGTCAGCCCTGTCCCTTACCATATTGGTTATCCGTTCCTCGCCCCAGGAAGGAATCCAGCGGACACCCTTTATGGCCTTCAGGGTTTGGTCCCTAAATCCCTCCACCGAAGCAAACCACTGTTCGGTTGCCCTGAAGATCACCGGACCCTTACACCGCCAGCAGTGGGGATATGAATGCATCATTGTCGAGTTTGCATACATAAACCCTGTATCTATCAAATCTTTTACAATGACATCGTTTGCCTTTTCGTAGTACATATCCTGGTATTTGCCTGCTTCCTTTGTAAAATAACCCCGGTCATCCACCGGGTTTAAAGCCGGCAGTCCGTATTTCATCCCCACCACAAAGTCCTCTTCGCCGTGGCCCGGCGCGGTGTGAACGCACCCGGTTCCCTGCTCAAGGGTTACGTGGTCCCCCAGTATAACCAGGGAATCCCTGTCAATAAAGGGATGTTTGCATACAACGCCTTCCAGTTCCTTACCCGGATACTCGGCCAATACCCTGTATTCCTTTGCTTTGCCCACATCCCGCACCTCATCCAGCTTATCCTTTGCAACCAGATAATATGTGCCTTCCATTTCCACAAGAACGTATATCAGCTTTTGATTTAACGCAATTGCCAGGTTTGCCGGAAGCGTCCAGGGAGTTGTGGTCCAAATCATCATAAATACATTGTCAAGACTGCCGGTATGTTTTTGAAATAATCCCTTATCCTCAGTCACAGGAAAGTTCACATAAATTGAATGGGTTTTACGGTCGCCGTATTCGATTTCGGCTTCCGCCAGCGCTGTTTCACAATCGGGGCACCAATACACCGGTTTTAATCCCTTGTATATATAACCCTTCTTCGCCATCTCTCCGAAAACCTCAATCTGTTTTGCCTCGTACTCGGGTTTTAATGTAAGGTAGGGATTCTCCCAGTCTCCGCGGACCCCAAGCCTTTTGAATTCGTTCCTCTGCAAGTCTACATATTTCAGTGCAAACTCTTCGCAAAGTGCCCGGAATTCGGGTATTGACTTGTCATGCCTGTTAATACCAAGCTTTTTTATAGCCTGGGTCTCTATAGGCAGTCCGTGGGTATCCCAGCCGGGTACATAGGGGGCGCAAAAACCGTCCATTGACTTTGATTTTATTATTAAATCCTTGAGTATCTTGTTCAGGGTCTGACCCAGGTGAATGTCACCATTGGCATAGGGCGGACCGTCATGAAGAATAAACTTTTTTCTGCCGGCAAATTTTTCGAGATTTTTATTGTATATATCTTTCTTTTCCCAAAAGTCAATAATTTCCGGCTCCTTTGAAGGCAGATTTGCCCTCATGGGAAAATCTGTTTTCGGTAGGTTTAGCGATTTGCCATAATCCATTATTACCACTCCTGTCGTTTTATTGTTCAAACCTCTGTCTTTCAGACAATTAAAAAATCCCTTTGCATGAAAGGGACGAGAATTACCCGCGGTACCACCCTGATTGGCTGTATTACCCACTTTAAGCTATACTGTAACGGGTATACCCGGCTCGGCTTACTAAAATTTCTGCCTGCTGCTCCCGAGGGATTTTCACCGTTACCCGCTGCCGTATCGCACCATTTATACGGCTCTCTGTCAACAGTTGACGGCTACTCTTCTCATTCATCGCATATCCATAATTGTATTGATAGAATTATAATATAAACCGTATTATTAGTCAATTGCAGCTTCCAATAAATTTATTCCTCATCCAGCTGCCCACAGAGGGTTACCACCGTTTCAAGCTGTGCTTCCAATAAGGTTTTAAACCTTGTTCTGAATATGTACATTTGCTTTTTAGCTTCCTGATACTGCTCCTCTATATGCATAATCTTTTCATTTGCCCTTTCAATTATTCTTCGGGCTTCCTCTTCAGCCTGCGTAATAATCAATCCACCCTTTTCCTGGGCATTTTTGGTGGCTTCATCAGCAGTACTCTGTGCAAGTATAAGTGCATTTTGCAGCGAGGCTTCCATACCGGAATAGTGTTTGAGCTTATCTTCGAGTATATTTATCCTGTCCTTCAGGTTTGCATTCTCCCTGTAAAGGGCTTCATAATCCTCTGTTAACCTATCGAGAAACTCATCCACCTCGTTTTCATCATACCCTCTGATCTTCTTCCCAAACTGTTTATTCTGTATTTCGAGGGGAGTTATCATAATTTCACCTCCACGAATTTTTAATAGCCCCAAAGCTTATCAATCGGGGACATTCCGTAAAAAGGAATTCTAATGGGGACATTCCTTGGCCATTAAGGAATACCAGCTATAAAGGTGTGTCCCCTGACCTTATTAGCTGCGGTGTGTCCCCTGACCTCGAAGTCTATCAATCGGGGACATTCCGTAAAAAGGAATTCTAATGGGGACATTCCTTGGCCATTAAGGAATACCAGCTATAAAGGTGTGTCCCCTGACCTTATTAGCTGCGGTGTGTCCCCATTCCTTAGAACAAAAGATTTACAATGTAATATGCCAAAGGCTGTGCAATAAGCCTGATAAAAAGTATTGCAATTATTGGGGAAAAGTCAAACATACCCGTACTAAAAGAGCTTTTCTCTAAAATTTTTCTGAAAGGCGACAGAATTGGCTCAGTTAAACCAAAAATGGCCCTTGTAATAGGATTCCCATGTCCCGGACTAATCCAGGAAAGGATTATCCTTATAAAAATTAAAAGTTCTATAATACTAAAAAAATACCTTAAAGAAATTTTAAGCACCCAATTAAGCTGTCCCATTGCTGACCTCCTCTTCAAGAATCCTTCCAACCATGCCTATTTTTGCCGTTTGAATATCATTTTATCCTTTAATTCATCCTTCAGATGCTCAGAAATATCCACATTGCTGGGCGCAACAACAAATATGCCTCCGGATATTTTATACAAATTTCCGTCCAGTGCGTATACCGCTCCACTCAAAAAGTCCAGTATCCTCTGAGCTACTTCGTTTTCTAATTTTTGAAGGTTTATAATTACCGGCTTCCTGCTCTTTAAATTATCGCATATTTCTGAGGTCTGGTCAAAGGTGGTAGGCTGATAAATTACCATTTTGACCTGTGATGCAGTTCTAATATCCAAAACCTTGCCCTTTCTTTTAGGAACAGCGTATGCGTTTTCTATTTCCTCCGGTTTGTCTTCATCCTCCGTCTCTGCTAATCCCATATACCCCAGTATTTTGTCCCATAAACCCTTTGCCATTTGTTATTCCTCCTCGCTACAACCTTCGACTGCCAAATATTCCTGTTCCAATCCTGACGATATTTGCCCCTTCCTCTATAGCTACAGAGTAATCTCCCGTCATGCCCATTGACAGGTAATCCATATCCACACCCTGGTACTTTTCTGCCCTTACCTTTTCGAATATCTCCCTGAGCTTCGAAAATACAGGCCTTGCCTCTTCAGGGTTGTCTGTATAGGGAGCTATAGTCATCAAACCTCTGATATGTATATTCTGAAAACCTTCCGTCTGTTCAATAAACCGCTTAATATGGCCGGCACAGAGCCCGAATTTGCTATCCTCCCCCGAAACATTTATCTGCAGCAAAACGTCTGCCTTTCTGTTTGTCTGCAGAGCTCTCTTGTTAATTTCCTCTGCCAGTGCAACTGTATCTACCGAATGGATTAATGCCACCTTATCTATTATATATTTTACCTTGTTTCTCTGTAAATGCCCTATCATATGCCACTCCAGGGGACACTCCTTTAATTCATCATATTTCCTTGAAATTTCCTGGACCCTGTTCTCACCTATACAGGTAATGCCTAATGCCGCAGCTTCCTTGATTCTCTCTGTATCTACGGTTTTGGTGACGGCTACAAGTTTAATATCCTTCCCTCTTCTTCCGGAGATTGATGCAGCCTCCTCCATTCTGTCTGTTATCAGTTCCAAATTGTGCCGGATATCCATCTTTTATTCCTCCCAGTCAGTTTCTAAGTATAACCATGTCGTATACCTTAAGCTCTGGGCCCGCATCTGCGCTCTCAACCACTGCGTTAATCCCGTCCTCACCCTTGATTATTACCTTTTTGTTTATGATTTTTTCTGCTTCCACAACCTCTACCTCGTACTCTCCGTCCTTTTCAATCAACGCAATGAGAGGTATCAGATATCCACTGTGCTTTTCCTTTATTACATTCAAATCAACAACTCTTTTTTCGTACAGTCCGGGGAAAAAGTCCCCCGATTCAAATATCACTTTGTAACCGCCCTCCTGCTGGTGTATACTGTTGACCCTTGCCCCTGTTGTATAAGAGCTGCCGTCCAAAACCTCAAGGGATATGCTGGAATTTTGTTTCAGTCCTTCTCCAAATTCTTCGCTCACGTCACAGACAAGATACCATACATGGTTATCTACAATTTTGAGCACCGGCTCCCCTGCCGTTAATTCCTTTGTCAGGTCTATTTTTTTTGCACTTTCGGGCTGAACCTTGGAAGGTATTATCTCCTGCATATTTCCCGGATAAAAAATCTCTTCATATCCATCCAGTGAATAGACGGGTACGCCTGAAAAAGGGGAAAGCTCATCCTTTATTCCCCCTTCTATCATTTGGTCCAGCCTTTCTTTTTCCCTGATCAGTTCTTCCCTTTCGGCCTGGGTGGTATTGGCCGCAATACTGTAGCTTATTTCCCGGTTAAGTCTCTCTTTTTCCTGATATACGGCTGCCAGATCGCCCCGGTCTATTAAAAGGCCTATGCTGGACAGGCTCGTGTTAATTGTATCATCGTCCACCGCTGCCTGGATTGAATTATCCATTTGTTCCAGAGCCTGCAGTCTTTTATTAATTTCATTATATTCTTCTGTTAAACTCGCATCTATCCTGTCACTCTTTATTTCCAACAGCTTTTCATTAACCGGGACGCGAATGTTCTCTTTGGCTATATATGTAACATAGCCTGAAATGGCTGCTTTTATAATCCTCTCTTCCCGTACCACAATTCCGCTTACTTTTTCGTATATGCTTATACTGCCATGCTCGACCAGGGCTGTTTCCAATGCATTGCTTCTTATTCCCGCAATGGCCCTTACTGATATCATAAGCAGTGCAGCAAGTAATATTATTCTTATGTAGCCTTTTTTGTTTTTCATTTTAGTTGGTTTTTCCATATTGTCACCCACTATATTAAACTATCCTTATACTATTCTTCGCATACCTGCATTTTCCTTCTCACTTTTATGCGATTTAACCGTCTACAAAACGAAAACTTCCAGCAACAGGGCGCTTTCATCCCCTATGGAAGTTTCCCGTAATTTATTATTATTTTATCCCTGGAGCGGTTGGATTAACAATAGGCCTCTTTACAGCCCGCAGCTTTTGTTGATTTCTATGAGCAGCCTGTAGCTTTCTACAAGCTCAACAGCCATCAATACTTTTTCGCCCCCAAATTTTTCTATCAGGTCGTTATAGTCCCCCTGCTTCCTTTCATAGACCTCTCTTAACAGTTGGTTATTCTTTATTTTTTTATCTATACTATTCAATACCTGCTCTGTTTTTGATCTGGAATTCCCTTCTTTTTGTGCATACTCATCCAAAAATCATCCCCCCTAGAAAAATTAGTGGTAGATATATTAATTGGCTATTATTTGCAAAATTCCTGCTATTTTATTTCTAATAATAGGTATATATTTCGACAATTTTCTATTTAGGGAAAAATATACACTCAAGCTTACCTCGAAGAACTGAAAAAAGCCGCAAACATGATTTGAGTTTGTGGTCTACCGTGTGTCTTACCTGTGTCTTACCGTCAGAAACTTTCTGCAATTCTACTCACCATGAGTAGTTACCAATTCACAAACGCCCATATTGCGTACATGTAAAAAGCCGCCTACCCTTACGGGCAAGCGGCCTTCAGCGTTTCTTATCTGGTCTGGGTGAGAGGATTTGAACCTCCGACCTCTTGAACCCCATTCAAGCGCGCTACCAAGCTGCGCCACACCCAGATGTTTTGCGGCGTATATTAATATAACATATTTCTTGCGCCAATTCAACTGGTTTTTTATGTTTCACCCGCTGCCCTATACGTCGGCCTTCGGCGCTGCCAATGGAAATATTTAAGAAATATTCTGGATAAGATAGGAATAAATATATTTTTGTAGAAGTTATTATACTACATAAAGATTGCGTGCAAATCAAACATTACCAAAAATTCGAAGGAGGATCGTAATGGCGAAAAAGAAAAGTATTCTTGATTTTATTAAGATGAAAAAGAACGGAGAACAGGTAGCATGGATAACGGCCTATGACTTTCCCATGGCTTCCTTTGCGGAGCAGGCGGGCATGGACATGATTTTGGTCGGAGATTCCCTTGGTATGGTGGTTCTTGGCTACAACAGCACCATTCCTGTGACAATGGAAGATTGTATTTCCCACTGCCAGGCGGTCAGGAGGGGCGCACCCAACACCTGGATTATTGGTGATATGCCCTTTATGTCTTACCAGAAATCCGATGAGCAGGCTGTGGAAAATGCAGGCCGTTTCCTCAAAGAGGCTGACATGGACTGTATTAAACTGGAAGGCGGCAGAAGGGTTGCCAGCCGCATCGAGGCAATAACCGCTGCGGGAATGGTTGTAATGGGGCACATAGGGCTGACACCGCAGAGCTCCGGACAGCTTGGAGGCTTCAAGGCCCAGGGCAGAGATGTGGCCAGCGCCAGAGAACTTATCAGGGATGCCCTTGCTGTCCAGGAGGCGGGAGCCTATTCCATACTGCTGGAGGCGGTACCGCCTGAACTGACTGCATTCATACAGCAAAAACTTGACATCCCCGTTTACTCAATAGGTGCAGGGCCCTGTGACGGGCAGCTGCTTATATGCGGTGATATGCTGGGTCTGTTCCAGGCGTTCACGCCCAAATTTGTCAAACAGTATACCAATGTAGCCGAAATTGAAACAAATGCCTTTAAGGAGTATATAAACGAAGTCAAAACCGGAAAGTTCCCCACCGACGACCATGTGTATCATATCAAAGACAGCATAGAAGATTTTGAGCGGCTGTTTGAAGAGTTTAAATAAACCGGGACTGGATGAAAAAAAATGATAAGGAGGATGTTGCATGTATAAGGACTGTTTATCCATAAGCCCTTGTGTTATTGACGACATCAACAGTTTTATTACAGATCCTGAAAACCAGCTTATAAGGAACGTTCTCAGGATTGTTGAGAAGTATGGTACCCCCGAAGAGATAAACGCCCGTGCCAGGGAAGCAAGACAGCTGCCCAATATCATGAGCCGCCTGCGAAACCAGGATTCCCCCTATGTAAAAGACCTTGAATGGCTGATATCGGTAAGGGACAAAGGCGCCTTTACCACGGTTTCGGAATATAAAAAGGGAATTCTAGGAGATAAGTATGGCACAATGTCCTTTGACGAAGGCAGAGCTGTTACCCTTGAGATAAGCGCCATGCAGTTTTTCCCATGGTTTATCGAAGAGGCAAAGCAGGCAATAGACAAAAAAGAAATAATGCCCGGAAGATACATCCGTGTCCGGTGTATGAAGGAGCAGGAAAACGACAATGGCGATACCCTCGCGGTGGCTGCCGCTATGCAGATTATAGGGGCCAGCTATGTGGAAACCCTGGACACCAAAGGCACCGACGGGTCAAACGTGCACCTTAACGGTCCGGATACCATCACAGGCTACTTCGGCGGCATCGGTCAGCCAAACGATTATCCCCTTGCGTGGGTTGACGAATACCTTTATTACTATACAAACTACGGCATAGACGAGGTATTGAATACCAATCCGGGAACCGTATTCCTAGGGTATATCCTGTACAAACTGGGTATTGACGTAAGATTCAAGATATCTGTTTTTATGGGCAACGATAATCCATATTCAGTGCTGTGGACACTGCTTATGGGACGTATGCTTGCAAGGGAGGACGGGTCTACGCCCCTATCGGGATTCAACCTTAGCAATTCGGTAAACAATAATACCATTGCATTCAGTTCCCAGATAAGAAGCAGACTTGGACTGGAAAGCAATGTCAGGATTGAGCATCATATAACCGAAACCTATAAGAGTATTGTACGCCAGCCATACAACCGGCGTGACGAACTCATTGAGGTAGCCCGCCACGTGCCAAACATCTCGGCAAAGCACGAAGGTGGAGACCCGGAAATAGAAGTAACTTTGGACCATCCGTCAGACATACTGGATTACTTCCGTCCAAAGCAGGAAATAGAAGCCTCGGGAGAAATGGATAAACTGCTGAAGAATTACCTTGAAAAGCACAATGCCGTAAACAGAACCGCAAAGGCCCTTACCCAGGCCGGCCTTTCATTTATCGGTGCACCCAGGCTTCACCGCAGATAAACAGGGATATGGTCTTTTCTGCAAACAGAAGGGTTCTCCGACAGGAGAACCCTTCTGTTTTATATGTAACAAACAAAACAGGACCCTTTGAAGGTCCCGATCCTTTATAATATAATACAAATTAAACCTCCGGTTCCTTCATTGACTATCCTTTGAAGAGTAATCTGGAGCTTAGACTGGGCATCCTCCGGCATTTTGAGAAGCTTGTTCTGCAGCTGTTCCCTCACCAGGTCATACAACGACTTGCCAAAAATATTAGACTCCCAGAGTTTGGACGGGTTGTTCTCAAATTCGGAAATCAGGTAATTGAGCAGTTCTTCGCTCTGTTTCTCAGTGCCCACCAATGGAGACACCTCGGTCTGAATGTCTGCCCTGATCATATGAATGGACGGCGCGCTGGCCTTCAGCTTAACCCCGAACCGGCTTCCCTGTTTGAATATTTCGGGTTCCTCCAAAATAAGTTCATCCAGCCTGGGCGATACCACTCCATAACCGGTATCCCAAACCTCATCTATGGCAGAGGCAACCCTGTCATATTGTCTCTTAGCCTCTGAAAGTTGCTCTACCAACCCCAGAAGCTGGTGTTCCCCAGCAAGGGAATACCCCGAAATCTCCCCTATCACCCTGTAGAAGAGGTCGATTTGAGGCTTTACATTAATCCGGGCAATACCTTCTCCAAGGCTTATCTTTTCCAGTTCCGCCATTTGCACAAACTCATATTCTTCGAAGGCACCGGGAATATACTTGGTATCACTTATCCTTTTTACTTCGGCTGTGCTTTCTCTCACAGCATTAATAATATCCTTCCTCAACCAGTGCTCCAGGTCCAGACCGTCAATCCAGCGGGGAAGGTTTATATGTATTTCCATAACCGGGAACTCGAACAATATCCTTTCAAGGATGAAATGCACATCGTCCATGGACATGTTCAAACAATCGACAATACATACAGGCACCTCGTATTTGGCTTCCAGGGCCTCTGCCATATTCCTGGTTTCCTCAGACCCGGGCCGGGTACTGTTAAGAACGATTACAAAGGGTTTGTTCAGACCCTTTAGTTCCCTTACCACCCTTTCTTCTGCCTGTATATAGTTTTGCCTGGGTATTTCGGTAATGGAACCGTCGGTTGTAACCAGTAGGCCTATGGTTGAATGGTCTGTTATAACCTTTCGTGTGCCGAGCTCTGCTGCCTCTTCAAAGGGGATTTTATTTTCAAACCATGGTGTAGATACCATCCTTGGCATTTCATCCTCCAGATGGCCCATGGCCCCCTTTACCATATAACCTACACAATCCACCAGTCTGACCCTGAATCTTGCATTATCCTTCAATACTATCTCAACCGCTTCATTGGGTACAAATTTGGGCTCGGTGGTGGAAATGGTACGCCCTGCACCGCTTTGCGGCAATTCATCCTTAGCCCTTTCCCTGATATAGGGATTATCTATGTTAGGCAGTACAAGTAAATCCATAAACCTTTTAATAAAGGTTGATTTCCCTGTTCTAACAGGGCCCACTATTCCAATATAAATATCTCCCTGGGTGCGCTCTGCTATGTCTTTATATATGTTGAATTCTCCCATCCCTTTTATCCCTCCTTATACTAAATTGAACATGCATTAACATTATATATATATGAGTGAAAAAAGGTATTATTACTAAAAATTAAGCCCCGGGGTTCTCCCGGAGCTCAAATCTTTATACCTGCCATCCTTCCACTATCTCTTCTGTCTCATGGGTCTTGCTTCTTAACATCAGGTTTTCAACCGACTTCCTTACATCTGCCCCTTCAAACAGTACATTGTACAGTTCCCTTGTTATGGGCATTTCTATACCGTGAAGCACCGACAACTCATAGGCCGCCTGGGTGGATTTCACGCCTTCGACCACCATATGGGTGCCCCCAAGCACTTCCTCCAGGGTTTTACCCTGTCCTATCTGAATTCCGGCCCTCCTGTTCCTGCTGTGCATGCTGGTACAGGTTACTATCAGGTCTCCTATCCCGGAAAGCCCGGCAAAGGTGGCAGCCTTTGCGCCCATCTTTACACCCAGTCTTGCTATTTCGACTATTCCCCTGGTCATAAGGGCTGCCTTTGTATTGTCGCCGTATCCCAGGCCATCCGAAATACCTGCCCCAAGCGCTATAACATTCTTTAATGCGCCTCCCATCTCCACTCCTGTTATATCGGGGTTTGTATAAACCCTGAATGCAGGGGCCATAAACAGGTTTTGCACATACTCTGCCATTTCCCTGTCGGGACTGGCCGCAACCACCGTAGTGGGTATACCCTTACCCACTTCTTCCGCATGGCTGGGTCCCGACATTACCGCCACTTTGTTGTCCGGTAATGCTTCCTGTAATACCTGGGACAGGCGTTTCAAGGTACCGGTATCCAAACCCTTGGCCACGTTTACAATTCTTTGCGACCGTTGAATAGAAGGAGCTATGGATCCCGCAACATCCCTTACAACGTGGGAGGGTACCGAAAATATAACAGTTTCGCATCCGGAAATGCACTCCTCCATATCCCCCATTGGGTTTATGTTACCGCCAAGTTTAACTCCCGGCAGATACATGGTATTCTCCCGGGTATCTTTAACCACTTCAAGCAGGTCCTCTTCACGAATCCACAGATTGAGTTTAATACCTTTTCCATCAAGCACCGTTGCCAGGGCTGTACCCCAACTGCCTGCTCCCACTACAGCTATTTTTGCGCTCATTCCGCTAGTCCCCCTTTTTTGGTGTTAGTTTTATACTGATTTTTGATTCCTTTCCAGCAAGCAATCTTTTTATGTTTTCTTTATGCCTTAAAAGAGCAAAAACGCTTATTGCAATTGAAAAGACTATCATTTCGACCGACAGTTTATAGGCAACTACCAATACCGGATAAAATGCTGCACAGACTACCGAGGCGAGGGATACATACCGGGTAGTTATTATTATCAGTATACCGGCTGCAATAAGTATAAGTGCAACCCGGTAGTCAAGACTAATCAATACGCCCAGCGAAGTGGCTATGCCTTTACCGCCTTTAAATTTTAAGAAATAAGGCCAATTATGCCCGCAGACAACCGCAATTCCGGCTGCGATAGCTCCCATATCCCCGCTATAGAGCAGCTTTCCCATAATCACCGCTGCCACTCCCTTGAGGAGGTCTATAGCAAGGGCAAGTATTGCGGGTTTACTGCCCAATACCCTGTTTACGTTGGTTGCGCCGGCATTTTTGCTTCCGTGTTCCCTTATGTCAATACCTCCTGCCAGTCTTCCTACTATGTACGCTCCGTTTATATTGCCAAGAAGATATCCCGTCACAGCCGAGGCAATTATAATCATAGGCTAAACCCCTCCTTTTCTTTCCCTTTCCCTGACAACTATTCTTATTGGTGTTCCTTCAAACCCGAAGGCCTCCCTCAGCTGGTTTTCGATGTATCGCAGATAGGAAAAATGCATTAACTTTTTATCGTTAACAAACAGTGCGAAGGTTGGAGGTTTAACTGCAAACTGCGTACCGTAATAAATCTTAAGCCTTTTCCCCTTATCCGAAGGGGGTTGGTTCATAAGGGTGGCTTCACCTATTACGTCGTTTAGCACCCCTGTGGAAACCCTCAGGGCTGCCTGGCCGGATATTGCATCCACCAAATCGAGTATTTTGCCCACCCTCTGTCCTGTCTTCGCCGACACAAAGACAACCGGCGCATAGTCAATAAAGGCAAGCTTGGTTCTTATACTCTTTTTGTATTCTTCCGAGGTATTAGTTTGTTTTTCCACCAGGTCCCATTTATTAACCACCACTATACAGCCCTTGCCTTCCTCGTGTATATGTCCGGCTATCTTGGTATCCTGTTCGGTGGGGCCTTCGCAGGCATCTATAACAAGAAGGCTTATATCACTCCTGGTCACCGCCGTCAGTGCCCTTATAACGCTATACCTCTCTACTTTATCCTCAATACGGCTTTTCCTTCTGATGCCGGCGGTGTCGATAAGGACATATTCCCTTTCGCCAACCCTAAAGGGGGTGTCTATGGCATCCCTGGTGGTTCCCGGCCTGTCGCTGACTATCACCCTTTCTTCACCCAAAAATCTGTTTATCAGTGACGACTTGCCAACATTGGGCTTACCTAATATGGCAACCCTTGTAACGTCCTCATCCTTCTCCTGTTCTTTGGCAACGGGAAATCTGTCCACCACTTCATCTAACAGGTCCCCAAGCCCAAGCTGCTGCCCGGAGGATATCGGTATGGGGCTCCCAAGTCCCAGTTTATAGAATTCGTATGCATCGTCCTCCATTTTTTTCGAATCCACCTTATTGCACACAAGCAGTACCGGCTTTCGTGTTTTCCTCAGGATATCCGCCACTTCATAATCGGTTGAAGTGATGCCTTCCCGCACATCCACCATAAAAAGAATAACATCTGCCGTATCTATTGCAATCTGGGATTGTATCCTCATCTGCTCCAAAATAACGTTATCGGTTGAAAATTCAATACCGCCGGTATCTATAAGAACAAATTTATGCTCAAGCCATTCAACATCCGCATAAATTCTATCCCTTGTAACGCCAGGGGTATCCTCCACTATTGAAATCCTTCTTCCCGCAATCTTATTGAAAAAAGTGGACTTTCCCACATTAGGCCTTCCCACTATCGCCACTATAGGTTTTGTCATACTTCTTCCTCCCGGACTATTTTTCGCAAAAATTCTCCGCCGTGTACCTGGCATATTTCCACCTTGGTATTCAGTCGGCCCTGAACTTCGGTTACTGATATATCATCCAGGAAAATATCTTCCCCGGATTTGAGCATGCTTTGCGGAATCAGCAATTTGTCCCCTAGATTGATTCCAGCCAGCTGGTTTATCAGGTCCCGGCCTGTTACAAGTCCCGCCACGTCAATAGTTTCTCCAAAAAAGTTATTGGTTATCGGGTACACATCCGCCTTTAAATGTGCCGCAGATCCTTCTATCATGGCTGTAATTTTTTTCACGAATCCATAGGCCGCCTGTCCCGTAGCCACCGAGACCTTCCGGGGCCTTTGCTTATCCCAGGCCGTCATTTTATACTGACTTTCGAACTGCTCCCTAAATAGCGCCATCATCCCTATTCCGTTTTCCAGCTGCGGGAAATGTTCATAGGCCCCGGCCGCCGGAAGGGGTAATCCCGCCTTAAGGTATAATTCGTCGGCAGCGTACACAATCCTGCTCCCGTAACGGTGCAAAAAACGTTTTTGCCATTTACCGACAATGTTTAACGCATTGTTTGCATCTTCTTTATTGAAGTATTTAAGTGGATAAAGCCCCTCCCTGTATTTGGTAATCCCAACCGGCACCACCCCTATACTATCTATGCCCCGCCCCATACTCTCAAGGTCTCGGAGGGACTTTTCCAGGTGCTGCCCGTCGTTTAGTCCGGGACACAGCACTATCTGACAATTCAGTACAAGGCCGTGTTCCAAAAACAAGGACATCAGTTTTATTGCCTCGCCGGCCTTGGGGTTTCCTAGAAGCTTTGACCTTAACTGCGGCTCGGTTGTGTGTACCGATATATTAAGCGGACTTATTCTGTATTTTATTATCCTGTCTATGTCTTCGGTTTCCAGGTTTGTAAGTGATATAAAATTCCCCTGCAGGAAGGACAGCCTTGAATCGTCATCCTTAAAGTACAGGCTCTCTCTCATACCCCCCGGCAATTGGTCAATAAAGCAAAACATGCATTTATTTTTGCATCTTTTCCCCAGGTCCATAAGCCCCGTTTCAAATACCAGACCTAAGTCCTCATGGAATTCTTTGTCTATCTCGAGCAACCACTGCTCACCGGATGGTTTTTGGATTAGCACTTCTATGTATTCCTCGTTGATAAGATATTTGTATTCGATAATGTCCTGTACCGGGCTTTTGTTTATTTCCAGCAGCACGTCCCCGGGCCGGACATTCATTTCCTCAGCTATGCTGCCTGCTTCAACTGTTTTAATAATATGCGCCCTTTGCACCATGGATATTACCTCCATTTAGTACCTGCTGCTAATATTATATCACAAAAACCCTTTGTGAAATGCATACACCTATTATGCCATTTTTCCGCAATAATGCAAAGGGATTCCGCATTCTTTTTACGAGCACGGAATCCCGCAGGCACTTTTCCCTCTAGTGTTTCACTATTACAAAACATCCATTTGCCAAATCATGCACCATACCCAGTGTTATTTTTGACAGCAACAACGCCACCCTTTCCCTCTCCTCTTCGTCCCGGGCGTAGAATACCGGGGCGGATGAGTGGATAACCCTTTCACTGTCGGTTGTCACTATTGCAAGAATAACTTCATTAAGCCTGGTATCCATTTGTCCACCTCTAATCCGCAGCCTTTCTGCCGGCAGGAGAATCTAAAGGCTTTCTTTTTGAACTTTCCAATACCGGTGTCTGTTTTATCGCTTCCACAAGACATTCAATATCCGGTTCCATGGCAAATATTGCGAGAACTATATCTCCGCTTTCGGTATTTCTTCTCGCAATAGGTGTGAACTCCGGCTCATCCACATCCTTTCTAATTCCCAACTGGATAGCTGCATTATGCGCCAACGCCTGCCTCTGCCCTATATTACCAAGGGTAGCCCTTGCATTGTCGTCCCTGGGTATAATCCTTACCGCCAAAGCCCGGGTGAGATACTTCTGCCTTACCTTCGGAAGGCCTATATTCATCAGAACTACACCGTCAACCATAAGGAGAGGACCATCAAAGCTAATTTCCGCTTTGATAACATGGGCAATGTCTCCGATTTTTTCGCCCTTAAGCGAGAGTAGTATGCTTAAAAAAACCATAGTACCCGCCAACAGCCCGGAAATGATATTCCCGGACAGATATACGGTGAGGCTGACCGTCAGTGCGGTAACCATTGCGAT
Organism: uncultured Clostridium sp.; assembly: GCA_964625335.1. Lineage (GTDB taxonomy): Bacteria > Bacillota > Clostridia > Ch29 > Ch29 > CAZGUG01. Next base: position 3,261 of record CAZVBE010000004.1, on the reverse strand, counting down.
GTAGTTTCTGGCCTCAAAGGTCTTTGCTATATCCTCTATGTAATCCGAGCCCCTTGGTACAAGCTCGGTCCCGTCAACCCGGTCCAGGCTGTCCCGTTCCATGCTCCTTATTTCCCGGAATTGCTGCGCAGCCAGTGCAAGAAAGGTGACCGCCGTGTATTCCTTTTCCGCAAGGGCGGGGACGGCTATTGCTCCAAGGGCGGCGGCAATAATGCCCAGCACCAGGTGCGTAACATAGCCTCTGGGGAAACTGGGATACTGCCTATAGTCAACCCTTAAGAGTAAAAGCCGTCCAATGCTTCCCACCGCTATCCCGGATACTAGAATTCGGCCGTAGTTTTCCATTGGCTTACCGCCTGCCATCCTTTTTGTTTCTTCTGGCAAGAAAGCTGCCGAATTCTTTTTTGGCAAAACCCTTTACCTTGGACTTTATCTCTTTCCCTCCTGTACTTAGGAATAAATAGCCCAAACCTCCCAGCCCGGCAATCGCCACAATCCATATAATCCCCGACCCCGACCCTTCACTGCTGTCCTGCTCACCCTGCACCTGTTCTCCCTTGGCTGTCTGTCCCCCGTATAATGCCTTTGTAACAATTTCAGCGAAGATTTCTGCACCGTTCTCCGCCCTGTCCCTGGTATGCTCGTGGGTGCCAAACTCAAACAAAAGCACCCTGGGTGCAAGGTCCTGGTTGTAGTTACCCCTCGCATAGAATATATCCTTAACAAAACCCGGATGGGTTTTATCGGATATGGCTTTAATCTTCTGCGCTAATTCCTCGTTCACCTTGAGGTTTTGATTTCTCCTGCCCAGGACGATTCTAACCTTGGCCACGGGGGTATCGTTTATTGTATCTATATAGTGTTCTTTTGGTATAGCATCCCGATGGATATCAAATATGGCATCAGGTCCGTCCTGCAGCAGCCGGGTGGCCGTCCTCCGCGAACGGACATAGGAGTTGGCATCGTGGGGCTCATGGGAAGTTTTGTTTATTACTGTTTCTACCCCGTATTTATTAAAACCTTTCTTAAATGCTTCTCCGACTTTTATTATTCCGCCGTTTCCGGATTTGCTGTCGGTACCATCGGTTGGCACATAGGACTCCGCATTATGACTGAAATATAGAGATACCTTTCTGTCTTTTTTGGCAGTCTGCAGAGTTTCGGTAACAAAGATTTCATCAATCTCGGGCATTTTTATGTCTTCAATAAACTCAGCAAAGGCTTTCCTGTTTTCCTGGTCCACTTCAACGATTTCATACATCTTATTGTCGGCACTGTGATATCTGTCGCCTACATCTACTTCCCATGATGTGGCAAAAACTTCGTTTCCGGTACCCTTTTCGAAAACCTCGAAATATCCTTTATTGCTGTGCTCAAATCCCTGTGTATCAGCGTATGCCTCCATGCCAATGAGTAATAGTGCTATAACAAACACAGATATAAACCCTTTGCATTTATTTCTCATCAGTATCCCCGCCGTTCCTTTGCATTTTGTCTTTGTTTTCAACAAACTCCCCGTCCTCAAAGGCCATATCCTTCCTGTCGGTTCCACCCTGCATTTTTTCCCTGGTCTCCCCTACAACCTCCGCGAGAACTACAGCAAAAACCCCGGCTATTATGGTTGCGTCAAAGGCGCCTGCGCCGCCGAAAACTGTCCTTCCCGGAATTCCGGTATACCAGTTTACCACCGCCTGTACAAGGTCACTTAAAATTATAGCCATAATGCCTGCTATAAATGCGGACCTTCTGGACCTTCCAAGCAGATAAGCTATTCCTCCCCCTATCAGCGCATAAAGGTAGTTATAATTCATAAACTGATTCTCTTCGGGCCCGGCGGGTAAAAACTTGCTTAGACCATATACCGCTGCCCCTGCTGCCACAGCGGCAACAACTGCCCGGGTCCTTTCTTTGGCAGTACCGGCCTTAATAAACAGATATACTGCAAGAGCTATTGGTATCAGCGCCCCTCCAATATTAACAGCTACATTCTCTGTGATGCCTATATCGGGTATAAAGGTTCCAACCAGAATTGCCGCAATTACTGCAAGGGCACCACCGTCTGTCAGTCTTAACCTGTCAAGCACCCTGTGGGCAACTCCCAGCAGTATAAGTACAGACACAAATACCAATATTACCAAACCTACCGGCATTTCCTCACCCCATTCTTAAGTATTTCAATATTTAGACTTCCCTCGTCCAAAAAAATCTATTCATAAGCGGGGCATGGAAGGCTGATATCAACCTTACAGTTGCTGCAACAAAAAAAAAGGAGGAGAACCTATTCTCCACCTTCATGTTTCTTTCAAACCAGCTGCAAAAGGGCAGCCAGGCTTCCTGTATTTTTCCCTTCCCTTCTGTAGGAAAAAAACAATTCACGGCTGCACCTGGTACACCAACCGCTGTCAGTCACATTCTTTTCCCTTATACCATGCCCGTCCAGCACGGCCCTGTTTGTCTGCTGTAAATCCAACAGGTATTTGTCCTTACCCAAGGAAGTTGTGACATCTCCCCAGTTTTCCAAATTCTCTTTAAGCTTTGAGATAACCGGGGTATCCACCTCATAACAATCCCTGCATATCGAAGGTCCTATTCCGACTAGGATATCCTCCGGCTTTGAACCAAAGGTTTCGTACATCTTTAATACTGTCTCCCCCGCTATTCCCGCAACCGTACCCTTCCATCCGGCATGGGTCAGTCCGATGGCCTTATTTACCGGATCCAGAAAGAAAAGGGGCACACAATCGGCATAAAAGGTAGTAAGAGTCACCCCTTTGTCGTCGGTTATAAGCCCGTCGGTATTCTTAATATCGGTATCTCTCCATATGCCTTTGCCGGAATCCTCCCGCGTAACTGTCCTGATGTTCTTCCCATGTACCTGGTGGGATAACACCAGGCTTTCCTTTCTTATCTCCAATACGCTGCACAGTTTCTCAAAATTAGCAATTACATTTTCCCGGGCATCCGGTCTTGAAAATCCGAGGTTTAGTCCCTTAATCAAGCCATTACTGCAACCGCCTGTCCTTGTACTAAAACAGTGCTTTGTAAGCCGGGTTTCGTCAAAGGATGGTATAGTAAAATATACCAGGCCTTCCCGGTCATGTCTTGTAAACGCCATTTTAATCCTCCATCATCTCGGGAGTCAAGCCCAAATTAGTGTGTAAATTCCTCGGTAACATTTTTGTAAGCCTATGGTCTAGGCTTGATACAAGCGTTTATGCCGCGAAAGCCGGGTTGATCGGTGAGAGGGCCGCATGGTAGGCT